>CAYPSB010000043.1:0-25852 GCA_964413435.1 uncultured Flavobacterium sp.
TTTCCGGCAGCAGTACCATTTAAAGTAAACCCTAAAGCGGTAATCGGTTTAGCAGCACCTGCATTGGCATTAGCAAAATTATAAGTAACGGAAGTACCGTTTAAAGTAACATTATCTGATCCTACAACTCCGTTTAAAGTAGCCGTACCACTTACCGTAGCAGTAGTAGTACCATCATAAGTTTTATCGTTACCGGTAAGACCTATGATGGTCAATCCTTTTGGTGTTACTGTACTCGAAACCGTAGCTACATTTAAAGAAACAGCACCGGCACTGCTCACCACAATATTTCCTGAATAAGTACCCACAACTGTGGTAGCTGCTAAACGAACAGTAATAGTAGTAGAAGAAACATTTCCTGAACCACCCACTGTAACTGTACTCGCAAAGTCTCCGCCATTTGAAACTTCAAATCCCGCTGGAGCGGTTACTAAAATCCCTTCGTTTAATGATTGTCCGCTTACAGCAAAACTAGTCGTTCCGCTGGCAGTTCCGTATACGGTTGACAAACCATTCAACGTTCCGCTGGTGAACAAAGTTGGTGTAGTCGCGATGATATCTGCAAATAGTGTTGGCTGTGTAAGTGTATAGTTTCCGGCTTTAGTGCCATTCAAACTGTAACCGGTCACATTTACCTGTTTTCCATTGCCTACCGAAGCCGATACAAACGAAGCTACCGGAGTTCCGGTTAATGTTACATCATCCGAACCTACTACTCCCACTAATGAAGCCGTTCCGCTCAAGGTAGCATCAGTCGTTCCGTCAAAGATTTTATTGTTGGCTGTAAGACCACTAATAGTTAATCCTTTGGCTGTTACCGTTAACGTTTGGGTAGCTGTAGTAGCATTGTAATTACTATCTCCGGCCTGACTGGCAGTAATCGTAGTAGAACCTACTCCTACTATGCGAATATTTCCTAAGATAATATCAGCCACAGCCGTATTGCTCGAAGAATACGTAATAGGATTAATTCCTGAACTGGCTGATGTAGCACCCGGAGCATAATCGGCTGTACCGTATACTTTTGAATCGGTAGCCGCAAAAGTAATGTTTTGATTAGCAACCGTTACGGTAATGTCACCATTCACATATGTAGTTGCATTATAATTGGCTGAATTGTAAGTAGCTCCTGTACCCAAAGTCAGACTTGAAGGCACGACGCTACCGGTATAACTACCAACTGCATCCGTAGAAGCAGCACCCGAACCATAAGTTACAGCAACCGTAGCTCCGGTTCCTAAAACCTCTCCATATTGCAATCCGTTTACCGAAAAAGCCATAACACTTCCATTACTCAGGGTATTGCCGTAAGGTTTAGAAACATTATTAGCCGTAATAGTAATACCGTTTGCTTTGTTTACCGTTAAAGTGGCCGAAGCAGAACCTGCATTATAACCGCTGGCGGCTGACTGATTTACAATCATTGTTGTTGTTCCGGCTCCTTTAATTGTTACAGCACCTGTACTGCTGTTGATAGTAGCCACAGCCGTATTGGTACTGGTATAAGTCATCGCTCCACTACTATCAGAGATAGCTGTCATGGTCACACCTGTATTCCCGTAAGTAACCGTTTGGTTATTATAGGTTATTGTTGGATTTACTAACGGAACCGGACAGGTAGCGCTTATTGTAATAGCTCCAGGTGTTTTAGATGAATCATACAATCCACATAAAACATAGTATGTTGTATTAGCAACAGCCGTAAACGTCACCAATGAAGACAACGTATTTGCTGTACAGGCATTATTATCGTCACCAGACCCGGCACAAGCTGCAAAACCTGTACAAGGTGTTCCACCACTATAAACACGAAGATAAGTATCAATCGCTGTAGCTGTCGGACAAGTTGAAATTGTTACCGTTCCTGCAGCAGTAGGCGTTACTTTGAACCAAATCCCTTTAACAGTACCTATAGTAGATGTTGTAGAACCACAAGTTACCCCTGGCAATGTATCATTGGTAGCACTGGTATTATCAACCGTTACCGAACCGCCACAAGGAATTGTCACAGCCCCGGCACAAGTATCATTCGCTGGCGCCGGTGCCGCAATATTGAACGCACTGGAAGTAACTCCTGTCAATCCATTACAAGAAAAAGCAATGGTAGCTCCGGTCACTGCCGCTGCACTGGTAGCCGTTAAACCCGAATAAGTAGTGGTACCACTTACCGCAGCAACGCTGGTTGTCCCACCAAGTGTCCAAGTCCCTGCCCCTACAGCAGCCGTAACAGTGGCAGTACTGGTAGTAGTATTTCCGTATTGATCGACTATAGTTACTTTAGGTTGTGTAGCCAAAGCACCTCCATTAGTGGCTGGTGCCGCCGGCTGAGTATTCATAGCCAATTTAGTAGCCGCTCCTGCCCCGATGGTTTGAGAAACAGTAGCCGCAGTATAATTTGTAGCATTAACAACAATGCTTTTAGTTCCTGTTGATTGTAACAAACCTGCCGGCACAGAGGCTGAAGGCGTAAAAGTAATTTTACCGGCAGATACCGTGTACCCCGCCGTCAAAGCTGTTCCTCCTACCGTTACACCGGTAATAGCACCTCTCCAAGTAGCATCATCAGTAAACGTAACATCAAACGGTGCATCTACCGTAGCTCCGGCAGCCGCTGTTAATGTTGGCGCTGTTGAACCAGTAGCAGCTAATTTGTATAATGTAATATTTTGTTGAGAACCTGTGTAGCAAGCAAATCTTGGACTACCACTATTGTATTGTAACAAACGTGTTGTAAGTGCAAGATTTGTAATTGTAAAAAGTGAACCGGTATAAGCGAATGTCCATCTTTGGTTATCAGTACTTACACTTGCAACCTCTTGAGCAGCATTAGAACTTCCGGTGTAAGAAACATACTTTGTGCTAGCCTCATTGTAAATGGTACGCCCACCTCCATCGGTCTGAATTTTCCATACAATAGCCGTTGAAGGATTTGTAATGTTATTACCGGAAACAGTAATAGCAGTGTTTCCAAAGTAGCCATTGGACCCATTGGCATTATTCATTGCCGTGGTTGTTCCATAAGCAACTACATAATAGCCATCGGTTAATTCAGCAATCGAAGAAATCTTGCTAAATGTTCCTGAACCACTATACTGCGCAATACCTTTAAAAGGTAAAATCAACAACACAAAACTCAATATTAATAGAAGTCTTGTACTTTTCATTAGTAAATAGTTTTTCATAAATAAATATTTAATTCAAGGTCAAAAATATAGATAAAAAAAGGCTCTGCGGTAAAAAGATATTAACTAATTGTTAAGTATTTAACGGAAATTATTTTATCGATTTTATGTGTTTTTAGTCGATATTTTTTTGTAATCTTTTTTCTATAATTAAAAAACTAAATTTTACAACAAAAATTATTTAAAATTATTCTTATAGAAAACAATACGTCAAACAAAGGTAAAATTTCGGGGTTCAGATAACAGACATAAGATAACAGACATAAGATAACAGACAGACAATGAATACCCAAATTAATTGATTAATAGGCTACAAATAACTAAACCCCGAACACTAATCACTAATCACTAATCACTACAAAACAACAATCCCTGTCAGTTTCCTGACAGGGATTGTTGTTTATAATCCGGTAAAAATTTATCGAATAACTTTTTTAGTCACCGTTACTCCTTCTTCTGAGGTAATTTGAACCAACAAAACTTCATTGGCCATACCTGCATTTACCGTAGCTTGACTGGCATTTACACCTTTTCTCTCTAACAGTAATCTTCCTTGAATATCATATACTTTTACAGTATTCATAACAGTTGAACCCGTATTAATAACAAACTCGTTAGCCGTGTTTTTATAAATCACCACTTGGTTGGCATGGAAAACCGGAATAACATAGCCGAGCGGTAATTGATACAACACTTCAAATCGGGCATCATAGCTTCCGGCTGTGGCAGAAAATGTATAGCCTCCGGTATGCAAATCGTGTACAATACCGGTGGTGTTATCTCTTAAATATATCGGTTGATCCGCGGCAAACAAACCGTCTGTATGATCAATGGCTATGGTGTACTCACCGTCAGCATCGGTTTTAAAATACATCGGAACTACATCGGCAGCATCAAAAGGCAAGGCTCTACCCTGAATAGCATACGGTGTGGCATCGATTAAAGAAGCAAAAGCAATACCTCCGTCATTAATATATTTACCATCAATCGTTGGGTCTACTCCTTGTGTGGCATTGGTCATATATCCTACCATAGTTTGTGAAAACATCCCGGATGCGCTGGTTGCGTTCAACCAAATACGGTTTCGTTCTACAGCTGCCGTTTTAAAGAACTGGTTGGCATGATCATCGATACGCATGTTATTGGTAAAATTAACCGTTCCGCTACCGGTTCCTTCAACGAAAAACCCTTGACCTACCTGAATCACATCATTCGGGTCTGAAGCATAAGGCTGATTGTTACTTACAAATCCTCCCAAAGTCCAGGTACAATAAGACGGATTGGCAACATTATTCGTTTTTCTCCAAAAATACAGGGTTCCGGTAATCGAAGAAGTATTGTTGGCATCACCGACAAAAGCGGTAGCATCGATAGGTGACGGATAAGGATTTCCGACCAAATTAAAACGTTTTCCGGCTCCTCCGTCAACTAAGGTATAACTGTAATCTCCATTATTAGGAACTCCTGCAAATTGCCCGGTCCAAACCGTTGGTGTGGTCGGATGGTTATTCGGCATTCTGATTAAATAACCCGTCGCAGTGGCAAAATTGGTCGTTGACGGATTCACCGCCGTATACAAATTGGTATTATTTGTGGGTCCCGGTGGATTTACCGAATCATAAGTCGTATAAGTATAGAAACGGTTACTCAACGTTTGAGGCGAAAAAGCCTGTAATTGCTGATTCGCTACAGGAGACGACCATAAAGTATAATCCAATCGCATCAAAGGCGAGCTGCTGCGCTTAATAATAATAGCACCCGAGTTGGCATTGGTAGTACCGCTTTGAATCAAATTGGCGTTGTTATTAAAAGTAACCAAACTGCCTGGTACAGCTGTCAAAGCCCCACTCAAAGTAACGGTATCACCCGATGAAACAACCACCGTAGCGTTATTGTTGATAGTTAAAGAACATGCCTCAAGATTAACCCCTCCGGAGATAAACGAACTTGAAATGACCGCTGCTGTAGTACTGTTTGGTGCTCCGTTATTCCATGAACCACTGCTCCAAGTAGTCGTATTAATATCTACACTGGTATAAGCCGAAGCCACTTCTGAACAAGAGCCGTTTTGAACGACAGCTCTGAAACGCGTAGTTTGAGTTAAAGCTCCGGATGTATAAGTATCTGTAGTATTGGCGATAGTACTCCAGGAAGAGAACGGACTAACCGAAGACTCCCATCGAACAATAGTACCGGTATAACCGGACAACATTAAAAGACCACTGGTAGATCCGGCACAAATAGGAGTACCTCCAGTAACTGAACCAGCCACCGTAGCAGCATCAACCGTAACCGTAGTATCGGCCGAGTTAGCTTCAGAACAAGAACCACTTTGCACCACCGCTCTGAATTTGGTAGTTTGGGTCAAAGCTCCCGAGGTGTACGTAGAGGAAGTATTGGCAATTGTAGTCCAGGTAGAAAACGGACTCACCGAAGACTCCCAACGCACTACCGCTCCTGTATGTCCGGACAAGGTCAGCAAACCGCTGGTAGAACCACTGCAAATAGTAGTTCCCCCGGTTACCGATCCTCCCACTGAAGTTGGAGAAACAGTAGCTGTAACGGCTGTTCTTGTTAATGAAACACAGCCTGAAGTTGTATTCCTGGTTTGGGCATAGTAAACAGTTGTTGAAGAAATACTTGGTGTAGTAAACAATGTGGAACCGCTCAACAACAAAGTACCTCCTGTAGAAGCATCGTACCAGTCAACAGTCTCTCCTGCACCAACAGCAGCAGATAAGTTAACCGTTCCTGAATTACAACGTTCCCCATCTGTTCCGGCTGGAGCATTTGGAGCAGCAATCACTGTTAAAGTACCGCTGTTATAGGTAATACTGTAATTACCGGCATTAAATGACCCTCCGGTTGCGGCTGATGGAACAATAGCATACCCCCCTGCTGCTGCACCCGAAGCAGCTCCTGAGCTGGTTAAGGTTACTCCCCCGATGGTTTCGCTGTTTTGCAATCCACTCGAAGTGAAGGCAGTAGTTCCAAAAGTGTAGGTTGTTCCCTCACATTTTGAAGCATTATCTGCTGTAATAGATAAAGCAGCTGCATTTACGGTTAAAGTTCCGTTATTATAAGTGATATTGTAATTGGCTGCGTCAAATGTCCCTCCTACAGCTGAAGAAGATACTATACTGTAACTTCCTACCGCTGCGGTATTCACCGCTCCCGTGCTGGCAATAGTTATAGAACCAATAGTTTCGCCATTCTGCAAACCACTCGAAGTAAAGGCGGTTGAGCCCGAACCTACGGTATACGTTTGTCCATAGGTTTTACTACCGTTATTGGCAGTAATGGATAAAGATGCCGCGTTTACGGTTAAAGTTCCGTTGTTATAAGTAATACTGTAATTGCTTGCGTTGAATGTTCCTGCTGTAGCCGATGAAGGCACTATATTGTAGCTTCCTACCGCTGCGGTATTTACGGCTCCCGTACTGGCAATAGTGATAGAACCAATAGTTTCGCCATTCTGCAAACCACTCGAAGTAAAGGCCGTTGAACCCGAACCTACCGTATACGTTTGACCGTAGGTTTTACTGCCGTTATTAGCGGTGATGGATAAGGCTGCTGTATTTACCGTCAAAGTTCCGTTATTGTAGGTAATATTATAATTCGCAGCATTGAATGTGCCTGCCGTAGCCGATGAAGGCACTATATTGTAGCTTCCTACCGCTGCGGTACTTACCGCTCCCGTACTGGCAATAGTAATCGAACCTATAGTTTCGCCATTCTGCAAACCACTCGAAGTAAAGGCCGTTGAACCCGAACCTACCGTATACGTTTGACCGTAGGTTTTACTGCCGTTATTAGCGGTGATGGATAAGGCTGCTGTATTTACCGTCAAAGTTCCGTTATTGTAGGTAATATTATAATTCGCAGCATTGAATGTGCCTGCCGTAGCCGATGAAGGCACTATATTGTAGCTTCCTACCGCTGCGGTATTCACCGCTCCTGTACTGGCTGTAGTAATAGAACCAATAGTTTCACCATTTTGCAAACCACTCGATGTAAACGCCGTAGAACCCGAACCTACCGTATAGGTTTGCCCGTAGATTTTACTGCCATTATTGGCCGTTACGGATAAAGCTCTGGTTAAAATTGAAAAAGCAGTAGCAGCAGAGCTGTTCGATTTATAAAATCCGTCTGTACTGGCTGCAACCGTTACGGTTACAGTATAAGAACCCGCGTTTGTCGGCAGCGTAGCACTAGGTCCATAAACAGTTCCTCCTGTTCCGCTATAGCTGAAAGTGTAACTGGTTCCGGTTCCCGTGTTGGTAGCAGAATTAGGCCCCTGAGGCAAGCCTGTGTATGTATAGGCCCCTACAGTTGGAGTCACTGTTGGTGTAGCTCTTGTATCAGTTCCTACATTTAAAACTCCTGTTGTAGCGGTAAAGTAGGAATTGTTTTTATAGGTAGCTGTAGAGGATGTTGAACCCCACGTTCCGGCATTAGTTCCCAAAACGCCCAATGTCAGACTGTTTACGCTAATAGTAAGTCCTGCTCCAATAGCCGCTTTTACTCCTGAAATTGTCAAGTTTCCTGCAACAGAAGTACCGGTAGGTATAGTTTTATCACCCGTTCCACTGAAAGATACTGTTCGGTATGCCACTGCTTTTACTGTTTGTGCAGCACCAGTATAATTTACTGTGTTGGCATTGGTTGATGCATTGAAAGTTCCTGCTCCGCTAAACGGTGTTGCACCGGTCAACGATAATATGGAATTGGTGCCCTGCGTAAAATTACCCGTTAATACTATACTACTTATTGTTACAATTCCAGTATTGTTATTGGTTAACGTTGTTGCTATAGCGGGAGTGACCGAACCTCCAAAGGTCATATTTCCCGAACCAGAAAGGGATTGGCTAGCCGAAAATGCAGTAGCACCGGTTCCATTGTCAAATGTAGTTCCATTCATGGTAATGCCTCCTCCAAAACTGGTAGCAGGATCAGTAGCGGTTAGGTCCCATACCCCTCCTGAATTTATGGTTACGGCACCTGTAAAAGTTTTTGTCCCTGTTGCGGCTGTAGCGGTATCAACCGTACCCGAAATAGAAGATGTTGAACCTATACTTAGTGAAAAACCACCCAAAGTTAGTTTAGAGCCTGAACCTACAGTCAAACTACCGGTTACAGAAATGTTGGCTCCTGTAGTTGTCACAGCAGTACCACTCATTACAAAATTACCTGTAACTGTTGTTACCGAACTATATGTTTTAACCCCGGAGCCACTAAAGGTCAAATTTCTAACCGTAGTAGGTATACCTGTCATGGTTTGTGCCGCACCGTTAAACTCATAATTGGCACCTATATTTAAATTGACATTTCGGTTGCCAGCTGCGGTTTGAATGGAAGCAGTAGCTCCGACAAGACCCGTGCTGTTTGCAGTGATAAGTGTAGCCCCGCTACCCAAAGTAAAGGTAGATTGGTTACCACCATTTTCATTACCTGCCCAAACTATCTGGTTAGAATTAGCATCCTGAAAATCAATTGTCCCGTTTACTATTAATGTATTTCCTCTGGAGAATTTAATAATACCGCCATCCAACAATGTTATTGAGTTAGTAGACGTAAAACTGGTATTCAAGGTTACGGTTACACCCGAATTGATGATGATCTGATCTCCGGCCACTGGTACTGAAGCTCCGCCCCAAGTAGCCGTACTAGTCCAGCTTCCTGAAACCGAAGCTACCTTCTGCCCGTACATCTCAGACACTCCCAATATTAACAACAAAAGGAATATTGATTTTAAAACTTTATTCTTCAATTGATTAGGTAAAAAATTTTTCATACGTTGGTATTTTAAATTTTAGATTTGAGTTTCAAATTTTAAACAAACTTAATACTGAGAGTATTTGACAGCAAACATTCTTGACAACCGGCGCAAATAGTCGTTTAATGACAGTATTTCACAAAAAATTAATACTTTAAATGGCTGTACGCTCAATTCCAGGAGCAAAGAAAACTATTGTTTTTTTGGAAACCAAATTTTTTGTCGATAAAATGCGCTTTTTTGTAGTTGAAATGCATTTTAATTCATGTAAAACACCATTTATTATCGATGAAAGGTTTTAAATTGTAGCTGAAGGTGTAAAAATGGGATTCTACTATACGCTTCTACTTAAGTATCTGATAAACATAACGTACCGCTTGTTTAAAGTTGACGGTATTCGGATAAAAGGGCCTGCCATACCACTTTTTGGTCGTAACGTGAAGCAATCATGGCTCTTGAATTTTGCTTCAATTGAAGATAGTAGTTAGTGTTTTCTATGAAGAGTTGCATTTTTTCCTGAAGAGCTTTTTCGTTTTTTACCGGAATAATGGTGCCGTTGATCCCTTCTTCAATAATCTCATTGCATCCGTTGATATCCGAGACTATACAGGGTAATCCCATAGCACCGGCCTGCAGGACCACATTGGGAAATCCTTCGCGATAACTTGGGAATACCAAAGCGTTCGCAATGGCAAAATAAGGACGAACATCGTTTTGAAATCCAACAGCCAGTATAGCCGAATTGTTGTGAATCATTTCTAACGTTTCGGGCAACAATGGATCTAAATCGGTTTCATAATCCCCTACTAAAAGCAGTTTACAATTCGAAACAAAATTATCTTCTTGAGCTTTTCGAAAAGCATCAAAAGCACTGACCATCTCATTAATACCTTTGTCTTTGACCAAGCGTCCAACAAAAACAAATACAAAATCATTCTCTTCAATAGCGAGTTCTTTTCTTAAAACGGATTTAGCTACATCAGAAAAAAGTGCCGGATTGAAAACTGTAGTATCTATGCCATTGGAGCTACCGTTGGCGATAACTTTTAATTTAGAAGGTTGGCAATAGTGGTTCTGTATAATAATTGTTTGTAACCCATGAGAATTGGGATAAACTTTAGTGGCTAAGGCATAAGTCAGTTTTTCAACAAAATCAAGTACTTTCCTTTTTATTCCGGTGGTTTCCAAAAGTGGTAAACCGGCTACCGTATGCAATCGGTGTGGCACACCGGCCAATCGGGCTGCAAGCATCCCAACGATACCGGCTTTGGGAGTATGCGAATGAACCATCAGCGGCTTTTCTTTTCTCAAAAACCAATACAAACGAAAGACAGCCATCAAATCAGCAACAGGCGTTATCTTTCTCGACATTTCAACGTGAAAGGTCGCAACCCCTTCCTTCTCGCCTATCTTATCTAAACCGGCTTTATCCGAAGACACAGCAATTACTTCGAAGTAAGCACTCATAAAACGCAACTGCCCGTTGAGCAGTTTATCCAAAGAAAGAGGAACCGTAGTAATGCGGATGAGTTTTTGTTTTTTCATTCAGGTTTTAGCGTTGCGAAATGATAGCCCTTGTTTGATGATGCAAAATAAAGCAATTACCACAAAAGGCTGGTACATTATTTTAGTACGCATAAAAATACCAAAATTAGCATAACGTTGTATGTATAACAAGGAAGCAATCAGGGCAAATAAAAAGGTGATTTTCATCCATTCGGGAAATCCTATTTTGGAGTAATATCTAATCGTAATTACCAAGGCCAAGCCATAAACCAGAAGCAACAGAACATTCTCTAGAGCAGAAAAAAAACCGAACACCGATGGGACTTCAAAAAAAAGCGGTCTGAAATTGAACGAAAATAAGCGATAGAAATACGGGTAATCAAGCATAGGTACATATCCTCCCGAATGCTTAAAAGACAGTATGGAATAGTCATTATAATAATGTATTCGGTTCCAATCCAAATACTTGATTTTAGTTATTTGCAAGACCATGTAAAACAGAGCACCCAAAACAGAAACTCCGGTCGCTGCCAAAATCAGCCTGAATCGCAAAGAATACTTTTTTTGAAACACGAAAACCAACACAGCTGCCATCAGTAACATAAGAGCTACGTGTGGACGTATGATAATCAACAACAGACTGCCGACGATAAATCCAAAAGTGTTGTATTTTTGAGTAGTTATAGCATAAAACACACAGGCAATTCCCCAAAAAACAAGAGGTTCCTTGCCCAAAGCAGCCGTCCAGAAGTGCAAACTGGGAAACAGCAAAACTATCCACAAGACGTTAATCCCTTTATACTGTACATGGGAGCCAAATACGTGTTCTGCCCACTGCATCCATTTCAAAATCCCGAAAAAGCCTATGCAGCTATACAACAAAAAACCAAACCAAAAGGGCAAACCCAGTTTGATAAAGGGGTAATTTATCAAAAGAATAAAATCAGTACCATAATTGAGAAAATAAACCCACGATTTGTGATGGCTATAATTGGTTGTATGCCAATAGAGTTGTGCATCTCCCCCTTTAGTCACATAATAGTGATACGAAATCAATACAAAAAGTAAATGATAAAAAAAAAGCACTATTATAAAGGTACTTTTCTTCATTTTCATTGATTTGAGGAAGCCTTACTTTCAATCATCATTTGCTTTTGGTAGGAAAAAGACCAAAGCAGGAAAATGAGCAATCCCGGTAAAAACATATTGCGCATTCTGATCATGATACCTAAATTCCCGAGTGACTGGCTAAATGCCAAAGTACCTATAACCAGAAACCAAAACATCCCTTGAATGACCAGTGGCGCTTTTCGGTATACCAAAACGGGATTATTCCGAAGCACCTTCACAGTTAATATCAGTAATAACAAATTTTCAAAAGAAGCCAAAACGGCCGGAATTCCGTTAATATCAAAAAACAACGGACGGTAGAGAAATGTAAATACCTTTAACGGAAATGGATAAGACGAGATATTAATAGCTGACCCGACATGTTCACGACTCAAGACCCCAGACTTATAATCAGAGAATTCATCAAAACTTTCTACCGATGCTTCTTCTATTTTGGCAAACTCCATCACTGAAGGCAAAATGGTCACACTAACTCCGATCATCATTGCAAAAAAAACAACACGCTGAAAAACAGACACCTTTGACGTTAAAAAATAGGCCATTCCATAGGCCAAAAGCATGAAAAGAGTCATATGGGGACGTACAAAGTAGGCTAGCCCTAACCCTAAAATCAAAAAAGGTATTCGTTGAATTGGTTTAATTACGCCATACATAAATATAGCTATACAGAAGAACAACAAAGTGTCCTTACCCACGGCACAACTCCAAAAATGAAGATTAGGCAGAAAAAAAAGTCCCGGAAAAAGATAGTATTTTTTGAACTTTGAATTATAGGGCACAAAAGTTTCAGCAATGACATAAAAATAAACTAATCCTATAAATCCAATCAAACTGTACATTATTGTCCCTGTAAAATAGGAAAGTCCCAAAACATTAGCCGGAAGATAATTAAAAGCGTGAATAAAATAGGTCCCCTGTTCTTCCGTCAAAGAATAAATAAAATCCTCGTGATTCATTAATTTGGCTTGCCTCCAATGACCAACAGCATCACCCAACACGAAAAAACAGTAGTAAATTCCAAAAACGAGATGATATATAAAAAGTTTTTTTAAAGTCTTGATATCCCCTATTGAAAGTTTATCTTTAAATCCATTAATGAAGGAAAATCCCAGAGCAACAAACAGTATGCAAAATAATATATCCATTATTCTAATTTAACAGTTTAGATTTAACAAAGTTAATAGCTCTCTTTTCAAACACCAAATAATAGAAATACCCCATTAATGAAGATAAGAACAATACCAAAAGTAATGCTGATATCAAACTAAAAGAAGTAGTGATTTTAGGATAAAACCTTATGACAATCATCTGCAAAGGATTATGAATGAGATAAATAGAATAAGTAGCATTTCCTATCATCATCATTAAAGCCTTTTTATTCATTTTTTTATTAAAGTAAACAATAGCAATATAAATCATACCGAAGACTGCTACAGCAAATACCAGATTTATCGAAAACGAAAAAGCCTGTAAATTATAAAACTTCAGATAGCCAAAAAGAGCAAAAGCAAAAAAGACAAAAATCAAACCCAGAAACTTATTGACCCTTATTTCTTTAACAATTATTAATGCTAATAAATATCCTAAGACAAATTCAATATTGTATGGAGACAGCAAGACATGCATGAAAGGATTCTTTAAAAAAGCAAGTGAATGTAAAGATGTGTAATTGAAAAGCAAAACAGAAACAACCCAAAATAATACAAGATAGTTCCATACTATTCTGGAGAAAAAGGAAACGCTAAATAATAAGTAAAAGCACAATTCAAAAGAGAGCGTCCAGGCAACTGACAAAGCCGGATTTCCGTGAGGGATTAGAGTAAGCGAAGTTAAAATACTTAAATCTCGACTACCATTAGAAAATGAAGGTATAAAAGTATATAACAACAACATAAAAACCCCGATGGGGAGATAAGGAACATAAATTCGTATCAATCGGTTCTTCACGTAATCTTTAAAAACATTAGGTTCATTGTATTTGAAATGAGCGGTATAAACTATGATAAAACCCGACAATACAAAGAAAAAATCAACACCATATTTGCCAACAGCCCCTATAAAACTCAATAAGGGCGAATCGATTTTATGATAAAATTTCAGCGAACCTACTGAATGGTGAACTACAACCATAAGTGCGGCTATACCCCTAAATATCTGTAAAACATCAAGATATTGACTTTTTGTGTTAACAGTGCTCATGAACTAAGGATAGATATTAATTGTGTTATTTTACTTTGAATACTGTAGCGTTCTTCTACTAGTGCTCTTCCCTTTTTCCCGAATTGCATTCTTAGCTCTTGGTCCTGAATCAATAGGATGAGTTTTTCCAACCACTGGTTATGAGTTACTACTAAAAATCCATTCTCTCCTTCTTTTACGACTTCATTATTCATTCCTACCGCAGAAGCTATTACCGGCACTCCACATCCCATGTATTGAATCAGTTTATAGGAACACTTCCCGAGCTCCCAGGGAGTATTTTCCAGCGGCATTATTCCAATATCAAATTGTGATATCATCGAACTCTCATTCGTTTCAGACCAATCGAAATATTTGACTTTATCGCCAAAACCCAAATCTTCTTTAGCTCCAATAACATGAAGGATCACATCATATTTTGCGAACAACTGATCAAAAACCGGCCGGATACTTTTCATGTATTTAAAGGTGGTAGGCGAACCTACCCATCCCACAACAATTCTATTCGTATTGTAATTTACTTTCGGAAGATATTTGTCAACATCTATGACTGTAGGCTGAATTACAACTTTTTTTGCACCACTATTTTGGGCTCTATCGGCCAGATAACTATTCCCGGCCACCACACAATCGCTGTATCGCATGACGCGATCTATTTTTCGACTCAAAAAAAACCGAATCAACGTTGACTGACTCCTGTCATAATTATGAAAAACGGCATCATCATAATCAACAACATATTTTACTCCAAAGAAACTCAAAATACATTCGAACCAACTGAAAAAATACGGAAACAGTTCTTTCTCGATTATGATTTTGTCATAACGGGAAACCGTAAAAAGAACCAAAAACCGGTTCCAATAGCATTTTAAAATCGTCAATGCTGATGCTTTTTTACCGGAATACAAATCAACCAGATACCTTTCGGAAAACAAAGGGCTCACCTTAACCTTAATCCCTTCCGATTGCAAAAAAGGAAAAAACTGGTAACTCCTCAAACGGCTGCTGGCTCCGTTCCGACTGTATTTGGTTAGGTATAGAACTTTCATGCTCATTTGCTGGGTGTCATCAGTAGTTTGGCGGTAAACTTAGTCATTTTCTAGGACAAATAACGTCGGATTATGGCTTCATAGCGATCAAAGATGATATCATCCGAAAACCGTTCGGCTCCATATTGTGCAATTTGTTCTGCTGTCATCTGAACATTTTGTTGCAATCCGGCATACAAGGCCTCTGCCAACGCTTCCGGATTTTGAAGTGGGCAAAGCCAACCGTTGTGTCCGTGACGAATGACCTCAGCGTTACCACCAGGGCAATCCGTAGCAATAACCGGTTTTCCCAAACAAAATGCTTCTATGATTACATTTGAGAAACCTTCGTACAGCGACGAGGAAACCAAATAGGACGACTGCAGTATATATGGGTAAGGATTGGACTGGTGCCCCAGCAGAAAAACATGCTTTTCCAAACCACATTCATTTATTAGCTGCTCTAGTTCTTTCTTAAGATTACCTTGTCCCAAAATGGCAAGAGTAAAAACACAATCGCGCTTTTTGAGCAGTTCACAAGCCTTAATGAGTGTAGGATAATCCTTTTGAGTATTCAATCGCCCAACCGCTACAAAAGTATATTGTTTATCAACCGGCTGGTGTGCCAATTTTTGTATGTGAGCTATTTTGACAGGATTATAAATAACCGATGAAAAAACGGGTTGCACACCTGTTTCTTTGGTATAATCTTCGGCCATATAATGACACTGAAAAATGACATGATCAGACTTTTTAGCTATTATTTTGTTGGCCCAAATGTACAAACTGCGTTTAAGGGCATTATTAAATAAAAGTTTCTCAGCCCCAATGGTATTTCCGATTCTGTTGATTATGACTGTTTTTTTAGGCAAAAAAGGTTTTGCCAAACTTGTCGTCAGACTCGCTCCTAAACTACCAAATACGATTTTGGGTTGTCTTTTACGACAAAAACGAATGAAAGAAACAACCGATTTAGTTGCGCCTTTGGTATTGAGTTCAAAAACAGGAATGGTATCCGGAATTTCCTCTAACAAAGGCCCTTCTTTTTTAAATAACAATAGCGCCAATGCTTCATCACGGTGTTGTTGGTGATAGCGAATCAACAAATTAAGCATTACCCGCTCAGCACCACCTGCTCTGAGATCCGGCAGAAAAAATACTATCATCGGGTATAGTTTTCTATAAATTTAACCATAGTTGCTATCGTGTTGTATTGACCATTATAGTCATCATTGAGTCCTTTTTGTATAGTAGCATAATCCAAAAACTTCCACAATTCACTCTCATTATTTTTAATCAAATAATCTTTTGACAGATCATTATTATTCTTCGCGTATTTTTTACGAATTCGTTGATTGGTATCTCCTCCGAATAATTTCCAAATGAGTTTTGGCATAACAGGAGCTATGTAATTCAATGCTTTTTGAAACAGATTTTTTCCGAATTCATTACGAGCGGTAAGAATTGGTGCATATGGAACCTTCCCTTCTGTCAACTCGTAATAAAGTCTGAAATGAATTCCTTCTTTAAGCGTACGTTGCAGTTGGTTTTTAGTAGCGCTAAACACACATTGATTAAACGATTCGACAGCAAACGGGGCAAAAATATCTTTATTGACATTCCCTCTTTGGGAATAAACAAACCCTTGTTCTCCTCTGAAACGTTCCAAATGAAAAAAAGCCGAAGCTAATAATTGTATGTAGTTTTCTTTGTTTTCAAAAACCTTGTATTTATTGTACAAATAATGTTCAATCTTGTTAGCCAATTGTTGAGTTACTTTCTCAGAAACCAGAGGATGTGTGACCAACATTAAGGCATAGGATGATACAAAACTTTTAAAATTTTCTGTTTTTAAACTTTTGAGTTTTTTTTCACCAAACTCCCAGTCTGTGTCGGCACCATTACCACCCAAACTCACTTTAAAAGAATCGTCTGTCTCAAAAAACCGCCCGACTGATTGATCCAAAGCATTTGTGAAAGCATCTCCTTTCGAATCTTTGAACTCATTCAAAACAGGAGTAAAGTCGTTTACTTTAATTTCCAACTCAAATTTTTTATGAGGCACCCGAAATTTGCGACTCAAATAAGAGGCTATCCATAAATCAAGTTTTCCTGCCCGATTATAGGTATACGTTTCCAGACTTTTTCCTTGGGTATTGTAGAAAAAACTCAACATGAGCCTCCCGTCAAATCCTCCTGATACTCCTATAGCTGTTTTGTGAAAATTTCTTAAGTATATGGCTGCATTTTTGTATTCGACTGCCGTTTTTTGAATATTGTTCTCAAAATTGGTTTTAGGCACCAAAAGTTCATTAATATCTTTGTATGATGACACCTTCATCACACCGTCCCTAATAGTCAAAGTACCGTATTCAGGCAGTGTGAATACATCTTTAAAAAGTGTGTTATACCCCGGGAAAACGCCAAACCTACTGGTTAAAAAATCGCTTAAAACTTGTTCAGGATTGGCTGTTATTTCTTTAGTCAGCTGAAGTAACTTAAGGTAATTGGTTACGTAAATTTCATTTCCTTTTTGGAAATAAAAAACTTTGTGAAAACCAAAATTATCTACGTTACAAACTAATTGGTTTTTGTTGAGCTGAAACAATGCGTATTGTCCGTTGTACTCCTCAGGTGTATTACAATCAATGTTTTTTATATCCCGGTAATCTACATCGGTTGTGTTCTTCCCTATTAACAAACCTGAGTAACCGCTTATACTCTCATCGCTGAGTTGCAAGTATCTTTTTTGTGATTTTTCAAACTTGGTACAAAAAGAAACAAAATGGAAATTACCCCATTTCTTTTGAAATAATTCGCCTTGTACAAGTTGAGGTATAGTCCGCGTAAATGACTGACAATCCTGAATATATTGCTGACTGAATTCCTCCGGGCTGTATTTTGCTATCCAAACATTCATAACTTGACTTGTAATTTTACCCTTTAAGATTCATTTTGTAAAGTATAAATTTCAGAGTAATTTTATTAAATAATAAAAACGGATTCATTCTGATTGCTTTTTTGAAGTAAACTGCCGGATTTTCTTGGTTAGCTAAAGCCAAATTTGTCAGCTTTTTGTAAAGTCCAGGCTTTAAAAAGTTAGTTTTATTACTATTCTTGAATAGTGCTTCATGTTGAATCAGCAAGGCATAAAGTGCCTTGGAAATTTCTCCCCGTCTTTTTTCTGTAAGCGATTTATCGTGAAATCTGTAATAATACAAATGATTTTTTAACTGATAAAACCTAAATCCATGAAATGCTGCTCTTATCCAAAAATCATAATCTTCAACCAGGAAAAGATTAGGATTATATCCATTAAGAGTTTCGTGAACTTTTCTTTTATATAGAAAGCAGGCTTTAACAACATTATCAATTAAGACATCTTCCTTTAATCCAACAGCTCTTGAACCTGTTATCTTGTTTTTATCATCTACAGTATGATAAGGCGCACAAACCAAATCAACAGACTCCGCTTCTATGGCCTCTACCATACTCTGAATCGCATTTTCGTCGTAGTAATTGTCATCTGAGGTCCAAGTCAAATATTCTCCTCCGGCATGACGAAAACCTATATTTAGTGAATTTGGAAGTTTTTGATTGGTTTCATTTTTTATATATTTTACTCTTGAATCAGTATATGACATTATGATTTCCTCAGTCGAATCGGTAGAACAATCGTTTACAATTATTAACTCCAAATTACTGTAAGTTTGATTCAAGCAACTGTCAATAGCTTTCCTTAAAAAGGACTCTCCATTATAACTGGGTAAAACAATACTAACCAATTTACTCATACAATTTGCTTATTTGATTTTGGTAATGTTCTTTTGAGAATACATCTTTTACTCTCTGTTTGGCTTTTGAGATCAAATCTTTTTTTTCACTCGGGTCTAACATTAATATTTCCTTGATCATTTTAGTCGCTTTTTCTGAATCTCCGTAAGGTACTAAAAACCCATTAATATTGTTTTGAATAATTTCGGGAATACCTCCTACACTAGTAGCCAGAATGATTGTTCCAATTCCCATGGATTCAATGATTACATTTGGCAATCCTTCCCGCTTTGAAAATAACACCACCGCATCAGCTTGTTGTAAGTAAGGATAAATATTATCCTGATATCCTAAAAATTCGACATTCTCTTCTATCCTCAATGATTTGATTTGAGTTCGCAGAGTCTTTTCGTATTCAGATTCCCCTCTACCCAACAAAAAAAGTTTGACGTTAAATTCAGTAACTATATTGGCCATAACCTCCAATAAAAAACTATGCCCTTTTACCGGAATTATGTTTGCCGGACAAACTAATTTAAGCCCGTCAAATCCATAAATATCCGAGGAATCTAAAGATTCCTTTGGTTCAAAATAATCATACAGTATTCGTGTTTTTTTGCTGTCTATTTTAACTTCTCCGGCCCAAAAGGATGCGGTGTCTTCTGATACGGCAACATAAGTTGATACGTTTGCATTGGCAAAATCAATGTATTGACTTGAAAAGTGGATTTTCCCAATTTCATATTTACTTCTCAAATGGGAAATTACCGGCACTTTCATTGATGCAGCTGCTAACAGTCCTACTCTGTCTCTAAACAGTTCTGTATTCAAATGGACATAGTCTATATCACAGGATTTAATAATACTCTCAACTTTTTTGATTGAACTTCGATGCAGCCATCTTAAATAGGGAATAACATTGATTCTAATAAAACCTTTCATAAAAAAGGCATTTAATAATGTGAAAAACCTGTTGCTATTCATTGAAAATACGACATCATTAACCAAATGAACATCATATCCCTTTTGCTTGAAAATACTAACCCATTTATTTGTATTAAAAAAAACAATAACAGGTGTAAAACGATTTTTATCCAAGGCTTCAAGGTGTTTTACCAAGCTCATAAAGGAGCCCCCTTCATATACCCCGCTCTCTATGAAAAGTATTTTTTTCATGGTTACAAATAGTTTTGAATAGCATTGGCAAAGGAAGCAACAGCTTGTGAATTTTGCTCTACTTTTTCTTTGCTCACTCCAGACCAAATCAGACTACTGTTGAATGAAAAAGAGGATTCGTAAGCACACATTAAGAGTCTATGCAGGGTATCGTCATCTGCAGGAGTAATATCTTCTATGTTGGTTAAAATTGAACTCAAATCAGATAAATCAGTAGTACTGGCAAAACCCTTCTGAATAAACTCATAAATAAACTTACCTAAAAAAACAGCCGGTTTTTTGAGCATAATTGCTTCCAAACCTGAAGTTCCTGTAATGGTAATAATAGCCTTGGCTTGTCTGATAAACGGAAATGAAGATGCTGTCGGATCAATCATATAAACGCCGGGTAAAGCATTTATTTTTTCATAAAAATCTTTTGGTCTTCTACCAATCATTGTCACATGTTCTTTAACAACGAGGATATGATCAATTGGTTTTGACTTAGCAATAGCCTCAATTACGGCAAACTGATTGGTTTGATATGGGCTTACCACCATCGTTGATGCTTCTGGGTCAACATGTAGAGTATAAAAGAAAAAAGGTTTACTGAGGAGTTGCTCTTTAGGGTAAAAAGGTCTTTTTTTCCAGAACTCTTTTATACCCTTGACTGTCTTTTGCTCATAAGCAACATTAGCCGCATATGACCCCTGAAAATAATCATTCTTGGAACTCAACAACCCTTTACACTTTTTTACATACAGTTTAAGTTGGTTCTTAAATTCTGTTTTGCTTTTATACACTTGATTTTGGAGCGTCTGATACTCCGGTTGTGATTGTTTCTTCCTAAAATCATTCAAATACTGTTTTGAAAAAAGTATGGATTCATCTGAAAATTTATAGTTACTGTCAAGAAACTTTTCTCTGACGATGTTCATACTGTCAACCGGACAAGTATCAATAACTACTCTGTCACCAAAACGGCTGTGAGTAAGTTTCAAAAAAGTAAAATTCAGCTTGTCTGCAAACAATCCTATGGCTAAAGTAAAAGCCCCTGCCACAGCATAACTGTAGAGCACATTTGGTCTGTTCTGCTCAAAAAAATTCTCTAAATAATCCAACATCCCTACTATATAGTTGAGATGAGATTCTTTACTTTCTTTTATTTTTTTAAGAATTTTTGCCTCTGATATACCTCCTCCCGACAGATAGCCATACCCAACTTGTCTATCAGCGATAATTAACTCGTTTAATGCTTTGTGACCAAACAATGAAATAAAATGATCTAACTTTTCTTTACTATATGGGGTGTTCAACCACAGCTCTTCCAGATCATGAGTATAAATTACTTGATCCGCTGAGCTTCCCCATTCTTGTTTTAAAATTTCATGATATTTTACAGGTCCTCCTATAAATCCTCCAAAAAGCAATGACTCTTTCGGATGAATCTCTTGGAGCTTTTTAGAAATCGCCACTGGCCAATATAAAAATACAGGGGCGCAAACGAAGTATACTTTTTTAGACATGTGATTTCAATATTGAAATTATTTTTTGGGAAGCGGTGCCGTCGCCATAAGGATTTTGAATCAAAGTCATCTGATTATGTAAAGATACGTCTTCAAGTAAAACCGTAGCCTGATCTACTATATTTTTTCTGTCAACACCAACTAAAACCACTGCACCGCATGTAACAGCTTCCACCCGTTCAGTATTATTCCGGGTAACCAAAACTGGAACGTTTAAGCTTGGGGCTTCCTCTTGTACCCCGCCAGAATCAGAAATAATTAAGTATGATTTTGACATTAGCTCAACAAATGCAGGATAATCCAATGGGGGAACTAACATTACATTGGGCATATCTTTTAAAATATTTTCAGCCTCGTCTTTTACCAATGGATTAAGATGCACCGGATAGACAAACAATATATTTTTATTGGCAGTTGCCAAGATTTTTATAGCATTAAATATTTCTTCAAAACCTTTTCCGATATTTTCCCTACGATGTCCCGTTATTGTAATGAGTCTATCGTATTCTTCAATCGAACGTTGGAGTACAACAGAAAGATGACTTTGTTCATTCAGTTTGTTTTTAGTATACAAAAGCGCATCAATTACTGTATTTCCCGTCTCGTAAATTGCTTCTTCGCTGACTCCGGAATCAACAAGATTTTTTGTGTTTTGAGTCGTGGGAGTAAAATGAAAAGTCGCTATTTGACCTATCAATCTGCGATTAGCTTCTTCTGGAAAAGGATTATACAAATCATTAGTTCTCAAACCGGCTTCTATGTGTCCAACCTTAATTTTCTTGTTGAACGCTGCTAAAGCCCCTACAAATGCTGTGGTTGTATCGCCTTGGACCAATACAACGCTTGGTTTTTCATTTTCATAAATCTCATCCAGCAAAAGAATGCTTGAATGTATGATTCCGTTAAGGCTTTGATTGGGCTTCATTATTGACAAATCATAATCCGGACGTATTCCGAACCAGTCTAATAATGGTAATAACATTTCTTTGTGCTGACCTGTATTTATCGTTTTGTATGACAGCCCTTGTGCTTTCAATTCTTGAATGATTGGTGCCATTTTGATAAATTCCGGTCGAGTCCCGAAGATTACTAATATCATGATTGTTTATTTAAACGGACTGGAGTTATACAACAAATCCAAATCAAGTGTTATTTTATTTACTTTGAATACCATTTTCCCCAAATTGGCTACCAACTCCTCTTCATGAACAATAAAAGGTTTGTTCTCGAATACTTCAATTGAATAATAATAATCCTTGAATTTAAAAGTAGATTTTTCAAAATTCTTAAAGAACACCCATGCATTAGGTACTTCATATAAGTCAGACAAAATCAGTCCATGCAAAGAAGATGAAATTATGTTTTCACAACTCAAAATCTGATCAATAATTTCATAAGGCTTCGTGAGATCATTAATAATTTCAATTCTTAAAATATCCGGATTATCGCTAATATGTTTGTTGAGCTCAGGGGTTATATCTTCGTAATGACAAATGATTCCGTACTTGTATTTCTTTTCTATATTCTTTGGATCATAAACTTTTCGCAAGAGTAATACCGGATCACCAAAAACGGGGTTACAATTCACTCCGTTATTTTTCAAATATTCCAATGTTAACGGACCTCGCACTGCAAGAATCTCTATCGGCTTGTATTTTAGGGGTAAATCCGGATTAGCAACACCACTCCCCCATATAATAATTCTTTTATTTTTTGGAAAAACATTTATAATAGACCCTACACAACTATAGGTTTTCAGCTTCATAAAATTATAAACACTATTCACGTGAATGAGTTTCTTATCGTACAAAACATTGACTAAGACCGGATTTATACCATCACCCCAATTCTCTTTAAAATTGTACCATCGTCCGAGTTTATATTTTTTATGAAACAGTAACAACAAACTGTTAATCAATTTCTCAATGATAATAGTTTGTTTGATATCCTTAAATATTTTTTTATCAAAAACGTACAAAATGACAATGTTTAAAACGAGTAAAATTAACCCAAAAACTATAAGTTTTACTATAATAAGACTAAACAAAAAATAAGAAACAATGCTGTTAGCTATAAATCCGCAAACCAGACTTATTAAAAAGTAACTAAAAATCATTTTCAATTGTTCTAAAAATTTAAATTCAATTAGTTTTCCTGCCAGATAAAGTTCCAAAAAGCGAAAGAGTACATTGTACATGATAACCACAAACAACATGGTTGTAAAAGAGTACCGCACCATGAATAATATAATCAAAATACTGGTAATCTTATTCAACAATTCTAATCGAAAAAATAAATTAACAGCTCCTACTGCTTTCAATATATTTTTGCTCAGCGTTGAAACGGCATTAAAAACAGTTCCAATAGCTACAATTTGTAGTAAGGGAACCATACTCATCCATTTTTGCCCAAACAAAAAATAAACTATATTGTCAGACTGGAAATAAATGACTACCGACAAAACAGAAGTAAGAATTACCAATATTTGCAGGGTACCATGATAAACTTTTCGCAAGGCACTATGATTGTCTTGAAGCAAGACCATCGTTGGGTAGGAACCTTTTACTAAAGTATCTGTTATGATATTACTCGGTAAACCTTGTAAATTTCGGGAACGCGAATAAAGTCCTAAAGTTGAGGCTGAGTAATATTTAGCAAAAATCAGACTCATCCCTTGAGTAAAAATGCGATTTATATACCCGGAAATAAACAATTTAAATCCATAAGCATAAAGTTCTCTCAGACTGTTTAATTTTATTAATGGTTTAGGAAAAAATTCAGAACGATACAATAAAATGGATGTGTAGATAAACGATTGAGCTATTTGCATCAAGATGAGCGACATTATACCGCAACCATTGTATGCCAAAATAACTCCAAAAATCAAACTAATAACAGCCGCCGGGATACGTGCCTTTGTAATGCGTTTTAATTTCAGTTCTCTATTGGCTCTAACCAATTGAATAATATCAAATGAATCTAAAAACAAACAAAGAGACTGAATACGGATATAGAAAGCCAGGTTATCGTATTTATAAAAATCTTCAATAAAAGGGGCGGAAAAGAAAAGTACAAAATATAAAAATGTGGAAGCAATCAAATTAGTCCAATAGACGGAGGAGTAATCATCATTTGTTGCTTCTTTCTTTTGAATTAGTGCTTCTTTGAGACCTCCATCGATGAAGGTGTTTACTAAAAGATAAAATACATTAACTACTGCTAATACTCCAAAATCTGATGGTAATAAAAGCCGGGCCAACAGAATTGACAGCAAAAAACTAATGATTTGCATACTCATCGATTCGATAAAAGACCATTTCACATTGGAAACTGTGGCTTTTTTAATACTCATAGCGAATTGTAGATAACCGTAAGTTATTCTTTTATTGAATTATTTAAAAGCTTATACTTCATTTCTGCCAATTGCCAATCAATCAAAGAATCAATATCCTGTATTTCGGTTTCGTCCAAAATAATTGAGGCCGTTTTATCAGTAAACAGGGAATCCTTAATGGTTGCCGGGGTGTACCAATACCATTGACCGGCATCGTGATAATATTTTTTCAGGTCTTGGGATCGACTGTTCATGTATTGGTTCCAAACCATACGCGTTATACCATTATCAATCTCAACCGCGCGTAACAAAGGATAAGAAAAAGGAACAATAGGATATACAACGTCCAGTTTTTGACTGATTAATAAGTCATATCCTTCCTTGAGTTTGGCAATACTAATAAGGGGTGCCGTCGGATAAATACAGCAAATGCAGTCAAAAGTCAGATTCAGCTTTTCCTTGTAAACTGACTCCACTTCTTTAAGTACGTCTAGCGTAGTTGCATAATCATCCGCATTTTTTTCGCTGCGCATAAAAGGAACTTTAGCGCCGTATTGCTTGGCTACTTCTGGAATTTCAGAATCATCGGTAGACACCATCACTTCATCAAAAAGCCCGGACTGTAAAGCGGCTTCTATCGAATAGGCAATGATGGGCTTCCCTAAAAAGTTCTTGATGTTCTTACGCGGAATTCTTTTGCTTCCGCCTCTTGCCGGAATAATGGCTAAGTTTTTCATTGCAGTAGTTTATTTTTTCAAGTATTCTGAAGCCAACAAGGAAATCACATATGAATCCCAGTATCGCCCTTCGCTGAAGGCATTTTGTCTTAACATGCCATCAACATGAAAATGGAATTTGTTTTTGAAAAAATTCAGTTTCTTCTCGTCGTATTCATACAATTCCATCCAAATTTTATTCAAATTCAAATCTTTAAATCCGTAGTCAATCAATACGCTGGCGGCATCTGATGCATATTTGTCATCCATATACAATTCATCATGTCCGATATAGAATGAAAAGTCTGCTGACCTGATAATCCAATTGGTATATAAAAGTCCACAGGCGCCGAGAGGTTTATTGGTTTCCAAATCAACAATAACAAACATAAAATCGTTTGGACTGCTGCAGGTTCTGTTAAACCAAGCTTCTTGATTGAACAGATTGAGTTCTTAGTGCTCTCTGAAATTTTTTCTGAAATGGGTAATATTTCTCCAATTCCTCAAAAGAATCAAATCCCCTTT
>CAYPSB010000044.1:0-24821 GCA_964413435.1 uncultured Flavobacterium sp.
GACAATCACGAACACTGGTATAAGTTCCTGAGGCAGTATAATCTACGTCATTAACCGCCCAATGGTATGTATTACAAGCGGAAGCAGTTGTAGTATTAGTAGTCTCTGGAGTAATGGTTAAGTGTAACGTTCTTTGAACCGGACAAGCACCCGAAGTATCAGTATACGTATAGTCTCCTGATGCATTATAGGTTGCACCGTTTCCGGCTGCCCAGGTATAGCTACCACAAGCCGATTCAGTAGTTGAACTTGTCTGTAAAGCTGGTTGAGTAACAGTTACCGGAACAGTAACATTCCCACATCCTGCGTTTGAAATAACCACCGAATAAGTTCCGGCTGCTAATCCTGTAAGGGTGAAAGCACCTCCTGCAGTTAAAGTAGCTGAACCGTTACCGGCTCCTGTATACGTAATGTTTTTAAGCGTCGGTATCGGAGACAAAGTAATTGTAGCCGAACCGGTACCTCCAAAACAAGCAGCATTGGTTACACTGGCGATACCAGAAGTAGCACAAATTTGTCCAACAGATAATGAATATGGACTCGCAGCTGTATGCATAATAATTAACCCTGGTGGTGATGCTGGCTGAGAAACAGTGTAACTCTGAGCCGCACCTGCGGTCGTACCATAAGGAACTCCTTGAACTATAGACTGAGTTCTAAGCGGAGGATTTGCATTAACATCTTGCAACCATAAATTTGCGTTACCGGTTGCCCAATTAGCAGTATTGCTAATTCTTATTGTACCAATGTTAAGGGAAGTACCCTGTGCCAAATTCACACCTGACGAACCTGTTGTAGAAAGACTCGTAAGGGTAATTCTCACATTACTGGCTCCATTCCAAGACACAGTACCAATAGTATTAAAGGTTACTTCAGCAGGAACAAAAGTTCCGGAAACCGTACCACCATTAATAATAGCAGGATTAAAGTTAATAGAGGTTTGAAAACCCGTAAATCTCATTCCTGCTGATGGATTAACTACTGAAACCACAAGAGGAACATCTATAGTATTAGCCGTAGCAGTAGCTACACCAATACCTATTGAATATTGACCTCCTGCAACGGTTTGCGCTTTTCCAGTGATGCAAAGCATCACCAGAAAAAGCATCAATCCAAATTTGCAGTAAGCATTTTTTATTGAATTTTTCATATGTTAAAATTTAAAATTAAAATTATGGACGGTTGATTATAACTGAATCAGCAACATTTGTATTAATAGAATCGTAATCCAATCCATCAACGAATCCATCTCCATTCAAGTCTGTAGAGAAGAAACCTATTTCTGAATTAGCAGTATCTGTATTCAATGAATCATAATCTGTTCCTTCAATAAATCCATCCTGATTAATATCTCCTGAATAGAATCCGTAAACTCCGGTTTCTAACATTTTCATGTTATTACCATAAGCCTTAGAAGCAGCATCAGTGAAATTGTAGCTGGCAGGTGTTGGACCTACAGCAACAGGAGTAGCGCTCCATGTTTCTAATGAATTTCTGTGTTTAACCACTACGTAGAATGAACCACTAGGCGCAGTACTGTAAGTAGCAACCGCAGTACCGTTAGTTTGTAGCATAGCAGTAGTGGTGGCCACTAAAGCATAAGTACTCGCATCGTGTAACTCTACTGTAATGTGATCTACATCTGTAGAACTGGAACCTACACCTTGGTTCATCAATACCGGACGCATAGCATGCGTACCTGCATCATAGTAACCTTCAATGTTAGCGGTAATCGTTACCACAGACGAACATGAAATAGTCAAATGCAACACTTCGGTCAAACAACTGTTCACTACAGAAGTGTAAGTACCGCTGCTGGTGTAAGTGTTTCCGTTAACAGACCATACATAAGAACCACAGGCGGTAACAGTACTAGTGTTAGTAACTGGTACAGTGGCAGAAGCATTAGCATCATTACAATCGGTACCTAAAGTAGTTTGTGAGTATCCTGTAGGTACAGTGGCTCCCCAACATACAGTAGCGGTTCCGTTGTCATAACCGTCAGCATCAGCATCAACATACAATGTGGTACTTCTCCATTTAGTAGCATCAGCATCATCACAATCTGTTCCGTTCAAGGAGTATCCTGAAGGCGGTGTAGTAGCATTAACCGCACATACACTCACTAAACTTCCGGCTCCGTAACCGTCACCATCGGCATCAGCATAGAACGAGTATGAAGCATATTTAGTAGCATCAGCATCATTACAGTCCGTATTGTTAGTTACATAACCGGCTGTTGGAGGCGTGGTACCGTTTACAGCACACAAGGCAACAGGAGCTCCGGCTCCGTAACCGTCACCATCAGCATCAACATAGAAGTTGAAGGTAGCGTGTTTAGTGTTATCCGTATCATCACAATCCGTATTGTTAGTCACATAACCGGCAGGTTGACCTTGACAGGTAATTTGGGTAACAGCATTATTACCAAATCCGTCGCCGTCAGCATCGGCATAGTAAGTCACTAATGGTTGTACTGCAATCACTACGGTATTGTTAGCCGTAATAGCAGTAGCACAAGCTGGCGTTAAATCAGTTCGGGTAATAGAAGTGATAGCCAAAGTTCTTCCGTTATTCACCGCAGATAAAGCTACCGTAAAGGAAGCATTTCCTGAAGCATCCGCAACTACACCGGTGATAGCGGTTTGAGCCACACTGTTAATGGTGTAATTGATCGTAGACGTACTGTTAGGCAACAAACCAGTTAGGTTAAACGTAGTTTGAGCTCCTGAACAAGTAATCAACGGTTGCGTGATAGAACCTAAAGTAGATGATGCTGGTACAGTTACAGCAACAGTAGAACTATTAGTACAGCCAAGTGAATTAGTAGCTGTAACCGTGTAAGTTCTGCTAGTTGTTGGTTTTGTATAAACTGTTGTAGCATTACCACCTGTATAAGCAGTTGTTGCTCCTACATTAGTATATAAGTCTGTTGTTGGTGTCCAAGTAATTGAACCACCACTCACACCAAAACGCATATTAGCTCTAGTAGTTGATGTTGTACCAGTTGCACTAGAACATACGCCTGGTGTACTATCCGCTGAATAATATACTGTAGAACCTGTAACAGTAGTTGATCTAACATTAGCAGAATTACCAGAAACTCCACCACCATTATTATTATTGAAACAGAATTCTATCACAAGGTTAGAAGTTCCATTCCAAGTAAAGTTGGTATCAAGTGGTAAAGTAACTGTAAATGGCGCAGTACCACTTAAAGTGTAATTAGAAGAGTTTTTAACTGTTGTTAATCCTGTTTCTAATGTAGCTGTTAAAGCACTTGTATTGGTATTCTTCATTCCTATTGTAAATCCATTGAAAGTATATGGACTTGTGAAAGAAGTAATATCCATTCCTAAAGAGGTAATAACTGTTCCATTTGAATAGCCTAATGCTGTTAATTCAGCAGCAGTGTATAAAAATTGAACTTTGATACCTCCATAGAAGCCTCTGAAAGGAGTAGTTGTTGTATTAGAAACAGTACCCGTTCCTATAATTCCTGGTTGAGGAAGTGAGGCAGAGGTAGCCGTTAATGTTTGAACACTTCCTAAACATACTGTCGCAGATGCTGGAGTAATTACCGGAGCAGCTGGTTGATTCACGGTCAATACCGCAGCATTGGAAGTTACTGTACCACAAGGTGCAGCACCAGAAACAACCACACGATAGCTATAGCCATTCATACCCATAGTTACCGCAGCCACTGTTAATGAAGCAGCCGTTTCACCAGACAAATTGTTATAAGTAGTACCGTTAGTACTCATTTGCCATTGGTAAGTTGGTGCAGTACCAGTTGCCGTTACGGAGAAGGTAGCATTAGCACCATTACATACGGTAGTACTAGCAGGCTGAGTAGTAAAAGCAACAGCAGTGTTAACCGTTAAAGTTACAACACTTGAAGTCAAAGCACTACAAGGTGAAGCTCCTGACACTATAGCTTTGTATTGGTAACCATTCATACTGGCGGTTAAGCTGTTCAAAGTCAAAGTAGCCGAAGTAGCACCCGAAACATTGTTCCAGGTAGTACCATTGGTACTCACTTGCCATTGGTAGCCAAGACCTGAACCGGTAGCCGCTACAGTAAAGGAAGCAGAACCTCCGCTACATCCTGTTGTGCTGCTAGGTTGTGTAGCAATAGCCACCGCTGTTTTGATAGTCAAAGTAGCAGGGTTAGAATACACAGCACTGTTAAGTACAACTCTGAATTGCCATTGATCATTGGTCAACGATAATCCTGACAACGACAAGGTTGCAGTAGTAGCATCGGCATAAATACCTCCATTAGTGATATCAGTCCAAGTAGTACCATTAGTACTCACTTGCCACTGATAAGTATCTACAATTCCTGTAGTAGTAACAGAGAAAGTAGCGGTATTTGCACCTTCACTACAAGCGGTGAAGTTCACAGGCTGAGTAGCTATAGCAGCGGTACTTACAGTTAAAGTAGCAGCGCTACTGCTAACCGGCGTACAAGACGCAGCACCTGAAACAACTACGCGGTATTGATAGCCGTTCATTTCAGCCGTTACTGCCGTCAAACTCAAAGTTGCAGCCGTTTCTCCTGAAAGAGCAGTCCATCCTGAACCAGTATTAACTTCCCATTGGTAAGTCAAGCCGGTACCGGTGGCAGCAACTGAGAACGAAGCGTTATCACCCGGTAACTTAGAAACACTCACCGGTTGAGTAGTGATAGCAACAGCAGCATTTACAGTCACTTGGAAAGTAGACACACTGTTAGCACATCCCGCTACAGAAACCGTATTAGTTACAGTATAAGTACCGGCAGCTGAACTAGCCAAAGTAATAGCTCCCGTAGTAGCGTTAATACTCAATCCGGCCGGACTTGCGGTAAACACACCGGCAGTTCCGGATACGGTTGGAGTAATAACACCCTGATTAGTACAGTAAGTAGCAAAATCATAAGCAAAACCTGAGGTTAAGGCTTGGTTGATTACCACCGTTGTAGTAGCTCTTTGAGCATCACAATAAGTAGTACCATTCATAGAGTACGTTACGGTGTAAGTACCCGGTGTACTGGCCGCCACATCAATAGTTCCGGTTGATGGATCTATAGTTAAACCGGCAGTAGAAGAATAAGCACCACCGGCAGTACCGGTTCTGGTCACAGTTCCTGTGGTAGCAGTGCTACAGTAAGGGGAACCGGCATAAGAAATAGTAGCGGTTGGTAACGCGTCTACAGTAGCCACAACGGCAGTTCTTGATGAAGAACAACCTGAGGTCACACTCCAGTTATAGAACCAGTTATAGTAAGTTAAACTGGTTGAACTTGAACTCCAGTTAGAGGTAACAGAAACTGGTCCATTAATCATTGGATAAGTGAAACCGGTAGTCTCTTGAACTAACTTATTAGATGTAGACATACCAGATGAAACAACTAATCTGTAACCTGTTCCCGCAGGAATTGCATAGTTCAGGTTAACCGTTTGAGGCGTTGAACCTGTAGCACTTACAGGTGTAAACACCACGTCAGATGTACCTGGCACTTGTGTACCTGAACTATTTAACAATTTGATAGTCATAGCAGCAGGCGTAGTATTTACCGGATATACTACTACAGAATTTAAAGTAATATTTGAAGATGTGTCAAATACTAATCCATAGTTCGTCCACCAATCACTATCAGTGGAAGCAGGTGCTGTTCTGGCAGCTGTACCCATAGAGCCTATAAATGCTTCTGCATAATAAGTGGTTGTTGCAGCAATACTTGGAGTTGTAAAACTGGTTCCTGAACCAAGCATAGCTCCCCCGGTAGCAGCAGCATACCAATTAACAGTAGATCCTGCATTAGCAGTAGCTCCTAAAGTAACGGTACCGGTACCACATCTTCCTGCCGGAGTTGTTCCGGTAAGGAGCGGATTAGCAATGGTTACAGCTACTGTGTTTGATGTCAACGACCCTCCTGCAGAGCAAGAAGTAACACAATAGTAATAAGCATTAGCGGTTAAACTGCCTGTAGTAAATGTTGTTGAAGTAGCTCCCGAAACCGGACTAAAGTCAACACCATTGGCTGAATAATACCATTGATAAGTCAAACCGGCGATACCCGTAGTAAACCCGTTTAATGAAAGTGAAGCGGTATTACCGTAACAAAGGGAAGTACTAACGGCTGAAGCAGTACCGGCAACGTAAGACTCAGAAGTACATACCGGTTGAGGTAAAACTTCAAAGGTATAATCCTCAGTTTCAGCTCTGGTTCCCTGAGTACAAGGATTCGCTGGATTTGAATTGTTATAATCCATCATAATTCTCATTCGTGTAGTACCAACAGTGGCCGTCATTGGCACAGTGAAACTACCGGCAAACGTTGAAACATAACTGGTGGTATTGGCAACACGTTCTGTAGTTTCAAAAGTACCGTTGCGGTTCCAGTCTACCCAAATAGCAACTCCTACTGTTGTTCCGGCAAGAGTGGTAGTATACGTAACCGAATTACCCAATACTTGAGAAGCAGAGAAAGAGGAAGTAAAGTTTCCATAACCATTGGCAGAGAAACCTGATCCCGAATTATCAAATGAAGTAGCTCCATTCAGAGCAACTCTATCAAAATAAGATGTTGTAGTAGTGGCAACACTAGGGGTACAATATCCGTTAATGGTCAATTGAGCACCAACAGAAGTAACTGAACATCCGTTATTAGTAACCACACATCTGTAATAATTAGCAGAGCTTATAGCGGCAGCTTCAGTAGTCACCACAGACAAAGTGGCTGTAGTAGCTCCTGAATAAGAAACAGAAGCCGGAGTGCCATCAACTACATCCACATAAGCACCATTCAAAGTAGCGGAACGTTGCCATTGGTAAGAAGTAGCTGCACTAGCCGCAACGGTAAAGGCAGCCGTATTTCCTCTTAATACTGTTGCAGCAACTGGCCCAGCAGTAATGGTTGGATTGTTGATAAACAAGGTAGCCGCAGCAGTAGTAACACTACTACAAGCAGCATTACCCGAAACCACCACTCGGTATTGCGTACCGTTAAGACCTAAAGCAGGATTAACGATAGAAATAGAAGCGGTAGTGGCACCGGTTCCTGTATAAGAACCCCAGCTAGAACCTCCGTTGGTACTAAACTGCCATTGGTAAGCCAAATCAGAACCGGTAGCTGTAGTACTGAAAGTGGCAGTTCCTCCTGATGAACATACCGTTTGGTTAGCAGGATTAGAAGCATCAACCGGTTGTTTCACAGTCAATGTAGCTGAATCACTCAACAAGTAATAGTTCAACATGCAAAGGAACTTAATTCCATTGTTAGCAAAAGTAACACCCGAAACTCCTAACGTAGTGGTATCTACACCGGAGAAGGTCAAACCGGTAACAGTATCTGTACCCTCAGCAACGTCGATGAATGTAACTCCATTATCAGTACTCATTTGCCATTGGATACCATAAGGCTCATCTCCATTGGTAACTATACTGAACGAAGTAGATCCCGGAGCACAAACCGTTACATTTTGCGGTTGGGTTTCAATTCCGGTTGAACTGATGGTTAACGTAGCAACTATTGGAGTCAAGGTAGCACAAGGAGAAGCACCGGTAACCAAACATTGGTACTGATACTCATTCCAAGATTCTTGAATATCGCTTAAAGTAAGGGTTGCTGTTGTAACACCTGAATGATAACTGTCATCTGACAAATCAGACCATGTACCACTGGCAGATGTTCTGTACTGCCATTGGTAAGTATAAGTAGCCCCTGAAGCGGTTTCTACTAAGAAAGTTGTGGTTCCTCCCGGAATACCCAACTGTGAAGTAGTACCCGATAAAATAGCTCCCGGATCACTCACGGTTACAGTTATCATTTGAATTGATTTACAACCCGAAGCATTAGTAGCCTCTACAGTGTAAGTAGTAGTTACCATTGGAGTAGCGGTTACACTAGCTCCCGTAGTACCATTCAATCCTAAAGCAGGTGACCAGCTATAAGTCAAACCGGCTCCCGTTGCAGTCAATGCAGTAGATTGTCCTTTACAAATAGTAGTAGTACCATTGATGGCAAAAGTAGGCAACGACTCCGGCGTCACAGTAGTAGTAGCAGGAGTAGCACAAGCACCATTTGATGCAGTAGCGGTGTAAGTACGTTCCATACTTGGTTTAGTATAAACTACAGTTGCACCACCACCTGTATAAGCAGTAGTACCCAAAGCATCTGTGTATAAATCTGTAGTTGGAGACCATGTAATTACTGTTGGTACAACCGATGTATAACCTAATTTCATTACTGGTCTTGCATTTGAAATAGTTGTTCCGGTCGTATCATTACAGCCTGTTGTTGATGCTCCTCCTCCAACTGTTGTAACAGCAGCAGTAGTAGTAGTCGCCATTGTACATCCTGACCCACTTGTAACGGTACCACAAGTTTCTACAAGTATGTTAGAAGTACCATCCCAAGCAAATGGAGTAGTAAATGCATGTGTATTATCCCCTACAACAGGAGTATACGATGCTAATGTCAACACATTTGTAAATGCTGGGGTCAAAAGAGTAGATGTCAACACAGAAGCACTGGTATTAGCCATTCTAAATGACATATTAGACATAACACCTGTGGCAGAAGTGGTAACAAATGTTAAAGAGGTAATATTTCCTGCTGTCATACCTGCAGCAGTCAATTCACTGGCCAAAACTAAATATTGATTTTTAGGTTGACCATTTGTACCTGCACCCGTTCTATATGGAACGGCTGTTGTATTAATTTTTGTAGCAGCATTATCGGTTCCAAAAGTTGCTGTTCCTGATCCTCCGATTGTACCACCGGAAGCAGTCAACGACATTACACTGTTAGTACAAACCGAAGCAGCACCTGGTGTAATGGTTACAGCCGTTGGATAAGGAGCTACAGTAACTTTAACAGTGGCAGCAGCAGTAGTACAACCGTTCGTATCAACACCGGTTACCGAATAAGTAGTAGTAGCACTTGGAGTAGCAACCACGCTGGCACCGGTAGTACCGTTCAATCCTAACGCTGGCGACCAAGTATAAGATACAGCCCCCGAAGCAGTCAAAGTAGCACTTCCGGCTGCACAAACAGTTGTATCAGGAGTAACAGTCAAAGCAGCAGGAGCTACCACAGTTGTAGTAACTGCTGTTCTTGGACTTTCACATCCTCCCGGACTCACTACAGACACATAGAATGTAGTAGTAGTACTTATACTTCCCGTAAAAGTTGTAGAAGTACTGGTTTGTAAAGCGGTAGTAGTAAGGTTATCCGCATACCATTTAAAAGTAGGGGTAGTATAACCATTAGTATCAGCAACCGAAACCAAAGGAACGCGTGTACCACACTGGATAGCATTAGTTACCGAAGGAGCTGTCGGTGGCGCATAAACCGTCACCGTAGCCGTGGCCGTACCGGTACATCCTGTAGTCCCATTCAAACCATACACCGTGTAAGTGGTAGTGGTAGTAGGCGATGCAGTCAATACATTTCCGGTAGTAGAAGAACCATTCCAAGTATAGGCTAAAGTACCTGCTGATTGAGTAACTTTTTGACCGGCAAAAGTAATATTAGGTCTTGATGTTGATGTAGTTGCAGTAGGCGAAGAAGTCCAGAACGATGAATTACTGGTCGAAGCGTACGCATAAACTACAGTATTACCGGTAGTTGTAGTATAATTCGTAGTAGCATTTGCTGAACCATACAACCCGGTCTCTCTGATATCAACTATGATATTTGAAGTACCATTCCAAAAATAGGGAGTGCTAAACGTAATCGTATTGGCTCCAACGGTTGGTGTATAGGAGGCTGGACCATAAACATTTGTTAAACCTGTAGTAGTAAATCCACTCAATGTTGAGTTAGAAGTCGAACCAATCTTAACATTATAATCAGAAATTGAAGTACTTGATGGCAGAGCTGAAATATCAAACGTTAATGAAGTGATATTGCCTGCAGTCAATCCAAGCGCGTTCAATTCTGCAGCAGTAAATACATACTGTTGCCAATCTTGATACCAATAATCTCCAAACGCTGTTGGATATCCTGTCGAAGAGGTATTTGTAGTAGTACTTGTACCTACTTTTACGGTACCGGCAGCTACTGTATTGGTTGTAGCAGTCAAGGTCGAAGAAGCTCCCACACAAATGGCTGCCGGACTGGCAGCAACAGTAACGACTGGTAAAGCCGTTGGGGTCACCACTACATTAGCGGTAGTCGAACATCCTCCACCGGTAGCCGTTAAGGTGTAAGTAGTAGTAGCCGTTGGGCTGAAAGTCCAACCGGTACTTGAATTACCCGAAACCGTAGCTGGATTTGACCAAGTAAACGTATCATATCCGCCATTTGTAGTAATGGTAACCGGAGTTAAACTGTTAGATCCACTACAGTTAGTGGCGGTTGATGCCGAAAGGGCAAACGCAAATGGAGTAGTTACCGTTTGAGTAACTGCCACTCTAGGTCCTTCGCACAAACCGTCAAATTCAGCCACATAGAATGTGGTGGTAGCAGCTATAGTATAAGGTGCCACTAATGTACTGCCGGTTTGACCCGAAAGAGCCGTACCATTAGTAGAAACGGTATACCAACGGAAAGTATTTCCTGGTCTGCCCGATCCGGTTACCGAACAAGTCGGAGTACCGGTACCACATTGCGTACCATCGGTAGCAGTTGGAGTTGGTATAGTAGAGTTAATAGTTACAGCACTTGTACTCAAAGAAGTAGAACACCCCGCAACATTGGTAGCGGTTGCCGTAAAGGTTTGCGAAACGGCAGCACCACTGGTATTAACAACCGAAGTAGTGCCGGTAGCAGTGGTAACAGCTGGTGTAGTATTCCATGACCAAGTATAAGTTGAGGCAAGATTAGTAGCAACTACTCCACCGAACGTGAATTTAGGACGACTGGTTGAAGTTGTACCAGTAGTTTGTGCTAACATAGCAGCTGGTGTTTGACTGTCTGCTTGTTTGTATGTTGTACAAGTAAATGATGCCGTATCATACTTCATAGTAGAAGAAGTTGATGTAGACGCCGATGGCACTCTACTCCATGAAAACGTAACCACTATATTGGAAGTTCCATTCCAGGCAAAACTGCTGGCAGAACCTGAACCGGTTCCAAATGCTAAAGTATTAACAGTATTGGCAACAGGAGTGAATCCATTGTCAGCTAAAGTACCAGCATATACTTGTGTTCCGTTTGGCAAGAACGTAGCAGTAAGCACATTATCGGTGGTAGCACCTATGCTTACAAAAAATCCTTGATAAGTTTGACCGGATGAAGTTGGCTCAAAAGCAATAGAAGTAATATTTCCTGCTGTCAAACCTAATGCGGTCAACTCAGACGCTTTGATTAAATATTGCGATTTTGCTCCACCCCACGATCCTGGGAATACTGATGCCGCAACAGAACCACTCGTAGAAGCACCGGCTCCCAAAGCAACTGTTCCGTTTGCATTAGTAACACTTGCTGACACTAAACTAATGTTAGCCCCACTACAAACCGTAGCCGGAGTAGCGGTAACAGCAGAAATTACAGGAAGAGCATTCACCGTAACCGAAACAGTTCGGGTAAACGAACAAGATCCGTTAGTAGTAAACGTATAAACATAAGTTCCGGCAGCCGTAGGCGTAACCACAGCCGAATCACCCGAAACAGCAGTAGTAGCTCCACTTCCGGTGGTAGCACACACCCAAGACGAGTTGGTTGTATTAGGCACACCGGTATAAGTAGCGCTCAAAGTCACAGACTGACCAATACATATAGAAGTTGAACTGGCTGCAACAGCAACATCGGTTACTGTTAAAGTAGCAGCATTTGAAGTAACTGCAGCACAAGGGGCTGTTCCTGAAACCACCACACGGTATTGATTATTATTCAATCCGACACCCGGAGTATTGATGGTATAAGCAGCAGCAGTAGCACCGGATATGTTGGTCCAAGTCGAACCTCCATTAGTGCTCACTTGCCATAAATAAGAAACTCCCGAACCGGTAGCCGCACTGGTGAAAGTTACCGAAGCTGCATTAGAACATACCGTTTGACTGCTTGGTTGGGTTCCTATAACAACAGCATCATAAACTGTTAACGTAGCCGGATTAGAGTTCAACTCACCATTGTTTAATGAGCAACGAACAATTATTCCGGAACTAGATGAAGTTTGACCGGTTAAAATTAAACTAGAGTTAGTTTCTCCCGACAAGTCAATCCAAATAATATCGTTATTAACATCTCGTCCTTGGTACTGCCATTGATAGGATGTAACCGTACCCGTAGCTACTATACTAAAAGTAGCACTGCCGTTACTGCATATCGTTTGATCAGCCGGCTGGGTAGTAATGGCTACCGAACCCACCAATAAAGTAACCGCAGAGGAAGTGACAGAACCACAAGGCGCAGCTCCGGAAACAATCACACGGTATTGGCTGTTATTTAAAGAAGATGGCGCAGAAGCTATGGTATAAGTAGCTGCCGTTTCTCCCGAAATATTATCCCAAGTCGAACCGTTGTAAGTTTGCCATTGGTAAGTTAATCCTGAACCCGTTGCAACAACACTAAACGATGCTGAACTGTTCTCAACCGCTGTTTGATTAGCCGGTTGAGTAGTAATAGCCACCGGTGTGTTTACCGTTACGGTAGCAGTAGCCGTATTTTTACAGCCATTAGCATCAGTACCGGTAACGGTATAGGTGGTAGTAGCACTTGGGGTAGCCGTTGGGTTAGCCACATCGGCAAAACTCAAGCCGGTAGTAGGCGACCATAAATATGATACACCACCGGTAGCCGTTAAACTCGCTCCTGCTCCACCGGCACAAATAGTAGAAGTGCCATTAGTAGAAATGGTTGGCAAAGCATTGGGCGTTACTGTTACAGAAGAAGATTTTGAACAACCGTTAGCCGTTGCAACAACTGTAAAAGTTGTAGGCTGAGTTACGTTTAAACCTGTTGGATTTTGAACACTAGATGTAAATCCTTCTGGTGATGATGTCCATGAATAACTTGCCGGTAAAGAACTAGCTATTGAAAAATCATCAACTGCCAAATAGTTCATATTTGCCGCTGAAAAACAGTTCAATGCGAAGTAATAAACTCCGGATACACTTGGTGTGTAAGTAACAGACACTTGGGTAAATGTTGTCGTCGTAATATTACTTTGAGTAGCTAGAGTAGTGGTTTGACTGGCTTTTGTTAAACCAGTTCCAACTGTCAATTTCAAATTCTCTGGATAAGTTGTACCATTACCTCTGTACCAATAAGAAACAGTATATGTAACTCCTGCAATCAAACTTTGAGCTGGTGTATATGCCCATGCATCAGCAGCGTTTGATGAGTTATAGGAATAATACAAAGCTCTTGTACCTGTTCTGAAATAAGTAGTAGTCGAAGTCCATGCATTTCCACTACCTTCATTAGTAAAGGTCCAACCTGAAGGTGGAAATGTTTCAAAACCTTCATTTACAGTTGAATTTATATTGCCGGAAGTCGAAGTCAAATTAACCAAAGCACCTAAACATGGTGTAGTTGAACTGGCTCCTGCAGTAATGGCTGGCGGAGCAGCATTAACATTTACGGTAACCGTATTATTTGCTGAACATCCTGCAGTGGTAGTCCCAACAACGGTATAGGTAGTTGTAGTAGTTGGACTGGCTGTTACTGAAGCTGTAGTAGTACCGTTCAATCCTAAAGAAGGCGACCAGGCATAAGTATTAGCCCCGGTTGCAGTCAAGGTAGTACTCGAACCCGAACAAATAGTGGCAGCCGAACTAACACCTACCGTAGGCGGGTCAGCCGTAGTAAAGGCCGAACTCGAATCAGCAGAACCTCCCGGGTTAGTCACACGAATGATACCGTCTACCACACCGGCTGGTGAAGTAACGGTTAACGAAGTAGCCGTTTGGGCGGTGATAGTACCCGCTAAGTTAACCCCAGATCCTCCGTTGAACAACACCGAACTTACCGTATCTAAACCGGTACCGGTAATAGTAACCACAGAACCTCCGGTAGAACACAAATAAATAGGTGCCGATGGACTGAAAGCAGTGGTAAATCCGGTAATTGTTGGCGCAGAAATAGTTCCTTGATTGAACTCAAAGGCTCCCATATCAGGAGCACTGCCATCTCTGCTTGCCCCACTGTAATCAGTAGTATATCCGGAAATAACTTGCGCATTACCGCCGGCTAAATTGATAGCTCCGTCAGCAAAATTCAAATAAGTGCTCAAAGCACCATTCGAAATATTGGCAAAAGTTGGGTTTTGTGATTTAGAGGCGGTCTCTCGGGTACTAACCAAGCTTTGGAAAGGCCCGAAAGCATAAGTGGTTGTACCGTTATTGTATACACCACTAGTACCAAAAAACAAGTTATTGTTTGAGGTAGTAGCATAGTTAGCCAAATCAGTAGCCGAACTTCTTCTGAAAGCTACCGCCAAACCGGTTCCGTTAGCTCCTGAAGCATTAACAATGATATTGTTACGCATATCCAGAGCAGATGTGGTAGCTGTAGCACTATAAACATGATAAATTCCCGAAGAACCAAAATCAGCCCCAGATGAAGTTCCATTTAAATAGACAGTATTGTAATATACTTTGTGTGTGGAAGTAGCCGTTGTAGAAGTAATACTAATCCCTCTAATAACATCTGTTCCAGATGCAGAAGCAGCTGTTAATCCTCCAATAATATTATTATAAATATTGTTGGTTACACCAGCAGGTACATTTATCCCATAAACCGTTGGACTAGCAACTGATGAGCTTAAACCATAAATTTTATTTTTATAGACATTGGTAACAGCTGAAGCAGCAACGCTACTTGAACCAAAGTTTATACCAATTAAACTAGTTCCTCCCGATAAACCAGAAACAGTATTACCTGAAATATCATTTAAAGCTCCTATATAAGCAATTCTGATACCTGCAAGAGTTCCTGTACTTGTAGATGGAAGACTAATGTTTTTTACTATGTTATTTTGACACGTTTTATTACCTGAAGTAGAGGTAAGATTAGCAATCCCCATAACAGTTTGTGCACCCGTTGCGGATGAAGTCAATCCATCTACCGTGTTATTTGTCCATATTTCGTTCGCTGAAGACGACCCTGAATAAATACCATAAAATGCAGATATACTTGAGGTAGATGTGCTTGTAAGATTCGTTACCGAATTTAGGTTTAAAGTATCGGTAGTACTAGAGGTACCACTATAATTAATTCCATAAAACACACCTGCCCCTGATCTTGAAAGATTGGTAATAGTATTTGAACTCACCGAAGTCGTAGGTGCATAACCCGCCAACAATCCAATAAAAGTACCTGTACCATTGATATAATTAATGTTACGAACCGTATTTCCATTCAAATTCAATACAGCACCAGTTGCTGTATTTGCAATAGTACTGCTTATACCAGTTATTGTTGAACCTGCAGTAGAAGTCCATTGAATATTTGAAACGGTATTAGAGTTGATATTGTTAGTACTAGTAGAAGATGAAGAAGCCGAAAAGTTAATCCCAACAAATCCACCTGCGGTAGCACCTGCATCATAGGTCATTGTGCCAGTACCAGAGTTATTAGTATATCCAATAGTATTACCTGTAACCGTGAAACTTTCTCCCAAAGCAGTAGTTCCAGTATTAACCATATAAATACCATAATCAGTTTGCGCAGTTGTAATAGTACGCGCAGCTGTTTGGTAAATTTTATTGTTGGTTACTGTCCACGAAGTATTACCAGTTGACATATAAATGGCAGCACTTGCAGATCCCGCTTGGAAATAATCATAAAATTCACAATTATTAATAATTATGCCACTATTTTGAATAGCGTTACTAGTTGCAGAACCATTAGCAACAATTAATTGACCAGGTAAATTTGAACCAGCTGGACCAAATTTACAAGATTGAAACGAGTTTCCGTCATTACCGGAGGTTGTACCTGTGCTAATCCAAACGTTTGCTGTATTTGATCCTGTTGATCCGTTTGCAGAACCTAAGATCATCAAATTATTAAACGTGTTGTTGGTAGCATCACCAACTAACTTTAATGTTGAAGTTCCGGTAGTAGCCGAAACGGTAGTGTTGGAGAATATCAAATTCCCACCACCATTAACCGTAACATTATCCGAACCATTAAAGGTAATCAAGGGCGTTCCCGCAGTAGCAGCACCACTAATCGTCCACGGTCCACCACTAGGGGCAATCGTCAACGATGTCCAAGTACCGGCAACCAAAGTTGCTCCTGTAGCAGCCTCCGTCGTATTACCAGTAATGGTAACCGTGATGTTAGCCCCTGCCTGAGCAGCCGGAATTGCCGTGAACGCAGCGCCCAGAGTCGCATAGGTTCCGTTACCAGTGACTGCACCGGCGACCGTAACCTGACCCTGAACACCTAAAACACTGAACATGACAAAAAACAGCAGTAATGCCATTTTCGTTTGCCATGTTCGTTTGCGCGAAGTATCCTTACTGTCGCACAAAGGATTGTAGTTGTTATTCATAAATTAAAAAATTGGGTTAAAAAATTGTTATGATATAGTAAAAGTTTTACTACGTTCATTTGTATTATTTTTAGAGGGATAGTGCGCTCGGCACATTAAATCCTGTTAGCCTCCGTCACCACCGCCTCCGCCTCCACCGCCACTTCCGTGGGAGGAAACATAAGCCAAAAAGTAATCATGAAAAGTAACTTGTAATTTAAAAATGTGATTGGAAATGTTGTGAGCCACAGCTTGTTGACCCGCCGTTAACCCGCCAAAAAAAGCACTAACCAAAGAGAGCCTCACCCCATTAGCTTTGATGTTATACTGACAAGCGAAAGCCACGTCAGTAAACAGCAAAACACTGATGAATGGGAGCAGGTTAGTAGAAAATGAGGCGTAAAGTTGGGTCATAGGTAAGCTTAGCAAAATGTTAAGAGGGTGTTAATATAGTTATATAAATAAATATTTGACAACAAAAATGTTAAAACATCGACAAAAAACACCTAAAACCGATGAACGCACTTTCAGTGTAGTCCATAGCTTATAAACAGAGGTCTTCTCATCTAAAAAAAAGGTAATGTATAAGTTATAAAATCGTTATGTTTTCAGCCATCAATTCGGCCATTGCCTGAATGGAAAATTAAACCGCAATAACTTCATGATAACGAAACAAAACAAGGCATAGAAACCCTAACAGAATGGTAAACTTTTTTCAAAAAAATATTAAACACAAAACACTGTATTACAGATGGTTAATTAATTTTAAACATATGTAAAAATACATAGAACCAACCGCAAAACATGACCCGTCAGAAAACCACAAAAAAGCAGACAATTTAACAAAAAAATCGATTGAAAAAAAACAGAAAAAATAAGCGAAAAAAAACCAAAAAACAGCTTCAGATGAAGTCAAAATACTACACACACTCTTACAAAAAGACTTTAAAAAAGGGGCATAACAATCAAAATATTGTAAAAAAAGAACTATAAAAAAGAAATGGAAATAGTATTTTTAAAAAAGTTAAACTATAAAAAGCGCACTCAATTCAAAAAAAATAGAAGAAAAAACACAATTTGAATCCAATAAAAAAGCAAGCTTAAACCAAAAAAAAAGAGCTTCCAAAAGGAAGCTCTTTCTATGTTATTTTGTAATAAAAGACTAAATTCTAGCTACCGTTACAACTTTTAATAAAGTACTTTTTTAGTCACTACTGCTCCGGATTCCGAAGTAATTTTCACCAACAATACTTGGTTGGTTTTAGGCAAAGTAGCAAATCGTACTTGTGTAGTATTCACATTATTTTGGGTAGTAATCAAACGCCCGGTTACGTCGTAAATAGCAACCGACTGCATCGGTACCTGACCCGAGTTCACAAACAATCCTTCCGTATTTTTATAAACCGTAACACTGTTTTCAGAGAACACAGGCAGACCCAAAGTTTCTGATGTAAAGCGCAATACAAAACGATTCTCAAACTCTCCTACTTCACTGGCAAACGTATAAGCACTGTCTTTCAAATTGTGAATTACATTCAACAACTGATCCTCCAGATAAATATCCTGATTGGTAAACAACCCGTCATAATCGGATAAGGTAATAGTGTACGTATTGGCCACTTTGGCTTTATACCCTAAGGCAAAAGTATCCGTTGGAGCAAAGGTCAATCCGCGCCCTTGAATGGTCAATTTAGTGTTATCAATTTTGGTGTAAAAAGTAACATCATTACCGGTATCGACCATTTCTCCGTCAAACAAACGATCTAATCCGTCGCTTCCGCCCTCAATATAACCTACCAACAATTGCTTGTAAGCATCAGCCCCGTTATCAATATCTAACCAAATACGGTGCTTTTCAAAAGCATTGCCGTTATCAGAGGTCGAACTCGTGGTCTGAGCCGAAGAAGCAGTACGATAGAAATTAGCAATCGTATTGGTAGCTCCGCCGGTACGCATACTGTTTCTGAAGTAGGCAGTGCCCGAGGCAAGCGTTTTAGCAAAGAAACCTTGTCCGGCAGCAATATTGCCGGTAGGGGCATTGGTATTTCCGGAACCTACATTTCCGGAGTAGTAAGTATTAACCCCTCCCAATACATTCCATACGGCATAATCGCTGTAAGTGTATTGACCGGTTACCATGTTCAAATTGGTATTGTGCGACCAGAAATAAAGGGTCCCGCCAAGGAAATTACCGTTCACATTAAAACCAGGATCGGTAACCAAAGCCGTAGCATTGAGGGCGCTTGGATACGGATTCCCGATTAGATTTAACTCACTGGCCGGATTGTGCACCACCGTAAGCGGGATAGTACCATTATTAGGCACACCACTGAATATCGCAGTGAAAGCTTGAGCCGGAGCATACAAAGGATCAGGAAAAGAATTTGGTACTCGAATCAAATAACCCTTTCCTACAGTCATCGTATTACCGGTAAAAATTTGTTGCCAAGATGGAATACTCGGATTGTACTCAAAGAATCCGTCAGCAAAACTGTTAGGCGATAAATTCACCAGCGTTTGACCGGCTACAGGACTCGACCAATAGGTATAATCGTATCTAAAACAAGGGGTTGAATTTCTTCTATAAATAATATTCCCACTGTTAGCCACATTATTAGTTTGCAACAAGCTAGCCCCATCATTAAATGTTATAGATCCCGAAGTAACTGTCAATCCGTTCACTAACGATAAATTGTGACCGCTATTAATGGTAACAGTAGCCCCCGACACTGTACAACTACAAGCATTCAGATTACCAGATGAGCTGTAAGTTCCCGCATTAAAAACAAGACTTTCGGTACCGTCATTCACCGGAGGAGAAGGAGACCAAAATGGTTGATTATACGTTTTGGTGGCTACCGTAAATGTCACAGAGGCAGTATCAAAACAACCCAGCGCATCAGTACCGGTCACTGTGATAGTGGCAGTAGACGGCGTTTTAACATAGATATTTGTAGTATTTGCTCCTGTCACATAAGGAACAGATCCGTTAACATCCGTAAATAATGTATTGGCGACCGAAGAAGACCAAGTATAAGTCGTAGCCGTACCCGTTGCAGTAACAGGAACAACAGAATTACCACAAACATTGGCACTGGCGGTAGGGATACTAACAGTAGGTTTTGGATTTACAGTAACAGTAACTGTACTGCTGGAAGAACAACCACTGGCATAAGATGTAGTCAAAGTATAAGTCGTATTACTTGTAGGAGTTGCTACCGGATTAAGAATCATCGGGTTACTTAAACTAGCGGATGGCGACCAAACAAAACTAGACGTATTACTACCAGTAACTTGTATGTCATCAACCCCGATATTAGAAGAGAAACCATCTGAAGTACCGGTGAATTTAAGTCTAACCGAGGTAAATCCGCTTCCGACATAAGAAGATAAATTAACAGTAATTTGAGTCCAGGAGCCATAAGTCCCATAGTTGGTGCCCACTTGTGTGTAAACACCATTGTTGTTATTAGCATATACCTTCAACAAATCAGTTCCGGATGAATTATAAATCCAAAATGTCAGAGAAGCCGAAGTATAAGGGGATAAATCCATAGCCGGTGAAATCATATCACCGCTGGTTCCACTCGATATCGAATAAGAATAAAAATAGCTACAGTAACCGGTATATCCATTGCCGGACCAAGTATTACCTCCCGACAAAAATTCAGAAGAAGTTCTGAAATCACCGGGATTATACCCCCCATTAAGGGTTCTGGTCCAAGCGGAAGGCCAGGCACCGGTATTAAAATCTTCACTAAGCACCGTCACGGCATTAGTAGAAGAAGAACTTCCGTTCAAAGTAGTACTACTGCCGTTACAAATCGCGACATTACTACCGGCACTCGGAGTCGACGGAATAGGATTTACACTAAACACAGTAGTACTGGTACCCGTGGAAGTTGCATTAGACACGGTAATGTATCCCGTTGTAGCCGATACCGGTAAAGTAGTGGTAATAGTGGTATCATTAACTACTGTAAAAGCAGCTGAAACATTATTAAATTTAACCGAAGTCGCTCCGGTAAAATTAACACCTGTAAGCGTAACCGTCGGTGTATTTCCGGCACAAACATTGGTAGGTGTAAAACTACTGATGATAGGTACCACCACACAACTGATAGTGGCATCCCAACCCAAATAATTTACAGAACCATCAGTCGTAAATTTAAAAGTCAACGACCCGTCTGCAGCAGTAGAATAAATAGTTCCCGGCGAAGTAGTTCCTCGATAAGAACCGGCTGGACAGGTAGCAGCATTGGTACCAACTGCCAATCCCGAAGAAATTAGTGGTGCAGCCGTACTGTTTCCATTATAAATCATTAATCCGTCATAACCGGCTTCAGTGCGAAACGAATTGAAAACCACTTTCAATTTAGTATTTGCCGTACCCGGATAAAAAGTATAGGTATACGTTTCACCATCCGAATAATTAGAACCCGAACCCCCGCTGTCGTAGAAACGAACATTACAAGAAGTCAAACTTCCGTTAGTCATGTTGACCACGTCTTGGTTTACGGTCGTAAAATTACCCGATCCTACCCAGGCATTAGGGGTACCACAATTGGAACGCACCCAGAAATAATAGGTTTGACCCAAAACCAACCCGGTAAGGGTTACCGAACTCACTCCGGTTACGGTACCCGTTGGTGTGGCAGCCGATAAAGGTGTGGTAGCACTGGTACTTACATAATAGTCATAAATACTGTTAGGCGTCATGGCCGCATCAGACCAGGAAATTACAGCACCCGTTGCGGTTATACTGGAGGCAGTCAAAGCTGATGGTGTACTCGGACTACATGGTGGTACAGGTACAACCACTATAGTGTAGTCCTCCATTTCCCCACGACCGTAGGTGGCATTGATAGCACACGAGGTGTTAGCCCCAATCCAACTGGTAGAAACACGCATACGGTAAGAACCTGCAGCCTGAGCCGCCGGTATCACAAAAGTTCCGGTAAAAGGACCCGGTTGATAGGTGGTTGTAGCCAAAATGGTTTCACCCGCATCGGCAAAATCACCATCCGAGTTCCAGTCTATCCATATATAATAATAGAACGTTTGATCTGTTGTATCGGTTCGATTACTGGTAATAGAGTAGTTAATGGCTGAACTTGGGTATTGCGAACAAGACTGTGCCGTATAACTGGCATAACCTCCTGCCGTAAACCCGGTATTCAAATTAGAGATATTGGTAATACCACCGGTAGTTGAAAAACTATTGACCGAGGTAGTGGTAGTAGCCGGAGCTGTTGGTATACAATAAGATAATGAAACCGTACTGCAGGTAATTACATTTGACGAAGCACTTGTACCACAAACACCGATGGCTCTTACTCTATAATAATAGGTACCTCCCGAAGACAATCCGGTAACACCGTAAGTAACTACATTCCCTACCGCTAAATTATTGTACCCACTGACAAAACTGGAAAAATCACTGGCCAATGACACATCTAAATAATAGCCGGTAGCTCCTGAAACCGAATTCCAATTGGCAGTGAAGCCACCTGTAGTGGGACTCGTAGCCGCAGTTGCTGTAGGCGCACTTGGCGCAACAGTTTCTATTGTAATGGTAGCCGATCCTTGATTACCCCAACAACCGGCAGCCGAACGCGCTCTGAAATAATAAGTACCCGAAGTAGTAATTAGTTGTGAAGCCGAAGGTGTAGCTATACTGGTTCCGTTAGACGTAGTACCTTGAAAGTATATGGTTGCTCCACCACCACCCGTAGCTGTAATCGTAGTAGAATTACAATAGGTACCGCTGGTAGCCACTGAAACACCACTTGGCGCCGGATTGATGGTCACGTTTCCGGAAACGGCACTGGTAACCGAACTGCTACACGGTGCTCCGTTAGAAACCACACAATAATAATATTTAGTTCCGAAAGTATTGGTCAACGGGGTATAAGTTGAAGAAGTAGCACCACTGATTAGGGTTCCGCCCGAATTAGAGCTCACCGAATTAGAATACCACTGATACAAAAGCGACCCCCCGGTAGCCGTTACCGATAAAGCTGTGGAAGTATCGTTCAAACACAACGACTGCGAAGCAGTAGAAGGCTGTACGGTAATCACCACCGGTGCATCAACCACTATAGCACCCGATACCGCACTGGTAACCGAACAACTGGTAGTGTTTGTAACCACTACATAATAATATAAGGTACCCTGTGCTGTGGTAAGCGGTGTATAAGTATCGGTCGTAGCCGAAGTATTGTGGGTAGCCACCAAAGTACCGCCCGAAGTAGTAGCGGTAGTATTGCTGTACCATTCGTATTTACTAATCGTACCTCCTCCGCTATTGGCTGTAACCGAAAGCGCCGTAGCCGAACCGTTCAAACAAATGTTTTGCGTGGCAGTTGACGGACTGGCGGTAAACGAAGGCGTAGCGTCAATAGTATAATTGGTAGGACTGGTTACATTACCTGACGGAAGCGTCACAACAACCGGACCTGTACCCGAAGTGCCTGCGCCCGGCGTAACCGTAATAACTGTTGCTGTATTGGATACTATAGTAGCGGCCGTTCCGTTTATGGTAACCGAAGTAGCCCCTAATAAATTAGCACCATTGATAACTAGATTGGCATTCAAACAACCATTGGAAGCTCCTAAACTGGTTATGGATGCAGCACCAACACAACTTACAGTAATATCAAAACCAAGAATCGTTGGAGGTGTATTTGCTGTTGAGACAAAAACAACCGTTAAATATCCACTCGCATCAGAAGAAACAACCTGAGTACCCGGAGCAACCGAAGTTCCCGAACCACTTAACAACACAGTCCCTCCTGTACCTATACCGTTATAAACAGTAAAAGTAGTTGTTGCTGTTGGTGTATCAGTTAAATTAAATGAATTCACCACAAACTTAACTTTATCGGTACCGTTTTGAGGCGCAAAATACATTGTTTGATTTTGTGATTTAGAATAGGTATCTGAGGCTCCACCCTGATCATAATAACTCAACGAACCTGAAGCAGGAACAGTGATAGGATTACAAGTTGTAGTAGCACCTAATTCGGAAACTACTATATTATTACCGCTAGCCCCTATACAAGAAAGATCATCGATAAAAACTGCAGCAGCAGTGGCAGTGGTATAGGATACGGATGTTATTCTAACATAAACATTAGAATAACTTAGACTGTTAATATTTGCTTGCTGATAAGTCAAACCCGCTGTAGTAAAATTTCCCAAAAGTATTACTCCGCTGGCAAAAGTCTGGTCAGCTGAACATTCAACTTTAAAGTTTACATTATTAGTACCATTACTACTTCTGTAATAAAATCGCAGGTCTGTTAAACTATTTAATTTTGGTGTTTCTATCCAATGCGTTATAGAAGGCAATTGAGCAAAATAAGTACCCGTTCTCGAATTAGTTATTGAATTCCCAGTAGTACCAGAAGTACTAAAAGTCCATCCTTCATAAACCATTGTTCCGGCTGTAGAAATATTTCCCTTGGCTTTAAAACTTTCAAAAAAATTATAAGGCCCAATACACTGAGCCGAAGAAGCGGTGGCAAAACCCAACGTCAATACCAACAGCAATAACGCGGTAAGTTTGGTTGATTTTGGGCTTAAATTTTCAAACATATTACTCGGGGGAGGAAGTAAAGTTTTTTTCATAATGGTTGTTTTTCGGTATTCTCTTTATAGTATAAGGAACAAGCATCCCTGCAAATTCCCCAGTGGTTAAGACGTTAAATTTACATCTTATATACATTCATTTAACAGTGCTCTAACAAAAAAGCCAAGCTTTTCGATAAAACGTAAAAACTTACGACCAACACAACGCCTGTTCAGGCAATCGGTCGGCTGTACACAACAATAGATAGGCAAATTATTACAGATTTTGGGGGCTTCCGGACAATAACGCACTAAAAATAGTATTTTTTTACTATTTCGGTTCGCTAAATTAACAATTTATCAATAGTTTACAATAAATGTTAATAAAATGTTACTTCTTTTACACCATTCCTTACGTATTTCTCGAAAATCAGTTAAGAGAGCCCTAAAAAAATCCCTACATCTTTCAAAAAAATCATATATCACTAATTTTTAACAACTTACAAATAAAAAACCACCCCCATCACTTCTAATAACATCCGTCACTTCGAGCGATACAAAACAATAAACCCACACCCCCGCCACTTCTAGCAACATACGTCACTTCGAGTGATTTCTCTCCGCTTCGCGGAGAGAAATTATATCGAGAAGCCACCACTTCAAGCAATACCCCCTCGTCACTTCGAGTGATTTTCCTCCGCTTGCGGAGGAAAATTGTATCGAGAAGCCATCACTTTTAACAACATCCGTCTCTTCGAGTGATTTCTCTCCGCGAGGCGGAGAGAAATTGTATCGAGAAGCAAAAAAAAATCCCCTTCTCAAAAAGAGAAA
>CAYPSB010000045.1:0-6095 GCA_964413435.1 uncultured Flavobacterium sp.
AGTACCCGGAGTGGGAATCGAACCCACACTCCTAAGAACACGAGTTTGAGTCGTGCGCGTCTACCAATTCCGCCATCCGGGCAATAGACTTTTGGTGTTTTGTGGGTGCAAATGTAAATAAATTTTATTCAAACTATCAAAAAAATACTTAAAAATATCCTTTCAGACTCGGATTTAATTTCTAAATTTGCACCGCGTTACAGCAACACACAACTAACTAACTACATTCGAGGCGATTATACCATTGGCAGTCTGAATAAAAAAATTCGGTCAAATCGGATAACCACCGCGAATAAAAACAACAAATTACAATGTCGCAACCAGAACCAGAAGCAAAAATTTTTGCGTGTTCGCAAAGCGTCTATTTAGCGGAACAAATTGCCAGTCACTATGGCGTTCCACTAGGTAAAGTTACGTTCTCAAAATATAGTGATGGTGAATTTCAGCCTTCGTTTGAAGAGTCTATAAGAGGTTTACGCGTTTTTATTGTCTGCTCTACTTTTCCGAGTGCCGACAATTTAATGGAGTTATTGTTAATGATTGATGCTGCCAAAAGAGCCTCAGCCCGACACATTACTCCCGTAATTCCTTATTTTGGATGGGCCAGACAAGACCGAAAAGATAAACCCAGAGTTCCGATTGGAGCCAAGTTGGTAGCCAAATTATTGGAAACCGCCGGTGCTACCCGAATCATGACGATGGATTTACATGCCGATCAAATTCAAGGGTTTTTCGAAAAACCGGTAGACCACTTGTTTGCTTCAACCATCTTTTTGCCTTATGTGAAAAGTTTGCAGTTGGAGAATTTGACCATAGCTTCACCGGATATGGGTGGTTCCAAAAGAGCCTATGCGTATTCTAAATTTTTGGAATCGGATGTGGTGATTTGTTACAAACAACGCAAAGCCGCCAATGTAATTGACACCATGGAGTTGATTGGAGAAGTAAAAGGGCGCAACGTGATTTTGGTAGACGATATGGTAGATACCGGAGGAACTTTGGCCAAAGCGGCAGATTTAATGATTGAAAAAGGCGCTATAAGTGTGAGAGCCATTTGTACACATGCCATCCTTTCGGGAGATGCGTATGACAAAATAGAGAAATCACAACTGAGCGAATTGATAGTAACCGATTCTATTCCGTTAAAGAGAGAGTCGAAAAAAATAAGAGTGGTGAGTTGTGCGCCTCTTTTTGCAGAAGTAATGCACATGGTGCAACACAACAATTCCATCAGCGGGAAGTTTTTGATGTAATTCAATTAAGTATTTTATTTATTAACTATATATTTTTACAATGAAATCGATTACGATTAAAGGACAAGAAAGAGAAAGCGTAGGCAAAAAAGCTACAAAGGCCTTACGTGATGCTGGAATGATCCCTTGCGTTATTTACGGAGGAGACCAACCAGTACATTTTGCAGCAGAAGAAAAAGCATTTAAAGGATTGGTGTACACTCCAAACGCTCACACTGTTGTAGTTGATTTGAACGGAAAAACCAGCAATGTAATCCTTCAGGACATTCAGTTTCACCCGGTAAGTGACAAAATTTTACACATTGATTTCTTCCAGTTGAACGACAACAAAGAAATCATCATGGAAGTTCCTGTGAAAATTACAGGTACCTCTCCAGGTGTATTATTAGGAGGTGATTTACGTTTGAACCAAAGAAGATTAAAAGTGAAAGCTTTACCAAAAAATCTTCCGGATTATGTTGAAGCTAACATTTCTGAATTGCAAATGGGTAACAAATTGTATGTTACTAAATTGGAGACTAACAACTTCAAATTGATGCACCCGGATAACACTGTGGTTTGTCAGGTGAAGATTTCACGTGCCGCTATGAAAGCCGCTCAAGAAGCAGCAAAAGCAGCAAAAGCTCCGGCAAAAGGAAAGAAAAAATAATTTATTTCCAAGTTATACCAAAAGCCTCGTTGAAAAACGGGGCTTTTTTATTTAGGAGCGATAGGCTCGGGCATTCTTGGATTCCATGTTCCCGCCATCCGCACTACGCGGTAGTTACTCCTGTCGGGGCTAAAAAACAAACAAAAGGCGCTTTATAAACTTTTGGAAACAAATTTTCAAATTACCTCATTTTCAAATTTTCACACGAGCGAAGCGAACTGGCGTAGCAAATTGACTACTTTTGCGCCATGAATTGGTTAACAAATCTCTTAGGCAAAACGCCCAAAGCGGATAACACAGATCCTATGAAAAAATTTCTCATCGTCGGACTCGGTAACATCGGCGCCGAATATGTAAACACCCGTCACAACATTGGCTTCAAAGTATTAGACTTCGTAGCCCAACAGGAAAGCCTGACCTTTGAAACCGCCAAATTGGGAGCTGTAACCGAATACAACCTCAAAGGCAGAAAACTAATCCTTTTAAAACCCAATACCTATATGAACCTCAGCGGTAAAGCCGTAAAGTATTGGATGGAAAAAGAAAACATCGCCAAAGAAAATGTATTGGTCATTACCGATGATCTGAACTTACCCTTCGGCACCATACGCATCAAAGGAAAAGGCAGCGACGGCGGACACAACGGACTCAAGAATATCCAACTGCTGTTGAACACTTCCGAATACCCGCGCTTTCGTTTCGGCATCAGCGACGAGTTCAAAAAAGGCCAGCAGGTAGATTATGTTTTAGGAGAATGGAACGAAGAAGAAAAAGCCAAACTCCCCGAACGGTATAAAATTTCCAAAGAAATCATCGAATCGTTTGCATTGGCCGGGTTAGCCAACACTATGAATGCCTTCAACGGAAAATAACCCATTGTCGTTTCTGTAAAAAATGTAACTTTGCACCGAATTCTTCCATTTAGAATTCACAACATAATTCTCACTTAACGTTTATAGCATGCAACTGTATAACACTTTAAGCGCAGAAGAAAGAGCCGAGCTTATTGACCAAGCCGGCAAACAAAGACTGACTTTGTCTTTCTATGCGTACGCCAAAATCGAAGACCCACAACAATTTCGTAACGAATTATTCCTTGCCTGGAACGCACTTGATGCTTTGGGGAGAATCTACGTAGCCCATGAAGGCATCAACGCTCAGATGAGTGTACCGGCCGAAAACTTTGAAGCTTTCCGCGATACGCTGGAAGTGTATGATTTTATGAAAGGCATCCGCTTGAATGTAGCCGTGGAGCACGATGACCATTCGTTTTTAAAACTGACCATTAAAGTGCGTCACAAAATTGTAGCCGATGGTCTGAACGATGACACTTTTGACGTAACCAACAAAGGCATCCACTTAAAAGCTAACGAATTCAACCAAATATTAGAAGATCCTAATACGATAGTCGTTGATTTCAGAAACCACTACGAAAGTGAAGTGGGCCATTTCAAAGGAGCCATTACTCCCGATGTGGAAACTTTCCGCGAAAGTTTGCCTATCATCAACGAACAGCTGAAAGATTTTAAAGAAGACAAAAATCTGGTGATGTATTGTACCGGTGGTATTCGTTGCGAAAAAGCCAGCGCCTACTTCAAACATCAAGGTTTTAAAAATGTCTACCAATTGGAAGGCGGTATCATTCAATACGCCAAACAAATCAAAGAGGAAGGACTCGAAAGCAAATTCATCGGGAAAAACTTTGTGTTCGATAACCGTTTGGGCGAACGCATCACGGAAGACATCGTGTCTCAATGCCACCAATGCGGCAAACCGTGTGACAATCATACCAATTGTGCCAACGACGGTTGCCATTTGTTATTCATCCAATGCGACGAGTGTAAAGCCTTGATGGAAAACTGCTGTTCAACCGAATGCCTCGACATAACCCATCTACCTTTGGCCGAACAGGTAAAATTGAGAAGAGGCAAACAAGTGGGCAACAAAATCTTCCGCAAAGGACGTTCGGAAAACCTGCGTTTCAAACATTCGGGAGTGTTGCCGGATGTTCCTTTGGCGAAAACTCAGGAAACAAAAGACATTCGCCAGAAAATAAGAATCAAAAAAGTATTGGTTGCCAAAGTTGAACATTACTATGTAAAAGCACAAGTAGCTTTATTCATTATAGAAAATCAAGAACTGCAATTGGGAGACAGAATACTGATCTCCGGACCAACAACCGGCAATCAGGAATTGGTTTTAGAGCAAATGTTGGTGAACGGTCAGGAAAACACCTTGGCAAAACCGGGAGATAAAGTAACATTTCCAGTGCCGTTCAGGGTTCGTTTATCCGATAAATTATTTAAAATCATCAGCTAATGACCACTTCAGGAAGAATTGAATTGATGGCTCCGGCCGGAAACTTTGAATCACTGCAGGCCGCTTTAGACAATGGTTGCGATTCAGTTTATTTTGGTGTTGAACAATTGAACATGCGCGCGCGTGCTACGGTAAACTTTACGTTAGATGATTTGCCTGAAATTGCCCGTCGTTGCAACGAGAAAAACGTCAGAACCTATCTGACACTGAACACCATCATATACGACCACGATTTATCGATTGTAAAAACCCTGTTGACCAAAGCCAAAGAAGCGGGAATCACAGCGGTAATTGCTTCTGACCAAGCGGTCATCATGACTGCCCGAACTATGGGTATTGAAGTGCATATTTCAACCCAACTGAATGTCACCAATATCGAAACGGTAAAATTCTACGCCATGTTTGCCGATACTATTGTACTATCGCGTGAGCTGAGTTTACGTCAAGTGAAGAAAATTACGGCCGACATTGAAAAAGAACAAATAAAAGGCCCAAGCGGGAATTTGGTAGAAATTGAAATCTTTGGTCACGGTGCGCTGTGTATGGCGGTTTCGGGCAAATGTTATTTGAGTTTGCATTCGCATAATTCTTCTGCCAATCGAGGCGCCTGCAAACAAAACTGTCGTAAAAAATATACCGTTATCGACCAGGAAAGCGGTTTCGAAATTGAGATTGACAACGAATACATGATGTCGCCCAAAGATTTGTGTACGATTGATTTTCTGGATCAAGTTATTGATTCGGGCATCAAAGTTCTGAAAATTGAAGGAAGAGGCCGTGCTGCCGATTATGTGGCTACCGTCATCAAAACCTATCGCGAGGCTATCGATTCGTATTACGAAGGCACATTTACCAAAGAAAAAATAGCCGTATGGATGGAAACACTATCAACCGTTTACAACCGAGGTTTTTGGAGCGGGTATTATTTGGGACAAAAACTGGGTGAATGGTCAGACAATCCGGGCTCGAGCGCCACTCAAAAGAAAGTTTACATTGGCAAAGGCATGCATTATTTCCCGAAAGCCAGCATAGCCGAATTCAAGATAGAAGCCTACGACATCAAAAAAGGCGACAAGATACTCATCACCGGACCCAGCACCGGAGCTCAGGAAATGGTGGTTGAAGAGATGATGGTAAACGATTTAGCGTTAGAAAAAGCTACCAAAGGCGACAGTTGTACTTTGAAAGTTCCGTTTCGTATTCGCCTTTCGGACAAGATGTATAAAATTGTAGAAAACTAATGGTTGTAGTTACCCTGCAAAGAGACAAATGCATTGGTTGCAATTACTGTGTGGAAATGGCTCCGGCTCAATTTCAAATGTCAAAAAAAGACGGGAAATCGGTGTTGTTAAAATCCGTCAATGCCAAAGGATTCTACACCTTAAAATCGGCTGACCATACTATAGTTGAACCATGCGAATTGGCGGAAAAAGCCTGCCCGGTAAAAATTATCAGTGTTAAAGAAATCTGATTACGATTTACTTTCATAAATAAAGCCGTACTTTTAAAAACTCTTTACCTCTTTTCATGGATATTTATAAAATTCTGAAATTCAACGCCTTCATTAAAAGTCACCGAATCAAATTTTTGGGGCTATGGTTGTTGAGTGTTTTAGACAAACGATATCTGGCCATACAGTTTGATCCGGTTTTGGCCTGCAATCTTCGGTGTAAAATGTGTTATTTTACCGATGATGCTTATGTTCGCGCGAATATGAAAGGCATGTTTAAGGAAGAGGATTTGGAAGCTTTGGCCAAAGTAAATTTCAAAAATGCCTTGAAACTTCAGATTGGCTGCGGAGCCGAACCAACACTGTTCAAGCATAACACCAAACTGATTACAATTGCCAAAAAGCACAAAGTGCCCTACATCAG
>CAYPSB010000045.1:6195-23579 GCA_964413435.1 uncultured Flavobacterium sp.
TGAAAGACTTTTTTACGGTATACGGCAACTATGCGATTGATATTATTCAGTTACGGCCTATTGACAAAATTGGCGAAACAACTTATGCCAATTTCAGTTTAAAAACTATTGAAAAAGAGTATGCCGAAATTTCCGGTTTTATGAAAAATGAATCGGCAAAAAGAGGTATCACACTACTTTTCCCAAAAACAATTGCAAGAGAAGAAGACAAGTCGTTGATAGTAAATACCGGAAACAACAGCTCCTATTTGCTGCCTTACACCTATTGTTATGTCTCTCCGAAATACTACTGGAAAGACGATTTTAACTGGAAAGAGGAATCTTTTACCAACTGGAAAAAAAGAAATCGATGGAACACTCTGCTGTTCAGGAACATTTTTATTTCAAAAAAAGAACTGGAAAAGCCCAACCGAAACATGCTAAACTACAGTGTTGAGCTGAATTAACTGCGGCAAAATTCTTTTGAAATTTAAACCAACAAAATACTATCTTTACACTTTTAACGTTTATGACTAGTAGTCTCGCAGTTAATATAACCGAGACGATCAATATATTCAATTTATGGCTTGTACAAGTTGTTCAACATCTGATGGCGGAGCGCCTAAAGGATGCAAAAATAATGGGACTTGCGGCACCGATAGCTGCAACAAATTAACCGTTTTTGATTGGTTGGCCAATATGAGTCTGCCCAATGGTCAGGAACCTTTTGACTGTGTGGAAGTGCGTTTCAAAAACGGCCGAAAAGAATTTTACCGCAATACCGAAAAACTAACGTTGAGCATCGGAGATATCGTAGCTACTGAAGCTTCTCCCGGTCATGACGTGGGAATTGTCACGCTCACCGGCGAATTGGTAAAAATTCAAATGAAGAAAAAAGGAGCAAATTACAACAGTCCTGAAATTCCTAAGATATACCGAAAAGCGTCTCAAAAAGACATTGACATTTGGAGTGAATCCCGCGACAAGGAAGAACCTATGAAGGTAAAAGCCCGCGAATTGGCCATTGCTCACAAACTGGAAATGAAAATTTCAGATATCGAATTTCAAGGCGACGGTTCAAAAGTAACTTTCTACTATACCGCTAACGACCGTGTAGATTTCCGTTTGTTGATAAAAGATTACGCGCGCGAATTCAGCACCCGTATCGAAATGAAACAGGTAGGATTCCGTCAGGAAGCTTCTCGCTTAGGAGGTATCGGTTCTTGCGGAAGAGAATTGTGTTGTTCTACCTGGTTGACTGATTTCAGAAGTGTAAACACCTCAGCAGCGCGTTACCAACAACTGTCATTAAATCCGCAAAAACTAGCGGGTCAGTGCGGAAAATTAAAATGCTGTCTGAACTATGAATTAGACACGTACATGGATGCACTGAAAGATTTTCCTGAATTTGAAACCAAATTGAAAACCGAAAAAGGGGATGCCATTTGCCAAAAACAGGATATTTTTAAAGGGTTAATGTGGTTTGCGTATACCGATAATTTTGCCAATTGGCATGTGTTGAAAATAGAGCAAGTACGCGAAATAGTCGCTCAAAACAAACAAGGCAAAAAAGTAAGTTCACTCGAAGATTTTGCAGTTGAAACAACCTCTGAACCGGAAAAAGATTTCAACAATGCCATGGGACAAGAGAGTTTGACCCGTTTTGACCAACCCCGCAACAAAAAGAAAAACAGAAACAGAAATAAGGCTAAAGCTCCGAATCAAAACGGAGATCAAAATAAAGGACAAAACCAAAAACCACAAGGAAAGAGACCTGTAATCATCAAAAAGAATGAAGATAAAAAATAGTATCCTTTTTGTTTTGCTTCTTTTTTTAGTCCTTTCCTGCGACAAAAAAAGAGTTTTTGACGACTATAAATCCGTTGGCAATGCCTGGCACAAAGACAGCGTGGTTACTTTTGAGTTGCCAAAATTAGATGCCACTAAAGCATACAATATGTATGTTAATATCCGAGACAATGATGATTATCCGTTCAACAATTTGTTTCTGATTGTGTCATTGGAACAACCAAATCACAAGGTAAAAGTAGATACCTTAGAATATCAGATGACCAATCCCGACGGAACATTGTTGGGAGATGGCTTTAGCGATATTAAGGAAAACAAACTCTTTTACAAAGAAAATGAGCGTTTTACCCAAAAGGGCGTTTATAAAATCCACATCAAACATGCGGTCAGACAAACCGGAAAAATAGAAGGGCTACCTACTCTACCCGGTATCACCGATGTTGGTTTCCGAATCGAATCTACAGAATAAAAATATGGCACAAAAAAATAATACAACCCTCAAAGACATCAACTACTACAAAAAGAAATTTTGGAAGTTGTTTTTTTATGGCCTTGGAATAATGGTTTTGTTTTTTGCTTTGGCTTCCTGGGGCTTTTTTGGCGCTATGCCTTCCTTTGAAGACCTCGAAAATCCCGAATCCAATTTGGCCACAGAGATCATCTCTTCTGACGGAGTGACTATTGGTAAGTTTTATAACGAAAACCGAACGCCCATAAAGTTCGAGGATTTACCGCCACACTTGGTAAAAGCCTTAGTGGCTACCGAGGATGAACGCTTTTATGAACATTCAGGTATTGATGCCCGAAGAACGTTTGGGGCAGCCTTAAAATTAGGTTCGGATGGTGGAGCGAGTACCTTAACCCAACAGTTAGCAAAGCTGTTATTTCACGGGGAAGGTTCAAGTTTTAAACCGTTTCGTATCATTCAAAAAGTGAAAGAATGGATTATAGCCATTAAGTTGGAACGACAATATACCAAAAATGAAATCATTGCCATGTACCTCAACAAGGCTGACTTTGTAAACACCGCTGTCGGAATCCGCTCTGCCTCTAAAGTATATTTCGGAAAAGAACCGCGTGACTTAACCATAGACGAAGGAGCTATGTTTGTAGGGATGCTGAAAAACCCGTCCCTATACAATCCGTTACGACGTTTGGAAAAAGTGCGTCTGAGAAGAAACACCGTATTAGGCCAAATGGAACGAAACGGTATTTTAGACGAGCAGACTAAAAACAAATTAGCACAACAGCCTATCGTTTTGCACTTTCACCCCGAAAGTCATAAAGAGGGAACGGCTACTTATTTCCGGGAATACCTACGCGAGTACATGAAAAACTGGGCTAAGGAAAACAAGAAAAGTGATGGTAGTGACTACGACATTTACAGTGATGGTCTGAAGATTTACACCACTATCGATTCCAAAATTCAGGAACATGCCGAAGAAGCCGTTGGTGCGCATATGAAGAATTTACAACAAGAATTCTTTGCTCAGCAAAAGGACAATAAAAATGCTCCTTTCATCAACATTACCGAAGCCGAAACCAAAAAAATCATGGATAAAGCCATGAAAACCTCAGAGCGTTGGAGGGTAATGAAAGATTTAGACAAATCCGATGAAGAAATCATAGCTTCTTTCAATGTGAAGACTAAAATGAAAATCTTTTCTTGGAAAGGAGAAATTGATACCATCATGACTCCTATGGATTCTATTCGCTATTACAAACATTTTCTACAAGCCGGATTAATGTCAATGGAGCCACAAACCGGTCATATTAAAGCTTGGGTAGGCGGTATCGATTATAAATACTTTCAATACGACCACGTAGGTCAGGGAGCCCGTCAGGTAGGGTCAACTTTCAAACCGTTTGTATATGCTACGGCTATTGAACAACTAGGGATGTCACCTTGTGATTCTATCATCGACAGTCCGTTCATGATTCACAAAGGGCGTCACAATGTAACCGAAGATTGGGAACCGAAAAACTCCGATCGCCAATACCGAGGTATGGTTACGCTTAAAAAAGCCCTGGCTCTCTCTATCAATACGGTATCGGCCAAACTCATTGACAAAACAGGACCGGAAGCTGTAGTGGCTTTAACGAAAAAATTAGGGGTAAAATCAGATATCCCGGCACAACCTTCGATCGCTTTGGGAGCTGTTGAAATTACGGTAGAAGATATGGTAGCTGCCTATAGTACCTTTGCCAATCAGGGAGTGTATGTAAAACCTCAATTCATAAGCCGAATCGAAGATAAAAACGGAGTAGTTCTTTACGAGCCTGTACCGGAAACTCACGACGTACTCAACAAAGACATCGCCTATGCCGTGATTAAATTATTAGAAGGTGTTACCGAAACCGGATCGGGTGTACGTTTGCGCACACAAGGCGGCGGAAACGGTGACAACCGTTGGACAGGTTATCCGTATATGTTTACCAATCCTATCGCCGGAAAAACCGGAACCTCACAAAATCAGTCCGATGGTTGGTTTATTGGTATGGTTCCTAATTTAGTGACCGGAGTTTGGGTAGGTTGTGAAGACCGTTCCGCCCGATTCAAAGGCATTACTTACGGACAAGGAGCAACCGCGGCTTTACCTATTTGGGGTTACATGATGAAAAAATGCTACGAAGACAAAGACCTGCAAATTTCAAAAGATCCGTTCCAACGACCGGATAATCTTTCGATTAAAGTAGACTGTTACGAACGCAAAAAAGTAGAAGTTGACTCGAATGCCGTTCCGACGGAAGAAGAGCAAAATCCGGATGAATTCGGATTGTAATTCAATTTTTATTCCCAATATGAAGTATCCCGTTATCCAAACTAACGGGATATTTTGTTTTTATTCAGACCCATAAGCTTAAAGGCCTGCATTGCACTTTGTAAAGTAAAATTCAAAAAGAAAAACCTGTGAATCTATCTTGCAATTCGCTCTGTTTTTCCATTTAATTCCTAAATTTACAGCACAAACAAATTACACAACATGATTAATAAAAAAGTAAACTCGGTTCAGGAAGCACTGCAAGGTATCGAGGATAATATGACCATCATGCTTGGTGGTTTCGGTCTGTGTGGCATACCGGAAAACAGCATCGCCGAATTGGTAAAAAAAGGCACCACAGGTTTAACTTGCATTTCCAACAATGCCGGTGTCGATGATTTTGGACTCGGCCTCTTGCTTCAAAAAAGACAAATCAAGAAAATGATTTCTTCTTATGTAGGCGAAAATGCCGAGTTTGAACGTCAAATGCTTTCGGGTGAATTGGAAGTAGAACTGACACCACAAGGTACTTTGGCCGAAAAATGCCGCGCCGCTCAAGCCGGAATTCCGGCGTTCTTCACCCCAGCCGGTTACGGAACCGAAGTAGCCGAAGGCAAAGAAACCCGTGAATTCAATGGTAAAATGCACGTGATGGAACTGGCCTACAAAGCCGATTTTTCGATTGTAAAAGCGTGGAAAGGCGATGAAGCCGGCAACCTGATTTTTAAAGGAACGGCCCGAAACTTCAACGCTTGTATGGCGGGTGCTGCCAAAATAACTATAGCCGAAGTAGAAGAGTTGTTACCGGCAGGTTCACTCGACCCAAATCAAATTCACATTCCGGGGATTATGGTACAACGTATCTTCAAAGGAGAAAAATTTGAGAAACGCATTGAGCAACGAACAACCCGAAAAAAAGAATAATCATGGCTTTAGATAAAAATGACATTGCAAAACGAATAGCCAAAGAGGTTAAAGATGGTTATTATGTAAATTTAGGAATAGGTATACCAACTTTGGTGGCCAACTATGTGCGCACTGATATTTCGGTTGAATTTCAAAGCGAAAACGGAGTGTTGGGTATGGGGCCTTTTCCGTATGAAGGAGAAGAAGATGCCGATATCATCAATGCCGGGAAACAAACCATCACTACTTTGCCGGGAGCCAGTTTCTTTGACTCAGCTTTCAGCTTCGGGATGATTCGCAGTCAAAAGGTAGACTTGACCATTCTTGGCGCTATGGAAGTGGCGGAAAACGGCGACATCGCCAACTGGAAAATTCCGGGAAAAATGGTTAAAGGTATGGGAGGAGCAATGGACCTGGTAGCCTCTGCTGAAAACATCATCGTAGCGATGATGCACGTAAACAAAGCCGGCGAAAGCAAAATATTAAAACGCTGTACCTTGCCCCTAACCGGTGTAGGCTGCGTGAAAAAAGTAGTCACCGAATTGGCCGTTATGGAAATCACTCCCAATGGATTCAAACTTTTGGAACGCGCTCCGGGTGTATCCGTAGAACACATCATAGCCTCTACGGAAGCTGATTTGATTATAGAAGGTGAGATTCCGGAAATGGTGATTTAATCCGTTTTTGGTAAAAAATAAAAACCACAAATTCAAAATGAGTTTGTGGTTTTTTTCTATTTATTTCTTGGTGGCCAAATAATCCAAAATGACCGGAGAAGCATGTGTAAATGTTGGCGGTTGCTCGGTGATGCTGACCGCTCTTTTCTTATTGAGCTTGTATACCAAATCAAATTCGGTAGTAAACAAAATTACCGACAGAAACGGATTGTTTACGAATGGCAACAGTCTTTCAAAAGCCTCATCAATTGAGTAAAACTCTACGATTTCTTCTCTTTGAAATTTATACTTAAGCTCTAATTGTAACATACCATCTTCCACTATCGGCCGAATGTAAATATTCATCAAATCGGTATTTCCAATGGTTTTGGCAAAGGTTAATTTGGCAAAAGTGCCTTCGGTCAAACTCTCTTTGACTTTTTCATAAAACTCGGCAAATGTTGCTCTGAATAACATCTTAATGGCTTAAATTGGCAAAGAAATCATTCCCTTTATCATCAGTAATAATAAAAGCCGGGAAGTCTTTTACTTCAATTTTGCGAACGGCTTCCATGCCCAACTCCTCAAAGTCAACCACCTCAACCGAAAGAATATTTTCTTTGGCCAGGATAGCAGCAGGACCACCGATGGAGCCCAGATAAAATCCGCCGTATTTTTGGCAGGCATTCATTACCTCTTTACTGCGATTTCCTTTGGCCAGCATAATCATGCTGCCTCCTGCTGCCTGAAATTCGTCAACATACACGTCCATTCTCCCTGCGGTAGTTGGTCCGAAACTTCCGGATGGCATACCCTCAGGAGTTTTCGCCGGGCCGGCATAATACACCGGATGGTTTTTAAAATACTCAGGCATTGGTTTACCGGCATCTAATAATTCTTTGATTTTAGCATGAGCAATATCTCGTGCTACGATTAAAGTACCGTTTAATTTCAATCTGGTTTTGATTGGATATTGTGATAATTCGGCCAAGACTTCTTTCATCGGACGGTTTAGGTTTATCACAACAGGCTCTTCTAAATGCGGTGCGGTTTCGGGCAAAAATTGCTTCGGATTGGTTTCGAGTTGTTCTACGAAAATACCGTCTTTGGTAATTTTCCCTTTAATATTTCTATCGGCAGAACAGGAAACTCCCATACCTACCGGACAAGAAGCAGCGTGACGCGGCAAACGAATCACGCGTACATCATGGGTTAAATATTTTCCGCCGAATTGTGCCCCTATGTGGCTTTCCTGACAAATGAGCTGTACTCTTTTTTCCCATTCCAAATCGCGGAAAGCCTGACCGGCCATGTTCCCGGTGGTGGGTAAATGATCATAATATCCTGCTGAAGCTTTTTTCACGGCAGCCAAATTGGCTTCGGCAGAAGTTCCGCCAATGACAATAGCCAAGTGGTAAGGAGGACAGGCCGAGGTTCCCAAATCCATGATGCGTTCACGGATGAACTCGTCTAATGATTTTTCGTTGAGCAGCGATTTAGTTTTTTGGTACAAAAAAGTTTTGTTGGCTGAACCGCCTCCTTTGGCCAGAAACAGGAACTCATAAGAAGCTCCTTTTTTGGCATAAATGTCAATCTGTGCCGGCAAATTGGAACCTGAATTCTTTTCTTCAAACATAGAAATAGGCACGATTTGCGAATAGCGAAGGTTGCGTTTTTGGTAGGTATTGAAAATTCCTTTAGACAACCATTCGGCATCATCAGCTCCGGTATATACATTTTCGCCCTTTTTGGCCATTACAATTGCGGTTCCGGTATCTTGGCACGATGGCAATTCGCCTTCAACAGCCACTACTGCATTTTGCAATAAATTATACGCCACGAAACGGTCATTGTCGGTAGCTTCGGGGTCTTCGATAATGTTTCTCAATTTTTGTAAATGAGACGAACGCAACATGAATGACACATCACTCATGGCCGTTTCAGCCAGCAGTTCCAATCCTTTCGGGTCTACGGTCAGGATTTCGCGGTCACCCAGTTTTTCAATTTTTACATAATCAGAAGAGATTTTTTTGTACTGCGTATCGTCTTTGAGAATCGGATACGGATCTTGGTATATAAAGTCCATTTTTTAAATAAATTTTGAAGCGTAAAGTTACACATTCCTACTCTAAATTAGGAAAGCAAACGGCATAGAAATCAACTGTTTTTTAAAAAAACCAACTCGCCACAAAGATGGCGGCAATCACGCAAATCAAATCTACTAAAAGCATGGTACTCAGTGTGTATCGGGTATTTTTGACATTGATACTGCCAAAATAAACCGCAATCACGTAAAAAGTAGTCTCGGCACTGCATTGGAAAATACAGCTCAATCGTCCGGTAAACGAATCGGGGCCGAAATTGCGCATCGAATCAATCATGAATCCGCGGGACCCTCCTGAACTGAACGGACGCAGCATAGCCACCGGTAACGAATCGGTGATTTGTTTGCTTACACCAAGGTTGGAAAAAACAAAGGAAAGTCCGTTGCTGATGATTTCAAATAAGCCACTGTTTCTGAAAAACGAAATAGCCACCAACATCCCCAAGACATAAGGGAAAATTTTCACTCCGGTTTGCAGTCCGTTGTTGGCTCCGGTGACGAAAGAATCGAAAATGGTGGTGTTTTTCTCCACAAACTTTTTTTCGTGTATAAATGAAAAGACGAGTGTAAATCCAATGATAGCGACCAACATCAATCCGGAAAGATTAGACGTAAACGCGTTTTTGCCTATCAAATCCAATCGGTTGATGTAAAACAAGAGCCCAACAATAGCCCCAATGACACCCATTAAAGCTACGATTAATGAGGCGCTTCTGAAATTCACTTTTTGTCGGATGCCCACAATTAAAAAAGCGGCAATAGTTCCGATAAACGAAGTAATGATGCAGGGCAACATTACATCGGCAGGGTTACTGGCATTTTCGGCAGCCCGATAACCAATGATTGACGTTGGGATTAAAGTCAATCCGGCTGCATGCAGACACATGAACATGATTTGGGCATCGCTCGCGCGATCTTTTTCAGGATTCAGCTCTTGTAAACTTTGCATTGCTTTGAGTCCGAACGGTGTGGCAGCAGAATCTAAACCGAGAAAATTAGCAGCAAAATTCAGCGTCATGTATGAAATAGACTCATGGTTTTTGGGAATAGACGGGAATACTTTGGCAAAAACAGGGCTCAATACTTTAGCTAATTTCTCGGAAGCCCCCGAAACAATTAACAACTCCATCAACCCGCAGAAAAAGGCCAGATAAGCAATCAACGGCAAAATTAAATCCATCAAACTGTTTTTGCACGTAGGCAGCAATCCGTCGGATTTTTGAACACCGCTGTAAATTTTAACGGTTTTACTTTTGTATACATAAGTCGTGTCCGGATTTAGGGTATCTCTGTCAACAACCATGGTTTGCTCGGGTGCTTTTTGAATGCTGTCTGAAACAAACTTGGGAAGCTGGTGCAGGTATTTTTCAGAAATCAGTATCGGGTCGTCTTTTTTTCCGTTCAGGATGAAATCAACTGAATAACTATTTGAAGTAACTAAACTGAATACGACAAAAACAATGGAAGAAACGAAAATAGCCAACCAAAACCTACTTAATACCATAATTTCTTTTTTTGGTAAATGTAACTATTTATCACTTTTATACCGCAATATTTTTCTGTGTGAAGACCACTTTCCGTTTCAATTATTTAGGGTGTATTCTTAATAAAATGTTTTATTCTTTGCATTAATAATTAATATTTAACCAAAAAACAATAATTAAGCAAATATTAATAGGGTTAGTAATAATGATTTATATATTTGCCGTCTTTAAAACCAACACCACTAAAATGAAAAAAAACAACCTGCTATTTTTTCTCTTTTTTATTTTCCCTTTATCCATTATTGCCCAAAATGAGGCCGATATCAAAAAGATTGTGTCTTCTTATGATTTAGATAAGATTCAGGAGAGACAAGCTTTTTTCAAAAAGAAAGAAGATGCCGAAAAACAAAAGGCCATCATCTATGCCCGAAACAACAATTTACCGATCAGAAAAATAAACGAAGACGGATCGATAAGCGAATTGATGAAAGTTACGCCGAACGGATTCCCGATATACTATGCTACTGACAATGCTAATGCAGCTAAATCTACCCGTGCCAATCACTTAAACACCGGTGGTTCTTTAGGATTAGATTTAAACGGTCAAGGCATGACAGCCCGTGTTTGGGATGGGGGAACAGTAAGAGCTTCCCACAATTTATTTTCAGGCAGAGTGAGTGTGGTTGATCAACCCACAAGCACTACATATGTAGTACATTCCACGCACGTAACGGGAACCATCATGGCTTCTAATGCGGCAGCGGCTACAAAAGGAATGGCTTATCAGGCATCGGCAAGAACTTTTGAATGGACCAATGATCTTTCGGAAGCGATGAGTGAAGTACAACAGGGAATGTTGATTTCCAATCACTCTTATGGGACTCCGGTAACCAGTAACTCTACTACATTGCCCGCCTGGTATATAGGTGCGTATACTTCTGATGCCAGAGATTGGGACGAAGCCGCTTACCTTTCTCCATATTATTTAATGGTTGCTTCTGCAGGAAACGATGGAACTAACAATAACAACCCCAACCCTATTGCCTTTGGCTACGACAAATTAACCACCAATAAAGTTTGTAAAAACAATTTGGTTGTAGCCAATGCACAAGATGCCGTAGTAGCAACAAACGGCAATTTAACCAGTGTGGCTATTAACTCTTCGAGTAGTCAGGGACCAACCGACGATATGCGAATCAAACCGGATATTACGGGTAATGGTACCAGTGTGACTTCAACAAGCAGCGACAGTAATACCGCTACAGCAACCTTAACCGGAACTTCAATGGCTTCGCCTAATGTTGCGGGAACCTTACTCTTATTACAACAACATTACAAAAACCTGACAAACAGCTTTATGAGATCGGCCACCTTAAAAGGGTTAGCTTGTCATACTGCCGACGATAGTGGTACAGTAGGCCCTGATCCTATTTTTGGTTGGGGATTATTAAATGCCAAAAAAGCAGCTGAAACCCTAACAGGGAACGGACTGACATCATGGGTTTCTGAAGAAAATTTAACTCAAGGCCAAACTTATACCATGACGGTAAAATCAGACGGTACTACTCCTTTGATGGCTTCAGTTACTTGGACAGACGTTCCGGGAAATCCGATAATGGACGATTTAACCGAAAACGACCCTACTCCTCGTTTGATTAATGATTTAGACATAAGAATAACCAAGGATAATGCTACTTATTACCCTTGGCGATTGGATTTTGACCCCAGCAGTCCGGCTGTTCGTGACGGTGATAATAATGTTGACAATGTTGAATTGGTTAAAATCGACAATCCGAGCGCCGGGATATACACCATTTCGGTTACACATAAAGGAACCTTAGTGGGCGGAAATCAGAATTATTCTCTGGTGGTTACCGGTATTAGCTCTACTTTTTCACTAACCTCAACCACTCCTGATTTGACCGTATGTTCCAATCAAACCGCCGCTTATACTTTTAACTACAAGCAAACAGGTTCGGGTACTACGACTTTCAGCGCCGAAGGATTACCGGCAGGGGCGACCGCCACTTTTAACAATAATTCGTTAAATGCTAACGGAACCGTTACCATGACTATTTCCGGTTTGACAAATGTTGCTCCCGGCGATTATTACATAGGAATTAAAGGAACCAGTGCTACTGAGACCGAAACCCGTTTTAAAAAGTTACGAATCTACAGTTCGGCCTTTCAAAATGTGGTATTGACCTCTCCGACAAATTCTCAAAATGGTCTTTCGACTACCGTAAATTTAAAGTGGAACAATCAGGCTAATGCCGAAAGTTATACTGTTCAGGTTTCTACTTTACCTAATTTCAGCTCAATAGATATTAATGAAACCGTTACCACTAATCAATTTATGGCTACCGGTTTAAATCAACAAACCAGATACTATTGGAGAGTTATTCCAAGCAATCGTTGTGGCAACGCAACTGCAGGCGATGCTACGGTTTACTCTTTTGATACCGGAGTAGTCGTTTGTGGTACAAGTTCATTTACAGCTACGAATTTCTCAAATGCAACAATCTCCTCTTCTGCCGATTCTTCTGCAAGTGTGCCGCTCACGATTTCCGGAGGGTATACCATTGGAGATTTGAATGTTCGTTTGAATATTACGCATACCTATGTTGAAGACATGACCATATCGTTAATAGGTCCGGCATCCATCGGAAGTCCGAAAATCATTTTGCTAAAAGAACCTTGCGGTGATAATGACAACATCAATTGCACCATGGATGACGCAGGCGGAGTTCCAACTTGTTCCGGAAATCCTTCTATTTCAGGAAGCATTGCCCCTTATGATTCTTTGAGTTCACTCAATACTTTACCGGCAGATGGCGTATGGACGTTGAGTGTTGTAGACCCATACAACGGAGATGGCGGAATCATAAACTCTTTTGCCATAGATCTTTGTTATGTACTTCCGGCTAACCTTGCAACCCCTGAGAACGCCTTGGCTCATGTATCGGTTTATCCGAATCCTACTAAAGGCATCATCAATATCAGCTTGCCCGAAATGAACGGGAAAACGGTTTTGACCTTACACGATATCCAAGGAAGAGCGGTACTCAGTAAAACAACAGACAATTTGAACGAAGTGCTTGATATCGAAAATTTACAACAAGGAGTATATCTATTATCCATAGAGAACGGAGCAGATAAAACTACCAAAAAAGTGATTTTAAATAAATAAACTACAATAGCTGTAAAAAAGGCTCCCGAATTTGGGAGCCTTTTTTTATACGTGAATAATTTCGTCTTCTATCAATAATTCTTCCCTTCTCAATCTGAGAAAAATTTGCGCCACGGCAATCACATCTTTTTCACAATATGTGATGATGCGGTCGATGTCTTTCTCTACATAAAAAACATGGGCCACCTGACTACCGTCAATGTCGCCTTTTGGAGATGGAATTCCGAGAATTTTAGTCAACAGTTTTAAGGATGTAAAATGTTTGTAATCGCCGAATTTCCATAGTTCCAAGGTATCCAAATGCGGAATTTCCCATGGTTTTTTGCCAAACAGATTCAGTTTGTTCGGAATAGGAATTTGGTTGATAATCATTCTTCGAGCTATGAACGGAATGTCGAACTCCTTAGCATTATGTCCGCAAAGCAAATGTTGTGCTTGACCAAAATGATTGTCGAGCAACGAAGCAAAGTCTTTAAGCAGTTTTTTTTCCTCGCCAAAAAAAGAAGTTACCCTGAAATTTCTAATATCATTTTTATTGGCAAAATAGCCTACGGAGATGCAAACGATTTTTCCAAACTCAGCCCAAATTCCCGCGCGGTCGTAAAACTCTTCAGGAGTGTATTCTTCGCGTCTTTGGTATTGTGTTTTTTGTTCCCATAATGACTTCATTTCGTCATCCAAACCATTGAAGTGTTCTTCTTGAGGAACGGTTTCAATATCGAGGAAAAGAATATTATTGAGGTTTATTTTTTCAATCATAATGCTGAAAATTAAGAATTAACCGACTTAAAAGTAGGGATTAGTTTTTAAATATGAAAGAAAAAGTTTAAAAAAGTGATTGCTGCGGAGATGGATTTTCATGCTCCAATAACCATTTTTTACGCCACAAACCGCCGGCATAACCGGTAAGCGAGCCGTCGGTTCCAATCACACGGTGACACGGAACGACTATCCATAATGGATTTCTGCCATTGGCCGATGCTACGGCGCGAATGGCTTTGACATCACCCAGTTTTTTGGATAAATCGAGGTAGGACATGGTTTTGCCAAACGGAATGTTCAACAACTCCTGCCAAACTTTTTGTTGGAATTCGGTACCGGCCGGGTTAATTTTAAAGTCGAATGTTTTGCGATTTCCCGCAAAGTAATCCTCAAGCTGGTTGACCGCTTCTTGTAAAACAACCGGAATTTCAGAGGTGTTACTAGCTTCCTCCAAAATAGAAATAACGGAAATTCCGAACTCATCGCCTTCAATTTTGGCTATACCGAGTGGTGTTTTGATGCATGCGGTTTCCATAAGATAAAGATAACTATTTTTCTCTACTCCCGAGATTGAAGAACTTATTTTGAGAAACTGAAGATATACTCTTCCAACGCTTTGAGCTCTTCCTCGCTCATTTGCTTGGTAATGGCAAAGTTGGTCTTCATGACTTCGTATTGGCTTGGGTCAACTATAGGATCGCTTTGCTCCTGCAGAAATGCCACGATGCTACCGTTTTTTTCTTTGTAGATTTTGGCAATTTCCTGTAGGCTGGGTCCAATTACTTTTTGGTCGGGCTTGTGACAGGCCGTACAATTTCCGGTACCTTCAAAGATTTCCTGACCTGATATTTTTTTAGTTACTGTTTTATCTGTCTCAGTAGGTTTACCGAAGGTTTCCTGACTTTCTTTTTTACAGGAAACTGCAAAAATAAGGATGATAACCAGTATAAGGGATGTGTTTTTCATGCTGCAAAAATTCATTACAATTCTTCTTTAGCCCCGATGGAAGCGAGCTACCGTGTAGCGCGGACAGCGGGAACAGGGTTAGCAGATAAATCCCGAGCCTTTCGCTCCTTACTTCGACAAGCTCAGGATGATATTATTTATTTAACAAAATCGCTGCTTCTTTGGCAAAATAGGTTGAAATCAAACTGGCGCCGGCGCGCTTGATGCACATGAGCTGCTCCATCATGATTTTGTCGTGGTCGAGCCAACCTCTTTCGGCAGCGGCTTTGATCATAGCGTATTCGCCCGAAACATGAAAAACCGTCACGGGTACATTCACCGCATTTTTGACTTCACGCACTATATCCAAGTACGCAATTCCGGGTTTTACCATCACCATATCAGCGCCTTCTTCTACGTCCATCAAGGCTTCTTTTACGGCTTCTATGCGGTTGGCATAGTCCATTTGATACGTCTTTTTGTCTTTCGGCACCACTACATCCGCTTCTCTAGGCGCACTGTCCAACGCATCCCGGAACGGTCCGTAAAACGCCGAAGCGTATTTGGCGGAATAACTCATGATACCTACATTTTCAAATCCGGCTTCGTCCAGCCCTTGACGCAAGCGCAAAACACGTCCGTCCATCATATCGCTGGGTGCTACAAAATCGGCTCCCGCTTGCGCATGCGAAACGGCCATTTTCACTAAAGCAGCGTTGGTCGCATCGTTAGCAATGTCGCCATTTTCGATGATACCGTCGTGGCCATAGATTGAATACGGGTCGAGGGCTACATCGGGCATGACAATCATTTCCGGACAAGCGGCTTTGATTTCACGGATAGCGCGTTGCATCAATCCGTTGGGATTCCAAGCTTCTTTGCCGGTGTTGTCTTTAAGGCTTTCGTCTACCTTTACATAAATATTAACCGCACGAATGCCTAAAGCAAATAATTCTTTTACTTCTTCCACCGTTAAATCCAACGAACGACGGAAAATACCCGGCATCGATGGGATTTCGGATTTATAATTTTCGCCTTCCGCGATAAACATGGGAAACATGAAATCGGCTGGTGAAAGTGTGGTTTCTCGGACTAGACTTCTTATGGATTCGTTAATTCTTAAACGACGACCTCTTTGTAGTGGAAACATTTTGATTTATGATTTATGATTAACGATTGTTGATTTAAGATTTGTATTGAGATTTGATTTATTGATTACTTCTGCAATCAAAAATCGTTAATCTGCAATCTTCAATTCTCACTCTGCAATCCAATTAATCGGTTGTTGTAATATTTTAATTAATTTTTCTTCTTCCGAATTTTCCTCTGGATGATGGTCATACACCCATTGTACATGCGGTGGTAAACTCATCAATATCGATTCAATTCTGCCGTTGGTTTTTAAGCCGAAAAGCGTGCCTTTGTCGTGTACCAAATTGAATTCGACGTAACGACCGCGTCGGATTTCCTGCCAATTTCGTTGGGCTTCGGTATAATGCAATTCCTTTCTTCGTTCGACAATTGGAACATAAGCCTGGAGGAAACTGTTGCCGACTTCGGTTACGAAATGGTACCAATCTTCCATAGTCATCTGTTCGGTTGCTTTACAATAATCAAAGAATAAACCACCGATGCCACGCGCTTCGTTGCGATGGGCATTCCAGAAATAAGTATCGCATTGCTTTTTGTATTTCGGATAAAACTCAGCGTTATGCTTATCGCAAGCGGTTTTGCAGGTTTGGTGAAAATGTTTCGCATCTTCTTCAAACAAATAATAGGGCGTTAAATCCTGCCCGCCTCCGAACCAACTATTGATAACCTTTCCGTTTTCGTCGTACATTTCGAAGTATCGCCAATTAGCATGAACCGTTGGCACCATTGGGCTTTTCGGATGGATAACCAAACTTAGTCCACAGGCAAAAAAATCGGCTTCGCCTACACCGAACATCTTTTGCATGGTATCGGGCAATTTGCCATGAACCGCCGAGATGTTGACACCTCCTTTTTCGAAAACAGCGCCATTTTCAATTACTCTTGTTCTTCCGCCACCTCCTTCAGGTCGTTCCCAAAGGTCTTCACGGAATTTTGCCAAACCGTCAACGGCTTCTAATCCGGAGCAGATTTGGTCCTGGAGTTGGAGTATGTATTGATAGAACTTGTCTTTCATTATTGATTGTATTCTTTCACTGCTTCAATAAATGCCTTGGCATGGTCTACCGGAATGTTAGGTAAAATACCGTGCCCAAGGTTTACAATGTAATTGTCTTTTCCGAATTCATCTATCATTTGGTGTACCATTTTTTTGATGGTTGGAATAGGCGACAATAATCTTGACGGGTCAAAATTACCTTGTAATGTGATATTTCCTCCGGATAAATAACGGGCGTTTCTTGCCGAACAAGTCCAATCAACTCCTAAAGCGGAAGCTTTAGATTTGGCCATATCGCTTAAAGCAAACCAGCATCCTTTCCCGAATACAATAACTTTGGTTTCTTCGGCCAAAGCTTCTACTATTTGGTTGATGTATTGCCAAGAGAATTCTTTGTAATCTTCAGGCGAAAGCATGCCTCCCCACGAATCAAAAATCTGAATAGCGTTGCAACCTGCTTTTACTTTTTCTTTCAAATATAAAATAGTCGTGTCGGTGATTTTTTGCAGCAAGGTGTGCGCTGCTACCGGATTGGAGAAACAAAATCCTTTGGCAGTATCAAAACTTTTGGAGCCTTTTCCTTCTACGGCATAACAGAAGATTGTCCAAGGAGAACCGGCAAAACCAATTAACGGAAC
>CAYPSB010000046.1:0-21771 GCA_964413435.1 uncultured Flavobacterium sp.
GGAAGGTGAAAATCCATCAGAAGGGATTGGTCGCAATGCGTCTAACCCTTGCATTTCTATAATGTTTGCTACCGGCAAATAAACCGTAGCACGTAATGATCTTCTTTGTACGATCAGAGATGTTTTCTCATTCTCCTCAATTCTTTTGATACCATCGCCTAAAGCATAATAAACCTCGTTAGCATTGTCTACCATTTCTCTCCATGTCTTCGGATTCATAGCAAACTTATGGTCAGGACCTTCGTGCTCATTGCTGTCGGTAAAGTGTTTTTCGATGACCACAGCTCCCAGAGCAACCGCTCCTAATACAGTGGCATGTCCTAAGGTATGATCAGACAATCCTAAAACCGCATTGGGATAGCGTTGCGCAAAATCTTTTAAAACATTCAAATTAACATATTTATACTTGTCCTTATCCAAAGTATAATTAGTGTTGCATTGCATTAATACAATATCGTCGGTCAAAGCCTCAAGAGCAGTCATGGCTCTTTCTACATCTTCCATTTCAGAAGCTCCGGTAGCTATAAGGACAGGTTTATTCTTTTTTGCTATGTGCTCAATAATTTCAATCCAGGTGATATCACCCGAACCGATTTTGTATAAATCTACATATGGATCAACCGCATCTACCGATTGAAAATCGTACGGACTGGTAAAAAAATCAATCCCAACTTCATCACATTTCTTCTTCAATAAAGGTGTCCAATCGAGTGAAATACTGGCATCTTCATAAACTTCATAAACACTCTTCTTCCATTTGGATTGGTGGGACAGTTGTGTTCCCAAATTTTCAAAACCAACTCGACTCACAATTTTAGCCGCTTGGAAGTTTTGAAATTTAGCAGCATCAGCTCCGGCCTCTTTGGCCAATTCAATTAACCTGTAAGCCTTATCGAGACTCCCATCATGATTGGCACCAATATCAGCAATAAAGTAGAGTGGTTCACCGGGACCTATTGTTCTGTTTCCAAATTTTATTTTTTTCATACGTGTTATTTTAATGCTCTTAAATCATTTTTCAACATGGAGAAACCCGAATGAAAAGAAAAATCAAAGTCCCTCATTACAGATTTAATAGTATCATTTTTTAAAGTAGTATTTAATGCTCTCGGGGCTACAAATTCCTTAGGGTCAAAGTATACTTTATTTACCTGCGTAGTTTGAAAACCAAACGTTTCTACTATTTTCATCAGAAAATCATATTTTGAGAGTTTCTCATCAGCAGCAACATTGTAAGTACCATACGGAATGTCTGAAGAAATTAACTTAGCCATAAAGGCCGCTAATTGTCCTACATACATCGGGTTGAAAAACATATTATCAAAACCATTAATGGTATTTCCTGCTTGTAGTTCCGTATAACCCCATTCAAAGAGAGATTTTTTCATAGGTTGATTAAACCCGTAAATATTAGTTCGGAGTATGTAGTAGTTATCCGTAGATGTTTTAACCGCTTCTTCTCCCAACAGCTTTGTTTCGGCGTAATAATTTAATGGATTTACTACAGAGGTTTCTGCGTAATCTCCAACTTGTCCGTCAAAAACAGCATCCGTTGAAACGTAAACATAACATCTGGCATTTACCAGTTTCACTACATTTTCAGTTGATTTAACATTCGATTGAAAGGCCAATACCTTATCGGTTTCACACAAATTAACATTAACTTCAGCAGAACAATGAATGACGGCATCAAAAGAAAGCGACTGTAATGATTCCATAAAGGTTTCAGAGGTCAAATCGCCATGATGCATTACTACATCATCTAACTCATACCCGGTCTGACGGGAAACACCGTGTATTGCATAGGATTCGTTATGTTTAAAATGAGCATACACCGCCTTACCCAGCATGCCTGAAATTCCCGTTATCAACACCTTCTGCTTCATGTTTGTGCTATTCAAATGTTGGGTCTACGTGTTCCTTTATTAGTTTTCGCATACTTTCAACGGTTTCCCATTCGGTATTGTCTCCCGAGTTATAGTTAAACCCGGCAGGAACTGGTTTTGCGTTAAAATGAAGTATATATTCACTAAGATTAAATCTTGGTACAGATGGAAGTATGGTGTAATATTTACCCAAATCATATGTATAAAAAGAGTCCGATGCGGTAATCATTTCTTCGTGTATTTTTTCACCCGGTCTTATTCCTACAATTTCTATAGGACAATCAGGTGCAACAGCTTTGGCTACATCTGTAATGCGGTATGATGGTATCTTCGGAATAAAAATCTCACCTCCCCACGCATGTTCCATAGCATGCATCACCATGTCTACCCCTCCTTGCAATGAAATATTAAAACGGGTCATGGTTGGATCAGTGATTGGTAGTTTTCCTTCGGCTCTTTTATTAATAAAAAACGGAATTACAGAGCCATTCGATCCCATTACATTTCCGTAACGAACCACAGAAAATTTAATCGGATTTGCGCCCTTGATGTTGTTGGCAGCTACGAATAATTTATCTGAAGTCAGTTTGGTAGCTCCATATAAATTAATAGGAGCACAAGCCTTATCTGTGGACAATGCTACCACGTGTTGCACCCCGGTTTCTAAGGAGGCATGAATCACATTTTCAGCACCGCCAATATTGGTTTTTATACATTCATCTGGATTGTATTCTGCCAGATGTACATGCTTCATAGCAGCCGCATGTATTACATAATCCACATCGCGGAAAGCTCTCACCAGCCGCTCTTTATCTCTGACATCACCCAGCAAGAAACGAACTTGCGGAAATTGACCCGCAGGATATTCCTGTGCCATTTGAAACTGCTTCTGCTCATCTCTGGAAAAGATGATTAATTTCTTCACTTGTGGGAAATGAGTCAGAATGTGCTTGGTTAAAGCTTTCCCCAATGACCCCGTTCCGCCTGTTATAAGAATCGTTTTATTATTTAGCATTATTTATTCTTTTTTAATGTGTGTCAATTGTTATAAATTGTGTAGTTGTTGATTCGATTTTCTAGTTCTGTTTTCCTGGAATTCAAATCCGATACATTATTCAATATTGATTTCCTTTCCAACATTCCTATGAGTATTTTTAGATAAGTCACTTCACTTCCATGAAACCCATCTATAACCTCATTATCACTAGACTGTATGGTGGATAATTTTTTAAAATCGTATAATTCCATCCCGTACTCGGTAAACAATGGAGAGATTTTAAAAAAAATCTCATCCATATAACCGTACTTTTTTTGCTCATTCATGTAGTCATTAACTTCATCAGAGAATGGAGGCAACAGCGCAATTAAATGAATTTTATTGTCTTTGCAAAACAAAATAAGTTTTTTCAATTCAGCCACTGCTTTGAGATTAATATGGTTCCCGTATTCAAATCGACTTGTGCCTTTGTTGATTCTTTCTTTGGTACTTTTGAATTTGTAATCGGCCATAGTTGAATCATTGACCAGCCTTTTTGAAATTTGCTTTCCGTAAAAAAAACTACCATCATTTCTAAAGCCAGTATCATTTACATAAGCATTTAGTCCCACTTTAACAATATTTTGCTTTTGGGTATTTATATTATTAAATTTTCCGTCAAAAAAATCTTTCCACACCATATTGATTACGGATAATTTTGGCGAAAACTCAAAGGCAGTTTCCCACTTATCTTCTTTGGGTTGCATTTCGAGTTTATCCCAATTGTAATTGAACATCCACTGGTCTAATGAAACAATTAGGTATTTAGGTAAGTTTTCTTTTTTTAGGCTTTTAAGAAATGGTAAAAACTCGTTTATACGGCTGATAGAGAAACCGGCGTTATAAAATGAATCATTGAACATCTCTTTTCTAAACTGCAATACTCTTGAAGATCCCAGAGCCAATATTTTATAATGCTCATCACTATTTACCGCTTTCCATTTCAAATAATCATAGTTCCCTTCGTTGTAAAGATAACCTACTAAATGAGGCTGTTTCTGATATTTAGAAGGTTCAAATTCGTTAAAATTTTCATCATACCGAAATAAATAATAACACGGTAAACCAAAAAACATTAGCAATGGCAGAATAAAAATCGATATTTTAACAAAAAATCTTTTCATTTGTAATACTCAAATAAGCTCTAAAACTGAAAATATATAAATTCTTGTTCTTTACCGGTAAAAGCAACTAACAATACTATTAATAGGTAATAAAAACCCCATCGGTATACAAGATTTTTGTTAAGAAACAATTTTTCTATAGCGTAATTGTTTTTTCTACCTACCCATTCCACCACAAGAAAAAATAAAATTAAAATCGATATAATAAACGCTTCTTTTTTGTCTTGAAACTGCGGCATAGATAATAATGATTTTGAAAAAATCTCCTTTAATATACTAAAAGCTTGCGCCAAAGTATCTGATCTGAAAAAAATCCAGGCCAACACCGTCATGAAAAATGTAACCAACATTTGGAAAAATTCTTTAACAGAGGGTAAAATTGAATTTTGGGCTACTATCTCCATATTCATTCTATTTCGGTTAAAAATCATTAAAGGCATAAAATAAAGTGCATTTAACAACCCCCATACAATAAAAGTCCAATTGGCTCCATGCCAAAACCCACTCACCAAAAAGATGATAAATGTATTTCTGATTTTGGTAAATTTACTTCCCGCACTTCCTCCCAAAGGAATGTATAAATAATCTCTAAACCAGGAAGACAAAGAAATATGCCAACGTCTCCAAAATTCTGCTATATCCCTTGAAAAATAGGGAAAGGCGAAATTTCGCAACAAGTCAATTCCAAACAAACGAGCAACTCCTAAAGCTATATCTGAATATCCTGAAAAGTCACCGTAAATTTGAAACGTAAAAAAAAGTGCCCCAAAAAACAGAGTGCTGCCCGAGCTATGCTCATAATTATTAAAAATGGCATTGGCAAATGTAGCACAGTTATCGGCAATAACCACCTTTTTAAAAAGCCCCCACAATATCTGTCGCAATCCGTCAGCAGCCCTATCATAATTGAAAACCCTTTTCTTCTGAATTTGTGGCAGAAGATGGGTTGCTCGTTCTATAGGTCCGGCCACAAGCAAAGGAAAAAAACTTACAAAAACAGCATAATCTATAAAGTTTTTTTCTGCATCAATTTTTCTATTATAAATATCAATTACATAAGACAATCCGTGAAACGTATAAAATGAAATCCCAACAGGCAAAATCACATTAAGGGTTACAGGATCTACATGAACACCAAAGTTAGCCAGCGCATCTGCGAAAGACAGGGCAAAGAAGTTGTAGTATTTGAAAATCCCTAGGAAACCTAAATTAATAACAACACTCAGCCAAAACCACATCTTTCTTGTACTTTGGTTTGAGGCTTCTGTCATTTTTAGCCCGGTAAAATAATCCAATAATGTGGAAAATATTAATAAGAATAAAAACCGGGTATCCCAACAGGCATAAAAAAAATAACTCGAAACAAGCAGTAAAATATTTTGAAGCTTAAGTGATCTGTTAGTCACAAACCAATACAGGACAAAAACAACCGGCAAGAAGAACGCAAAATGAATAGAGTTAAAAAGCATAGGCCAAAATTTATATCAATTTATTATGAGCTGTATACTTTTTATACCAATCTACAAATTCACGTATACCTTTATCGATAGATGTATTGGGGCTATAGTCAAAATCTTTTTGCAAATCACTCACATCTGCCCAAGTCCGTTCCACATCACCAGGTTGCATTGGCTTCATGGTCTTTATCGCTTTTTTTCCAATACATTTTTCGATAGCTTCGATAAAATCTAATAATTTCACAGGCTCATTGTTACCAATATTGTACAATGCATATTTTTTTGAATATTGAGTATGTGTTAAAGTAGCTACGACCCCTTCAACGATATCATCAACATAGGTAAAATCCCTGTAAAGCTCACCGTAATTGAAAACATCTATAGGTTTATCGTTTAAAATTGCATTGGTAAACAAAAACATAGCCATGTCCGGTCGGCCCCAAGGACCATAAACCGTGAAAAATCTTAAGCCGATGCTCTGAAAATCAAACAAATGACTATAGGTATAAGCCATCAATTCATTTGATTTCTTGGTCGCTGCATAAACACTTATAGGCTCATCTACCGAATCAGAGGTTGAAAAAGGAACAGTCTTACTGTTTCCGTAAACACTGGAACTACTGGCATAAACAAGCTTTTTAACATTATTGTGTCGCATACATTCCAACAGATTGATGAACCCAACGATATTGCTCTGAACGTACACCATAGGATCTTCTATACTATATCGAACTCCTGCCTGAGCTGCTAAATTACATACCGCATCAAATGAATATTCTTTAAAAAGCATGGGTAGATTCAGTTGATCTTCCAAATCCATTTTTATAAAATGAAATTGGTCCGGATGTGTTTTGCTCTTCGAAATCTTATGCTCAAAAACATCAGTCACCCCCAGCTGTTCTAGACGACTCATCTTTAAATTGATATCATAGTAACCGTTGATATTATCCAAACCAACAACCTGATGCCCCAGGGCAATCAATTTTTTGCTCAGATGAAATCCTATAAATCCGGCGGCACCGGTTACTAATAGTACCATTTTAAATCAATTATAATTACAATCAGGCTTGCGGTTTGTCGTATTGTTGTTCGTAATACTTCTGATAATCTCCTGAAGTCACATTTTTTAGCCAGGTCTCATTGGCCAAATACCAATCAATGGTTTTCTCCAGCCCTTGCTCGAAGGTTACCGAGGGTTTCCACCCCAACTCTTGGTTTATTTTGGTAGCATCAATAGCATAACGCAAATCGTGACCCGGGCGGTCTTTTACATAAGTAATCAATTTAGCCGACTCCCCTTCCGGGCGACCCAGTTTCTGATCCATCTGCTGACAAAGCAATTTGACCAAATCAATATTTTGCCATTCATTAAAACCGCCTATATTGTAGGTTTCGTGATTTTTTCCTTCGTGAAATACTAAATCAATGGCTACGGCATGGTCTTCTACAAAAAGCCAGTCGCGCGTATATTTCCCGTCACCGTAAACCGGCAGCGGTTTGTTATTGATGATGTTATTTATAAAAAGCGGAATCAGTTTCTCCGGGAAGTGATTTGGGCCGTAATTGTTGGAACAATTGGTAATCACATAAGGCAACCCATAAGTCTCACCATAAGCCCGAACAAAATGATCGGAACTGGCTTTTGAAGCCGAGTAAGGGGAATTCGGGTCGTAAGGGGTGGTTTCGGTAAACAATCCTGTTGCTCCTAAACTTCCGTAAACCTCATCGGTAGAAATATGATAAAAACGCTTTCCTTCGAAATTGTTGGCCCAAATGGTTTTAGCGGCATTCAACAAATTCATCGTCCCGATAACATTGGTTTTTACAAAAGCCAACGGATCAGTAATCGAGCGATCAACATGAGATTCGGCTGCCAAATGCAACACGCCGTCAAATTGGTGCTTTTCAAATAAAGCATTAATGAAATCCGCATCGGTAATATCTCCTTTTATAAAAGTATAATTGGGTGCATTTTCGATATCGGCTATATTTTCCAAATTTCCCGCATAAGTGAGCGCATCTAAATTAAAAATTTGGTAATCAGGATATTTTTTCACAAAACGTCTCACTACATGTGACCCTATAAAACCGGCACCGCCTGTGACAACTATTTTTTTACTCATAATGGTCTGAATTAATTTGTATTACTGAAAATACTTTTCATTTTATAATTTACCGTCTGCCTGTTCTTTTAAAATTCCTTTTACATCAAACAAAACACTGTTAGGTTTTTTGAGTTGAGCAAAATCGAGAGTTTCAAATTCCTTGTGAGCTACACCAAGTACTAGAGCGTCATAAGTGGCGGTTGGCAATTGATTGGTCATTTTTAAGTGGTATTCGTGCATTACTTCCTCCGGATTCGCCCAAGGATCAAAGATAGTTACTTCTATGCCGTAATCGGCCAAAGCCATGACTACATCTACAATTTTAGTATTGCGCACGTCCGGGCAATTCTCTTTAAACGTGAAGCCCAACATTAACAATTTGGCTCCGTTGATAGCCACTCCTTTTTTAATCATCAACTTCACTACTTGTGCTGCTACATATTCGCCCATACTGTCGTTCAAACGTCTTCCGGCTAGAATAATTTCAGGATGGTATCCTTTCTCCTGAGCTTTTTGAGCCAAATAGTATGGGTCAACACCTATGCAATGTCCGCCCACCAAGCCGGGTTTGAATGGAAGGAAATTCCATTTTGTTCCGGCTGCTTCTAGAACAGCGTGGGTATCAATTTCTAATAAATTAAAAATTTTAGCCAATTCATTCACAAAAGCAATATTGATATCACGCTGTGAATTTTCAATCACTTTAGCGGCTTCAGCCACTTTAATGGAGGGTGCTAAATGCGTACCGGCTGTTATAACCGATTTGTATAAATCGTTTACCTTCTGACCAATTTCGGGAGTGGAACCTGAGGTTACTTTGAGTATTTTTTCTACCGTATGTTCTTTGTCTCCGGGATTGATGCGTTCCGGAGAATACCCGGCAAAAAAATCAACATTGAATTTCAATCCGCTTATTTTTTCCAGAACCGGGATGCATTCTTCCTCTGTAACACCAGGATACACGGTAGATTCATAGATTACTATATCTCCTTTTTTCAAAACTTTTCCAACCGTTTCACTTGCCTTGTAAAGCGGAGTCAAATCGGGACGATTGTTTTTGTCTACCGGGGTAGGAACAGTTACTATGTAATAATTACATTGCTTAATATCGTCTAAATTGCTGCTGCAAAAGAGGCCTTTTTCGGCTGATGGCGAATCGACCAATACCGCTTTCAAAACGACTTCATCTACTTCAAGTGTAGCATCGCAACCCGAATTCAATTCTGCTATTCTGTTTTGATTGATATCAAATCCAACAACTGCATATTGGGTAGCAAACAATCTTGCCAAAGGCAAACCAACGTATCCGAGTCCAATTATTGCAATTTTTACACTCATATTTTTTAAAAAATTAAAATTGATGTCAATACCTTACGCCTATCTGCTTCCAATGGATTGATAAACGAATCCAATAGCTTTCATTTTATTAGCATCCAATAAATTTCTACCATCAAAAACAAAAGCGGGCTTGAGCATGTTGTCGTAAATCTTCTGCCAGTCGTAAGTTTTAAATTCATCCCATTCGGTTAAAATAGCAATAGCATGGGCATTTTGACAAGCTTCATAAGCATCGCCTGACGCCATTAGGTACTTCTCATTTTCTACCGAAGTTCTTGTGGCCAGATAATCTAAATCAGACAATGCTTGTTGATAGGACACTTTAGGATCATACAATGCCACAGAGGCTTGTTCATTAATCAAATCATCAGCTACATAAATCGCGGCAGATTCACGCGTATCATTGGTATCTTTTTTGAAAGCCCAACCTAAAAAGGCAATTTTTTTGCCCGATACGGTATTGTAAAGGGTTTGCACTATATTTTTTGAAAAGCGTCTTTTTTGGTGGTCATTCATGATAATCACCTGCTCCCAATAATCCGCTACTTCATTTAGCCCGAAGGCTTTGGAGATATAAACCAAATTAAGAATGTCTTTTTGAAAACAAGAACCTCCGAAACCAACAGAGGCTTTTAAAAACTTTGAACCTATGCGGCTATCCATTCCAATAGCTTTGGCTACTTCATTCACATTGGCTTCTGTCTTTTCGCACAGTTCTGAAATCGCATTAATAGATGATACTCGTTGCGCTAAGAAAGCATTGGCAGTCAATTTTGACAATTCTGATGACCAAACATTGGTTTTCAAGATACGATCCTTCGGCACCCAATTGGCATAGACTTCTACTAAGGCATCGATAGCTTTTTGCCCTTCGACTGTGGTCTCTCCTCCTATGAGTACTCTATCCGGATTCAACAAATCTGCAACAGCAGTTCCCTCGGCTAAAAATTCGGGGTTGGACAAAATTTGGAATTGAACTCCGTTACCGGTATTGTCTAATATACTTTTGATTGCTTCGGCTGTTCTAACCGGCAAAGTAGATTTTTCTACTATTATTTTATCATTTTTAGCTACTTTGGCAATTTGACGAGCACAAAGTTCAATGTGTTTCAAATCGGCCGCCATCCCTTTTCCGGTACCATATGTTTTGGTTGGAGTATTTACCGATATGAATATCAATTGAGCCTCATCAATGGCTTTGTCAACATCGGTCGAAAAAAATAAATTTCTTCCACGAGCATGGGCTACAATCTCATTAAGTCCTGGCTCATAAATTGGTATATTATTGATGTCTTTATCATTCCAAGCTGCTATTCTTTTCTCGTTTAAATCAACCACAGTCACTTTAATATGTGGGCATTTTTCGGCGATAACTGCCATAGTCGGACCTCCTACATAACCGGCACCAATACAACAAATGTTAGTAATATTCATTCTATTTTTAGTATTTCAGATTTTCCCAATACCATTTCACCGCTTCTTTCAAACCGTCTTGAAAGGGAAATTTGGGATTATAATTAAGTAATTGTTTTGCTTTTTCTATACTGGCCAACGAGTGCGGAATATCTCCTGCTCTATTGGGACCATAAATTACGGGTATTTCGGCTATCGCTGAGTCAAAATCAGACAAGTACTTTTTCAAGTATGTTACCATTTCGTTCAATGTCGTTCTATCTCCAAACGCAGTATTGTATACCGTATTGACAGCCTCGGGATTTGTGGTAGTCATAGCCAATTCATTCATTTGAATCACATTATCAATATAAGTGAAGTCTCTTGAATAATTCCCATCACCATTAATCACAGGGCTTTGATGTTGCATTAACTGCATCACAAACTTAGGAATTACAGCGGCATAAGCCCCTTTAGGGTCCTGGCGTCTTCCGAAAACATTAAAATAACGAAGACCTATTGTTTCTATCCCATAGGTTTTACTAAACACATCAGCGTACAACTCATTGACATATTTTGTGATAGCATAGGGAGAAAGCGGTTTACCGATTACATCTTCTACTTTGGGCAATTTTTCAGAGTCCCCGTAAGTTGAAGAACTGGCAGCATAAATAAACCGTTTTACACCGGCATCTCTAGCAGCAAGCAACATATTCATAAAACCGGTAATATTCACTTCGTTAGATGTAAACGGATCCTGAATAGATCTGGGTACCGAACCCAAAGCCGCCTGATGCAACACATAATCTACACCTTTCACTGCTTGAGCACAAGTTTCAGGATTGCGAATATCACCTTCAATAAAAGAAAAATGAGGATTAGATAAAAAAGGTTCTATATTATGACGGTGTCCCGTAGCAAAATTATCAAGACAAGTTACTTTATAGCCTTTTGCTAAAAAATATTCGCATAAATTAGAACCAATAAATCCGGCTCCGCCCGTAATAAGTACAGTTGTATTAGTATTTGTCATTATTTCTTTCTTTTGAAAAGGCGGTAATACATTTTTGCGAAGAATCCGTTTGGCTCCTCATCTTCATGGTATCCGCTTCCGTAACCATAACCATAACTGTAACCATAACCGTATCCGTAACCATATCCTACTCCGTATTTGGCTTTATTTTCATAGCCATTAAAAATAATACTGATGTTGTTCAACTCCCCTCTTTTGGCTCTATTGTTCAACAACGTAAGCATTTCTTTTTTGGTGAAATTTTGTCGGACAATATACAACGTAACATCACAAAACTGCGCCAACTCTAAGGCATCGGAAACCAAGCCAACCGGCGGTGTATCCAGTATAATGTAATCGTAATTTTTCTTAAGCTCGGTCATCATTTCTTTCATACTATCGCCCAAAATTAATTCAGATGGGTTGGGCGGTATGGGACCCGATGTTATTACATCAAGATAAGGAACATGGGTATGTTGAATAACTTCTTCTAATTTTTTTTGACCAATCAAATAATTGACCGCTCCAATATCGTTTTTGATGTTAAAGTCGTCAAAAATTTTTGGTTTTCTTAAATCGAGGCCTACGATAATTGTTTTCTTTTCACTCAAGGCAAAAACAGTTGCAATGTTGATGGAACAAAACGTCTTTCCTTCACCGCTGACAGAAGAGGTAAGCATTAATGTCTTTGCTCCTTCAACGCTCTGCTTTTTGTACAAAAACTGCAAAGAGGAACGAATCGCTCTAAACGATTCAGACAAGGCTGATTTGGGTCTTTCAAACACCGACAAATTAGAGTCGGAATGTTTTACTCCGATGATTCCCAATAACGGAAGTTGTGTCAGCGTTGAAATATCGCCTATATTTTGAATAGTATTGTTGATGAAGAAAATCAGGAATACTATTACGAGCGGAACCAAAAGACCTATAAAAAAGGCCAACACATAATTAACGCTTGTTTTAGGTCCCAATAATCCGCCTCCCACATCTTTTGCAGGATCAATAAACTGTATGTCCGAAAGGTTTGCCGCTTTAACAATGGACGCTTCACTTCTTTTTTGTAAAAAGGTGTTGTAAATATTGTTGCTCAAGTCGTACTTTCTCGAAATGTTCAAATATGCCTGATTGGTTTCGGGCATTTTTTTGATTTCGGCTTCCAGCCCGTTAAGTTTGGTATTGACCGTATTCAGATCATACTGCAACAATGCTTTCAATGTATTGGCATTTTCCAACAAAACCTTTTTCACCGAACCGATTTCATTGTCAATTCGCTCATAAAAAATTTGTCCTTTGGCAGAGTATACCAATTCCGATCTTTGGATGGAGAGTTCAATTAATTTAGCAACATTGGTTGCTATGTTAGGCTCTGAAATCCCCGCTACTGTTGGCGCCGGTAATTTTGAATAATCAACACTGTTTCGCAAATAATCTTTGAGCTGGTTCAGGTAAGCAATTTTTTGTTCTACCTCATCTTTTCGGGTATCGAGTTCAAATAACTGATTCTTAAAATTGGCTCCCTTATCTTCTACATCTAATATGCTGTTGTTTCGACTGAAATCTTTTAAATCATCTCCTGAATTTTTCAACTGCTTCTCCATTTCAACCAATCGTTCATCGATAAAATTGATGGTGTTTTCGGCAAATTTATTTTTGTTTTCGAGCTGTCGGTCAATCAAAACATTAACTGTTGCATTGAGGTAATCCACCATTCTGTTTTTGTTGGTTCCTTCCATCCCCAATTTCAGGATAGAACCCGCCTTTTCATCTATGATTACTTTGATACCTTGATACCTTCCTACCGTTTCGTCAAAAGGATTGAAACGAACCAACACTTCATCATTTACCGCCAAATCAGCATTTGGATTTAAATCGAGGCGCCAATGCAGGAAAGGCAAGTTTACAGTTTGCCCGACTTTAAATCTTTGTATGAATGGTTTGGCCAACACAGTGATGGGTTTCACCGAATTATCGGAATATCTTACCGCACTCTGACTGCTGTTTTGAAAAGGAATGGCAATCTGATATGTATCACTCGAAATCATTTTAACCGTGATGAACTGAGAAAGCAGTTGATCCTGGTTTTTGTCTAATGTAACTTTAAAAGGTGCATCTCCGTAAACATCTTGTAAAAAGTACTTCGTTTGTTTGAAATAATCTACATAAAACTGTAATTTATCAACTACCAATTCGTTGTGAGATCTCGATTTCAATGTTGTCGAAATCATCTGGACTTTATCAGAAGTTCCACCCCAATTAAAAACCAAACTGGTATTAGTGGTAAAAAACGGATTGTTCTCTTCTTTGATGGCTATGGTCGTTTCAATACCGTAAATCTTTTGCTTTCTTACGTTTAATTGATGCGCTATCGAAAATGCAATAATTAACCCAATCACAAACCATTTCCAATAACTAGTGGTCTTGATCAGGAATCCTTTAAAATCAAAACTGTTTTTGGTATCAAAAAAAGAAAAATCCTTTATGTCGAGCATGACAAATGAGTGTTAATTTTTAAGTAATAAAAAGGTGGTTGTTGCCAATGACAAAAGCGTAATGATGGTTGACAACGACTCAATACCGGTTTTACCGGTACCCCAGGTTTTTTGTTTTAACGGCTTGACATATATGTAATCGTTGGGCTGTAAATAAAAACAAGGTGAATTAACAGCATCGCTACTGGTTAAATCAATACTGAATGTTTCACTTCCTTGCGGATATCTTCGGATGACTTTAACATCTTTGCGATCGCCGGTAACGGTAATATCACCCGCATTCGCTATAGCTTCCATGATGTTGACTTTATCCTGATAAAGCACTTTGGTACCTGTACCCGATACTTCTCCATTAATAGTGTAACGGAAACCCGCCAATTTAACAATCACAAATATACCGGCTTCCGGTTTGAAATACTTTTCCGCTAAAACTGACTCTAATTTTGTTCTAACTTCTTCTACTGTAAACCCTAAAACATTCAATTCTCCAATTATAGGAAGTCTGATATTGCCGTGATCATCAACCGTATATCCGCTAAAATAACTGCTTTGTTCACTAACACTGCCGGTGTTCATGCTATTGGTTGAGTTGAAAATCTCTACTAATTTAGGATCGATGGCTTTTATCGTAACACTCAAAATATCATTGGTTTGCAAACGATAAGGCTTATTATTAGAAGGAGTTACTGAAACGGCTGAAGCATCTTTATTGTTTTGCAAATAAATCAAATCCTTCGTCGGCACACAGGAAACCATTAAAATGCTTAGAAAAACAAATAAAAATAATTTGAGTTTGTTCATTATTTTTTAAAAAAAATTAGCAAACAAAGATAGTTTTTCAATTGTAATTACAAAAATGTAGCGAATGATTATTTTGTTATGTGTTTTTTAACGAATTCTCAAACGGGACACGGTTTAGGATACTTCTCCCAAGAGTCACTTCGTCAGCATATTCCAACTCATCTCCCACTGCAATGCCGCGGGCAATGGTTGATGTTTTAACCGGGTACTCTTTGATTTGTTTAAAGATATAAAAATTGGTGGTATCGCCTTCCATTGTTGGGCTGAGGGCAAAAATCAACTCTTCCACATCTCCCTGTTTTACTTTGTCAACCAGCGAATTAATGGTTAACTGACTCGGACCGATACCATCGATGGGCGAAATCTTGCCTCCCAAAACATGATAAACTCCTTTGAATTGGTTGGTATTTTCAATAGCCATCACATCGCGTACATCTTCAACAATGCAAATAATATGGTGATTTCTCTTAGGATTTTGACAGATGTCACAAACCTCAGCATCTGATATGTTATGACAACTTTTGCAAAACTTAATATCTTCACGCATAGCGGTAAGAGCCTGTGTCAGAAACTGAGTCTGCTCTTTAGGCTGCTTCAATAAATGCAACACCAATCGAAGAGCGGTCCGCTTTCCGATTCCGGGTAATTGCGCCATTTCGTTTACTGCTTTTTCCAGCAATTTTGATGAAAATTCCATGCGACAAAAATAGGTAATTTGAAAAGGAATCGATTTGAAAATTTGAAAATCTTAGGTTCCAGGTAAAATCATTTTCAAATCTTCAATTCTTGAAATTAACTCGTTAATTTTTGTATTTTGGCTTCCGATAAAAACACCGTCTATGTCACCAACCACTATTCTGATTATTATCGTTGTGTATTTTGGATTACTGCTGCTTATTTCCAATATAGTCAGCAAAAAAAGCTCCGACAATGATACGTTTTTCAAAGCCAATAAAAACTCCAAGTGGTATTTGGTGGCCTTCGGAATGATAGGAACGGCACTGTCAGGCGTTACCTTTATCTCAGTACCGGGTGAAGTAGGTAATCCCGATTTGCAATTCAAATATTTCCAGTTTGTCCTGGGAAATGCCATCGGATTTTTAATCATTGCAAAGGTGCTACTTCCGTTGTACTACCGCATGAATCTGACATCAATTTACAGTTACATAGAGCAACGCTTGGGCGTTATCAGTTATAAAACGGCGGCCTCCATTTTTCTCATCAGCCGAACCATTGGCTCTGCCTTTCGATTGTATTTGGTGGTGATTGTTTTACAGCGTTATGTGTTTGACGCCTTCCAAGTACCGTTTGCCTTGACCGTTTTAATTTCGCTGGGTTTAATCTTTGCTTATACCTATCGCGGCGGACTGAAAACCATCATTATTACTGATACTTTGCAAACCTTCTTCTTGGTTGCTTCTGTATTTTTGACCATTATTTTTATTTGCAACAGTTTGGATTTTGGCGCTTTTCAGGCTTTTGAAGCGGTGAAACAAAGCAACTATTCTAAGATTTTCTTTTTTGAAGACTACCTAAAAGGCAACTATTTCTGGAAACAAATTCTGGGTGGCATCTTTGTAACTATAGCCATGGTCGGACTGGATCAGGATTTGATGCAAAAGAATCTGAGTTGCGCAAACATAGGCGAGGCTCAAAAAAACATGTTCACATTCACCGGAATCTTTGTCATCATCAACATTTTTTTCCTGAGTGTCGGTGCTTTACTTTATATGTTTGCCGAGAAAAACGGGATTCAAGTTCCTATGGTCGATGGTGTAGCCCGTACCGATTTTCTGTTTCCTGAAATTGCGCTGAAATCGTTGGGGATTGTCCCGGCGGTAGTGTTTTTATTGGGATTGACCGCAGCGACTTTTGCAACCACCGACTCAGCATTGACCGCTTTAACCACCTCATTTTGTGTGGATTTTTTAGGCATGGATAAAACCGAAAATCAAAACAAACCTAACATCGTAAAAACCCGCCACCTGGTACACATTGGGTTTTCTTTTTTGATGTTTTTGGTGATTGTGATTTTCAATGCAGTAAACGATGCTTCGGTGGTGAAAATGATTTTCAAAATTGCTTCCTATACCTACGGACCGCTTTTGGGCTTGTATACTTTTGGCCTATTCATGAAATCCAAAACAGTAAAAGACAGCTTGGTTCCTTTGATTTGCGTGATTTCGCCAACAATTTGCTTCTTTATAAGTAAATATTCTACCGACCTTTTCGGTGATTATACTTTTGACAACGAACTCATCATTGTAAACGGATTGATTACTTTTATCGGTTTATGGCTGATTAGTAAACCCGCCACCGGAAACACCCGATATTAGTACTGATTTGTGGTCAATAAAACCAGCGTACAAGCCACTTCTACTTTTATTCCGTTGGCTTCCAACAGCTGATAAAATTCCGGATTCTCTGTACCGGGATTAAAAATGACGCGTTTGGGTTTGGTTTCGATAATGTAATTGTAATAATCACGCTGACGAACAGGGTTTAAATACAGCGTCACAGTATCAATATTTTTAAGCGGAATGGATTTGGTATGGATTGTAACTCCGGCTACTTCGCCTGTATTTTGTCCTATTGCCAAGACGGTGTGTCCTTTTTCAACTAATTTATTTATAGCTATATTAGCGTAGCGTTCGGGCTTTGTTGTAGCGCCTAACACGAGTGTTTTCTTATTTTTCATGATTTTTATTTCTATGTATCAAAGATAATGGTAACTTTATAAATCAGTTGGTTTATTTAACGTCTATTTAATAGTGAAACAAGAAGTGCCAATTTATCTTTGCCAAAAAAACTATGGAGTTATTTATTTTTCTGTTCGCCGCCTTATTCTCAGTACTAAACCCTATTGGTACAGTCCCCATTTTTGTCGGATTAACACAAGACTATTCCAAAAAAGAACGGGCAAAAGTGTCACTTTGGACGTCGATTAATGTGTTCATCATTTTAATCATTTCCTTTTTTGTGGGGAAATATGTCTTAGAATTTTTCGGGATTACCATCACCGCACTCCGAATTGCAGGCGGAATCATTATTGCCAGTTCAGGCTTTTCACTTTTGAATGGAAAGTTCAGCAAAAACCGAGGAATCAATAAAAAAGTAGAAGAAGACATTCAAGGCAGAAATGCTATTGCCTTAACGCCGTTAGCAATGCCCATGTTGGCCGGTCCGGGTTCCATTTCATTACTGATTGCTTTTTATCAGGAACACAATACTACCAACGAAATTATTTATTCCTGTTTGGCCATTATTGTAGTGAGTATCCTTATTTACGTCATATTGCACAGCGCTCACTATTTGGCAAAATTCTTAGGAGCATCGGGTATTGTTGCCATTTCGCGTATTGTTGGATTCCTGACCATTTCTATCGGAATTCAGTACATCATCAGCTCGGTTTTAGCAATCATCAGAGGAATATAAAATGATGAACAATAAAAAATCCCAACATCAGTTCAGATGACGGGATTTTTAAATTTACGCTATTTAGCACATGCTTATTCTGTTGGCAAAAAAATCTCTGCCATCATACAACGGGCACTTCCGCCTCCGCAAGCTTCAATAGTATCTAAATTGGAATGAATGATTTCGACATGAGCTTCCAGTTGGGCAATTTGTTTTTTAGTCAGGCTTTTATAAGCCGATTCACTCATAACCAAAAAGCGCTCATCGTTTTTACCTTTGACCTCTAACATGTTGCCGGCAAAGTTACGGACTTGGTCTTCGGTTATCAAAATCACTTCTTTATCATCGCCGCGAAGGCTATCCAACACCATTTTGCGTTCTTTTTTATCATCAATACAATCAGCACAGATTACGGCAAATGTATCGCCAAGACACATCATGACATTGGTATGGTAAATTTGTTTTCGTTCGCCATTGACGGTTTGAAAAGCTTCAAAAATGACAGGTGTAAACTCAAAATCTTCACAAAACTCAATCATCAATTCTTCATCTGCTCTCGGAGATAAAGCACAATAAGCTTTACCGTTTTCGCGGTCGAGAAGCAAACTTCCGGTTCCTTCCAGGAAAACATTGTCTTCTTCTGCTAAAGTATAATCCATGATTTCATTGATTACAAAACCTTCATCTTCGAGAATATCCAAAACATCCTCTCTTCTTTCGGCACGTCGGTTTTCGGCAAACATGGGGTATAACACCACATCGCCGTTTTCGTGAAAGGATATCCAATTATTCGGAAAAATACTGTCGGGGGTATTCGGTTCCGGGGTATCTTCTACCACCACGACGTTGACACCAACTTTTCGCAATTTGTTGACCAAGGTATCAAACTCGGCTTGTGCTTTGGCATTTACCATTTCCGGAGAAAGCCCGTCAAGCACTTTTTGATAGTAATTGTTTACAGCCGTTTGTTCGTTCATGCGAAACGCCACCGGGCGAATCATTAATACGGAGTTGGTGGTTTGTTCCATCGTTATGGTTTTAAGGTTTCGGTTACGGCTTCTATAAGGTCGAGCGTAACTTCGGCCATTTTGTTTACTTTATCATCTAAACACGGATTGACTTCAACTATTTCGAGACAAACCGTTTTAGTTTTTTTGGCCAAAGAAGTCAAAATTTCTTTAGCTTCCTCGGGCGTTAATCCGTTAATCACAGGAGTTCCTGTGCCGTACGACGTCATTTCCGGATCCATCGAATCCACATCAAAAGAAATATACAACAAATCGCAATTTTGTAATTTCTCATCAATCTCATTTATGACCTGGGCCACTCCTTTTTGTCGAACTTCATCCACTTTATAGTTTTTGATGTGGTGGCGTTCCAATAGCGCGTCTTCCTGTTCTTCAGTATCACGGACAGCTATATATACCAAATCTTCCGTAGTTATTTTAGGAGCTATCCCTCCTACGTTTTTCAGTTGGCGCCAAAGTTCTTTCGTGGGTGTATTTACCTCATTTTTTTGGCATTCTAAATTATCGATATTCAGTGCGGTGGCCAACGGCATACCGTGAATATTTCCGGTAGGTGTTGTATAAGGAGTGTGAATATCAGCGTGAGCATCAATCCAAACTACACCCAGTCTTTTATCGGGAAATGCCGATTTGATTCCGGCTATAGTCCCTCCGGCCGAACCGTGATCTGCCGCCAAAACCAGTGGGAACTGATTGTTTTTTAACAATGTTGAAACTTCTGAATTGAGTTCGTTATACACTTGCAGCAATCCATCGATACGTTTGGCAAATTCAAATGACGTAGGTTTATCTAACAGTTCATTTACGCATTTGATTTTTTTAACCGCATGTTCACCAAAAACAGGGCTTCCCTTTTTCCTGGCAGCAGTCATAATGGCTTCGGGTCCTAATGAAGCTCCCCTTGAGCCGGCTGTGATTTCAGATTTATTTAATAAAAAAACAATCTCTTTGTTCATAAAAATGATGTTTGACCAACGTTGCTTGACAACATTCCGGTCTGTTTCGTTGTGAACAAATATAAAAAAGCTTCCCGGTTAGGAGAAGCTTTGTTTATAATATTTTGGAAGAAATTATCTTTTATCCATAGGTTTGAAATCACGCAACGGATAACCGGTATAAATCTGTCTCGGTCTTCCTATTGGTTCTTTGTTAACACGCATTTCTTTCCATTGAGCAATCCAACCCGGTAAACGACCGATGGCAAACATAACCGTAAACATATCGGTAGGAATTCCTAACGCACGATAGATAATACCCGAATAGAAATCGACATTCGGATATAATTTTCTGGATACGAAATAATCGTCAACCAAAGCGGCTTCTTCCAGTTCTTTTGCAATTCTTAAGATAGGATCATCTACACCCAGATTTTTCAACACTTCATCAGCTGCTTTTTTGATTATTCTGGCACGTGGGTCAAAGTTTTTATATACACGGTGACCGAATCCCATCAAACGGAACGGATCATCTTTGTCTTTAGCTTTAGCCATATATTTTGCAGAATCACCACCGTCTTTTTGAATGGCTTCCAACATTTCTAATACCGCTTGGTTAGCACCCCCGTGTAATGGACCCCATAGTGCGGAAACTCCGGCAGAGATAGAAGCGAACAAACCGGCATGTGAAGAACCTACCATACGTACTGTTGACGTTGAGCAGTTTTGCTCGTGATCCGCATGCAAGATGAACAATTTATCCAAAGCATCAATCACCACCGGATTAGTTGTGTATGGACCGGTTGGCAACTCGAACATCAGGTGTAAAAAGTTTTCTACATAGCCTTTAGTATTATCGTAATAATTTAAAGGATAGCCCATCATTTTTCTGTAGGTCCATGTAGCAATCACCAGGAATTTACCCATAGTTTTACACACAGCATCATACATTTCTTTTTCGTTTTCAACATTAACCACTTTAGGGTTGAAAGCCGTTAACGCACTGGTAAGCGAAGACAAAACACCCATTGGGTGAGCGGTTTTCGGAAAACCATCAATGATGTTTTTCATTTCTTCGTTAACCAAAGTATATTTGCGGATATCGTTCTCGAATTGTTCCAATTGAGCTTTAGTTGGCAATTCTCCGAAAATAACCAAATAAGAAACTTCAAGGAAACCGGCTTTCTCAGCTAAATCTTCGATAGCGTAGCCACGATAACGAAGAATACCTTCTTCACCATCCAAAAACGTAATGTCACTCATACAAGACCCGGAGTTCTTATAGCCTGGGTCCATAGTAATCGCGCCGGTTAAAGCACGTAATTTGTCAATATCAATGGCCGTTTCATTTTCGCTTCCGGTAATTATGGGAAACTCGTATTTTTTGCCATCAAATTCTAATATTGCTGTTTTAGACATGATATAAATTAGGGAATTAAATCTGATTGTTTAACAATTCAACAAAATTAGGGAATTCGAAATGAAATAAAAAAGAATTACGACAACGTTTTCGTTAAATTTGTGATAATTTTTGCAAGGTTGGTATAGGTCAAAAAAAAGGCGCACAAAAGTGCGCCTCTACCACAATTAATTCAAGTTTATTCTTTAACCACTTTTTCAACTTTTATTCCTTTTTCGGTTGTTATCTTGATGAAATAAACTCCTTTGATTTGTGCACTCATGTCGAGCACTGTTCTGGTTTCTTTGGTCAACTGTGTCTGTAGCAATCTTCCTTGCACATCATACAACTC
>CAYPSB010000047.1:0-21250 GCA_964413435.1 uncultured Flavobacterium sp.
ACTTGTTTTTGGTATCCGTTCAACAAGGCAATCAAACTGTCTTTTGTCTTAAGATTAACCTCAGGCTGCATTAAGAGAGAATAAAGTTCTTTTTTGCTTTGGCGAATATTTTGGTCGAGCTTGCCAATAGTAGCTTGGTGCCACTCAATAATTTTGTCGTATTCTTTTTGTTGATTGGCATCAAAATGCAATTTCTCAATAATGATTTCTCTTGGTTTTGGTCTGCCCATGTGCGGGCCATCCATAGGAGGATGGTGTCCTTTCGGGCCGTTTAAAAACAAAAAGCCCAAAATAGCTAAGTTGAGTAACAAAAGGCCAATCACGGCTATCGTTAGTAATTTTGTTTTTTCCATGATTATCGGTATAACTGATTACTTTGGTTCATACTGGTTTGTAAATAGGCCGAGGTAGGAGTAGACTCTGTTTTTGTTTGCGATTTGGTCATCATTACCGTAATATTTAGAGCTACTAAAACGACAACAGAAGCTGCTACCAGCCATACAGTTGCAGGTGAAACGGTCTCGTGTTGATTTATTTTTTGTTTGATTTTGTCCAATAAAGTATCGCTAGGCTCCACCGCTTTCATACCGTTGGTGCTGTTCAATACTTTTGTTATCCAGTTATTTTGTTCCATTTTTCAGCTGAATTTTATTGTTCTGTATATGTTTTCAGAATTTCAGTTATTGTTTTAGACGTAAGCTTTTATTTTTTCTTGCGGTAGTGTTCAAATTTTTCTCCCAATTTTTCCTGAAGTGATGCTTTTGCCCTAAAAATCAACGACTCTACCGAAGAAAGACTGAGTTGCATAATCTCAGCAATTTCAAGATTACTCAATCCGTCCAGTTTTGACAACAAGAACGCTGTTTTCTGATTTTCCGTCAGTGTATTGATGATTCCGAAGAGCAGTGCGGCATCTTCTTGGTTTTCCATTAAAATCCCGGGGTGTTCAAAAGTCGAAGTATTCAAGTATTCCTGCTCATTCTGACTTTTTTTGCCAAATATAAAAAAGCGTTTTCGGCTGTTCTTTTTCTTGATAAAATCCAAAGAATGATTGATGGTAATGCGGTAAATCCAGGTTTTATGTGAAGATTTTTGATGAAAATGGTCGAGCGATTGGTACACTTTTACAAATACATCCTGAGTAATTTCTTCAGCATCTTCAAGATTTTGTACATAATTCAAGGCCACATTGAATACCAGTATGCGATACTCGTGATACAGTTGTTCAAAATGGTTTTGGTTATTCATCTTTTGGGTTGGGTCAGGACTTTTCGACAGACAATAATACTAAAGGTTTAAATACAAATGTTATTTTTTCCTAACTATAAATTATTCTATATTTGACCTTTCATTAAATTATCAAATCTAACTTTTATTACAATGAAATTATTAGAAGGAAAAGTAGCCATCATTACCGGCGCAAGTAGAGGAATTGGAAGCGGAATTGCTAAAGTTTTTGCCCAACACGGAGCCAATGTAGCTTTTACATACAGTTCTTCGGCTGAATCAGCTTTGGCTTTAGAAAATGAATTAGCAGCTTTGGGTATCAAAGCTAAAGGATATAAATCAAATGCAGCCGATTTCAACGAAGCTCAAAAATTGGTCGACGATGTAGTAGCCGAATTCGGAAGCGTTGATGTACTAATCAATAATGCCGGAATCACTAAGGACAACCTTTTAATGCGTATGAGCGAAGAGGATTTTGATAAAGTAATCGAAATCAACTTGAAGTCGGTTTTCAATATGACCAAAGCTGTTCAAAAAATCATGTTGAAAAACCGTAAAGGTTCTATCGTAAACATGAGTTCAGTAGTAGGAGTAAAAGGAAATGCAGGCCAGGCTAACTATGCTGCTTCAAAGGCGGGAATGATTGGATTTACTAAATCTATCGCTCTTGAATTAGGGTCGAGAAACATTCGTTGCAACGCTATTGCTCCCGGATTTATTGAAACCGAAATGACTGCAAAACTGAATGAAGATGTAGTTCAAGGTTGGAGAGATTCTATTCCGTTAAAAAGAGGAGGAACTCCGGAAGATGTGGCTAATGCTTGTTTATTCTTGGCTTCAGACATGAGTGCGTATGTGTCAGGACAAGTATTAAATGTTTGCGGAGGAATGTTGACCTAGTTTTCAGCCAGCCGTTTCAACAGAATCGGACAACTTTAAAAACTGAAGACTAATAACTGAATACTGATCACAAATTATATGAACACATCAACAATTTTGCTATTACTCGTATCAATACTAATTGCTGCCGGTGTTTCATTCTATCATTATTTATACAAAGTCAAAAGCAGGTCGAATGCGACTTTGTTTTTGGCTTTTTTGCGTTTTTTTACGGTATTTGGCTTGTTACTCTTGTTGATTAACCCGATAATTTCCAAGAAAACCGTTGAAACCATCAAAACACCATTGCCTATTGTAATCGATAATTCGGCTTCTGTCAAAGATTTGAAAGCGGATAAGTCGGCCTTGGAAGTATTTGAAAAGCTAAAAAACAACAGTGCTTTAGCCGAAAAATTTGATGTGCAGACGTATCAATTTGATGAAGATTTTTTGCCTTCGGATACGATTGATTTCAAAGGGAAGCAGTCTAACATTGACAAGGCTGCCAAAAACCTGAAAAGCATATACAAAAACCAGCATTTTCCAACAGTCTTAATCTCGGACGGAAATCAAACATCGGGTGACGATTTTGTATTTGCCTTCAACCCCGATAATAAAGTTTACCCCATAGTTGTAGGCGATACAGCAACTTATCTCGACTTAAAAATTGCTCAGTTAAACGTTAATAAATACGCGTTTCACAAGAATAAATTTCCGGTAGAGGTATTTCTGAATTATTCAGGAACTAAGTCGGTTAATGCTTCTTTTAAGATTTCGCAAGGAAATACAGTGTTGACTGAACAAACCGTTGCTTTTTCTCCTGCCAAAAAATCAGCAACACTCAACGTTTTGTTACCCGCTGATAAAGTAGGTTTACAAATATTGCGAGCGGTCATTACCTCAAAAGAACAAGAGAAAAACACATACAACAATACTAAAAATTTTGCCGTTGAAGTCATCGACCAAAAGACAGAAGTAGCGCTGATTTCGGCTATGTCTCACCCTGATTTGGGAGCTATTAAACGCGCAATAGAATCTAATGCACAAAGAAAAGTAACTATACTCAAACCTAATGAAGTCAGATCATTAGCAGATTATAATATTTTGATATTGTATCAGCCTACGGTTGAGTTTAAAACTATTTTTGAGCAAAACAACAACACAAAAGTCAATACCTGGATTATTACCGGAAACGACACCGATTTCAACTTTTTGAATCAAAATCAGAACAGTTTTTCGTTTAAAATGAGCAGTCAGAAAGAAGATTATTTGCCATCATTTGACAGCCAGTTCAATCTTTTTGCTCTTGATAATATCGGATTTGAACAATTGCCGCCTTTAGAAAACAGTTTTGGTACCATTACGGCTAAAACGAACTCCAATACTTTGTTGTGGTCTACCATCCGCAACATTCCTACCAATCAACCTTTGTTGACATTTACAGAAAATCAAGGCTCACGAAATGCTTTTTTGTTTGGAGAAAACATTTGGAAATGGCGAGCACAAACTTATGTAAACAAAAAGAGTTTTGCTGATTTTGATATTTTCATTGATAAAACCATTCAGTTTTTAGCTTCTAATAATACCCGAAAGTCTTTGGTAGTGAATCATGAGCGCTTTTACAATTCGGGTGAAGGAATTGAAATAACGGCCCAGTATTTCAATAAAAATTACGAGTTAGACGAAAAGGCACGACTTACAATATCGGTAACCAATACCAAAACCAAACAAGTTAAAAACTACGATTTACTCAGAATTACCAATGCTTTTCAGGCAAATTTAGACGGGTTGGCAGCAGGGACATATTCGTTTACCGTAAAAGAATTAAACTCCAATTCCTCATACAGCAGCAGTTTCGAAGTTTTAGATTTTGATATCGAAAAACAATTTGTAAATCCTGATTGGAATAAATTGAATCAGTTGGCTTCACAAACTAAAGGGAAAGCTTATTTGACTAATCAAGCCGATTTGTTGGTAAAACAACTTTTAGAAGACGAAAGTTATGTGGCAGTTCAAAAAACCATCGTTAAAAAAACACCTTTGATTGATTGGGTTTGGCTGCTGGTCTTAATCGCTGTTTCTTTATCAGCCGAGTGGTTCATCAGAAAGTATAACGGGTTGTTATAATTACCTTTTTTTTATTGCTTTTTCAGTTACAAGTACCAATACAGCTCCTATAGTATAGGCGGCAAAATCGGTTAATTCAAATGAACTGCCCAATACAATTCGGGCTATTTTACTGTGTTTTAAACCTGTTTTTTCGACCAAATCAAAATACTGCAACGTTTCTACACTAAAGGCAAAAAGCAATACCAGTAAAGTGGCTGTTAAAATTTTTATATTCAGAAAAGATCTAACGAAACAGTACATCAGAATTACCACCAAGACATCGCCTATATAAGGCCTGATGATTCTATCGTGTACGAACATAGCAATCAGAACTTCAATTGCAAGCAGTGCAACCGTCAGTCCAAAATAATTTCGATGGAATTGAAACAAAGACAAGTTATTCTTTAACTACTTTGTAATGCCATGTTTTGCCATTGCTTTGAATAGTGACAAAATACAGCCCGGTAGTCTGACTATCAATAGTAATGTTTTCGTGTACCAAGCTGGAATATTCACGGTTATATACATTTTTGCCCATAACGTCGTGTACGCTAACCGTAACATTATCTAATGCATAAGCGTTTTGAGTATCAATAGCGATTGAACCGGAAGTAGGGTTGGGGTAAAGCTTAAATTCGTGTGTAGTAAATTCAGGATTTGCTAAAGTCAAGACACCTCCGGCATCCAAATACAAATACGCAAACGCTTGATAATACTGATTGGCAATATTCAGGTCGTGAACAATAAGGGTATTTTCGTCGTTTTTGTTTTCGGCTGAACTGCTCCAATTGTGTGAGCCTAACAAAACAAGCGGGTCAGAAGTACTGTTGAAATTATCGACAACCATGAACTTATGATGCATGATACCGCTGTTGGTAAATTTAACCACATGATTGGTTGCCAGTGCCGCTTTTAAAATTTCAAATTGATTTCCGGACGGATTTTGAGTATCGGTCACTATATTTAAATTAGTCAATCCACTGTTATATTTATTGATTATAGCATTGCTAATGTCAGTTCGAGTAAGCACCATAGTAGCAATGTTAATATCGCTGTCAGCTGAATTGATAGCAGAAATTATTTTAGATGTAACATTGTCGCTCGGACTGAAATAACTGTTAATAGTTTTGCCTCCAATGATGTAAGTATGCGGAGTGTTATCAGTTTTGTAGGGTCCGAATCGTGAGTTTACCAAATCAGGAGTCATAGCGGAACCACCCCACATTTCTTCAAATTCTATTTTGTATCCTAATGCCAGAGCCTGGTCCTGAATGGTTATTACGCTGTTTCTGTCGGGACCATCAATTTGAACCACCGTCCAGTTGGTAGAACCGGTCCATACATAAGGTTTGTTCGGATCGCTGCTGTTTGCATCAAAAATGACAAATTTATTGTGCATAATACCATAACTGGAATTATTAGGACTGGCCAAAGTGGGTATCCCTGAATTTAATAACGGAATCATAGCACTGCTGGTACTTCCGTCGTAAATGACTCTAACCTGAACTCCTCTGTTATAAGCTGCATTGATAGCTCCTGCAATTCCGGTTACAGCACTTGGCGAATAAGAGTTGTAAATAGCAATATCTAAGGTACTTTGACAGGCATTAATATAACTAATCAACATATCATCTAGCGTATTACCTAAGTTGACAGCAGGCTGAATTTGACTGTAGCTGGTATTTACAGCATGATTGAAATAGACATTAATCTCGCCTGAAGAGGCTGAAGGACTGGCCAAGTATGTTGTATGGTCAGAAGTTCCTTTTTGTGTGTTTGTTTGATACTCTACTTTGATTATTTCTGCCGGAGACAAGTTATCTAAAACATAACCATTTCCTTCTTTGCGTACCAAAATTGGTTTTTGTGTATTTACATTAACGGCATTGGTGACTACTGCGTTTGACAGATTAAATTGTAAATCAATTTTTGTCTTATTGTATGTAACCGTATAATCGTTTTCTTTAACGGTTTGCTGGCTATAAGCCAATGAAATACTAATAGCCATAAAAGCTATTGCAAGCCAATTTTTGTGCCTCATCATAAGTGGTATTTGGAACAAAAATATATAAAAAACGATTACTTCAATCGATATTAACTTTTGTACCGATAACCTTTATGAAATCAGTTGTATTATCTTACGATTTATAAAAACAGGCTGTAATATATGAGCTATTTCTGATATTTTTTGTGTTTCAGTAAATATGCCGAAGTTTGGTAGTAAGCAACGGTTTCATTTACCAAATCTTCACGAAGAGTATTCATTGGTCTTTCTTCGAAATACAACTGAAAATTAGCCCCCAACTTAGGATTAGGCTGTGGAATCAACTCGAATTGCTTGACTTTTTTAACCGGTGAAATGATGGTTAGAATATTGTCTTTAATGTATCCTAAATCCTGATAAGTGGCAATAAAGGCGCGGGGAGTATAGCTCTTGTCAAAAACATTCTGTCCGTAAAACTTATTGTCATAATCAAAATGCAACAATCCGAATAACGTAGGCATCACGTCTATTTGCGACATCAGTGTATTGACTTCTTTGGCAGGAATCATATCCGGAGCATAAATCATGGCAGGGATGCGGTATTTATCCATCGGCAATTCGGTTTTACCTGAGCTTGAGGCACAATGATCGGCCAAAATAACAAAAACAGTATTTTTAAACCATGGCTGTTGCTTAGCCATCGCAAAAAATTGTTTTAGTGCATAATCGGTATATTTTACACCGCCTTTTCTTGATTTAGACAGACCTGAAATGTCAATTTTTCCTTCAGGGTAGGTAAACGGTCTGTGGTTGCTCACCGTCATGATGTGATTAAAGAAAGGCTTGTTTTGTTGTGCTTCAGAATTCATGACTTTGATAGCTTTTTTGTACATGTCCTCATCACAAACTCCCCAAACATTCGAAAACGTAATCTCTTGGGGAGAAAATGTTTTTTTATCGACTATATCATACCCGTTTCCACCAAAAAAATCACCCATATTGTCAAAGAAGGCATCTCCACCATACATGTATTTTACATTGTATCCCTTTTGTTTGAAAATACCGGCGGTAGAAAATTTGTTTTTGTTATCTTTTCTTTTCACAACACTTTCGGCGGCGCTTGGAGGTAAACATAAGGTTACAGCTTCTAAACCACGAACCGTTCGGTTACCTACTGCGTATAAATTGGTGAATTGCAAACTTTTTATGGCTAAAGAATCAAGGAAAGGTGTTATGTTATCTTCGTTTCCATACGCTTTCATATATTCGGCGCTGTAGCTTTCAATCGTGATTAGCACTACATTTTTATGAATTTCAGAAGAATCACTTGTTGTTTTTCTCAAACTGCTTTCGTTGGCCGTTCCCTGTAATTGTTTGTGCAATAATGCAAAAGCTTCCTGATTGGGCATGGTTTTATAAAATGTATCAAAATCGAGTTCACTGCTCATGAATGCCACATAAAATTTATAAACCCCATTGGCCTGTAATTCATTAGTAAAAACGTTGGAGGAATTTTGCTTTTTGGCTAAAAAAGGAATAGCCGCCAATGAGATAATGAACAATACCATATAAACAGCCATGTTTTTTAATTTATCGGCGAAGGATGGCAGTTTTTTAAGAAAAGGCGTTGTTCTTTTGACAATGATATATGTAAAGAAACCGGCCACCAAACCAACTCCGGTAAACAGTGGAATGACTGGGTAAGATTCCATTATGTTTCCGATTACAGTATTGGTATAAACCAGATAATCAACCGCAATAAAATTATACCGCACCCCAAACTCATTCCAAAAGAAGAATTCGCTGATGGCATTTTGAATAATCAATAAAACAAAAATAAAAATGGTGATGGTGTACAATCCTAATCTTATGTTTTTGCGGTACTTAGGCAGGAACAGCAACAATCCGAAGGCAATCGTTTTGATTCCGATGAAATACATTCCAATTTCGGGTAATGAACCTCCGTATTCATTTAAAATGGTATTGCCGAAAGTCACATACAAAAACAAGGCAACAAACCCCGAAAAGATGATATAACCCCAAGGTTTATAGTATTTTGAATCAGATAAAAAGAGTAAGTATAACCAGAGAAAAACAGCGGCTACTGTAAATACAAAAACATCTGAAACAAGCCCCAGTGCAAATATGTTGATAATCTCCAAAAACCCGAAATTGGATTGAGTAATGGGATGAAAAAGCAGTACAATTCGAAGAATAAAATTGGCCAGTACGAACAGCAACGTCAAATTAACGAAAGGAGAATACTTTTTGAAAAACTGCATATTTATTTTTTTTGACAAAATAACACAATTATAACTTCACAGGTTCATTTTTGAATTAAATTCTATTAATATTTGATTAAAATAGGTTTAACTGCATTGGCAAGACTTTATTTTTGATTTATCTTTATCCAAAGAATAAACACAACTCAAATGAAGCACATTCTAATTGTAGAAGATGAAGAAGGAATTGTACAATTCCTGAAGCAAGGACTTGAAGAAGAAGGGTATAAGATTACTTCTGCCAATGACGGAGCGAAAGGATTTGAACTGTTTCAAAACGGCAAATTTGATTTGGTATTACTCGATTGGATGCTTCCCAAAATGACAGGTATACAGGTTTGCCAAGCTATCAGACAGCAAAACACAAAATTGCCCATAATATTTTTAACGGCTAAGGACACTGTTCAGGAAACCGTTGAAGGACTCAAGAGTGGGGCCAATGATTACATCAAAAAACCGTTCAGTTTTGATGAGTTGGTTGAGCGCATCAAAGTTCAATTGAGAGATAAAAGCGAACAAGAAATTTTGACCTTAGGCCCCATAGAAATCAATTTATTAAAGCACTCTGTTACGGTTGACAAACGAGAAGTTTCATTGACCCAAAAAGAGTTTGATTTGCTTTCTTATTTGGTTAAAAACAAAGGAAACGTCTGTTCAAGAACCCAAATTATCCAAGATGTTTGGGATATTCATTTTGAATACGATACAGGCGTCATTGATGTTTTTATGAATTCTATTCGTAAAAAACTGAATTTAAAAGTAGATGAAGACTATATCAAAACCATTCGCGGCGTGGGATATATCGCCAATGATAAAGACTAATGCAACAACTTTCGTTTAAAAACAGAATAGCCTCCAATTACATCATCACCACAGCTCTATTGATTTTTGTGGTGTTTTTTGTGATTTTCTCCATTGTCCGTTTCAGTGTTTATGTAAAAGTGAACAATGATATTCAGGATGAAATTACAAAACATTTAAAAGAGATTGAAGTCAAAGAAAACTGTGTCCTTTTGGTTCGCGAAGAACAATGGAAACAAGTACAGTTTAACAAAGTAGATGTCAGTCCGGCTTTCATACAATTCGTAGATGAACTGGGAGCTTTAGTCAACAAATCACCCAATTTAAAGAAGAAAAAATTAACCTTTTATCCGGGAGCTATCAATAATGAATTATTTGATGGTAAGTTGGATAATATTTCTGTTCGACAAGTACAAGTGCCTTTGTATCAGGGAACCAAAATTATAGGTTTTCTGATTGTTGCCATGTCTCTTGAAGATTCTAAAATGGTGTTGAATAACCTGTTTGTCATATTGGTAGTGGCATATCCTTTAATATTATTGGTGCTGTTTTTTATCGCGCGATTCATTGCCGGTAGAAGTATAAAACCCATAAGCTCAATTATAGAAACGTCAAATATCATTACCAAAGACAATCTGAAATCCAGAATTCCTTTGCCGCAAAACAGAGATGAATTGTTTACGCTTTCCAAAACCATAAACAACTTGTTGGATCGGGTTGAAAATGCAATAGAGAGGGAGAAACAGTTTACTTCAGATGCCTCTCATGAACTGAGAACACCTTTGGCAGTAATTAAAGGAACTTTAGAAGTATTAGTTCGTAAACCTCGTAATCCTGAGCAGTATAAAGAGAAAATTGATTTTTGCATCAATGAGGTCAATCGGTTAAACAATTTAGTGGATGAGTTGCTTTTATTGGCCCGTTTTGAAAATCAAAAGCAGTCTTTAAAAATAGAGAAAGTATCACTCAATGCTGTTTTTTTAGATGTGATGTCGAGAAATGCGAGTATCATCAGCGATAAGAAACTTACTTGCATATCGCATGCACAGCAAGATTTTTATGTTACTACCGATGCTTATTTGCTGTGCATTGTAATCAATAATATTTTGACTAATGCTGTTAAGTATTCTAAAACGGGAGATATCATCAATTTTGATATTATTGAAACCCGCGATAAGATAGTTTGCAGCATTGCCGATCACGGTATAGGGATTGCCAAAGAAGATCTGCAAAAAATATTTGATCAGTTTTACCGTTCCAAAGCCAACGAACATCCCGAAATTAAAGGAACTGGATTAGGATTATCAATTGTCAAACGATTGTGTATCTTATTACAAATTGATTTAGAGATTGAAAGCGAAGAAAAAGTGGGAACCAAAGTAATTTTGAGCTTTTCAAAATAACTTTCAAACTGATAATTATCATATCAGTTAAACTAAAAAAAGGTAACTTTGGGTGAACACTAAAACTTATTTATCATGACAGAAGCGCATTATCATTTAGTAGTGAATCATTTTCCCATTATTGGAACCATTCTTGGATTGGGAATTTTAGCGGCCGGAATTTTTTCTAAAAACGCCGTTGTCAAAAACGTAGCTTATGTAGTTTTCATCGTTGCGGCTGTTTTTGCTGCACTAAGCATGACCACCGGAGAAGGAGCAGAGGAAGTAGTGGAAGATATGCCGGGTATTGGTAAACAAATTATTCATGAACATGAGGAAATAGCCGAAAAATTGGCTTTAGTACTATACATACTGGGAGCCGTTTCTTTGTTAGGCTTGTATACTAATTTTAAAAATCACAGTAAGGCAAAATTAGTTTCATTTGTAGCTTTGGCAGTTGCTTTGGCCGGAGTATTTTTAGCACAACAAGTTGGAACTTCAGGTGGTGAAATTCGTCATACCGAAATCAGAAAAGATTTTAAAGCGGTTAACAACGAAGCCGAAACACATGGTGAGGAAGATTAATGAACCGCAAACATTTTGACGAAAACTTATAGCAAAGTTAATTTTCACAGCCATACTTTTTGTATTTGGAACGAGGTGTCATTGGATGAAATCCAATCAATGAGAATTAACTATAAGAGCAAATCCGGAAGTCAATACATTTTTACCGAAAAAGGATTATACCGTATTTCCAATCATTGGGGAAGAGTGGGTAATTGTTATTGGCGTTTGATTCCGTTAAATAAATTCAAAAACCAAAACATCACGGTTGCTTTTGCCAACTGGACAAGTTTTTATCCCAATGATGATACATCTAAGTTGTTTTATATCAAAGTAGATTTTAAAACAGGGGAAATTGATTTTTATCACAAAGAATTGCTGAAGGATACTGAAACGTATGCAGTAAGAAACTCTAAGGATACGGCTAAAATTATGCGAATTATTAAAGAAGTACTTCTTGAAACTGCTTGGGCCAAGTACTTGCATTATGAGAATTTAAGCGAATTGAGAAAAGAAGTTGTTTCAAGCTTGATTCATACCAATCAATCTTTCTTAGAAATCAAAAAGAACTATTTAAAATAATATAAAACTCTTATAAGAGCCTATTTTTATAAATTAGGCTCTAACAGTTGGATTTGACTTTTCAGTCTTTCAATCAACATGTTCATCATTCTTTTGTTTAAATTAGATGAGTTTTGAATGTATTCATTGTACTCATCTACAGTAAATAATCCAATGATAATTCCTTTAAGCGAATTTCTGAATTTGATGTCTCGCTGAATAACATTTTCTATGTAAGCAATCTTTTTTTCAGGTGTCAGACCAAAAAATACATTTTTTTGTTTTATGGCATAATTAATAAAAACCGCAATAAACAAATCGTTTTGTATTTTCAAAATGGGTCTCAACGTCTTGTTTTGAAAAATCTCTTCTAACGAAGATTGATGGGTGATAGTTCCCAAAGCTTCACCTCTGAGTTCGAGGACATGATTATCACGTGCTTCCATGATTGTTTGGTTTTTAAGATTACAACAGAAAAAAATTAATCGGACTACCTTTTCAGTAAACACTTTACTTTTTACTATCAGACTACTTAAAATTAATAAAAAACCCCTGCTGAAAAGCAGAGGTTTTTTTTAGTTATTAATAATTGATTGTTAATTATTATTTGATTTTGAAGACCACTTTACGAACCAAACGACGAGCGTAATCCGAATTTTTATCTACTGAGCTATCGATACCGTTACCTACGATTGTCAATCGTGATGGGCTTATACCTGCTTTCGCTAATATAGTTTTCACGTTTTGAGCTCTTTCTGCAGACAATTTGTTGTTATAATCGCTGCTTCCTAATTCATCGGCGTATCCGATAATTTGTACTGACTTATCAGGATTATTTTTCAAGTAGTTCAATACAAATCCGATGTTATCTGCCGAGGCATTGGTCGGTTTTGTTTTATTTGCATCAAAATAAGCCGCTACATAACCATCATTAATCAACTGTTCTAACATACCGTTAGTAACGGTAGCAGTGTTAGTGTTGCTATTATTATTGTTAGTGATTGTTTTGTCGATGTATTTTTCTAACTCATCCGGCACACCGTTGTTGTTCTTGTCGATCATTCTTCCTTTGGTGTCAACAGCCACGCCAGCAATTGAGTTATTTTCGGCATCTAGATAATCCGGCACACCATCCTTATCAGAATCATTCATCAAGGTCTCAATTTCACCAATTCGGTTAGATAACTGATCAATTTCTTTATCTTTTTTGTCTTTAATAATTGCCCAATCTCCATGAATTTTACCTTTTCCAAATGCAAAAGATAATCCTACAGATGTGGTGAATAAACTTCCGGTTAAGTTATTACTTCTGTCAGAGTAAGAACCATCCCAGTTAAAATGTTGCCTTACGTTTGAGTTGATAGTAATATCTGTAAAAACACTAACATTATTAAAAATTCTGTATGATGGGGTAACACCTACTACAATTCCTCCATTCAATTCTTTTCTACCTTTGTTATTTCCTGCAGCGGTATTCATCTTAGGCATCATTTGTGATGCTTGAATACCAAAATGGAATAACATTCCGAATCGTTTTGCTCCTTCTTGTATATCAAATAATCTGGCGGCGTTTACTACACCTTCAAATGTAAGCTGTATGTGTTGCACCTTGAAATCTAAACTTCTTGAGCCTGGTAATTTTTTAATATCATCATACGATAAATGAGACTTTAAACCAAACTTCGGACTTAACATGTAACGCGCACCAATACCATAATGATTGAATTGAAATCCACCTAAAAATTTATCGGGATCACTGGCAAAATAACCGTCAGCATAAGGCTTCCCTCCCTTACTTTGTCCGAAATCAACCTCTATTGACCATCTGTTGTATGTGTCTCCGTCAATTTCTTTATCAGCATCTGCACTGATAAACTCCTTATCGGCTTTTTTCTCATTTTTCTTTTCCTGTGCAGTAAGAACTACTGAAGCACTTAAAAGAGTAATTACTAATAGTAGGTGTTTCTTCATATGATATGATTTGTAATTATTTTAATGAAACGTTAAAGTCATTGCAAATATAAACGTTTCCCCCAAATAACCAAGTTTTTTACCTATTATTGGGTTTCAGAAAACAGTTCACAATCAACTATTAAAAATTAGAGATGAGAGTTTCCCACATTTTCCTGACGGTTGATGCCGTTGTCTTTAAACCACTAAACAACGAGCTTTATTTATTGTTAATAAAAAGAAAAAACGAGCCGTTTCAAAATACCTGGGCATTACCGGGTGGTTTTGTTGATGAACACGAAGACATTGATGTTGCTGTGAAAAGAGAATTACAGGAAGAAACCCAAATAAGAATCGAAACCATGATACAACTTAAGGCGTTCGGAAAACCATATCGAGATCCAAGACATCATGTAGTTTCCATAGCTTATTACGGTTTTGTATCCAATGATGTTGTTGTAAAGGCTTCAGATGATGCCAAAGAGGCAAAATGGTTTCCGGTTAATGATTTGCCTAAATTGGCTTTTGACCATGATGAAATCATTAATTTTGCTTTACAAAAAATACAAACAAAATGAGATTTCATACCAGAAAATGGGTAAAACCGGAAGATTTAAATCCAAACAGCACTTTGTTTGGCGGCAGATTGTTGGCCTGGATTGATGAAGAATTAGCCTTATATTCAGTCATTCAGCTAGAAAACAATAAAATCGTAACCAAACACATGTCGGAGATTAATTTTGTGAGCTCGGCACGTCAGGGAGATATTGTTGAAATCGGTATCGATGTTGTTAAATTTGGACGAACGTCTCTAACCTTGACCTGTCAAGTTCGTAACATGATGACCAGAGAAGTAATCATTACTTTGGAAAATATTACAATGGTGAGTTTAGGAGATGACGGAAAGCCTGCACCTCACGGAAAAACAAAAATTGAATACGTAAAAGATCGCTTAGGAGATTAATCAGAAAGATAATCTTTACCGGAAGGAAGTTCGTATATCTCCAAATCGAAATAAACAATGGATGCGAATATATGGTCAAATATATCAGCCATGATGTATTCGTAGTTCTCAAAACGTTTGTCGTTTGAAAAAGCGTAAATCTCTAACGGAATTCCGTGCGGAGTGGGTTGCAGCTGTCGACAAAGTAAAATCATATCTTTATTCAAACCCGGATATTGACTAAGATATTGTGTGATATATTTTCGGAACAAACCGAAATTAGTCATGTTTCGACCGTTAATTAGTATCGACTTATCAATTTGATTGGCTTTGTTGAACTTGTCAATTTCGGATTGACGTTTCTCAATGTAGCTGCTTACCAACTGAATTTTTTTCAGTTCCTGCAATTCATTTTCATTCAGAAACCGAATACTGTTGGCCTTGATAAGAATATGACGTTTTATTCTTCTTCCTTGTGAATTCAGCATACCGCGCCAATTTCGGAACGAATCGGATATCATGCTGTATGTTGGAATAGTGGTTGTGGTATTGTCGAAATTCCGGACTTTAACTGTAGCCAAATTAATTTCGATAACATCGCCATCGGCACCAAATTTATCAAATGTAATCCAGTCACCAATTCGAACCATATCGTTTAAAGAAACCTGAACACTGGCAACAAATCCCAAAATAATATCTCTGAAAATCAACAATATGATGGCAGAAACAGCTCCGAATGTTCCCAACATGGTTCCTGTGCTGATATCAAAAATTTTGGAAACGATAAATATAAACGCAAAGAGCCACAATACAATCATGATTACCTGAATGTAACTGTCAATTGGCTTATCACTGTAAGACGGATTTGATTTCAGATGATCTCTCACTGCGTGTAAAATGGTCTTAATAATCCATAAACTCAGCAGTACAATATAGATTGCTACCAGTTTCCCGAACACAGCTTCCCAATAAACAAAGTTTTCCAAGATGATAGGAACGCTTTTGTACACAAAAAGCAAAGGAATTAAATGAGCAATGTATTTGGCTGTTTTATTTGAAACCAGTAAATCATCAAATCGGGTTTTGGTTTTACGCGCGACAATTATCATTGTTCTGACCAATACGTAACGAAAAACCAGAAATATAAGGTAGGATAAAAACGATAAAACAAAAATATTTATTGCTAAACTTAAATAAGCGGAAAGTGTCTCTCCAAAATCCCATTTTTTGAAAAGAGGGTAACTCCAGCCAAATATTTTAGCTACGAACTTATGCATTTTTTACGTACTTTTTTTCTACATAAAAAGTAGCAAACGGCAGGAGGGAGGCAACCTGCACAACAAACAAATCTTTAAAACTCCAATTTTGAGCAGTGCGAATTACCAATGCCAAAATAACATAACCGATGAACAATAATCCGTGAGCCATTCCTATAGGAAACAATAGTGTTTTGTATAATTCAAGATGGGTAGGTTTCACAATCAACATGTTGGCAAATAAAACAAGATACGAAATACCTTCGGCAATGGCTGTGAACTTAAAAAGTTTGGTCATGATTTTTTATTTTGAAAGCAAAATTAAGTAATAACATCAAGAATGAAACTAAAAAGCGGTTACTTTTGTTATTATAAATAACTCATGAGCAAACGCGATTTAAAAAAATACCTGCACGAACTTACAAAAGAACAACTAGAGAAGCAATTGTTGGAGCTTTACGACAAGTTTAACGACGTAAAAGTGTACTACAATTTTGCTTTTAATCCGAATGAAGACAAATTAGTGCAAGAAGCTAAGTTTAAAATTTCAAACGAATATTTTCCTGTTAAAAGCAAAAAGGCTAAAATGCGTCGTTCTGTCGCTCAAAAATTCATTAAACACTTTATTTCACTGGGAGTTGATGCATTCATTATAGCTGACGTGATGCTTTACAACATTGAAATTGCACAAACATTTTCGGCTGAGAAAATCATCAAGTCGGAATTGTTTTTTAAAAGCATGTTGACTTCTTACCAACAAGCTGTCAGCTTTTTGATTGAACATGGTATTTTAAACGAATTCAAGAACAGAGTTATTGGCATTAAGGAAGAGGCTGTAAATCAAAATTGGTTCAATGCTTATGAATTCAATGCCATAGTTGAACGATTCGAATATTAAATTTGTGTTATTTGAAAAATTAATGGTGTAAGAACTCTTTTTTAGCTGTACTTTTGCAAAATTGTACAAATCACCATGTCTCACAAAGATTTAAGTATCGAAATTGAAGAAAAAAAGGAGCTTTACGGCTACCAGAAAGGCGATATTGACAAAATTTTTGACCGTATAGACAACGCTCCGAACAACCATCATTTGCTGTATCAATTGCCGACAGGTGGTGGGAAAACAGTGATTTTTTCTGAGATTGTAAGACGCTATTTGTCGCAGCACAATAAAAAAGTAGTGGTGTTAACCCACCGAATTGAGCTCTGCAAACAAACCTCCAAAATGCTCAAAGGGTTTGATGTTAAAAATAAAATCATCAACAGCAATATCAAAGAATTACCCGATCAGGATGAATATTCTTGTTTTGTTGCTATGGTTGAAACCCTCAAAAATCGCTTGAATGACGAAAAACTAATGATAGATAACGTTGGTTTAGTCATTATTGACGAGGCACATTATAACTCATTTAGAAAACTGCTCAGCCAATTCAAAAAGTCATTTATACTTGGAGTTACAGCCACTCCATTGAGTTCCAATATCAAATTACCTATGCATCAAAATTACGATGAGTTAATTGTTGGTGATACGATTCAATCTTTGATTGACAAAGGTTTTTTGGCCAAAGCAACTACGTATAGTTATGATGTTGGGTTAACTTCGTTGAAAGTTGGGATTAACGGAGATTATACAGTTAAATCTTCTGATGACTTGTACATGAACATGGTCATGCAGGAAAAATTACTTCATGCATACACCGAAAAATCGTTAGGAAAGAAGACTTTAATTTTTAATAACGGTATCAATACATCATTGTATGTATACGAAACTTTCAGGGAAGCCGGTTATGCCATAAGACATCTTGACAATACAACAAGTGTTGAAGACCGAAAAGAAATTTTGCAATGGTTTAAGAAAACTCCCGATGCAATTCTGACTTCTGTCGGAATTTTGACCACCGGATTTGATGAGCCTACAGTTGAAAGTATTATACTAAATCGGGCCACAAAGTCGTTAACGCTTTATTTTCAAATGATTGGTCGCGGTTCACGAAAATTACCCCACAAGGATAGTTTTATCGTTATCGACTTAGGAAATAATGCGCTGCGTTTTGGTTTGTGGAATGATCCGGTAGATTGGCAACATATTTTCAAATCACCAGAATATTATTTGGAAAACCTCAGAGATGATGCTGAAATTGAAAGCAATTTCAAGTATACCATGCCCGAAGCAACTCGTAAAATGTTTGCCAAAACTGCTGTCATTGATATGGACATAGAAAATGAATTTAAGAGAAACATGGCTATGAATTTACGTCCTAAAGAAGTGCTTGAAAAATCAATTTTGCAACATGCTACCATGTGTGTGGAAAATTCAAACGAACTGAACGGTGCGCGAATGTTGTCTAAATTGCTGTCAGATGATATTGAAAGCCGTGTCAAAAGTTTTGTAAAATGTCTTGGCAAAACCAGCAAAAACTATCGCGAATGGTTAATCGATGATTATAAAACGAAGTTAAGTTTGGCTATCGGAAAGAAATTCAGAGAGCTTAATTTCTAATATTATTCATTTATATAGGATAATATAATCTATTCAAAAACAATTAGATATGATTTGTATTTATTCTAATTATTACATTTTCATTTTGAATCATAATTTATATTATGTAAAATAGAATTTTCAATAACAATGATTGTTAAAGGGTTTATTAGTTTTCAAATCTTGTTAACAATAGCCCTAACTTGATTAAAGCTTTCCTATTTTTGTCTGTATCAAATTGAATTCAATTTAACGTATCTAATCATGAGTAATTCGATAGCTGAAAATATTGCCAACTTTTTAAAAGAATATCCGCCATTTAACTATTTGAGTCATGACGAATTAATTCAGGTTGCAACCAGTATCGGTGTTGTTAATTTGGACAAGCATAAAACTTTGTTTCAAATTGACGATAAACTCCATGATAGCTTTTATGTAGTGGCTTCGGGAGTCATCAATCTTTCGGTAATAGCCGATGCCGAAGAAACTTTACTGAATAAATGCTATGCCGGTGACGTATTTGGTTTACGACCATTTTTTGCCAAAAACAACTACATGATGACGGCAAAAGCTCGTGAAGACAGTATTGTTTATGCAATTCCTATCAATGTTTTTAAACCGTTTGTTGCACAAAATTCGCAGGTTCTTGACTTTTTACTCGAAAGTTTTGCAACAAATACCCGCAACCCTTTCGATAAAGAAAACCGCGGGAAACTGATTACAGATAATGTATATACTGAAAATCAAACAACTGAAATTCAGTATTTCCAATCATTAGCATACAACAAAACTCCGATAAAAATTGCCGCAAGTACTATTATAAAAGATGCTGCGCAATTAATGACGGAAAATTTAATCGACAGCGCTATAGTTACGGAACAAAATCAGCCGATTGGTATTGTTACGGATACTGATTTCAGAAGTAAAATTGCCAACGGAAGATTTCCGATTACCAACACTGTTGAAAAAATAATGTCCTCTCCTGTTATTACCGTTCCGGAAAACGTGTCGGTAGCTGAAGCTCAATTATTATTACTTAAACATAATGTTAGTCATTTATGTGTAACGGCTGACGGTTCTGATAAATCTGATGTAAAAGGTATTATATCTGAACATGATTTAATCGTAGCACAGGCCAATAACCCGGGGGTTTTAATTAAAGAGATTAAAAGAGCCCTTTCGCCTAAGGAATTGAAACAAGTACGTGAAAAGCTGACCGATTTAATTCAGGCTTCAATTGCCAAAAACATACCGTTGCCTCATATATATAACATTTCAGGCGAAATTATAACGGCTATCGTAAAAAGATCTGTAGAGCTGGCTATTCTTGATTTAGGCTCACCTCCTGCTCGTTTTGCATGGTTGAGTATTGGTAGTCAAGGCAGAAAAGAACAACTTTTATTGACGGATCAGGACAGCATTCTGGTTTTTGAGGATGTGTCTGTTGAAAAATACCGAGATGTTAAAGATTATTTCTTGAAATTAGCCAAAAGAGCGACTGCCATACTCGAAAAAGTAGGCTATCAATTTTGTCCAAACGGTCACATGGCAAGTAATATGCTTTGGTGTAAATCACTAACGGACTGGATTAAACAGTACAACAGTTGGATGAAAACACCAGGAGAAAAATCAAACGACATCAGCAGTATTTTTTTCGATTATGAAATAGCTTTTGGAGAAGGAAAAATTGAAGATGCTATTACCGATGTGATTTTCAATAATTCTAAAAATAACGTATTGTTTTTCGATTATTTGGGTAATGATACTCTTCGTAAAAATCCGCCGCTTAATTTTTTCAAAAAGTTTAATTTGGAAGAAGACGGTGAACACAAAGGTAAATTTGACATCAAAAACAGAGCGATTATGCCTTTGGTTGACGGAGCTCGACTTTTTGCTATTAGCATGAATTTGAGAGGTATTAATAATACCTATTTGCGTTTTAAGCAATTGGCAATGATAGATCCGAAGTATTCGGAAATCTATTTAAATTGTGCCGATGCGTTTCTTATTTTATCCAAATTCAGAACACTGGAAGGGCTCAAAAATGACACCTCCGGCGACTTCATCAACATTGAAGAACTCTCGAAAGCCGACAGAGAAAAACTCAAAAATGCACTGGGGCCAATGAAAGAGCTCGAAGAATTAATAAAAGACAAATTCCGATTGACACAATTCTCGTAATATGCTGGACTGGATTAAAAATATCAATAAAGACTATCCTGAGTTTTGGAAATTGTATCTGGCTAAATTTGAAACAAAATCCAACCGATATGTTATTCTGAGCACGGAAACGACCGGTTTAAATCCGAAAAAAGATGTAATTCTTTCTTTTGGAGCTATTGGTGTGGTTAATGATGTTATCAAAGTAGGCGACAATTTTGAAGTTGTCATTTTGCAATACAAATACCTTCACGATAACGGCTTGTCAAATGAATTCCTGATTGAGAGTAAATTATCCAAACTGGCCGAACCACAAGCTATACAAGCTTTGGTAGATTACATTGGCAATGCTGTTTTGGTTGGCCATCGCATTCATTTTGATATCGAAATGATTAACGAAGTACTCGAAAAAATGGAATGTGGTAAGTTGAAAAATGAGGCTTTGGATATTGAAATTATGCATCAAAAGCTATACGATATAACCAATAAATCCTTTTCGTTAGACGACTTGATTAAGCAGTATAAAATTCCGCAAAGCGAAAAAAACTCTGCTTCGGATGATGCTTATTCAATTGCTTTGTTATTTCTGAAACTAAAGTCCCGCCTCGGATTTAAATAAACTAAAAAACCCGCTTTAGAGGCGGGTTTTTAGATCTGTCAAAATCAAACAAAA
>CAYPSB010000048.1:0-21071 GCA_964413435.1 uncultured Flavobacterium sp.
ACTATCTTCCCAGCCATCAACTTTAATTCCGAAAACAGCTTTAATTTTTGTTTTATCCAAAACACTATAAGCCGGTCTTTTAGCCGGAGTAGGATAACTAGAAGTGGGTATAGGAAGTAAATTTATAGTTATATTATTAATTTCAAATATTTTTCGGGCAAATTCATACCAACTGCATTGTCCTTCATTGCTGAAATTGTAAATACCAAAGTTATGGGTTGTTGGTTGTTGGTTGTTGGTTTGAATAATTGTTATCAAAGCTTCTGCCAAATCAACCGCGTGAGTTGGAGTTCCTATTTGATCATTTACTACTGAAAGCGTGTCTCTTTCAGAAGCCAATCGCAACATAGTTTTCATAAAATTATTCCCAAATTGCGAATACACCCACGATGTTCTGATGATGTAATAATTGGTCAACACTTCCTGAATGGCTCGCTCACCGTCCAATTTGGTTTGTCCGTAAACTCCGGTTGGATTCGGTTGGTCTTCTTCAGTGTAAGGATTGGTTTTGCTTCCGTCAAAAACGAAATCAGTAGATACATGAAATAATACAGCATTATGCTTTTGACACGTTTCCGCCAAATTTTTGGCACCGACCGCATTAATTAAATGAGCTTTTTCAGGTTCACTTTCTGCTTTATCTACCGCCGTATAGGCCGCAGCATTAATACAATACTGTGGTTTATACTTAGTGAAAACAGCTTCGCAGTCTTGTTTATTGGTGATATCCAAATCGACCGAAGCACAAAACACAAAAGTAATCTCCGGATAATTACCGGAAACATGCCGAAGCGCTTGCCCTAATTGTCCGTTGGCACCGGTGACTAAAACTACCATACTTTTTTGGCGTTTTCAAGGGTAGGCAATAATTTGTCTTTATCAGAAATAATCAACTTTTCAGCCGAAAAATTCCAATCAATATTGATGGCTTTATCATTGTAAATAATACCGCCTTCGCTTTCTTTGTTATAAAAATTATCGCATTTGTAAAAAAAAGTAGCCGTATTGCTCAACACTAAAAAACCATGGGCAAATCCGCGCGGAACAAAAAACTGTCGCTGATTTTCACCGCTTAAAAGTACCGACTCATACTGCCCGAATGTAGGTGAATCAGGTCTGATATCAACCGCAACATCTATCACCTCGCCTTGTAAAACCCGAACCAATTTGGCTTGGGCGTGTTCCCCGGTTTGATAGTGTAAGCCTCGCAGAACTCCTTTAGATGAATACGATTGGTTATCCTGAACAAAATGAACCGCTTTTCCAATTCCCTCCTCAAAGGTTTTTTCATTGAAACTTTCCATGAAATATCCTCTTTCATCACTAAAAATTTTAGGTTCTATAATGTAACAGCCCTCGAGTTTTGTCGGAATAAAATTCATAGGTTATATCAAGCTTAGTAAATGTGTGCCGTATCCGCTTTTTAATAACGGTTGTGCTAATTTTTTTAATTGTTCCGAATCGATAAAGCCCATCTTATAAGCGGCTTCCTCAATGGCTCCAATCTTCAATCCTTGTCTTTCTTCAATAACCTGTACAAACTGACTGGCCTGCATCAAGGAATTAAACGTACCGGTATCGAGCCAGGCTGTTCCTCGGTCAAGGATGCTAACTTTTAGTTTGCCTCTTTTTAAATATTCTTTGTTGATATCGGTAATTTCTAATTCGCCTCTGTGGCTTGGTTTGATATTAGCGGCTATTTCTACGACATCATTGTCATAAAAATATATTCCGGGAACCGCAAAGTTTGATTTTGGGTTAACCGGCTTTTCTTCTATCGAAAGTACTTTGCCGTTTTCGTCAAATTCAACCACTCCGTATCGTTCCGGATCATGAACATGATAAGCGTAAATGATACCACCATCCGGATTATTATTGGCCAAAAGTAAATCGGACAACCCGGTTCCGTAAAAAATATTATCGCCAAGAACCAAGGCAACCTTATCATTTCCAATAAATTCTTTTCCTATGATGAACGCTTCTGCCAACCCATTCGGATTTTCCTGAACAGCATATTCAAAACGACATCCCAATGCTTTTCCGTCGCCCAAAAGCTGTCTGAACAAAGGCAAATCATGAGGAGTTGAGATGATTAATATTTCACGTATTCCCGACCACATTAGAGTGGATAGCGGATAATACACCATGGGTTTATCGTAAATAGGCATCAGCTGTTTACTAACGGCTAATGTTAACGGATGCAAACGGGTTCCGGATCCACCGGCTAATATAATTCCTTTCATAATTTAATTATTCATTTTGGTCATTTGTCTTTTGTAATATGAATTGAAAGTACGTACCAAAACAAAACAAAATACAAGTAACAATGGCAATACAAATTTTAATTTTCCGTTGACTAAATCTTCATTTTTAATATTAGCCGTGATGCTGTTATCTTTAATAACTTTGTCTAAATTAACCAACTCCAATCGGTGTCCTCCTTGTTCTTTGATTAACTCGTCTTTGGTTTTAATAACATCATTAAGTTGAGAGTTCTCATTGTAATAAACCAGTTTATCGCTCTTCTGACTGCCGTTAGTGGTATTTTTGAATGCATTTAAAAAACCGTTGATTTGTGAAATGATGGAATCATTTTCCGCCATTTTGATTTTAATATTATTCAAATATTCTTTCTGAATCTGAGTGTAATAACTAGTATTGTTGAAATAATTCAAAAGCGGTTTGATGACTCTTTCATCAGTCACAGCTTTAGTTGTTTTAAAAGTTATCAAATGAAACGGATAATTTTTACTGGTTAAATTTTCAGTTACGATTTTCTTGATATCTCCGTCTTCAGCCATCAATTTCAATAGATCAAAATTTTTGTCTTTGTCTTCGATAAATTTGTAAATATCTAAAATCGGCTGGATTTCTATTTTTCTGAACTTTTTAGCATCTTTAATTCCAACTACATCTCTTAAAAAAACAGTGTCATTGTCTTCAATTTTTGAATTGATCAGATCAATTTTAGCATATAAATAATCGGTGGAACCAAAATTTGGGCACACTATTATCTTATTCTCAAATGATTTTGTTTTTTTATCTAAATAAAATCCAACCCCTACTCCAATCAATATTAATATACCAACCCAAACAATATTTTTTTTGAAGAATAATATTCCTCTGAAAATTTTATTGGAAATACTTTCAAAAAAATTACCAATGCTTTTTGAAATGACAGATAAATCGATTTCCTGATTGTCTTTATTGCTTTGAGATGTTTCGCTCATAAAAATTTATTTAACGTTAAAAATTTGTTCTAATATTTTAATGGTAATCAAATAGGTTGGCTTAACTCCGGTTGTTCCCAATCCTCCTGAAGCCAGAGTACTTCCGGTTTCCAAAGGATTATCCGAAGCATAATAAGCATATCGTACTTTTACATTCGGGTGAATGCTCTTTCTGATTTTAGAGGCTGATTGTATGGCTTTTTGGTAATACGCTCCTTCCATTTCAAGACCGATAACTTCCCAGGTTGATTCGTGGAAAAACTTCAACAAATCTTTATTTTGAAGTGATGTTCCCAAAACCGTAACCATCGGCCCGGCAAAAACAGGAATGTCATTTCCTTCAAACATTTCGGCTGTTAGTTCGTTTTCAAAAGGGTAATTATCCGCAGTACCTTCGTTGATATGCGCTGACGGAATCATAATATCTCCTTTTCCTCCTTGTAAAATTCCGGCTTTCCCCATAATGGAAACCGATTCTACGTTGAGCAGTATTTTGTGTTTACCGTCTTTGTATGGTTTCAATAATTCATCAATGGTTTCAAATGCCTGCTCACCAAAAGCATAATCCATCACGATTAATACCGGACTGACTTTTCCAACTTTAGCTTTTGGAAAACTTGATTTTGCCCAGTCAATTTTGGCGGTGTCAAAAATCTGTACGTCAATGTTAGTCCCTGATTGGTCAGGCAACGAAATCATTCCGTGTTTCACGGCAAAGTCTACTACTTTATTTCTCAGCGGATCTGCCCCTGACTTGCTCAGCTCTTCGTATATAAAGAAATCCGATTTGTCTTTGTACTTTGGTTTAAGTACCGTGGTGGCAAAAATCGAATTCATCACACTGTGCATATTGGCGCTGATGATGTGAATCGGTCTTTCGAGTAAATTGTTGGCTTTAAGTGTTTCTTTGATATTATTGGCCCAAATTTCTCCGTGAATGTGGTGCCCCAATCGTTCTCTGAGTATCGGACTGAACGTAATGGTTCGTTTGTTGTTGTCAACAATCTCTTCTATGGCAAGTTTTCCTAGCCAATAAATTACGTGTAAAAAACGATCCGGTTTTTCTTTGGTTGCAAACGAATCATAAATATCAATCACTTCCGAAAAACTTCTTCCCAGTACATTAGCTGCATGCGAAATAGCTCTTTCTTTTTCTATTTGGGTCAACTTTTTATTTTGTATTACTACTTCTTCCAGTTTTTCCCAATCACGGGTTACCTCTCCTTCTATGTCGTCTAACAAAACCCTGTCTTTAATTTTATGCGATTCGATAAAAATAAAAGTAAGATGAGTCAAAATATCATAGATGTCTGAGCGACCTCGTGTGATTTCCACATTCATTTGCTCGTCATCAATACGGTAACAATTTCTTCTTCTTTTGGGCGGAACAATCGCCTGAAAATGTGATTTTGAATACCCTTCATCTGAAGTCAAATTGATAAAACGACATTCTTCAATGCCTACCGGAAGCCTTTCTATTACATAAAGCAATCCGTTGAGTTCAACTTTTTCTTCGGCTATACTGCCGTAAATTTCAGGTCTCAGAGAAAGCAAAGCCTCTCTTAACGTTTCACCGGAAACACCCATCGGCTTGTAAAAACCTCTGTTAAATAAATGTCTCATGGTAATGTACAATCGTTCGATAGCTGCCGACGATTCTTGCGCTCTTGAGCGCGAAATGTTCTTAATTTCTTTCATTAATTTATTTTTTCTAACCTGCAAATATAGGGTTTTTAAGTTTAGTTGGTCAGAACAAGATTTATGGCCGGTTCGTTAATCATCATTTTATCTGTACTGCCGGCATTTAGAGGTTTGGTTTCTCGGTTCCATTTTCCGCCGTAAAAAGTATAATAGTAGTCACTTGGCACAAAGTTGTACAGCACAAACGGGTAGTATATTTTTTCGGTTCGGGTGGTATTGGAATTCATGTCTGTAACTGTATTTTCTACTTTATTCTTCTCGATAATTAATTTTTCAAAACCAACGAAAAGTCCGTTTTTAGGCATTCTGAGATTGAAATCACTGATGTTAAAATACGATTTTTTGACACCTTTATTAACGGTAACGATATAATCTTTTGTTAACATTTCTTCTCCGGGAAATCCAAATTCATCAACAGTATAAAAATGAAGCCTGATGGTTGCGTTTTCTATATTGCTATCGGTAAAAATGGTAACCTGCTTGAGAAACTTTGTTTTTTTATACTTGGGTAAATACGGGAAAAACTTAACATCTATCCTTGGGCCATTATCAAAAGCCTGAGCCACATTATTCTTGGTACTGCCGATTTCGAGAGATTTTGTGCCAAATCGCGGCATAATAACCACCTCATCCAATTGAAATGTCTTCGGAACCATTTTTACTTCGGTAGCCTGCGACGCTTGAACTTTCCGTTTTTCATACCCTAAAGCTGAGAAAATCAAATACCTGTTTTCTTTGGTGTTAATGCTGAATTCCCCGTTTTCCTCTGAAGTAGCACCGGTTTTTTCGTTTTCTACTGCGATATTAACATAGGAAATCGGTTTTCCGGTAAGGCTGTCTTTTACTTCGCCTTTAATTTGCGCCGACATGCAAAAACTCGATAACAGCATTAATCCAAACAATATTTTATCTTTCATCTCTTCGTCTATTATCTATTCTCTTTTAATACATCTACAATTTTTCTGTCGTTGCTCAACCTCGGCAATTTATTTTGTCCGCCCAGTTTCCCGATGGATTTCATATAATCCTGAAAACCGTTTTTGGCTACTTTGGTAATGACAACGGTACGCAACACATTACCTGCAATTAAATCGTCATAATAGGTGTTTTGTTTGCGCATGGCCTGGTCAATTTTTAAGGCGAAGTCATCCAGGTTTTCCGGCTGATTTTCAAATTCGATGCACCATTCGTGGTAAGGCAACCCTTCTTTTGGATTGATTTGCGGTGCCACAGTAAATTCGTTAACACTGATGGTGGTTCCTTCCATCGCTTCTTTCAAAGCACTTTCTACTTCTTTCCCGATGACGTGTTCACCAAAAGCCGAAATGTAATGTTTGATTCTCCCCGAGACTATGACACGATACGGTTTCAAACTGGTAAACTGAACGGTATCGCCTATATTATAGGCCCAAAGTCCTGCATTGGTAGAAATAATCAGTACATAATTCACGCCCAATTCCACTTCGCCAATCGTATAACGTTTCGGATTTTCGGTAAAAAATTCATCGGCTTTGACAAACTCGTAAAAGATACCCGAATTCAACAACAACAACATTCCCTTTTCTTTTTGGGAATCCTGATAAGCAAAAAAGCCTTCCGATGCCGGAAAAAGCTCAATCGAATCTACTTTTCTCCCGATAAGATTTTCAAATTTGGCGCGATACGGTTCATAATTTACACCTCCATAGATGAACAATTTGAAGTTTTTAAAAATATCTCCAACCGGTTTGTTTCCTTTTTGCTGTAATTTTTCGAAATACATTTGCACCCAGGAAGGAATGCCCGAAATGACACTCATGTTTTCATGAAACGTTTCTTCAACTATAGCATCAACCTTGGTTTCCCAATCTTCAATGCAATTGGTTTCCCAACTGGGCATGCGGTTTTTTTGCAGGTATTTCGGCACATAATGCGCCACGATTCCGGACAAGCGTCCGAGTTTAATGCCGTTTTTTTCTTCTAAAATCGGGCTGCCCTGCAGGAAAATCATTTTACCGTCTACAAAATCCGCTTTACCTGTTTCGTGTATGTAACTTAAAATAGCATTGCGGGCCGCTTCAATATGATACGGCATCGACTCTTTAGTAAGCGGAATGTATTTGGCACCTGAGGTTGTTCCGGAAGTTTTGGCAAAATAAAGCGGTTTTCCCGGCCAAAGCACATCAGATTCGCCTCTGACCACTCTATCCACATAAGGTCTTAATTCCTCATAATCTCTTACAGGAACTTGCTTGGCGAAGTCCTCATAGGTTTTGATATTCTCAAAGTTGTGATTTTTACCAAACGCGGTATCTTCCGCTGCAGTCAAAAGTTCATTGAAAACTTTTTGTTGTGTAACTAAAGGGTCTTGAACCCACTTTTGAGTTTGATGGTGAACTAATTTGGCGAATATTTTGGCGGCAAATGCTTTTATTGACATGGCTATTCGTTTGGAAAATTCTTTTTAATAGCTCTTTCTGTGGTTATCATCATAAAGATAAATCCTAAAATCATCAGTCCGATTCCCAAACCCGTTGATGTTACTTCATTAATGTCAATCACTGCATCAAGAAATGAAAAAGCCATTAACAACAAGCCCAAACTAAACATTTTTTTGGTGGAGTACTTTTGAGCAAAATCCCATGTCTGTTGGTTTTTCATAGATGCCGCTGTTCGGTAGCCGTAGAAGTAATTTATTCTTTTAGGAGGAAATAACGTTGTAATTATGGCAGTAATTATTAAAACACCGCCAATAAGGAAAGAGATAATTCCTACCCGTTGGTCTAAATAATTTAAAATGGCTTCCATATCATTCAAATTCAATAAAAATACTAGGGTCAATCGGATAACCGTCTTTCCACAATTCAAAATGTAAATGCACACCGGTTGATTCTTGCCCGGTAGAGCCGGCTAAAGCTATTACTTCTCCGGTTCTTAGGGCATCGCCCTGAGCAACTGTCAACGAAGCCGCGTGTTTGTATACCGAAATAAATCCGTTGTTGTGCCGAATGATAACTACATTTCCGGTATTTGGCGTCCAATCGGCAAAAATTACCGTGCCGCTTAAAATGGATTTGATTGGTGTGTTTTTAGCCAACGCCACATCAACAGCGTAGTGTTTTTCTTTGGGGTTGAATTTTTCGGTAATCATACCTTTTACAGGAGGAAAAAGTACAACACTTACCTTTGGTTTTGCTTTTTCAAAAAGGTTGTATTTATCTTCACGAGCTACCTCTTCCCTGAGTTTTAAATCAGCTTTACTGGGTTGTAAATCCTGCTCAGAAATAGGTTCCGAAGTAGTGGCGGTAATAGAATCTTTACTAAATTTCGCATATTCCAAGTCACCGGTCAATACCTTTCGGATAGAGGCAATATAGGCTTCGTTTTTCTTTAATGCTTTAGATAACGAATCGGATTTCAGCGCCAATTCGGTTGCGTCCTTTTTGAGTTTAGAAGAAGCGTAGCCGGGAATATATTCGCGTAGCGGAGTAAACGCAATAATGTAAGTAGTGACAAAAATAATCAACAAAGCACCTATGGTAGCCACCACAAAGACGTTCATCAAAGTCAATCGCAACGAAAAGACTTCAGCAAAAGTATCTTCATTCAAAATAACCAAGCGGTTTTTTGTGAACAGTTTTTTCTTTAGGATTTTACGCTTGAGTCGTTTTTCCGACATGAGTATTGATTATGCAACAAATATAAAAATAATGTTGGGCTGTTTTTGTAATACGTTAACGAACTTTAACTATAAATATTGTGCTGAAAATAAAAACCATGTCTATTTTCTTTATACATTTGTCGTCGATTAATACTAATACGCGAAAGCACAAAATTATATATCATGGGAAGTATGGGAATATCAGAATGGCTAGTTATATTAGTCGTTATTTTATTATTATTTGGTGGTAAAAAAATTCCGGAATTAATGAAAGGACTTGGAACCGGAGTAAGAGAATTTAAAGAAGCTGCCAAAGGAGAAGAGAAAGCTGCCGAAACTAAAAAAGACGAAGAGAATAAATAATATCTTTATCCTAAAAACAAATCCCAAATTCAGTAACTGAATTTGGGATTTTTGTATTTAAAAAATCATTGTAAGCTGAATGCGTTTGCGCTCCTCATCGACCTCAACCACCTTGACCTGCACGTGTTGGTGCATTTTAACCACTTCATTCACATCGGACACGAAACCTTCCTTGAGTTGGGAAATGTGAACCAGTCCGCTTTCTTTAATACCAATATCGACAAAACAGCCAAAAGCGGTAATGTTGTTGACAATGCCCGGTAAAATCATACCGCTGCGCACATCTTTAATCGATTTCACATTGGCGTCAAATTCAAATACTTTAGCCGCTTTTCTTGGGTCGAGTCCCGGTTTTTCCAATTCTTTTAAAATGTCCTTTATCCCCAAAATTCCCACATCAGAAGTGATGTAACGTTCCGGTTTTATCAAACTGATTTTATCCTTTTTGCCGATTAGTTCTGCGGTTTTCAAGCCCAAATCCTTCGCCATTTTTTCCACTATCGGATAGGCTTCCGGGTGCACAGCCGAATTATCTAACGGATTTTTACCGTCTTTGATTCGGATAAATGCGGCAGCTTGTTGAAAAGCCTTATCCCCCAAACGCGGTACTTTCTTCAATTGCTTGCGATCTTCAAACGGACCGTTTTCGCTTCGGAAGGCCACAATGTTCTCGGCCATTTTTTCGCCAATTCCGGATACATAACTCAACAGCGATTTACTGGCGGTGTTGATATTAATACCCACCGAGTTCACGCAGCGTACCACTACGGTATCGAGTTCTTCCTTGAGTTTGGTTTGGTCTACATCGTGTTGGTACTGCCCTACTCCTATTGATTTGGCATCAATTTTCACTAACTCCGCCAACGGATCAGACAATCGTCTTCCGATAGAAACTGAGCCACGCACCGTGACATCATAATTCGGGAACTCATCTCTCGCAATTTTACTGGCCGAATAGACCGAAGCCCCGGCTTCCGATACCACAAAAACCTGTACCGGTTTGTCAAAAGCGATTTTTTTTATGAAAAATTCGGTTTCACGCGAAGCGGTTCCATTGCCAATTGAAATGGCTTCAATATTATAGGCATTCACCATCGATTTGATTTTCTTCATCGCCATGGCTGTTTCGTTTTGCGGCTGGTGCGGATAAATGGTTTCGTTGTACAGCAAGTCACCTTTTTCGTCCAAACACACTACTTTACACCCGGAACGGTAGCCGGGATCGATGGCTAAGATGCGCTTTTCTCCCAATGGAGGCGCCAACAACAACTGACTCAAATTTCCGGCAAACACTTCAATGGCTTTGGTATCGGCTTTGGCTTTGGCTTCCTGTAGGGTTTCGTTAGAAATGGCGGGTTCCAATAATCGTTTGTAGCTGTCTTTTATCGCTAAGCGCAGTTGATCAGCCGTTTCTCTATTATTTTTAATGGTATTGTTTTCGATGAATTCAATCGCTTCCTCGTTTTCAATTTCCACATTGAGTTTTACAAAACCTTCGGCTTCGGCGCGAAGCATCGCTAACAATCGGTGGGAAGGCGCTTTTGAAATGGGTTCGGCCCAATCAAAATATTGCTTGAATTTTTGAGCTTCTTCTTCCTCCTGCTTTTTCTTTACAACACTGGTAGAAACCACCGCTTTACGCTGAAATATACGACGCAGGTTTTTGCGGATGTAGATGTTTTCGTTGATCCATTCGGCTATGATGTCGCGGGCGCCTTGTAACGCTTCGTCTTCATTGGCTACTTTGGCGTTCAGGTATTTTGAAGCTATAAATTCAATATCATCCGAGTTTTGCGCCATGATGATTTTGGCCAAAGGCTCCAAACCGTTTTCACGGGCCACATCGGCTCGGGTTTTCTTTTTCTTTTTATAAGGCAAATACAAATCCTCTATTTCCTGAAGGTCAAAGCTATTTTCGATTTTGGTTTTCAAATCCGGAGTTAATTGGCCTTGTTCTTCTATCGATTTCAACACGCTGTCTTTGCGTTTCACGATGTCATCGTATTGCTTGGATAGTTTGGCAATTTGCTCAATGACAACCTCGTCCAGGTTTCCGGTTTGATCCTTGCGGTAACGGGAAATGAACGGAATCGTACAGTCTTCGTTGAGTAAATTCAGGGTGTTTTCAATGCTTTTGGGCGAAGCCGTAATTTGACTTTGAATGAATTGTATTTGGGTCATTTTGAGAATTTAATTTTGAATTTGTTGGAAAGCTTTCCCCAGATTTTCGATGACATCGGTAATCAACATGCTTTCGGGACTTTGGGTTTCGAGGGTAATATCGGCGGCCAATCCGTGAAGATACACGCCCAATACCGCCGCCTGAATCGGTTTGTAATTTTGAGCTAAAAGAGCGGTAATGATACCGGTCAGTGCGTCGCCCGAACCGCCTTTGGCCAAGCCAGCGTTGCCTGTAGTATTTTCAAAGGAATCGGTGCCGTTGGTGATAAACGTTTTATGACTTTTCAAGACAATAATGAGTTGCAGTTCCTTTGCTTTTTGCACCGCAGTTGTTCTTCGTTCTTCTTCTGAATTGTGAACACCAAATAATCGATCGAATTCTTTGGTATGGGGTGTTAATATCGTTTGGGGTAAAAGTTGTGAGATTCCTTCGTTTTGGGCCAATATGTTTAGGGCATCGGCATCGAGGACTATTGGGCAATGGGTGTTTTGTAACAGCGCTTTCAATTTTCTTTCGGCCGACTTGTCGGTGCCCAATCCGGGACCTATGGCTATAGCATTGTATTTTTCGGTATGGCTTTCGTCTTCCCTAAATTCAGCCATAGCTACAGGGACGGTAGTAAACAGTACCGTTCGTTCTTTTCTTGGAATGTTGGCCGTGACCAAACCGGATCCGGCGCGAAGCGCCGATTTTGCAGCGATAATCGCCGCCCCCATTTTGTCTTTACTTCCGGCCACAATCAGCGCATGGCCGTGAGAACCTTTGTGTGAATCGGGCAATCGCTTTTTAAAAATTTGTCGGATGAAATGTAAATCTACTTGCTGCATAAGCCATTAATCCTGTACGATGAAATCTTTGGTTAATTCTTCCTTCTTAAATTCGGGTTGAATGTTGATGTGATTGATGCGGAATTTTTCAAAAAGCACCATTTCTATCTGATGCAACAACTCATTAAATTCGCTCATTTTGATATCTTCTGAACAATCGAGATGTGCTTCCAAATGCAACTCTTCGTCATTGAGATGCCACACATGAATGTGGTGCAATTTCCCAACGCCCGGAATTTTGTGTACTTCACGCACCAATTCTTTGATATCAATAAAATCGGGTGTGAAAAGCATCAGCATTTTGGTCGATTCCAACAATAACTTGCCGCCCACAACAATCAAATAAACTGCAATAGCAATGGTCATGATGCTATCTACCCAAAACCAGCCGTAAAATTTCATCAGCAAACCACCTACCAACACTGCCACCGAGGCCAACATATCAGTCAATAAATGCAAATAAGCCGATTTCATATTAATATTGTGTTCGGCATCTTTTTGAAGCAGCAAAACCGAAAGTCCATTTGCCACTATACCTAAAACCGCTAACCAAATAACCAATCCAGATTCAATAGGATGCGGATTAAAAAAACGCTCAATAGCACCGTAAATCAAAATAAACGCGACGATAACCAACGTTGCCGCATTGACAAACGCAGCAATCAGTTCGGCTCTTTTAAATCCGAATGTATTGTTGATGGAAGCTTTTCTTCGGGAAAGTTTATGCGCTATCAAACTAAAGATTAAAGACAATACATCCGAAAAATTGTGAAGCGCATCGGAGAGCAAAGCCAAACTTCCTGAAACAATTCCCCCGATGATTTGAGCCAGGGTTATCAACAAATTCAGCAAGATGGAAAAGACCAAATTTTTGCCTTTCACTTCGTGCTTGTGGATGTGAACGTGGTTATGCCCCATGGCTATTGACAAGCAATTTTATTGACGCGGTTGGCGTGTCTTCCGCCTTCGAAAGGTGTCTTTAAAAAAGTATCTACCATGTCTACCGCTTGTTGTATTGAAGTGAAACGGGCCGGAATACTGATAATGTTCGCGTCATTGTGCTGACGGGAAAGGGCAGCAATTTCTTTTGTCCAGCAAAGTGCAGAGCGAATGCCCTGATGCTTATTAACCGTCATATTAATACCGTTACCAGAACCGCAGATAACGATACCAAAATCGGCGTTATCGGTTTCTACATCAACGGCAACCGGATGACCGAAATCAGGATAATCGACACTGTCAAAAGTATCAGTTCCGTGGTTAATTACTTGGTGTCCGTTTTGTTCTAAAAAAGTGACTATGGCTTTTTTATAATCGGGTCCGGCGTGGTCATTTCCGATAGAGATTTTCATGTTGAATTATTTGTAGTTTGATGCACAAATTTACGTAAAGTATCGGTTGGATTTTTACTTAATTGTAACTAGTTGATTTTTAAAAGGTAGCGATTTCATCTAAATAAGATATTGTTATAAGTATTTGAAAATCATTGTTATTTATTTAATGTAAGTGTTAAAAAATTGACTTGTTAATAGTGTTTTGCAAATCATTGATAATCAGTTAACTTTAATTTAACATGAATTGTTAACAACTTTAGATAGAAAATTAGAAGTTTTTTGAGGTTGAATGAACTTTTTTTCTAATCAAAAACCGGAATGAAAAAATCAAATTTAGTTTCATGTTTTTTTAGAAAAATTATCAGCATTTAAAAACAGGTTTTCAACAATAATTAATAATTAAACTTATTAAAAATCTCATCTCATTTTTGAATATTAACAACTGTTGATAAGAATTAAAATTTCATTCATTTTAAGAACTTTACCTTAACTTAATATTGTTAATTTCTCTGTATAAGTTGGGAAAACTTTTAAAACATATCTTTTTACAAAAAGTTATTGTCACTATTAACACGCTATAATAACCATCAAAAATTAATTTTTTAAAATCTTTTCTTTTTGATGTTTTTAATATGTGTTGACAACTTTGGTTTTCTAAACAATTTTTAAATTGTTGTTTAAGTCGTCTAAAATTTGTTGAACTACTTCTTTATCGTTGGGATGAATTTTGAGTTGAATACCTCCGTAAGCCAAACTGGCCAGCGGATCAGTTGATACCAAGTTTTCGTTTTGAAACAAATACGGAATACCTTCTCGGTCTAAAATAGTTTTTAAAACCATGATTTCATGAACGAAATTAAAGGTCGCAATTGTGATAAATTCGGTCATTGTTCTGAGTTTTTTATAAAGATACTAATTGTTATTTTTTAATTAAAACTAATCATCAATTACTATTTACTGGTTACTATTTCGTAATTTTCAGCATTAATTGAAAAGATACAATGAGTAAGAAACCTAAAAAGTTCGGAAAGAATACCAAAACCTTTTCCGAAAAGATATTTAAAATACTATCCAAGAACGCCAATAAACCTTTCAACTACAAACAAATAGCTGCCATATTAGAGTTAGATGATACCAAAAGCAGAAATGAAATCATCAAAGATTTGAAGATTTTAGCGGCACAAAAACTCATTATAGAATCCGAACCCGGAAAATATTTGGTGAAAGCCAGCAGTCAAAAATACTACGAAGGAACGATTGATATGACCTCCAGAAAGACTGCTTATTTTATGTGTGACGAATTAGAAAATGATGTTTTTATCCCTTTTGTAAATCTAAACCATGCTTTAGACGGCGATAAAGTAAAGGCTTATGTGTATGACCGCAGAAGTTCAAGAAAACCGGAAGCCGAAGTCTTGGAAATTTTAGAACGACACAAAGAAGAATTTGTGGGTGTTATTGACATTCAAAAGAATTTTGGTTTTGTCACTACGGCTAACGCCAAAATGTACACCGATATTTTTATCCCGAAGAATAAATTAGGAGATGCACAACACGGTGATGTGGTCTTGGTTAAATTAGAAGACTGGCCTGCAAAAGCTGATTCGCCTTTTGGTTCAGTCATCAAAGTACTGGGAAAACCAGGTGAACACAACACTGAGATTCACGCTATATTGGCTGAATATGGATTGCCGTACGATTTTCCTATTGAAGTTGAAGCTTATGCTAACAAAATAGATACTTCGATAACACAGGAAGAAATCAACAAGCGACGCGATATGCGTGAAGTGTTAACTTTCACCATTGATCCTAAAGATGCCAAAGATTTTGACGATGCTCTATCTTTTCAGGTTTTAGAGAATGGAAATTTCGAGATAGGAGTTCACATAGCCGATGTTTCGCATTATGTAAAAGAAGGCACTATACTGGATGATGAAGCGTATAAAAGAGCTACTTCGGTATATTTGGTTGACCGAGTAGTTCCCATGCTCCCCGAAGTATTATCAAATTATGCCTGTTCTCTTCGTCCGCATGAAGAAAAATATACTTTTTCAGCCGTTTTTGAAGTTACTCCCAAAGCTGAAGTGGTTAACCAGTGGTTCGGAAGAACAGTTATCTTCTCTGATCAGCGTTTTGCTTATGAAGAAGCGCAGCAAATTATTGAAACCAAATCAGATGTAATTCCGGCAGAAATATCCTTAACCGGAAAAGAATATAAGGCTCCGGCAGAAATTGTCAATGCTACGCTTAAAATGGATGAATTGGCTAAAATTCTGCGCAGAAAAAGAATGGCAGCCGGAGCGATTTCATTTGATAAAGTAGAAGTAAAATTCAATTTAAATGAAGAAGCGGAACCTGTGGGGGTGTTCTTTAAAATTTCTAAAGATGCCAATCATTTGATTGAAGAATTCATGTTATTGGCCAACAGAAAAGTAGCGGAATTTATTGGGAAACAAAAGAAAACCTTTGTATACCGAATTCACGACGAACCCAATGAAGATAAGTTGATGAATTTACAAACCGTGATTTCAAAATTCGGCTATACGATTAACATGAAATCAAAACAGGATATCTCAAAATCATTGAATAATTTACTTAATGAGGTTAATGGTCGAAAGGAACAAAATTTAGTAGATACCCTTACCATTCGAAGCATGAGTAAAGCGGTTTATTCTACTGAAAATATTGGTCATTACGGTTTAGCTTTTGATTTTTACAGTCATTTTACTTCTCCTATCCGACGGTATCCCGATGTGATGGCGCACCGATTACTGCAGCATTATTTAGACGGAGGTAAAAGCGTCAGCCAGGAAGAATACGAAGAAAAATGTGCTCATTCCAGTGATATGGAAGCTTTGGCAGCTCAAGCCGAAAGAGATTCTGTAAAATACATGCAGGTAAAATACATGCAGGATCATAAAGATCAGGAGTTTTTGGGTGTAATTTCAGGGGTAACCGAATGGGGAATTTATGTAGAAATCATTGAAAATAAATGTGAAGGAATGGTTCGCATTCGGGAGATTAAAGAAGATTACTATGTCTTTGATGAAAAGCAATATGCTTTAGTAGGACAAGTTTCTAAAGGTTTGTTGCAATTGGGTGACGAAGTATATGTTAAAGTAAAAAATGCCGATTTAGTTAAGAAACAATTGGATTTTCATTTTATAAGAAGAAAAGAATAGCATGAAAAAAATAGTTTTCAGTTTAGTATTATTGAGCTCAGTAGCTTTTGGTCAAGTTGAAAAAAATATGGGTGATTTTACCAAAATAACTGCTTTTGACCGCATAGATGTATTCCTTATTCCGGGTAACGAAAACAAAGTACTTTTAGATGGAAGCGGAGCTGATGAAGTACAACTCGTAAATAAAAACGGTGAATTAAAAATCAGAATGCCACTAACTAAAATGCTTGATGGAGATAATATATCGGCTACAGTTTATTATAAAAATATCAATGCTGTAGAAGCAAATGAAGGCTCCAGAATAGCTTGTGGTGATAAAATTAAAGCTACTACTTTTGATATTATTGCCAAAGAAGGATCAGAAGTAAAATTGATTTTGGATGTAGCCAAATTAACTGTCAGAACCGCTAATGGGTCTAAAATTACATTGGAAGGTAAAGCTAAAAATCAGGATGTAGTTGTAAATTCAGGCGGAATTTATGAAGCGGAAAAACTCATAACCGAGCAAACTACAATTGCCGGAAATGCCGGTGGAGAAGCTGATGTTTTTGCTACCGAATTGGTTGATGCTAAAGTAAGAGCGGGCGGAAACATCACTATATACGGCAAACCAAAACAAATCAATCAAAAAGTTATTGCCGGCGGAACGATTAAAGAAGCCAAATAGAAATACTTGAATTTGTTAAAATTTAGTTCTAAATTGCAGTGTCAAAATTTGAAGCATGGTTTTATTAAACGATATTTTATCCGCCATTCCGCTTGGTTTCTTTCTTAGTTTTATGATTGGGCCTGTTTTCTTTGTTTTACTGGAAACCAGTGTTGTCAAAGGATTCAGAGCCGCTGTGATGTTTGATTTAGGCGTAGTTTTAGCCGATGTAATTTTTATTCTTATCGCTTTTTTCAGTAGTTATCGATTGATTCAGAGCATAAAAGATGATCCGGCTTTGTTCATTTTTGGTGGGTTGGTTATGCTTACATACGGTATCATTTCATTTGCCAAAAACCGAAAAGAATCTAAAAAAAGCATTGATGAAATCGACCCTAAAGAGTTAGCAAAAACCAATTACTTTTCTTTATTCATGAAAGGTTTTTTCCTGAATTTTATCAATATCGGAGTGTTGGGATTTTGGTTGGCCATTTTAATTACTATAGGCCCGCAGTTGCAGTTGAATCCTACCAGAATGTTGACATTTTTCACTACTCTGATCCTCAGTTATTTTGTTACTGATATTTTTAAAATACTGTTAGCAAAGCAATTGAGAAATCAACTCAATCCGAAAAACATTCTCTTAATTAAGAAATTTATCAGTATAGTTTTGATCATTTGCGGGGTGGTTTTGTTATCACAAGCCTGGTTTCCCAAGGAACAAAAAATGGTCAATAAAGCTTTTGAACAATTGGAAGAAAAGCAATAAAATCAACAATATTAAATATCAACAACCTCCCGATGCGGAGGTTTTTTGTTTTTAAAAAACTGTAAAAGAGTATATTTCAAATTCAGAAATGAGGAGCCAAACTTTTCAAAAGTGGGTATAAAAAAAACCTCCAAATTATCTTGAAGGTTTTTGAGGCATCGTCCGGATTCGAACCGGAGTATACGGTTTTGCAGACCGGTGCCTAGCCACTCGGCCACGATGCCAGTTGGACGGCAAATATATAAAACAATTGATAATTATCAATTGATAATTGATAATTTTTAGAATTTGTGATTCTTTTAACTACGGTATTCTTCCATTTCAATGGTAACTGCTTCAACATCACCGCCAATAGGAGGATTAAGTTTTGAAACACCTAATAAAATTCGGGAAACTGACGGGATTTCCTTAAAGATTCTGGTAATGATTCGGTGGGCAACATGCTCTAATAACTTGGAGCGAATAGCCATTTCTTCTTCTACAATTTTATTCAAAAGCACGTAATCAACAGTATCTTTAAGTTCATCTGATACCGAAGATTTTCTCAAATCGGTTTTGATTTCTAAATCTACACGGTAATCAGAACCAATTCGGGCTTCTTCTTCTAAACAGCCGTGAAAGGAAAAAGTTCTGATATTTTGTAATTTAATAGTTCCCATTATTTTGATTTCCTGTCAATTTTCAAAACTTCAAATTTTCTAAAATTGACTAATTAAACATATCTTTGCTAAAATTACAAAAATAATGTCAACAGAAGAGAAGTCCTTAAATTTTATAGAGCAAATCATAGAGGAAGATTTGAAAAACGGATTGTCAAAAGATAAGCTTCGTTTTCGTTTTCCACCCGAACCTAATGGGTATTTACACATAGGTCATGCTAGTGCTATTTGTCTAAATTTTGGTTTAGGAATTGATTATCAAGCACCTGTAAATTTGCGTTTTGATGATACCAATCCGGCTAAAGAAGAACAGGAATATGTTGATGCTATCAAAAGAGATATTGAATGGTTAGGATATCAATGGGCTAACGAATGTTATGCTTCAGATTATTTTCAACAGTTGTATGACTGGGCAGTTGAATTTGTGAAAAAAGGTAAAGCTTATGTTGACAGTCAATCTTCGGAAGAGATGGCTAAACAAAAGGGAACACCAACACAAGCCGGAACCAATTCACCTTTCAGAAACCGTTCCGTTGAAGAGAATTTAGACCTTTTGGAACGTATGAAAAACGGTGAATTTCCTAACGGAACTCACATTCTTCGGGCTAAAATTGATATGGCGCACACCAATATGCTGATGCGTGACCCTATCATGTACCGCATTTTACATTCTCACCACCACAGAACTGGTGACCAATGGTGTATTTATCCAATGTATGACTGGGCACACGGTGAAAGTGATTATTTGGAACAGATTTCACATTCCTTCTGTACGCTTGAATTCTTGCCACACAGAGAGCTATACGATTGGTTTTTAGACCAAGTATACGATACGACTAAGGTTAGACCAAAGCAAAGAGAATTTGCCCGCAGAAACCTTTCACATACAGTAGTTTCTAAAAGAAAACTATTGCAATTGGTAGAAGAAAAGCACGTTAGTGGTTGGGATGATCCCCGTATGAGTACGATTTCCGGAATGAGAAGACGCGGTTACCCACCGATGGCTATCAGAAATTTTGCTAAAACTATCGGAATTGCGAAACGGACCAACTTAATTGACGTTTCGTTATTAGAATTTTGTGTTCGCGAAGAATTGAATAAAACTACACATCGTGTGATGGCGGTTTTGAATCCGGTAAAGTTGGTTATTACTAATTATCCGGAAGGACAAGAAGAATGGTTAGAAGCAGAGAATAATCCGGAAGAAGAGGTAATGACATACCGAAAAGTACCTTTTGCAAAGGAATTGTATATCGAAAGAGAAGATTTTCAGGAGGAAGCCAACAAGAAATTTTTCCGTTTAACGCTTGGAACAGAGGTTCGTTTAAAAAATGCTTATATCATTAAAGGAGAAAGTGTTATTAAGGATGCTGATGGAAATATTACCGAAATTCATTGTACTTATGACATCGATTCCCGCAGCGGAAGCGGGACGGAAGCTTCTCAAAGAAAAGTAAAAGGAACCATTCACTGGGTGTCTATCAAGCACGCGATTCCTGCAGAAGTTCGTATTTATGACCGATTGTTTTCGCATGAAAGTCCAGACGGAAACAAAGAAATCGACTTCAAAGAATTCATTAATCCAAATTCATTGGAGATAATCACCGGTTATGTAGAACCAAGTTTACAATCGGCTAAAAATTTAGACCAATTTCAATTCCAACGTTTAGGGTATTTTTGTGTAGATAAAGATTCTTCAGCTGAAAAATTAGTTTTTAACAAAACGGTTGGTTTGAGAGATACTTGGGCCAAAGTAGAAGCCAAAGATTAAATTTATAAAAAATAGATTTTACAAATGAAAAGCTCACTTTTAAGTGGGCTTTCTTATTATTTATAAAATCAATTAAAAAATAAATAATATAATTTTAAACTATTAAAATTAACTTTCATATTTTGATTTTGTTCCATTTTTAAAATGAAAACAAGTAAATTTATCACTTATTAAAAGAACTGTGATTATAGCCCTTTAAAATAAGTTTTAGTGTTTTTAAGTCGATTTAACTTTTAATGCATCCATTTTTTTCGTAACTTTAATCAAATAAAAAAAAATTAAAATTATGTCAACACAAAATAACAGTCTCATTGCACTTTTGGCAGGAGCAGTAGTCGGAATTGGATTGGGGATTTTGTTTGCCCCTGATAAAGGTTCAAAAACCAGAGAAAAAATTAAAGATGGTTTCAATGATTTGAAAGAAGGTGCTAAAGAAAAGTACACAGACACAAAAGAAGAGCTAAAAGATTCTATTGATGAGTTGCTTTCTAAATCGAGTTATAAAGCGGAAGAAGCCATAACTTATTTGGAAGAAAAATTAGCTGAGCTCAAAGCGCAAAATGCCAAACTTCAAAAATAATGGCACTGGAGGAAATAAAAGACAATCTTGAAGATATTCAAGAGAATGCTCAGGCTTACGTGGAAACCAGTTTGGCTTATTACAAGCTTTGGGGTTTTAAGGTAGCTATGAAATCAACCACACTTGCACTCAAGTTTTTACTTATAGCTTTGTGTTTAACAATAGTTTTGTTATTTGTTTCAGTCGC
>CAYPSB010000049.1:0-12651 GCA_964413435.1 uncultured Flavobacterium sp.
ATCGTATACCCTAACATATAATGTCTGGGTGTTTGGAGATATGTTGCAGTAAGGACTTACTAACGGCGTAGCCGTTCCTGACTGAGCATCGGCCAATGTATTATAGTATTCAACCACATATGGTCCGGTAACAATCTCTGCATTTTTGCTGGCTAAATTAAACGAACAATAAATTCCGTCTTCATTATCATCACAAACCACATAAGGAGTTGGCGTGTTAACAATAGGAAGTTGATTAACAGTTACTGTTGCGGAACCGGATTGATTTTGAGAACAAGTCGGTGTAGACGAACTGGCTACACTAAGTAATGTGTAAGTATAAACACCAACTGTACTAGTTGGAACACTTATCGTAACGGTATCATTTCCTGCTAGTGTAGAAATGGTTTGCGTAACATTATTAGGATCTAAATACGTAAAAGTATAAGGCGAAATACCGTTGACTCCCGTAAATGTAATTTCTGGATTCGGTACTGAATTTTCACAAACCGAAACCGTACCGGAAATTGTAGCGGTTGGCAACGGATTAACGTTTACGGTAGCAACTCCTGATTGATTCTGTGAACAAGCCGGTGTCGATGAACTTGCGACACTTACCAAAGTATAAGTAAAAGTTCCCGCTGTGGTTGAAGGTACCGTAATGGTTGCTGTATTACTAGTCGCAGAAGATGCTATAGTTTGTTGTGTTCCGCTAGGATCAAGATAAGTAAAGACATAAGGTAGGTCTCCATTGTTACCGGTAAAAGTAATGGTAGCAGAAGGATCTCCCTGACAAAGATCAGCACTGCCGCTTATAGTGGCCGTTGGTTTTTTATTAACCGTTACCATAACAGAACCGGATTGACTCTGTGAACATCCAGAGGCGCTGGTAACGCTCACTAAAGTATAAGTATAGGAGCCGAAAGTTCCGCTAGGAACATTAATCGTAACGCTATCCGAAGTACTAGCCGAAGCAATTGATTGTAGTACGCCGTTAGGATCTAAATAATTGAAAGTATATGGAGCACTTCCTTGAGCACCGGTAAAAGTAACTGTGGCTGTGTCTCCTTCGCATACAGCAGATGTTGATGCTGTAATAGTAGCCGTTGGCGGAATAGAACCAAGAGTAACTGTAAAATGCTTAATTATTTTACAATTGTATGCTGCCAGTTCAATCGAAACATATACAACTCCGGAAGCAACAGGACAATAATTGGTAAGATTAGTAATTGGATTAACTCCTGCATCTGCATCTGCAAATGATGTATAATAGTTAATATCATAGTCATTCGGATCTAAAGAACCTAAAATTTCAGCAGTTTTTGTGGTTAAATCAAAACAATTCGAAAAACAAGTCCCCACAATATCAGTAGGCTCACCCGTGGTGTCTGGGTGTACAAATAAATCAAAATTTGTTTTTGCCGTTTGCGGCACACCGCAAACATTGTAATTGGCTTCCAAAGTATAGGTGGCATCAGCCGTTGGGCATACAGTTACTGTAGGCCCGGTTCCAATTACTGTTGTTCCGTCATACCAAGTAATATTTACAGGAACACTAGGTCCGTTAGGGGTAAATCTCCATCCTTCACTATTCGGAGGTAAAACTGACCATGCACCGGTATTTCTTCCGGGAGGAGCATACCCTAAAAGACCGCTTGCATTGAGTATCCCTATAACTCCAGCACCATTCTGCCAAGCAACTCTTGGGACTCTTCGTTGCACATAAACCTCAATTATATTAGAAACTTCATACAAAACAATTTGCGAGGTTTGCAAACCGGAAGCCGCATCATAGCCGTATGGACAACCTCCTGCTGTAGTATACTGAGGTAAATTTGTAAAGTTAACAATGAATTTTCTACACGGATACGTTCCAACTACAGCATAATTACAAGTCTTTGGAAGTGGAGGAGTAGGACAAATATTTGGGTCGAAATTCACATCTTGATAAACCCCAAAAATAGCATTCTTGATAGGAAAACCTGCATTAGGTATGGTTGCATTAAAACTCCATGGACAGTTTGAATCTGCAGCTTGTGGATTAAAAGTGATAACACCATTTGATCCTACATTTAAACTAGTATAACTGTTTCCAAAAAAACAGAAATTAAATGGAGGGTCTGAAGGAGAAGTAGAATTATTAAAGGAGAAAGGAGCAGACCATCTATCATCACCAGAAATAACCAATTCCTGCCATGGTGGTAATGTATTTACAAACGCAGCCTGAGGACAATATGGAATACTGGTTACCGCATAAGAGGATGTTGATGGTATCGGCGATATATTAGCTTCTAATGTTCTACATTCGCCTGTAGTACAGAATGTATTTCCTACCGGTAAATTCCCTGGAGCCGGAAGTACCTGTACAGTTGCACATCCGTTTGGTACTACTGTAATGGTTACGACTTGACCGGTAATGGTGCTTTCACAAAATGTAAAAAAACCTCTCACTTTAATTAATTCATATACTGTAGTCTCTTGCAAAACCGGAGTAGTAAAAATAGCGGTACCTGTCGGGCCGACATTAACCGAATAAGGGACAGGCTGACCCGATGATGTTATTGTCACTACCGAGTTAGGTGTAGCAGTTATAGTAATATTAGCCGTGTTTCCGGGACATATTGTTTGGCTGGCAGCCATTGTTGCCGTTGGCACCGAAACCGTCAAGTTAACGGTAGCCGAAGCTGTACACCCTGCAGTATTTGTTCCTGTTACTGTGTAAGAGGTCCCGGTAAGCGGAATGTTCGCCGCATAAACGATACCTCTTGAATCACCGGTATATGGTATTGTAGCAGCTGAATCAGTAAATAAGTTCGTTGTTGGTGACCAAATAAGCGATGATATTGGTGTATAGATATAAGTTGTTCCGGAAGCAGGAACCATATTATTGATATCATACGGAGTAGTTGTACTGGCTGAATTTGTAGTAAAATTTATGCTGCTGTAGTTAGTAGCATTTACCGTATATCCGGCAGAAATACTATTAGAAGTTTGAGCTCCCATAGTTCCGTAGTGGTACTCGACAACATTGGTTCCTTCATACAACCACATTTGGAAAGTTGAGTTAGCAGGACCTGCTGTATTTTTCGGAATAGTAACATTCCACTCTACAATAAAAATACGGTTCGGTGCAGTACCGGTTACTAATGTTTTCACACTTCCCGTAGTTCCGGTAGCTAAATCATCCCAAAACGGATATAATTTAGGAGTGTTTTGAGCACTAGTCGTTGAATTAACAGGCTGACCATTGGCAGCAGTACTTCCTAAAAGTAACCATCCATCCGGAGAAATAGAACATTGTGTATAGTCGATTCCTCCAAAATTAAACGTGAATCCAATATTAGTTACCGTTGAAGGCACATTATCGCTTCCATTATTAAGTAAGGTAGTTGCGGCAGTCATCGGATTTAACGGAACAGCAGTTGCAGTGCTGAACGTGTATGGTATTGCTCTTAATGTACTAATCCCATTTAAACAGACCGGATTTGGTGTAGCCACTACGGATAATTGTAGTGGATTTTTTCTCACTACGGTTTGCGTTGCGGTTGATACATTTCCGTTTACGTCAGTTGCCGTCCAAGTCACTATGGTTGTACCCACAGGAAAACAGGCAGGCGCATTACTGGTCAACGAGGCTATTCCACAGTTGTCAGTTGCAGTGGCTCCCAAAGGTATTGCACAACCAAAATTATTATCTTCAAAACATTTAGTAATATTTGAAACAGTAATCACCGGTGGCTCAACATCGTTAATCGTAATCACAAACTGACACGACGCACTGCCATTCACATTAGTTGCAGTGGCAGTTACAGTTGTAGACCCTATAGGAAAAAAACTTCCTGAAGCATGTGAATACGTCACCGTTGGAATCGGCACCCCTGAAGCAATCGCAGGAGGATATGTAACATTACCTCCACACATTCCGGTTGCTGCATTGATGGTAATATTGGCCGGACACAGAATAGTTGGCAACAATACTGATGTAGTCCATTGGAACGAAAGTATATTTGAACATACTTGTTGGCTAAGACTATTGGTAAAACAAGCGACTATGGTATCCGTTCCGGCACCACCTGTACCGGCATAAGTAAATGTCACCTCACCGTTTGCATCTGTGGTTGCTGTAAAAGGAGCAACTCCGGCGTTAGGTCCAGAAGATATAGTAAAAGTAACTGCAGTATTAGGAATTGGCAATCCATTACTATCTTTAACAATAGCAGTAACGGTATGATTCGTACCTACATTCCCTGAAGTTGTGGTCTGAGACAATAAAATACCCTCCCCCACAATAGCGGAACCGGACAATGAAAAATAAGCTAAGAAAATATTATCATCTCCCGAAGGATTAACCGTATTGATATTCAAACTGGTCGTTGTATTGGTAATAAACGGCAAAATAGAATACAATTCATCATCAGTATATTGAGTGGTAGGTCCCACATTAGGATCTGAGGGATTTGTATTTACATCGCCAATTCCTCCAACAGTAATCAAACCTCCATTAGTTGATTCCCCATCATCTTCTCCTCCAGCCGAACTGGACAATCTTATTCCGTTAACCGTTACCTGTGATGTTTGACTACCACCGCCATTCTGATAACTGAACGCAATTCCCAACCCCATATCCAACAAAGCTCCCGGTTGAGCAGGATCAATAGGTTGAGCAAGTGTCAAAGAAAAATTATCACCCGAAGGTGTTGATGCTCCGAACATGATAATGATGGTCTTTTCAGTAGCTGAAGCATCATTAAATACCACCAACAAAGCTTCCCCTTCTATACCGGAAGAGTTGCATTCGGTAATTGGTAAAGTTGAAATTCCTGCCGGAAAGGCATTAATTTGAGCAGAAACTATACTGGTAACATCAGCCCAATAGTTGTTAAAAACAGTACTACTGCTGTTTGTAGCTGTTCCGTCCCAGTTTATTGGCGTACTCGAAAGAGTCACACAACCATTTGCAGTAGTCGAACTTGTCGTACTACAAATCAGTATGGCTTTTTTAACTGTTGCTGCAGCATTTGGCTTGTTTACTCTTATAGCCATTGAGGATGAGGACGAACCTTTACCATCAGCCGAAAGAGTGTAATGCCCTGTTACGCTGTATATTTCAGACAACGCTCCCGCAAGAGTGTTATTCAAACTCGGCCCATTCGAACTGAATAATCTGGACGAAGTCTTACCCAGACTACCAAAAGTACCCGGTTCATAAACCTGAGCAGTCTTTTTGGGTTGAGCCTTGTTGGCTGTCTTTTTTTGTTGTTGAGAGGTGGCCGTGATTGGCAAAAGAAAAACGGCAAGAAGCATAGCCATAGTCGCCAATACACCCAATCTGTTTTGTGAAAAATATAAAAAATAACTTTTTTTCATAGATTCTTTGCTTTTTTTTGGAGCGAAATTTACAATTTTTTAAGAGATAATTAACGTTAAAATGTAAAAATTTTCAAATATTAACACTTCAGAGTTGAGTTTAAATTTTATTATTTATCTTTGCTTTCTTATTCAAAAACCCCAATTAACGCTTTTATTTTAATGACAAATAACGAAGAAATTCAAGACGAATTAGGAAACAATCACATAGCGACCAGCGCCCAAAATCCCGTACGAGAAGATGCTTTTGCTATCAGCGATGAAGATAAGATCAACGCTATAAAAAAAGATGTTGAAAGCATCCTGAGAACATTAGGCATGGATCTTAACGATGACAGCTTGAAAGGCACTCCTAACAGGGTTGCCAAGATGTTTGTGAAAGAAATTTTCGGCGGTTTAAATCCTAATAAAAAACCCAGTTCTTCCACGTTTCAAAACAACTACAAATACGGCGAGATGTTGGTTGAAAAAAACATCACCCTCTACTCTACTTGCGAACATCATTTACTGCCAATCGTAGGACGTGCTCATGTAGCTTATATTTCTAACGGTACAGTAGTTGGTCTTTCTAAAATGAATCGAATTGTGGATTATTTTGCCAAAAGACCTCAGGTGCAAGAGCGTTTAACCATGCAGATTGTACAAGAACTGCAAAAAGTTTTGGGTACCGAAGATGTAGCTTGTGTAATTGATGCCAAACATTTGTGCGTCAATTCCAGAGGAATTCGAGATATCGAAAGCAGCACTGTAACCTCAGAGTTTGGCGGTAAATTTAAAGACGAACAAACCCGTCGTGAATTTTTAGATTACATTCGATTAGATACTAATTTTTAATAGCCCGGATTGCAGCGGCATCCTTTTTCTTGTCAAAGAAAAAGATAGAGCGGAAAGCCGGAAATAGCTCCTGACAAAATGCAACTTTATAAAGATAATACGCTTAAAATATACAATTCTCTCACAGGAGAAAAAGAACTTTTCAAACCGATACACGAAGGCAATGTAGGAATGTATGTCTGCGGACCTACCGTTTACAGCAATGTTCACCTCGGCAATGTGCGTACGTTCATGTCGTTTGATATGATTTTCAGGTATTTTTTGCATTTGGGCTACAAAGTGCGTTATGTGCGCAACATTACCGATGTTGGTCACATTGTTGACGATGTGGATGACGGAGAAGATAAAATTGCCAAAAAAGCACGGGTAGAACAAGTAGAACCTATGGAAATCGTACAACGCTACACCGTTGACTTTCACGAGGTCTTGAAACAATTCAACTTTTTACCGCCAAGTATTGAACCTACGGCAACAGGTCACATCATTGAACAAATTGAAATCGTAAGACAAATTATTGAAAAAGGATTTGCCTACGAAACCAATGGCTCTGTTTACTTTGATGTGGTCAAATTTAACGAGACCAATCACTACGGAAAATTAAGCGGCCGAAACATTGACGAGATGTTGGCCAACACCCGAGATACCGACGGTCAAAGCGACAAGAAAAACCCTCAGGATTTTGCCTTGTGGAAAAAAGCCGAACCGGAACACATCATGCGTTGGCCATCACCATGGGGAGTAGGATTCCCGGGTTGGCATTTGGAGTGTACCGCCATGAGCACTAAATATTTAGGAGAAACTTTTGATATTCATGGAGGTGGAATGGATTTGAAATTCCCGCATCATGAATGTGAAATTGCTCAAAATGAAGCATGTACCGGTCACAGTCCTGTTAATTATTGGATGCATGCCAACATGTTGACGCTGAACGGCAAAAAAATGTCAAAATCAACCGGAAACAACATCTTGCCGGATGAAATATACAACGGCGGAAGTCCGTTTTTAAGCAAAGTCTTTTCGCCCAATGTAGCGCGTTTCTTCATGATGCAGGCGCACTACCGAAGCATACTCGACTTTACCAACGACGGCATCTTGGCCTCTGAAAAAGGATTCAACCGTTTGATGGAAGGCATTGATGTTTTGAAAGATTTACAGCCGGGTAATAGTTCTACGCTTGATATTGCCACCTGGAAACAAGCCTGCTACGACGCCATGAACGATGATTTCAATACGCCTATTTTAATCGCTAATTTATTTGAAGGCATTCGTTTTGTAAATCTGATTAAAGACGGTAAAGAAACTCTGACTGCTACTGATTTGAAAATTCTTGCTGAAACATTGAATACTTTTACTTTTGATGTCATCGGAATTAAAAATGAAAAAGCAGCCGCTAACAACTCCGATAAACTGGAAGGTGTGGTTGATTTACTGATTCAGATGCGTTTGGAAGCCCGTGCCAATAAAAACTTTGCCTTGTCCGACCAAATCAGAGATCAATTGGCCGCATTGGGTATACAGTTAAAAGACGGCAAAGAAGGTACTACTTTCAGCATACAGTAAGCGGTTATGCATTAGGATTATGTTGAAAAAAATTGTCATTGCTCCGTTCCTTTTCCTAATCCGTTTCTATCAGGTTGCTATTTCTCCTTTCACTCCTGCCACTTGCCGGTTTGAACCCACTTGTTCTTCCTATTTTGCGGAAGCACTCAAAACGCATGGCCTTTTTTACGGGATGTATTTGGGAATGAAGCGTATTTTGAGTTGTCACCCATGGGGAAAAAGTGGCTATGACCCCGTACCTGAAAAGAAGTGCAGTCATAAATAAAACCTAATGCTTTTCTTTTTTTACGTTTTATATTTATAAATTTGAAAATATTAAAACCCCATAATCATGATTTGGAATCCCTCTGAAGGAATAAATATCGGCTTTTTTACCATTCGGTATTACAGTTTGATGTTTGTAGTAGCCTTTGCTTTAGGCTGGTACATTATGAAGCGCATCTATGACAAGGAAAATGTTCCTATTGAAAAATTAGATACTTTATTCATCTGGACTGTCGTAGCTACATTACTGGGTGCTCGTTTAGGCCACGTATTTTTTTACGACTGGGAATATTTCCGCAATCACCTTTCCGAAATTTTATTGCCTTTTAAATTTGAAAATGGTTTTGAATTTACCGGATTCAGAGGTTTAGCCAGTCATGGTGCCGCAATTGCCATCATCATTGCCATGTATTTTTACAGCAAAAAAATTGTAAAAAGACCCATGCTTTGGGTACTTGACAGAGTGGTGATTCCGGTTTCGTGTGGTGCTATTTTTGTGCGAATTGGGAATTTCTTCAACTCCGAAATCGTAGGTAAAGCAACTGACTCAGCTTTTGGAATAAAATTCATCCGAGACTATTATTCACCCAGCGAAGCAATGAATCTCACCAAAATTTCAAATGCTAATGAGGCTTACAATGCTATAGCCACTAATCCGCAATTTGCAGCGCTTTTACAAAAGGTTCCGGCCAAGCATCCTGCTCAGTTGTATGAAGCCATATTGTACGTAGTGGTATTTCTGATTTTGTTTTTCTTGTATTGGAAAACCGAAGCTAAGCAAAAACACGGATTACTGTTTGGTTACTTCTTAATCTTGTTGTGGTCTGTACGCTTTATAGTAGAATATGTAAAAGAAAGTCAAGGCGGAATTGAGAATACTTTCGGTTTGTTATCTACCGGACAATGGTTGAGTATTCCTTTTATATTGGTCGGCATCTATTATTTATTCACAGCCGAAAGACCGGTGAAAGACGATATTTAATGTTATATATAAATAAAAAAGTCCCGAATCATCGGGACTTTTTTTATTCTTCTTCTGTCACCTCATGGTGAGATTTGGCATAATTGCGCCACTTTTCAATGCATTCCTGCATGTCTTGCGGCAGTTCTGTATCAAACCGCATGTACTCTTTAGTAACCGGATGTTCAAACCCCAAAGTTTTTGCGTGAAGCGCCTGTCTTGGTAAAGTTTTAAAACAATTATCGATAAACTGTTTGTATTTGGTAAAAGTAGTTCCTTTTAAAATCAAATCGCCACCATAACGGGCATCATTGAACAAAGTGTGTCCTATGTATTTCATGTGCACGCGAATCTGGTGGGTTCTCCCCGTTTCCAACTGACAAGACACCAACGTCACGTAGCCAAAACGCTCCAATACTTTATAATGAGTAACGGCGTGTTTTCCGTGATCTCCTTCCGGGAAAACGGCCATTTGCATGCGGTCTTTCGGATGGCGGGCTATGTTTCCTATTATGGTTCCCTCATCTTCTTTTACATTACCCCAAACCAACGCAATGTATTCACGTTCTGTAGATTTATCCTCAAATTGTTTGGCCAAATGGGTCATGGCGGCTTCCGTTTTAGCAATCACCAAAAGTCCGGTAGTGTTTTTATCAATACGATGCACCAAGCCGGGTCTCTCACTTGAGTTCATCGGCAAATTATCAAAATGATAGGCCAATGCATTTACCAGAGTTCCGGTATAATTTCCGTGTCCCGGATGCACCACTAGACCGGCCGGTTTGTTGATGACCAACAGAGCATCATCTTCATAAACAATATCCAACGGAATGTTTTCGGGAATGATGTGATTTTCAAAAGGAGGATGAGTCAACATCACGCGAACCACATCAAAAGGTTTGACGCGGTAGTTAGATTTTACCGGAATATCATTAACCCATATATTACCGTCTTCTGCGGCTTTCTGAATTTTATTTCGGGTGGCATTTTCTATTAATTGCATCAGGAATTTATCCACGCGCAACAACGACTGCCCTTTTGGAGAAACAAAACGGTGGTGTTCAAATAATTCGTCTTCTAAATCGAAGGCTTCGTTAGTGTTATTCATTTCCTAATGGAATTTGTGTAGTGTCTACCGCAGTAGAATCAATAGGTTCAACAAAACCAACTTTTCCGTCACCCAACACCAAATCAATTTTAGACGATTTCAATACTTTATCGCCGGCTTTTAATTTCTTTCCGTTCATGCGCATTTCCAAAACCATGTCTTTTCCTAAATAAGGTTTATAAGTAATGGTACCTTGCTGCAATCCCACTGCTTCCAGGGTCGGAACAGCTTGGCGATAGGTCTTTTCTACCAAATCGGGCAACGCAACCATGGTATACTTAGCCGCGTTGATTTTGATGTAAATCTTTCTGCCTTCTTTTACTTTAGCTCCGGCTTTAGGCTCCTGCTCTACTATAGTCAGTTTAGGAAATTCGGGTCTGAAATCAACCGTGTCCAATATGATATAATTCAAATCAACAGCATCCAATTTTTCTTCTGCCTGCTCAACAGAAAGCTTGGCCAAATCGGGCACTGTAATTTCCTGTCCGTGACGGGTGGTATAAGTAATCCAATGAAAAAACAAATACGAAATAATGGCAACTATAGTCAAAGCGGCCAAAATTTGAGCAAAGAAAACGCGGCTGGTCAGATAGTTTCGTAAACTCATAAATCAATTTAATTTGAGCAAAGATATAAAAAAGATACGCTTTACTCTTAGATTTTTAGAGCATCCTAAAAGGCTTTAAAAACACCTAACTTACAGTCATTTACAAAAAAACTACAAAGTCAACATTCAAAGAACACCTCAGAGGAATATCCAAAAAAACAATAATCTCAAGGTAAAACCGAGTCAGATGAACTAAAAATCTGAAAGCATCGCCTTATCTAAATAAAAAAATGATAATTTTGTTACTCATTAATCTTGCACTTAACTCCAACTACCAATGAAAAAAGTGGCCATCATCATGGGCGGATATTCCAGCGAATATCAAATATCTCTCAAAAGCGGAAATGTAGTCTATCAATTTCTGGATGCTTCAAAATATACCGGATACCGCATTCACATTTTAAGAGAAAAATGGGTTTATGTTGATGCTAATGATCAGGAGTTCCCGATTGATAAAAACGATTTTTCGGTAACGGTTAACGGAGAAAAAATCACCTTCGACGTGGTGTTCAATGCCATACACGGCACACCGGGCGAAGACGGTTTGATGCAAGCTTATTTTGAGTTGCTAGGAATCCCGCAAAGTTCGTGCGATTATTACCAAGCCGCTTTAACGTTCAACAAACGCGATTTACTGTCGGTACTAAAGCCTTACGGCATTAAAACGGCGACTTCATATTATTTAAATTTAGGCGATACTATAGACCAAGAGGCAATATTGAATACCGTTGGTCTGCCCTGCTTTGTAAAACCCAATAAATCGGGTTCCAGCTTTGGAATTTCCAAAGTTAAAACCAAAGATGAGTTGTTGTTTGCTATTGCCAATGCGTATAAAGAAGATAACGAAATCATCATTGAGAGTTTTCTTGACGGCACCGAGGTTTCCGTTGGGGTCATCAATTACAAAGGAACGGTAACTGTTTTGCCTATCACCGAAATAGTTTCCGAAAATGATTTCTTTGATTATGAAGCCAAGTATTTAGGGAAATCACAGGAAATCACACCCGCTAGAATTTCTCCTGAAATGACCGCCAAAGTTTCGGCTGTAGCCAAAAAAGCTTACGAAGTGTTGAAAATGAAAGGGTTTTCAAGAAGCGAATTCATCATTGTAGATGGCGAACCACACATGTTGGAAATGAACACCATTCCGGGATTAACGACCGAAAGTTTGATTCCGCAACAAGCCAGAGAAGCCGGCATATCGTTGACCGATTTATTTACTAATGCCTTAGAATTGGCAATGAACAAAAAGTAATAATATGCTACTTATTCTCGGAACAAAATCTTATAATTTAGAAAATGGTAAAATTGACGATTTTGTATGTCCGAAATGTTCAACTAAAACGTTCTTAAACTTTAGTTTTTATAAACAATATACCTACTTAACATTTATTCCTCTTTTTCCTGTCAATAAAAAAATCTTAACATCTTGTGATAACTGCAACAAAATAATATCTTATGATGAGTTGGATAATAATTCTAAAATATCTGTTAGCAAAATTAAATCAAGAAATAATTTTTTAGTTCCTGTTTGGATGTATATTGGTACAATAATATTAATCTTAGTCAGCGTATATGGAGTTAACACTTATATATCTGACAATGATAAATCAAAACTTTATTTAAAAACTCCTATTGTTGGAGATGTTTACAAAATAAAATTATCAAATGGATATTATACGACTGAGAGAATTGACAAGATAACAAACGATAGTATTTTTGTTACACAAAATAATTACAACGCTTATCTACCTTATGAAACTGATGATATTGATAAGTCCGAAAATTACTCAAATTCCAAAGCTAAATACTCAAAAAAGGAAGTAGTAAGTCTTTTTAACAAAAAAGTAATATATTCAATAACACGCAATTAAATGAAAAGAAAAGCAGTATTTCCCGGTTCGTTTGATCCCATTACCTTGGGACATTATGATATCATCAAAAGAGGGGTTTCGCTCTTTGATGAAGTAG
>CAYPSB010000049.1:12751-20169 GCA_964413435.1 uncultured Flavobacterium sp.
ACCTTGGGACATTATGATATCATCAAAAGAGGGGTTTCGCTCTTTGATGAAGTAGTAGTAGCTATTGGTATCAACGCCGATAAGAAATACATGTTTACTTTGGAAGACCGAAAAAAGTTCATTGAAGAAGCCTTTGCTGACGAGCCGAAAGTTTCGGTAATCACCTATGAAGGACTTACCATTGATTTGTGCCGAAAACTGGATGCTCAATTCATACTGCGCGGCTTGCGCAACCCGGCCGACTTTGAGTTTGAAAAAGCCATTGCCCACACCAATCGAAAATTATCGCAAATAGAGACGGTATTTTTGTTGACCGCTTCCAAAACCTCCTATATTTCTTCAAGCATTGTACGCGATGTAATTCGAAATGGCGGCGATTATACGGTTTTAGTGCCTGATTCTGTTAAGATAAAAGCCCACAAATAAGAATTCCTTACTGCCTCAGAATTTTTTCTATTGCTTTTCCTTTGGCCAACTCATCTATCAGTTTATCCAGATAACGGATTTTCTGTACCAAAGGGTCTTGTATCGTTTCTACCCGATACCCGCAAATTACACCGGTAATTTTAGATGCATTCGGATGGAGCAACGGAGCTTCAGCAAAAAAGGTTTCAAAATCAGTTTTCCGGTCAATTTGTTCCTTCAGGGTTGTTGCATCGTAACCCGTAAGCCAAAAAATAACGGTATCCACCTCTTCTTTGGTACGACCTTTTTTTACAGCCTTTTGTATGTAGAGCGGGTAGACACTCGAAAAAAACAAACGATAAATGCGGTTGTTATTCATAATCAAGCTGCTTTTGAAATTCGTTTAAATAATTAGTCAAATGAAAGCCGTCTACCAAACCATGATGTGCTTCAACCGAAACCGGGAGGTATTTTTTTCCTTCTTTTATATTAAATTTCCCGAAAGTTATTTTGGGAACCGATTCGGTATTGTCAAAATTTGTGGGATGCAGTAAACCGGTAAAAGAATTCCAGGGAATAGTCGAATGTCGAATCAAATCTTTTTTGATGTCGTCGTCGTTCAGTCGCAAACCGGTAGAATTGTGGACTGCCTGAATTTCTTCCTGCAAAGCCGCATTAAAAACATCGAAATCAGCCGAAAAAGGAACGAATACAAAGCCGAAAGTCCCGTCTGCCCTACCCACCGTTGCCCCGGCATGAATCACATCAAATACAACAATTTGACCGTCAACGATTCTCGTGCGCAACTCTTCAACCGAGTTCACGGCAATCATTGATTTGTGCAAATAATAAGCAAAAAACGAATGCCCTTTATCTTTGGCTGATGCATAAGCTTGGGTGCAGTCTACCTCAGTTGTAATTCCGAAATAAGGGCTGGCCATTTTAGAAAAGAAATCGAAATGTTCTTTCCTGTTCCAATTTTCAGGGTCTATTATTTTCATTTGTTTGAATTAGGGATAAAAACCTTCCGTAGTAACACTATCATAACAAGGCATAGTAAGCCAATCCATAGGGTTGCTTCCTACCGCTAATATAACAAAAATAAAAAAGGAAAGAATTTAGGTTTTGAGTAGTTTTTCTTCTTCAAACAGCAACTTGATATTTTCGTAAGAGTTTTTGAGAGCTTCTTTTACTTGCTCGGGATTGAGCCATACTGCTTTTTCGATGCCTTCATTGGCCTGAGGTAACGGAGTTCCTTCGAAATCAGATTGCATTTCAAACCAGTGAGTTACTTTTAGTTTGTATTTGCCGTTGCGCTTAAAAATATGATATGTTTTCTGTAGTTTTTTGGTAATGGTAAGCTGATCAACTCCTGTCTCCTCTTCTACCTCTCGAATTGCGGTACGTTCAATTTCTTCATTTTTTTCGATTCCGCCTTTCGGTAAATCCCATTTGCCGTTTCTGTAAATAAAAAGCACTTCACCTTTTCGATTGTATACCAATCCGCCACCGGCTTTACATACCGGAATCTTTTCTTTCATTTTTTTCAGAATAGCTTTTTCATCCGGATAATACAAATACGCTTTCTGAATCTTATTTTGGAACATTTTGATGATGAGTTGCTCAATATCAATACTTTCCAATAAAAACAACTGAAAATCGGTCTCTTTAGCGATTTCGTTGGTTAAAAAAAGTGGTTTATCGTTGACAAAAACTTTATACATTTGTACTATGATTTTTAATAAAGACACAGCCGAAAAAACAGCCGAATTGCTTTTACAAATAAATGCAATTAAATTGAATCCGAAAAATCCTTTTACATGGGCCTCGGGCTGGCACTCTCCAATTTATTGTGATAACCGACTGATACTGTCCTTCCCGCCAATCAGAAATTACATTCGCGAAGAGTTTTCCAAGTATATTGAAAAACAATTCGGGAAACCCGATGTCATAGCAGGTGTAGCCACAGGCGCCATCGGTATAGGAATATTGGTTGCAGAATACATGGGCTTACCATTCGTATATGTAAGACCTGAACCCAAAAAACACGGCAGACAAAACCAAGTAGAAGGCTTTTTGCAAAAAGGACAAAATGTAGTGGTAGTTGAAGACCTCATCAGCACCGGTAACAGCAGCCTCTTGGCCGTTGAAGCATTGAAAGAAGCCGGCGCTCACGTGAAAGGCATGGTAGCCATTTTCACCTATGGGTTTGACGAAGCAGTGACCAATTTTAAAAATGCCAATGTAGAATTGCATACTTTGGCCGATTATCCGCATTTGTTGGATTTGGCTGTAGCCAAAAACTACATTACCGAAAAAGAACTGCAAACCCTGCAAGAATGGTGTAAAAGTCCATCAACATGGAATGTTAATTAGAAACAAGAACAAAGAAACAAGAAGCAAGAAAGTCTTTTCTCTTTATTCTTGGCTCTTTTCTCTAAAATAAAAACTATGAATTTAGAAAGCCCAAAAGTTACCGTAGAAAAATCAGCTGAATATCTTTTCAACGCGCTGTCAGATGTCAAAAACTTTGAAAAACTAATGCCGGAGAACATTGCCAAATTTGAAGTATTGGGTGACGACATTTTCAATTTTGGATTAAAAGGAATGCCCGAAATCAAATTACGATTAAAAGAAGGTGTACCACATTCTAAGGTAAACCTAGCCGCCGCCAGCGATAAATTGCCATTTACTTTAACGGCTAACTTAGATGCGGTTTCTGATACTTCTACTAGTGTTCAATTGGTATTTGAAGGCGAATTTAACCCGATGATGGCAATGATGATTAAAGGACCTATCTCCAAATTTATAGAGACATTGGCGCAAAACATGCACAAATTGTAAAACGCATATAAATAAAAAAGAGAGCTGAGGCTCTCTTTTTTTATTTGGTCTTATTTTCTTCAGCTTTTTGCTTTCTTGTTTTATAGGCTTTTAGGTATTCGCCTTTAGGTGTGCCATCGTCAAACGAACTGAACTTAACCGGAAAAGCAGCTTTCTGACGAGCCTCTTCATTGGTCCAACCTTCAAACTCGATGCGGTAAAGTGCAGAGAACAACTGAGAGCGGCCTATACCATGATAACAGTGAATCAATACCGGATAGTTGTCTTTGTTGTCCATGATCTTTAAAAAGGAGTCCACTGCGGCTTGATCAGGTACTTGATCACAACCGTTGTTGAAATAGTTCACTCCCGGAATTTTAGCCACCGCTTCTTTTTCTGCTGTCAATTCAGCCGGTATCTCCGGATTGTTAACCGTGTCACCGGTTCCCGGGAAACGCAAATCGATTATCGATTTGATTTTATATTTTTTCACATAATCCGCGATCTCATCGGGCGGAATCACTCCTGATTTATATACTTTACCTTCGGTAATGGTCATAAAATTATGGTTGATATGGCGGTCATACACATATTTTCCGGTGCCAATCAACACCAATACCAAAACAATAATTCCAATTTTCTTTTTCATATTTTATTTTTTAGATGAGTGACAAATAGATGAGAGATGATAGACAAAAAAACAGCTGCAATATCGGTCTATTGTCTATCTGTCTGTTATCTATTATCTCACTGTTTATGTTCTTATTTTACTGTTGTCAAACGCTTATCAATTATGCGTTCCATATAATCCTGAACAAACGCCTTGCATCGCTGCGCAATAGCCTCCATTTCGGGAGTCACATTTTTAATCAGGTTGTGCTCCATTCCTTTATCATCTTTGGCATAAAAACCAACTACTTTTTTGCCGTCAAAACAACAAATGTAATTGCCTTCCATAAACTGGTATACATTCTGCGAATACTTGACTACAAAAGGCGGCACTTGTTTATCGCTAATCAAGCTTCTACCCCAACTTCTGAACGGTTTCGGATACCCAATCATATCGAGCAACGTGGGATAAATATCAATCTGCTGTGCCCAATCGTCATTTACGCCTTTGTATTTTTCATCGGGTGAAAAGAACAAAATCGGCACCGTATTGCGGTTGAATTCCTTCAAATATTCATCATAAGCCACCGTATTACCGTGATCGGCTACCAGCACAAAAATAGTGTTTTTATACCAAGGTTGCTTTTTAGCTTCGTTAAAAAAGCGTTTCAAGGCAAAATCGGTATACCCAATACATTGGTTGATGTTTACTTTTCCTTTCGGGAATTTGCCTTCATACTTAGCCGGAACCTTATAAGGCTCATGTGAAGAAACTGAGAACAAAGTAGCCATAAACGGCTGTTTCTTTTCAGTCAGCGTTTTGTTAAAATACTGAAAGAACGGCTCATCCCAAATACCCCAAACACCATCAAAATCGGCATCATTATTATACTCGGTTTTACCGTAATAGTGGTCATACCCCAAAATATTGCCAAAGCCCAAGAAACCCATCGAACCGTTAGGCGCTCCGTGGAAGAAAGAAGTGTCATAGCCTTCACTTTTCAGGGTAGAAACAAGTGATTCTATTTTTTGTTTCGGATAAGGAGACGAAGTAAACGCATCTTTGAACGACGGAATTCCGGCGATAATGGAAGAAACACCGTGAATTGATTTCCATCCGTTAGCGTAAGCATTGGTAAAAATCAAACTGTGTTGTGCCAACGAATCAACGAAAGGTGTGTAGCCTTCATAATCGGGAATTTTGGTCCCTTTATTGAAAACACCACAGTACTCCCTACCAAAACTCTCGAGTATAAAAATAACCACATTCGGCTTGGTTTGCGGATTATTGTGGTACTGTTTTATAGGAATGAGTAATTTATCAACTTCCGCTTTAGGCATGTAGTGTTCCTTCTTGAAGGAATTGGTATTCCAGGTGCGAATTATAGCAAAAGGCGTATTCAATACCACATCTGCCTGAGAAGAATTAGTTACATACCGACTGGCATCCAAGATATTAATCGGCCGGGTACTTTTCTTAAAGTCACCTCGTATACCACCAATGCAAAGGGTTACTATTACCAAGAAATTTGCCGTCGAAAAAGCAAAGTACTTCAAATTAGGATGCTCCTTCACCGGGTGGATTTTAGTTCTTTTATACAGCAAGATCCAAATATAACTCAAGGCAAAAAAAAGCAGGAATACATGCCAGTAGTTTTGAAGGAAATTCAAAAACAACAGCGACTTATTACTCTCGTTTTGCAGTGTATCCAATGATGCCCGGGTACTTCTGTTAAACGAATAACGGTAGTAAATAAAATCGATGAAATTCGTAGCATAGGCCAGTAAATTGGTAACAAAATAAAGCCAGAACAAAAACTTTTGGAACTTCTTTTTAGTATTTGAAACCAAAGGCAGCACCGAGAACAGGATGAACAGCCCGTTGACATAAAGTATGGTCGTGGTGTCAAACACCAATCCGTGGTAACACAATCTTAAAAAGTCGTAAAGACCCTCAACTTTAATTAAATTCTGATTGTAAACAAAAAATAAGACACGGGCAATAAAATAGAAAACATAGACTAATAAAATCCTGATGGCCAAAATTTTATACTCGGTAAACCTAGGGAATTTTTTCATGTAAGCGTTTCAAATTATCGATGCAAAACTACATATTTCGGGAATATGTTTTTGATATTTTAAAGTAATAATTGTGAATGCAACGAATATTAGTTAATTTGCGATAAAATTATAGCAATGGCTCCAATTACCCGTCTTTTTGACTTTCCATACCACCAACTTTCCAAAAACAACCTTAAAGCCTGTTTGGTTACAAAATACGATGGCGCTTGGGTTAAAACCTCTACTCAGGAATACATTAACAAAGCCAACACTATTTCGCGAGCTTTATTGCGACTAGGTGTTCAAAAAAATGATAAAATTGCCATCATTTCTTCCAATAACAGAACCGAATGGCACATTATGGACATTGGTATATTGCAGGTGGGCGCACAAAATGTCCCTATTTATCCGACGATTTCTGAAGATGATTACGAATACATTCTCAACCACAGCGAAGCCAAATATTGCTTTGTGTCGGATGAAGAAGTATTTCGAAAAGTAAACAGCATTAAAGAAAAAGTACCCTACTTAATCGATATTTATTCCTTCAACACCTTAGACAACTGTACTAACTGGAATACTCTGCTCGAATTAGGCCAAGACGAAAGCAATCAAAATGAAGTTGAAGCACTCAAAAACAGTGTCAAAGGCTCTGATTTAGCAACCATCATCTACACATCGGGAACCACCGGAAGACCTAAAGGTGTAATGCTCTCCCACAACAATATTGTTTCAAATGTGTTAGACAGTGCCAGCCGCATTCCGTTTGAAGAAGGCAAAAGTATCGCTCTGAGCTTTTTACCTATTTGTCATATTTACGAACGCATGGTAACCTACATTTACCAGTTTTACAGCTGTTCGATTTATTTTGGCGAATCCATCGAAAAAATTGGCGATAACGTCAAAGAAGTACGACCGACAGTAATGACCGGTGTACCCCGACTTACCGAAAAAGTGTTTGAAAAAATCATTGCCAAAGGATCAGAACTGACTGGAATAAAAAGAAAATTATTCTTCTGGGCCGTACAAGTTGGTGAACGTTACGAACCCTATGGAGCCAATGGTTGGTGGTATGAGTTGCAATTAAAAATAGCCCGCAAACTCATTTTCAGCAAATGGAAAGAAGGTTTGGGCGGGAGACTTGATCTGATTGTCAATGGTAGTGCAGCCATGCAACACCGATTACTGCGCATTTTTGCCGCTGCCGAAATTTATATTATGGAAGGCTACGGCTTATCCGAAACTTCTCCTGTAATAGCGGTAAACGACATGCGTAATCACGGCTTCAAAATAGGAACCGTTGGGCGTATTATTGATAATGTTGAAGTCAAAATTGCTCCTGATGGTGAGATTCTTTGCAAAGGTCCGAATGTAATGATGGGATACTATAAAGATGAAAAACTCACCCAAGAAGCTATAGTTGACGGTTATTTCCATACCGGAGATATTGGTGAAATTGACAGCGAAGGATTCCTCAAAATTACCGACCGCAAGAAGGAAATGTTCAAAACCTCGGGCGG
>CAYPSB010000050.1:0-10895 GCA_964413435.1 uncultured Flavobacterium sp.
GGTCCTTTTACGTCAACGCCAATGTAAGCCGCTTGTTCGTCATTTAAGGTTTCCAATTCCACGCCTAATTTTGCTAAGTGTAAAGCCGCTACTTTTTCATCTAAGTGTTTCGGTAACATGTATACTTCGTTTTTGTAGTTGGCCGAGTTGTTCCACAATTCGATTTGCGCCAAGGTTTGGTTGGTGAATGAATTACTCATTACAAAACTTGGGTGACCGGTAGCACAACCTAAGTTTACCAAACGACCTTCAGCCAAAATGATGATGTCTTTACCGTTTACGTTGTATTTGTCTACTTGCGGTTTGATTTCGATTTTAGAAGTACCGTGGTTTTTGTTCAACCAAGCCATATCGATTTCGTTGTCAAAGTGACCGATGTTGCATACGATGGTTTTATCTTTCATCGCCTCGAAGTGTCTTCCTACCACGATGTCTTTGTTCCCTGTAGTTGTGATGATGATATCAGCATTACCCACTACAGTGTCTAATTTTTTAACTTCGAATCCGTCCATAGCAGCTTGTAAAGCACAAATTGGGTCGATTTCAGTAACAGTTACGATAGAACCTGCTCCACGGAAAGAAGCTGCTGTTCCTTTACCCACGTCACCGTATCCGCAAACTACTACTCTTTTTCCGGCCAACATCACGTCAGTAGCACGACGAATAGCATCTACCGCTGATTCTTTACACCCGTATTTGTTATCGAATTTTGATTTAGTAACCGAGTCGTTTACGTTGATAGCCGGCATAAATAAGGTACCGTTTTTCATTCTTTCGTATAAACGGTGAACTCCGGTAGTTGTTTCTTCTGATAAACCTTTGATGCCCGGAATCAATTCAGGGTAACGATCGAATACCATATTGGTCAAATCTCCACCGTCGTCTAATATCATATTCAATGGTTTTCTGTCTTCACCAAAGAACAACGTTTGTTCAATACACCAGTCAAATTCTTCTTCATTCAAACCTTTCCAAGCATAAACCTGAATTCCCGCAGCGGCAATCGCAGCAGCAGCCTGATCCTGAGTAGAGAAGATGTTACAAGAAGACCAAGTAACTTCAGCTCCCAAAGCAATCAATGTTTCAATCAAAACAGCCGTTTGTATGGTCATGTGAAGGCATCCTGCAATGCGGGCTCCTTTTAACGGTTGGCTGGCACCATATTCAGCACGAAGCGCCATTAATCCCGGCATTTCGGCTTCTGCCAATTCAATTTCTTTTCTTCCCCAAGCTGCCAAGTTAATGTCTTTAACTTTGTAAGCTACAAAAGGTAATGTTTGTGTACTCATCTATTGTGTATATTTGTTTTATTAAAATGTGGCGCAAAATTAAGCAATAGAATAGAATTAAAAAAACGTTTTTTGTTTTTTTGTGATTTGTTGACCGACTTAATTTTCTGAAATACAAATAGATAATTTAAATTCTCATGCCGTTACTAAGAATCACAGCCTTAAACGAATACACCCATCTACTCGTTTGGAAAATTACCGAGTCTTTCGATGAGCTTTTTACCAGTGTTGCGTTACGGGATGTGTCGTTAGCCAGACTGGAAAGCATGAAGGCCGAGAGTCATCAAAAAGGTTTTTTAGGAGTGCGAAGACTTCTGATGGAAGCGGGTTACACCGATTATGATTTGTACTATGACACCTTTGGTAAACCGCATTTGAAAGACGGTAAACACATTTCAATATCTCATTCCAATGATTTTTCAGTAATTGTATTGAGCGAGGAGAATATCGGAGCCGATTTGGAAATCTTAAAAGAAAAAACTCTGAAACTGGCACCGCGATTTATGGATGTTTCTCATTTGCAAAACCTCAATACCGAAGAGCAGTTGAAGAAAGCTACAGTAGTTTGGGGAATTAAAGAATCGGTCTTTAAGATAAAAAATGAAGTAGGAATTAGTTTCAAAGATCATATTTTTGAAAACGATTTCACACTGTCTGATAAAAAATGCAGCGTAGAACTGCGGTTTAACAACAAGGTAGAATGCTTTGATATTCTTTTCGATTTTATCGAAGACTATGTTTTTGTTTGTGCCTTTGAAAAGAAATAATGAAAGAAATCTACTCAACAATACTCGAAGCGAAATCGAGAAATCAAAAACTGTTAGCCATACTCTTAGATCCCGATAAATTGGAATTGGAGTCGCTTGAACCGTTAGTTTCCAAAATCAATCAATCGCCGGCTACTCATATTTTGGTAGGAGGCAGTTCGTTTTCCGGGACGCATTTGGATGAATTGATATTGTTGCTCAAACAAAGAACAACCATACCAGTGCTTTTGTTTCCGGGAAATCCATCGCAAATCTCAGCAGAAGCCGATGGTATTTTGTTTTTGCAACTGCTCTCAGGAAGAAACCCGGAGTACCTGATAGAACATCAGATAAACGCCGTTCCTGTATTGGAAAAAACGCAATTGGAAATTATTTCTACGGGGTATCTTTTAATCGAAAGCGGAAGCGAAACGGCAGTGGAAAGAGTCAGCCAAACCAAACCGTTAGCCAGAAATAATCCGGATTATGCGGCTCAAATCGCTAAGGCAGGAGAGTTCACTGGTAATAAGCTAATTTACCTCGAAGCCGGAAGCGGTGCCCGACAAACGGTTCCTTTGGAGATGATTTCGAGGGTGGCCGAACGAATAACGATTCCGTTGATTGTAGGCGGTGGGATTCAGTCAAAAACAGCTATAGATGAAGCTTTCAGAGCCGGTGCCGACATGGTAGTCATCGGTACGGCTTTTGAAAATGACACTGATTTTTTTCAAAAAAATGACACCGATTTGCAAATCCTAAATCAAAAATCTTAAATCCAATGTTCGAATTCCTTTTTAACCAATATAGAAACTATCCAACCTATGAAATCGTACTCGAGCTGACTGCGGTATTTTTTGGTTTATTAAGCGTATGGTTTGCCAAAAAAGATAACATTTGGGTTTTCCCTACTGGGATTATAAGTACAGGAATTTACGTTTACCTTCTTTTAAAATGGTCATTGCTAGGTGATATGATGATTAATTTTTATTTATTGGTTATGAGTATTTACGGATGGTATATTTGGACGAGAAAAAAAAAAGGTTTAACAGAATTCCCAATTGCGGTTATGAATAGTTATGAAAAGAAAATGTCTGTTATAATTTTCTTTTCAACATTGCTATTTGTAATTGTTGTTTATTCAATTTTTGGTAAATTTACCCACTGGACATCATATATAGACACTATTGTTACATGCTTTTTGTTTGTTGGGATGTGGCTGATGGCTAGAAGAAAAATAGAGAATTGGATTTTCCTTATTATTGGGGATGTTATTTCGATACCAATGTACTATGCAAAAGGGTATACTTTCTCAAGTATACTGTTTTTATTTTTAACGATAGTTGCCGTTTTTGGCTATTTAGAATGGAAGAAAACATTACAACAAAAAACAGTTTAACCATAACACACGGATTTTCAGAAGCCGACTTTAACCAGATTGAAGCACACGGAATTACGTTAGATAAAATAGAAGGAGAGTTGTTGCTTTTTCAATCGGGCATTCCTAAGATTTCTTTGGACCGACCGGCTACAATCGGAGACGGTATCGTGAAATTGACCACGGAGGAGTTCGAGGAACAAGCCCGTTTTTTTGATGAAAAGAAAGGCAATCTGAAACTCAAAAAATTTGTGCCGGCTTCGGGTGCTGCCAGTCGCATGTTTAAGTTTTTGAATGAATTTTTAAATGAATTTGACCACGAAAACGAAACCATCAACGCGTACATCAACAGAAAGAAAGATAAAAACCTTTCGATTTTCCTGGCGGGAATTGAAAAATTCCCCTTTTACGACGAAGTGAAAGCCAAAATAAAATCACTTCACCCCGAATACTATTCGCTTGAAAGTCATGAAAAAAGCTACCGTTTCATCAAAACCATGTTGGCTCATGAGCACTTTGATTTTGCCGGCAAACCCAAAGGAACTTTAGCTTTTCATAAGTATGAAACCCATATTGCCACACCGGTTGAAGAACATCTGAATGAATGCGCTTTTTATGCCAGTTCCAATTCGGTTTCAAACCTGCATTTTACCGTTTCCGAGAATCATAAAGCCTTGTTCAATTCAATAATTGACGAAGTAAAAGATAAGGTGGAAGCGAAATCGGGCACTAAAACCGAAGTTAGTTTTTCCTATCAATACAAAAGTACAGATACCATCGCGGTAGACATGCAGAATCAGCCGTTTCGCAATGAAAAAGGGGAATTGGTTTTCCGTCCGGGCGGACATGGTGCTTTAATTAACAATCTGAATGCCTTGGATGCTGATGTGATTTTTATTAAAAACATCGATAATGTCATTCAGAACCACATCAAGGAAATCACACTTTATAAAAAAGGATTAGCCGGCGTTTTATTGCATTTACAAGAGCAGGTTTTTAAAATTTTATCCGACATTGACCAACATTTAGTAACGGAAAATGATATTGAATCCATCGTACATTTCATGCAGCAAAAACTCAATATTGATGTGTTGGATGATTTTCATAAATATACACTCGAAAATAAAATCGATTTCATCAAAAACAAACTCAACCGTCCGATGCGTGTATGCGGCATGGTTAAAAATGAAGGCGAGCCCGGAGGCGGACCGTTTTGGGTCAGAGGAACGAAAGGCAATATTTCACTCCAAATTGTCGAAAGTTCTCAAGTGGATACCCATAATTCGGAACAGGCAGCCATTTTGGCGAAAGCCACTCATTTTAATCCCGTAGACTTGGTTTGCGCTACTAAAAATTACAAAGGAGAGAAATTTGATTTGCAACAATTTGTCGACCCAAGTACCGGTTTTATTGTTCATAAAAACAACAAAGGAAAAGACCTCAAAGGGTACGAGCTTCCCGGACTTTGGAATGGTGCTATGGCCAAGTGGATTTCTGTTTTTGTCGAAGTGCCGCTGGTAACCTTTAATCCGGTGAAAACAGTAAATGATTTACTGAAACCGGCACACCAACCACAGTATGAAAACTGATGTAATTTTGACAGAACTTCAGTTTAAAGCCGTCAGAAGTTCAGGAGCGGGTGGTCAAAATGTGAACAAAGTTTCCTCTAAAGTAGTTTTGACTTTTGATGTCGATAATTCCAAAGCTCTAACACCAGAAGAAAAGGAGTTGTTGCATCATAAACTCGGAACTAAATTGTCGTCTGAAAACCTGTTGATTCTAAACTGCGACGAGGACCGAAGTCAGTTGAAAAATAAAACAATTGTTACCAAACGCTTTTTGCAATTGATTCAGCAATCGCTGGTGGTTCAAAAGAAACGAAAAGCGACTAAAATTCCGCGTTCCGCCATTGAGAAACGCATCAAAGCCAAGCGCAATCAGTCTGAAATCAAACAGCAACGAAGAAAACCACACTTTTAACTAGGAACTTTGAAAGAAAGAGTTATATCTTTGCCCCGTCTCAAAGGGGTGCTCTGATACGGGCTGAGATTATACCCAAGGAACCTGGAACAGGTAATGCTGTTTAGGGAATAATGACGCAAACGGAGTGCACGTCGTGGTGTTGTCATAGGAACAAATCAATTTTAATTTTTAACCAAAAGAATAATTACCCCTTTTATTCGTAACCTTTTTTACGAATGAAAACTTTATTCAATTACCCAAACAAAGAAAGGGCTTCCAAAACGAAAATTTACTTTTCGGGTGTAATGCTGCTGGCCCTCACTCATGCCTTTTCACAGCAAAAAGAACAAGACACGGTCAAAGTCAACCAACTCGATGAAGTGTTGGTTTCTGCGGTACGCGTTACGGCTAAAACTCCGGTTTCGTTCAGTAATTTGAGCAAAGAAGAAATCAAGTTGAGAAATCTGGGGCAGGACATTCCTGTTTTAATGAACTTTATGCCCTCGGTAGTTACTACTTCTGATGCCGGAAACGGTGTAGGCTACACCGGAATTCGCGTCAGAGGAAGTGATGCAACCCGCGTAAACATTACCATCAACGGAATTCCGTATAATGATGCCGAAAGTAGCGGAACGTATTGGGTCAATATGCCCGATTTTGCTTCGTCGGTTGAAAGCCTGCAATTGCAGCGTGGTGTGGGAACTTCTACCAATGGTGCCGGAGCCTTCGGAGCGAGTCTAAACCTGCTAACCGATTCGTATTCCAAACAAAGTTCAGGTGAAATCTCGAATTCGGCCGGTAGTTTTAACACGCGAAAAAGCACCGTTAAATTCAGTACCGGTTTGATGAACGACCATTTTGAATTGGCCGGAAGACTTTCCAATATTAACTCACAAGGTTATATTGACCGCGCTTCTTCCGACTTGAAGTCTTATTTCTTACAAGGAACTTACGTGGGCAAAACGTCTATAATCAAGGCCTTGGTTTTTGGCGGTACCGAAAAAACATACCAATCTTGGAACGGTATCGACGGCGAAACTTTGTTGAATGACAGAACGTTCAATTCGGCCGGAATGTTTACGGATGAATTCGGAGTGACTCGTTTTTATAACAATGAAACCGATAACTATCAGCAAGACCATTTTCAATTGCATTGGAACGAAAAAGTAACGGCAACTTGGAGCATAAATGCGGCCTTGCATTACACCAAAGGGAAAGGATATTATGAAAACTATAAGGAAGACGCCGATTTTTCCGATTATGGATTAACGCCGGTTGACGGCCAAACTTCGACTGATTTAATTCGTCAGAAATGGTTAGACAATGATTTTTACGGATTTACTTTTTCGGCCAATTACAAAAAAGATCGACTCGATTTGATTATTGGTGGTGCCGGTAATAAATATGAAGGCGATCACTTCGGGAAAGTAATTTGGGCCCGATTTGCCTCTACCAGTGAGCTGGGAGATCATTATTATGATGATTACGGAGTGAAAACAGATCGCAATATTTTTGCAAAAGCCAATTATCAACTGACGGAAAAATGGAGTCTTTACGGAGATTTGCAATACCGTTTGGTAAACTACAAGGCCAATGGTGTTCAGGCTGACTTTGTAAACGATACGTTTCGTTTTTTCAATCCCAAAGCCGGTTTAAACTATAATCTCAACGCTAAAAACACCTTCTATTTTTCGTATGCCAAAGCCCACCGCGAACCCAACCGCACCGATTACGAAGGAGGTAATGCCAAACCGGAAAAACTGGATGATTTTGAACTGGGTTGGAGATTTGCAGCTGGCAAAGCCAAAATCAATACCAATATTTACTACATGGCCTACAAAGACCAACTGATTTTAACCGGTAATTTAGATGATGTGGGGAACCCTATTCGCTCCAATAGTGAAAAAAGTTACCGTTTAGGGTTGGAAGTTGATGCCACTTACGCGCTTTCCAATAAATTCATCATTCGCCCGAATTTCACCATCAGCCAAAATAAAAATGTGGATCTGAACGTTTCCGACGTACATGTTGGTACCAAAGATATTGCGTATTCCCCATCGGTTATTGCTGGGAATATTTTGGTTTACAAACCGTTTGAAGGGATGCAGGTTTCCTGGCTTTCGAAATTTGTCGGAGAGCAGTACATGAACAACATCCAATTGCCTGCTGCTAAACTCCCGGACTATTTCGTAAATGATTTCAATATTACCTATGAGATTAAACCTAAATCAATTTTCAAATCGATTGTTCTGACAGGTTTAGTAAACAATGTTTTAGACAAACAATACGTTTCCAATGGGTACATGTGGGATGTTTATCCATATTACTATCCGCAAGCCGGAATCAATTTCTTGGCCGGATTAAGTTTGAAGTTTTAATAGTCGAAAAAAGCCAGTCAATCTTGACTGGCTTTTTTTAATTATGAACGTAAAGTGAACTTCCGCTCTTTTCTACATAATACTGTTTCATTGGATATTGCTGACCTGCACTTTGTCCGGTATACAACAAGTAAGACTTGTTGTCGCAGAGGCATTTTGCTTCTATACCGGTTACTTCCATAGCGCTCGAACAAGAAGCAAAGGGTTGATTAGGACATGCCAAATCAAAAGCAACGTAAATATCGTTGCCGGTATTAAAAACCACGATACCTCTGGCTCCTTGAGAATAATCAACATAATGACCGCTGGCATAGGTCAAATCATTATAAAGAGGTAAATTCAGGTTTATTTGCAAGTTAACCGGATAATTGGGAATGTTAGGATTGTTGTTGTTAATGGTTCCTTTTTCACAGCCCAAAACAAATACAGTCAACAATAATAATATTAAAATCTTTTTCATCTTAAATTTTTTCAAATACTATGGGTAAACAAATTTAATTTAATTAACTTTGACAAACGTTAATAAGCGTGAACAAAATTTGAAATAAATTTAAATAGTATCTTTGCAAAAAGAAATCCCGTTGCGATGGGATTTTTTCTATTTATATAAAACAGGAAAACATGAGTACAGTATCGTATTACACCGCTGAAGGATTAAAAAAATTGAAAGACGAATTAGAGCAGCTTAAGAGTGTTGAAAGACCCAAAGCATCTCAAGCCATTGCCGAAGCAAGAGATAAAGGCGACTTGTCTGAAAATGCCGAATATGACGCTGCCAAAGAGGCTCAGGGGCTTTTGGAAATGCGTATTGCCAAAATGGAAGAGTTATACGCCAATGCACGATTGATTGACGAATCACAATTGGATTTATCAAAAGCCTTAGTGTTATCTAATGTGAAAATTAAAAACCAAGCCAACGGCATGGAAATGAAGTATACATTGGTAGCCGAAAGTGAAGCTGATTTGAAATCCGGAAAAATCTCGGTAACTTCTCCTATAGGGAAAGGGTTACTTGGGAAAAAAGTAGGAGAGATTGCTGAGATAAGCGTTCCTAACGGAAAATTGAATTTTGAAATTTTAGAAATCACCCGAGACTAATCATGGCCAGCCTTTTTACTAAAATAATAAGCGGAGAAATTCCCTGTTACAAAGTAGCGGAAGATGAAAACTACCTCGCTTTCCTGGATATAAACCCCAATGCCAAAGGGCATACGCTTTGTATTCCGAAACAAGAAATCGATAAGATTTTTGATATGGATGAGGCTCTTTATTTAGGATTGATGAAGTTCTCCAGAAAAGTTGCTCATGCCATAGAAAAAACAGTTCCGTGCAAACGAGTGGGAGTGGCCGTCATAGGATTGGAAGTGCCTCATACCCATGTGCATTTAATCCCGCTGCACGATATGGATGATATGCGTTTTCAGCGCAAAGTTACCATGACTCCTGAAGCCTTTCAGGAATTGGCTGCTGCTATAGCTCAGAATGTATAGTTTATTTCCAACAAAAAAACAGAAGTTCCATTAGTTTAGTTAAATTAGTGGAACTTTTTTATTTGAGGTTTATGAAAAAAATAGTGCAACTGTTGATGTTATTGCTTTCTAATGTGATGTTCAGTCAATATGAAATGATTGATCAAAAAACTGATGAAATTCCGAAACAATATCAAAATAGCATTCCTGCAATAGCCAATTACATCAATCAAAATTTTACTTCAGAAGAAGATAAGGTAAGAGCCGCTTTTTACTGGACGGCCAATAACATCAGCTATGATGTACCGGCTATGTATAAACCCAAAATCCAAACCGTTAAAGAAAAAATTGACGCTGCGTTAAAGACCCGAAAAGGCGTTTGCATGCATTATGCCGAAGTGTTCAATGCAATAGTAAATCAACTGGGTGTGAAATCATACGTGGTTGACGGATATACCAAACAGTTTGGGAAAATTGCAAACTTATCTCATTCCTGGAACGCCTGTAAGATAAACGACAAATGGTATTTGTTTGATCCTACCTGGGGAGCCGGTTACGTTAAAGATGAGGTTTTTTACAAGAAACTGAACAATGCTTATTACAAGACGGATGCTGCCGATTTCCTGAAAACCCATATGCCCTTTGATTATATATGGCAACTGAACGAAAAACCCATCTCCAATGATGATTTTTATCAAGATGTGACACAGTCGGATGTGATTGCCAATTCGTTTGACTTTAATGGAGCTATCGCCGAATTTGAAGGCTTATCTGAGCCCGAAAGAATGGCAAAACAAATAGAACGTCTCGAAAAAACAGGCCTGAAAAATGATTTCATCAAAGAGAAATACACTGCTTTGAAAATGAATTGGGAAGGATACAAAAACAATCAGAGTATCCCTAAATTACAACAGATAGTTTCCGAGTTTAATTTGGCTAATAAACTGCTGAACGATTTTATCGCTTACCGAAACAAAAGGTTTATGCCTTTGGTTTCCGATGAAAAAATTAAAGAAAAAGTGCAAATTCCTTATGATAAGTGGTTGTTTTGTCAACAGGAATTAGATAAGATTGTGGATGTTAGTAAAGAAAACCTTTATAATTTTAATTCGTTAAAAAAGACCGTGGCATCGGCACAAAAAAGGTTTGAAGAGCAACTCAATTTTGTGAAGAACTACCTCTCTAAAAGTCCATCCGAAAGAGCTGCTTTTTTTATGGTCAAGCGAAAGTAATCCTCAGACCGATTTTTTGAAGGAAACCTGTATGGTGGTTCCTTTTCCCAGTTCTGAGTGAAGGACCTTGATTTTTCCTTTATGGTACTCTTCAACTATTCTTTTGGTTAATGACAATCCAAGTCCCCAACCTCTTTTTTTGGTAGTAAAACCGGGTTCGAAAATGCGTTTAAATTGATTTTTAGGTATTCCTTTTCCGGTATCGCTCACTAAAATTTTAACTAAATGGTGGTCTTCTTCAATCACTATTGCTATTTTTCCTCGGCCTTTCATAGCGTCAATGGCATTTTTAACCAGGTTTTCGACTGTCCAACTATGCAAAATAGGATTCAGTAAGACCATAACAGGTTTTTGAGGAGCTTTAAAAGAAAATTCAACCTGCTTGGAAAATCTCGATTGTAAATAATCGAATGATTGCTCGGTTTCTTCAATGATGTTTTTAAG
>CAYPSB010000050.1:10995-18699 GCA_964413435.1 uncultured Flavobacterium sp.
ATGATGGGTTCGTTCTGACTTTTCAGTTTTTGTAAAAAAGCATTTAGTTTAGCCTTGTCTTTCAGTACATCATTATCAATATTAATGGTGTTTATAATCGAATCCTTTTCGGTTACAATTATCGGAATACTGGCTTCCTGAATGATTTGAAACGGAAGTTCAATGTCAACATCCGCATTGGGGTCGGCACTGTTGATTTTCTTTTGCGCCAAAGCCCAATTTTGCATCTTGACCCGCTCTTCTTTTTTAAAAATCTGAAAAAAAGAATAGGTATTCCACAAAATCAAACTCACGATGACGAATGAAGTTAAAATAATAACCCAACGGGTAATGTTTCGTTTTTCCGAAAACTGCATGCGATTTACTTTTGGTTAAAAGTAATGAAAAAATGAAAAAGGAGGAAGTTTGTTTTTCTAAACCAAAAATCCGAAGGGTTTTTATTCTATTCAACTTAAAACTTTTGATAATGTTGTGTTTATGAAAAAAAGATGAAGGGTTAAATAGTAATTTTATTATATTTACGAATCAAATAAATTAAAACCAGTATTTATGAAAAAAATTACTCTTTTGTTTTTTGTTCTTTTGGCATTTGCTTCAAAAGGATATGCTCAATTTCCGCAAGGATTTGAGGGGGCTACTTTTCCACCGGCAGGTTGGACAAGTTTCAGAGGAACCAACGGGCTTGGAACCTTACAGGATTGGAAATTAACAACTGTTTCCGGTTATGTTTCGTCGGGTGCGCAAGCTGCATTTGTCAGATACGAAAACGTAAGCGGAGGACTGGCAGAAGATTGGCTGGTTACCCCGCAGTTTACAGTGACGGCTCCCAATGTTTTACTCGCTTTTTACGAAGCCCAAACCTATGATAGTGATTATGGAACAGAATACACCATAAGAGTATCAACCACTTCGCCTACAAATATTTCTTCATTTGTAACCATAGATACTAAAACAGAAGCAGACATACCTTTAACCATGACTCAACGCTCAGTGGATTTGTCGGCTTATTTAGGACAAACAATTTATGTGGCTTTTGTCATGACTCAGGACGACGGAGATAATTGGGCCATTGATGATGTTTCTCTGGAAGCGGATGTTGATGCACCAAGTTGTGCTGCACTAACAGCACCGGCAGACAATGCTACAGATGTAGCGGTAGGCCCACTGCTTAACTTAACATGGGATGCTCCAACCACAGGTGATGCTCCGGCTAGTTATGATGTTTATTTTGGAACAGCTTTGCCATTGACAGTTGATGATTTATTGGGAAGCTTCACCACTACATCTGCTCAGGTAGATGTTTCGTCTTATGCAACTACGTATTATTGGACGGTTATCCCTAGAAATTTAGGCGGTCAGGCTACCGGCTGTGATACCTACAGCTTTACAACCGAATCTCCTTCAGGATCTGCTTGTTTGAGTGCTCCTTTCGGTCAATATCCTTCCGGTACGTTTTCTTCAACAGTATGTGACGGGGTTACACCTGATGACATCACTACAGTAGGGTATGCCGGAGAATATTCGTTGATGAATGTGACGAACGGATTGACTTATGATTTCTCAAGTTCTGTTAGTACAGATTACATTACCATCAGTTCAGCTGATGCATCTACAGTTTTTGCTTCCGGATCAACTCCGGTTACTTGGACGGCAACAGCTGATATGGTAGTTCGTTTTTATACTCATGTGGATGACCAATGTGGTTCTTCTGATTTAGATTTTAGAACTCGTTCAGTAATTTGTAGCGGGTTTACACTTGCAGCTCCTGATTGTGCTGTGATGACTTTCCCTGCAGATGGTGCTGTAGATGTTCCGCAAGGACAAACAGTTACTTTTACTTGGGAGGCAGCAACTACAGGTGATGCGGCCAGCAGTTATGATGTTTACGGAGGTACAGCATTGCCATTAACCTCTGCTGATTTCATTGACAACTATACGACTACATCAGCTGATTTTACTTTAACAGGTTACAATACTACTTTTTACTGGTTGGTTGTTGCTAAAAATTTAGCCGGAGAGGCTGTTGGATGTGTACCGTTCAGCTTCACTACTGAATCTGCACCAGGTTATTGCTTAAATGCTCCTTATGGAGAATATCCGTTTGGAGATACTTTTACTAATGACATTTGTGACGGAGTAACCCCTCAGGAAATTGTAAGCAACGGATGGGCAGGAGAATATTCAAGTGTTAATGTTACAGGCGGATTGACTTATGAGTTCATCAGTTCTATACCAACAGATTTTATCACGATTAGTGATGCAGGTGGTACTACTTCCCTTGCGGCAGGTGTTACGCCACTTACTTGGACAGCCACAGCAGATGCCGTAGTGCGTTTTTACACTCATGCTGATGATCAATGTGCTACAAGTCAAACTTCAAGATCAAGATCAGTTATTTGTAGTGGCGTGACCGTATCGGCTCCTGATTGTGCTACGCTTACCTTCCCGGCAGATGGTGCTATTGACGTTCCGGTAGGTACTCCTGTTACATTTACTTGGGATGCTCCGACTACAGGTGATGCTCCTGACAGTTACGACGTTTACGGTGGTATTTCTTTACCATTAACGTCAGCTGACTTGATTGGTAACTACACTACAACTTCAGTTGATTTATCGATACCATTGTACAACACTACGTTCTACTGGATGGTGGTTCCTAAAAATTTAGCAGGAGAAGCTACCGGATGTCAGGTATTCAGTTTCACCAGTATGGCAGCTCCGGGATATTGTTTAAATGCTTATGAATATCCGGCTGATGAAGTATTTACTTCTACCGTATGTGACGGAGTAACTGAAGAGGAAATTGTTTCTGATGGTTGGGCCGGAGAATATTCTTCAGTTAGCGTGGTTGCCGGCTTTACTTATGAGTTTTTAAGCTCTAACCCAACTGATTTTATTACCATCAGTGCCGATGGAGGTATTACAGCTGTAGCTTACGGAACTACTCCGGTTACATGGACAGCTACCGCTGATGGCGTAGTAAGATTCTACAACCATACCGATGATCAATGTGGTGAGGAAGAAGCAGACAGATCTCGTTCTGTGATTTGTTTCGGAGATTTAGCAACACCAACATTTAATGCTAACAATTTCAAAGCTTATCCAAACCCTGTAAAAGATATCTTGAATTTATCTGCCGAAACTACCATTACTCAGGTTCAGGTTACCAATCTTTTAGGACAGGTGGTGCTTTCTAAAAACATAAACGCTGCCCAAGGTCAAATAGATGTTTCTAATTTGGCTTCAGGTACTTATTTGGTTAAAGTGTCTTCAGATGATTTGACAAAAACCATTAAGGTTATCAAACAATAATCACGTTGTGATAGATGACAATAGAAAAGCCCCGCTTGTGCGGGGCTTTTTTTGATTGATTAGTTTGAGTTTCGGATATAAAACAAAACAGTTTATTGGTTATTTTTACAAAAAAAATAAAATCATGCTCAGTTTCGAACCTCATACGCTGTCGCCGGCACAGTTACAAGGCTACCTGCAAAGTGCCGTAGCGCCCAGACCTATTGCGTTTGCCAGTACGGTCGATCAAAATGGCAAGCCCAATTTATCTCCGTTCAGTTTCTTTAATGTGTTCAGTTCTAATCCGCCCATACTGGTTTTTTCTCCGGCCAGACGCGTTAGGAACAACACGACCAAACATACTCTCGAGAACTGTCAGGCTACCAAACAGGTGGTTATCAATGTGGTGAATTACGATATAGTACAACAGGCTTCATTGTCAAGCACCGAATATCCTGAGGGAGTCAACGAGTTTGAAAAATCAGGCCTGACGATGTTGCCATCAGATATGGTAAAACCGTATCGCGTAGCCGAAAGTCCGGTGCAAATGGAGTGTAAAGTCAATGAAATCATCGCCCTCGGAAACCAAGGAGGTGCCGGGAATTTGATTATCTGCGAAGTGGTGAAAATTCATATCAATGAAGCAGTATTAGACGAAAAAGGAGCTATAGACCAAAATAAAATCGATTTGGTTTCCCGTTTGGGAGGCAATTGGTATTCCCGTTCCAATCAGGGGTTGTTTGAAGTCGAAAAACCACTGACCACCTTAGGGATAGGGGTAGATCAAATACCCGATTTCATTAAGAAAAGCGCTGTTTTTGACGGGAATGATTTAGGTAAATTAGGAAATGTAGAAGCGTTGCCAACACAAGAAGAAATTACTATATTTGTACAACAAAATTTTGCTGTAAAAGCCGTTTTAAGTTCGGACGACGAACAAAAAATCCATCTCAAAGCAAAAGAATATCTGAATAATAATGAGGTGCTTTCTGCCTGGAAAGTACTTTTAGCAAATCAATAATTATGGAAGTTACCGGAAAAATTAAAGTCATTAATCCTGAGCAACAAGTGAGTGCCAGTTTTAGAAAAAGAGAATTAGTTGTGGCTACTGAAGAGCAATATCCGCAATTTATCAGCATCAATTTTGTGCAGGATAAATGCGACTTGTTAAACAACTATCATGTAGGGGAAGCGGTAAAAGTTTCTATTAACTTAAGAGGTAGAGAATGGGTAAATCCGCAAGGAGAAACCAAATATTTCAACGACATTCAAGGTTGGAGAATTGAAAAATTACAAGCCGAAGCACCGGCTGCAGGTATGGCTCCGATGCCACCGGCAGAAGCATTTGCACCGGCCACTAATTTTAACGAAGAAGAGCACGACGATTTGCCTTTCTAATCGCTAAAATCAATCAACTTAAAGAAGTCAGAAGTTAGAATCAGGTTCTAGTTTCTGGCTTTTTTTACTAAATGAATTAACGCTTTCCATGTACTTTTTAACCAAAGACTTGTACTTTCCTCCCGTTGAAGAGGCTTCTTTTGAAGGAGTGTTGGCAATAGGCGGTGATTTGTCTGCTGAGCGACTGTTATTGGCTTACCGCAACGGTATTTTTCCGTGGTTTAATGAAGACGAACCTATACTTTGGTGGGCACCACCGGAGCGTATGGTTGTAGTGCCTTCACTATATAAAGTTCCCAAAAGCATCCGCAATCTGATTAATCGCAATCTGTTTCAGGTTACTTTCAATCAGAATTTTAAAGAGGTAATAACCAACTGCCAGCAAATCGAACGTCCCGGGCAGGAAGGAACCTGGATTTCCGATGACATCATTGCGTCTTACACCCAACTGCACGAATTGGGTTTTGCCCAATCGATTGAGGTGTGGCAAAACGGAGAATTGGTTGGCGGTTTATACGGCGTTGATTTGGGACATGTTTTTTGCGGAGAGAGTATGTTTTCCAAAGTATCCAATGCCAGTAAGATTGCTTTTGTGGCTTTAATAAAAGAGCTCAAGGAGCGAAACTACAAACTCTTGGATTGTCAGTTACACAACGATTATTTAGAGCAATTAGGCGCTTTTGAAATATCCCGGGAGACTTTCATGAAAGTTCTGAAATCTGCCGTTTGAAATCGATGACCTACTTCCTTTTCCAACAATCTTCCACGTGATCATTCACCATGCCGGTGGCTTGCATATGTGCATATACTACCGTTGAACCCACAAACTTAAATCCGCGTTTCTTCAAATCTTTACTAATGGCATCCGAAAGCGGAGTGGTTGCTTTTACATCACTCAGTTTTTTGATGTTGTTTTCAATGGGTTTTCCCCCGGTAAAATCCCAAATGTATTTAGAGAAACTGCCAAATTCTTCCTGAACATTCATAAACGCGACAGCATTGGCAACCGTTCCGTTTATTTTCAGGTTGTTTCTGATGATGCCCGGGTTCTGCATCAATTCGGCTATTTTATCTTCGTTGTATTGGGCAATTTTTTTGTAATCAAATTGGTCAAAGGCTTCCCGAAAGTTCTCTCTTTTCTTCAATATGGTATACCAGCTCAACCCGGCCTGAAAAGTTTCAAGAACTAAAAACTCAAACAGCTTATCGTCCTCATATACCGGATTTCCCCATTCGTTATCGTGGTAATCGCGGTATAAATCATCCTTTTCACACCAAGCGCAGCGTATTTTATTTTCCATCTTTGGCAATGTATTTATCAATTAAGTTATGGCCTAAATATATCATAGGAGTCATCAAAACCGCTATGGCAAGTTTCACCGAATAGCCGGTCATAGCCGAAAGAAAAAACGTCTGGGTGTCCATGATTCCCGGCACCCAAAATGCAATGCCCAACACAATAAAGCTGTCAAACAATTGTGAAATAACGGTCGATCCTGTACTTCGCAGCCATATCATTTTATGGCCTGTTTTTCTTTTAAAAAAATGAAAAATGCTCACATCAATCAACTGCGAAATCAAAAAAGCGGTGATGCTTCCCACTATGATTAATTGGCTTTGCCCAAAAACAGCATTGAATTGTGAACTGGTAACAGTGCTGATTCCGGTAGACGGAATTTTCATAGCAAAAAACAAAACTATAAATGTGTAAGCAATCAGACAGGCTGTGATGATTGAAAGTTTCCGAACGCCTTTTTCGCCAAAATATTCATTGATTAAATCGGTGCTGACAAAAACCACAGGCCAAGGCAAAATACCTATACTCATCACGGTCGGACCCACATCTATCAATTTTCCGCCAATTAACTCAGCCACTACCGCATTGGTAATGAATATTCCTGCCAACACAACATAAACGGTGTCTTTCCTCGAATGAAACATAAGCAATTCGTTTTACTATTCTTCCAAAGATAAATTATTTTACAAAAAAACCCCGTTAAAAAACGAGGTTTAAATGGTAGTGTATGATGCTGATTAGTCTTTTACTAATCTTATCGAAAATCCGTAATTCTTATTGATTGGTGCATTCGTTATGGTAGTGTTATTGCTGTACAATCCGGCACACCATGAACTGCTTAAGTTGTACTCGTTTGAAGCCCACCAGTAGCCAATAGTACCAAGACTTCCGAATGTTCCGTTAGGCAAAACATTACCACCCGGTAGTGCAGTGAAACCGCTTGAGTTTACCGCCCCTGTGTTTGGACTTTGCCAGTGTAAAGGACCGGTTTCTTTCAGTAAACCTCCGGCTGTTTGTGCTCCGCCAAGATAAGTCGTAACCGAATTCCAGTCACTGTTTGTTGGTACGTGCCATCCGGTAGGGGCTAGTTTTTTGCGTTGAGCAGGGTCAGTTTTCGAAGCAGTGTTCCATATTCCCGCTACCGCATACCAGTTGTATAATTTAGCGTAAACTACTCCGTAACTGGTTTGGAAAGCGTAATAACACCAAGCTCCTGTTGTCAAATTAGCCCAGTCAGTAGCATTTTGCACCTGAGGGATAGGAGTTCCGTCGGTGTATTGGGTAACATCCAGGTTAGAAGTGGTCCATTCTCTACCACTCAAAATAACTGAATTGTAATGATTACCATCTATATCATTTACGCCATTACCAACGGTGTACAACAACGGGCTGGTGGTAAATGAAAACTCGTTTCCATAAGCCGTTCCTTGTGAGTTGGTAGCATAAGCTTTTACGTAATAAGTAGTGTTAGGGCTCAGGTTGATAGCATTGCTGATAAAAGTTCCTAAACCTATTCCGTTAGAAGAAATTCCGATGTTGATAAGAATAGTCGGATCCGGATTTAAGCCCCAAACGATACCGCGACTGGTCACCGGAGAAGCTCCTGAACTGGTCACGCTACCCCCTGAAACAGCCGAATTGGTCGTAACATCAGTAATCGAAGTGGTGGTCAATACCGGAAGGTCAGCCGGATTGATTAATGTTTTAAAGCTGATTTC
>CAYPSB010000051.1:0-3111 GCA_964413435.1 uncultured Flavobacterium sp.
TGTTTGATGCTTTGAACGGATTCCATGTTTTTAATCGATTAATTGATTAATTAACAATGGATAATTGATTTAGAGATCCTAATTATCAATTATCCATTATCAATTGTTAATTCATTTCAGAATAGCCAACCGCTTCACCAATCAAAGTCGCAGTGGTACAATCGGTAACTTTTACCAATACAAAATCACCTTCTTTATAGTGTTCTTTAGGGAAAACAGTCACCACATTTTCAGAATTTCTGCCGCTCCAATGTTTATCTGATTTCTTTGATTCTTTTTCAATCAATACTTCTACCGTTTGTCCTAAGAATCGTTTGGTTCTTTTTTCACTCAGTATTTGTTGCAAGTCTACAATTTCCTGTAAACGTCTTTTCTTTACTTCCTCCGGCACATCATCTTCCATTTTACGGGCTGCCAAAGTACCGGGTCTTTCAGAATACGCAAACATATAACCAAAGTCATACTCTACATATTCCATCAAACTCAAAGTATCTTGGTGATCTTCTTCGGTCTCGGTAGGGAAACCGGCAATCATATCTTGCGAAATCGAACAGTCCGGTATAATTTGTTTGATTTTATCTACCAACGCCATGTATTCTTCACGGGTGTGTTGGCGATTCATTTCTTTCAAAATTCGGGTACTACCGCTTTGAACCGGCAAGTGTATATAGTTACAAACGTTATTGTATTTGGCAATCACATGCAATACTTCTTCGTGCATGTCCTGCGGATTGGAAGTCGAAAAACGGAAACGCATCTTAGGAAAAGCAACGGCACATTGTTCCAAAAGCATTGCAAAATCAGTAGCTGTAGCCTTTTGCATTTCGGTAGCCTTGTCAAAATCTTTTTTCAAACCGCCGCCATACCAAAGGTAACTGTCAACGTTTTGTCCCAAAAGACAAACTTCTTTAAAACCTCTGTCCCACAAATCCTGAATCTCAGCCATAATACTTTGTGGTTCACGGCTGCGCTCACGACCGCGGGTAAACGGCACTACGCAAAACGTACACATGTTATCGCAACCGCGTGTGATAGAAACAAAGGCATTCACGCCATTACTATTCAAACGCACCGGAGACACATCGCCGTAAGTTTCATCTTTAGAAAGGATAACATTGATGGCATCACGACCTTCTTCCACTTCTTTCAATAGATTTGGTAAATCCTTGTAAGCATCCGGGCCAACAACCATGTCAACAATTTTTTCTTCTTCCAGGAACTGACTTTTCAAACGCTCAGCCATACAACCCAAAACACCTACCTTCATACTCGGGTTGATGCTGCGTTTCACCGCTTGGTATTTTTCCAAACGTTTTCTCACCGTTTGTTCCGCCTTGTCTCGTATAGAGCAGGTATTGACCAAAACCAAGTCGGCTTCCTCCAATTTTTGAGTAGTATTGTAGCCTTGCTCAGTCAAAATTGAAGCTACAATCTCGCTGTCCGAAAAATTCATCGCACAGCCGTAGCTTTCTATAAATAATTTTTTTTGGTTACCTTCTCTCTGCTCTAAAACCAAGCTGGTACCTTGTTTTTTCTCGTCTATTTCCTTTTCCATTTTATGCTGAATTTATTTCAGTATCGTATACCATCATCCCGATTTTGCGTTTTTCGGGACAGCAAAGATAATACTAAATTCGGAAATCTGACAAGTTGGCAGAAACGGTTTAACAAAAGTTTTAGAGCGAATGGTTTAGGCGTGTCGGGAATCCCTATTCCCGCTTTACGGGTTACGCGGTAACCTCTCCACACGAACGTAGCGACTGCCGTAGGAATCGGGGCTAAAGAGGCTTTGTCTTTTGTCTCGGTAAACTTGAAAAAAGTACCGTACAAAATCAGTTACATATATAGGTGTTGTGTCAATTTGGTGTGTGTAAAAAAAATAAGTTACACTTTAAATCTCAACCGCAAATAGATTTTCAGGATTCCCGCAGGATTTTGAACTTCCCCCATAAGGTTTTCGAGTTTTCCCATTGGGTTTTGGACTTTCCCCGTGGTGTTTTGCAACTTCCCCATAGGGTTTTGCAACTTCCCCACAGAGTCTTATAGTTTCCCCATGGGGTTTTATAGTTTCCCCATAGGGTTTTCGAGTTTCCCCATGGGGTTTTATAACTTCTTGATGGGGTGATTGAGTTTCTTGATGGGGTTTTGAAAAGTTCCTGCTGCTAACACAAAGTTGCGAAACAATATAAGTTTCTCTTATTGGTCAATCACCGTTAAAAACCAACACTAAATCGATAATTTAAAAAAAACGTTTACTTTTGTCCGCGTAAACAATAGGGATATGGCAAAGAATTTAGTTATCGTGGAGTCGCCGGCAAAGGCAAAAACAATCGAAAAATTTCTCGGTAGTGACTACCAGGTCGAGTCAAGTTACGGGCACATTGCCGACTTGCCTTCCAAAGAAATAGGAGTAGATGTTGAACACGGGTTCAAGCCCAAGTATGAAGTCTCCGCCGATAAAAAAGCTTTGGTGACCAAGTTGAAAGGATTAGCCAAAAAAGCCGATATGGTTTGGTTAGCTTCCGATGAGGACCGCGAGGGAGAGGCCATTTCCTGGCACTTAGCGGAAGAATTAAAACTAGATAAGAGCAAGACTAAAAGAATTGTTTTTCACGAAATTACCAAATCAGCCATCCAAAAAGCCATCGAAAACCCACGTGGCATCGATTACAATTTAGTCAATGCACAACAAGCACGTAGAGTTTTAGACCGTTTAGTGGGGTATGAACTTTCACCCGTACTATGGAAAAAAGTTAAAGGAGGGTTGTCAGCTGGTCGTGTGCAATCGGTTTCCGTTCGCTTAATCGTAGAACGCGAAAGAGAAATTCAGGAATTTAAACCGGTGGCTTCTTATTCGGTTACCGCTGAGTTTACCAATGAGGCCGGTAAAGTAGTGAAAGCCAAATTGCCTAAGAACTTTGCAACTAAAAAAGAAGCGGAAGATTTTCTGCAAAAAAATATAGGCTCTACTTATAAGGTAGCCGATTTAGAAACCAAACCCACCAAAAAATCACCGGCTGCTCCGTTTACAACTTCTACGTTGCAACAAGAAGCTGCCCGAAAATTATATTTACCCGTTGGTATCACCATGCAAATTGCACAAAGGTTATA
>CAYPSB010000051.1:3211-18481 GCA_964413435.1 uncultured Flavobacterium sp.
GTGTATTTAGAAGGCAATGACGAAGACGATGAAGAACAAGAAGGTATGTTGCCGGCACTGAAAGTCAATGAAAAATTGAGCAATAATAGTATCACCGCAACAGAACGATATACCCGCCCGGCCTCAAGATATACGGAAGCTTCTTTGGTTAAGAAGTTAGAAGAATTGGGTATCGGTCGTCCGTCAACCTACGCGCCAACCATTTCTACCATCATCAACAGAAACTACGTAGAGAAAGGAAATTTAGAAGGAGTAGAACGAAAATACGTTCAGCTTACCTTGAAAGATAATAAGGTTGACGAAAAGATTTTGAAAGAAAACACCGGTTCCGACAAAGGGAAATTGGTGCCGACAGATATCGGAACTATCGTAAACGACTTTTTGGTTAAAAATTTTGAAGCGATTCTGGATTATAATTTTACCGCCAAGGTAGAACAGGATTTTGATGAAATTGCCGAAGGAAATATCGACTGGGCCAACATGATACAGGAGTTCTACAATAAGTTCCACCCGAATGTTCAGGAAGTTGAGAAAAACGCCGATCGTGAAAGCGGAGAGCGAATTTTAGGAACAGATCCCAAATCAGGAAAGCCGGTTTCGGTTCGTTTGGGTAAATTCGGGCCTATGGCTCAAATCGGAAATGCGGAAGACGAAAACAAACAGTTTGCCAGTTTGCGTCAAGACCAAAATATAGGAAACATCACTTTGGATGAAGCGTTGAATTTATTTTTGTTGCCCAAAAATCTCGGTACTTATAAAGGAGAAGAAGTAGAGGTAAACAACGGTCGTTTCGGTCCGTATGTTCGTTTCGGCAAACAATTTATTTCCCTGCCTAAAGGAGAGGATCCGTTAGATGTTACGATGGAACGTGCTCAGGAATTGATTGACGAAAAAGCCAAAGCCGATGCACCTATTGCAATCTATAAAGATATGGACGTTCAAAAAGGAGTGGGGCGTTTCGGTCCTTTCTTAAAGTGGAACGGTATCTTTATTAATGTAAACAAGAAATACAACTTTGATAATTTATCGCAATCCGATATTGCAGAATTGATTGAAGAAAAATTACAAAAAGACATCGATAAAGTAATCCATAACTGGAAAGAAGAAGGGATAATGGTTGAAAAAGCCCGTTGGGGAAAATCGGTGATTACTAAAGGTAAAATAAAAATTGAGCTCAATAAAGATGTTGATGCGTCCAAGTTAACTTTGGAAGAAGTCAAAGAAATGATTGAGAAAAAAACGCCGGCCAAAAAAACCACAGCGAAGAAGACTACTGCTAAAAAAGCTCCGGCCAAAAAGAAATAAACTATGGAATTTGATTTTCTGTCACCCGTTGATGATGAAATTATTCAATACGTAAAAGGACTGTCTTCACAACATTTGGGAAGTAAAGTGGCTTTTCATACCGATAAAGAGTTTCCCGATACCGATCAAGTTAAGATTGTTGTAATCGGTGTTCTTGAAAACAGAGGCGATTCAAAAGCTTTTGAAGAAGTTGATTTGATGGCAATTCGAAAAGAATTGTACAGCTTGTTCCCGGGGAATTGGCAAAGTTCTATCGCTGATTTAGGAGATATACTCCCCGGAAATTCACTTGAAGATACATTTTTTGCGTTACAAAAAGTAGCTTCAAAATTAATCCGCAAAGGAATCATACCTATAGTATTGGGAGGAACGCAGGATTTGACCTATGCTCTATACAGAGGATATGATCATTTGGAACAAATGGTTAACCTGGTGACCATAGACAGTAAATTTGATTTTGGAAAGCAGGAACAAGGAATCTCTTCGGATTCGTATTTGTCTAAAATCATTTTGGATGAGCCCAACAATCTGTTCAATTATTGCAATATTGGTTACCAAACCTACTACAATTCTCAGGAAGAAATCGATTTAATCGAGAAGCTGTATTTTGATGCGTATCGTTTAGGAGAAATTTCGAACAATATAGAATTAGCAGAGCCTGTTTTCAGAGATGCTGACATAGTGAGTGTCGATTTAAATTCTGTAAAGTCTTCATATTCAGGAAATTTTATTACTTTTACCCCCAACGGATTTGACGGCAAAGAGATTTGCAGTTTGTCAAGATACGCCGGGATAAGTGATAAAGTGAGTTCGTTCGGAATTTTCAATCACAACAATAAGAAAGAAGAAGCTGTTCTTATTGCTCAAATTATATGGTATTTTATAGAAGGAGTGAATTATCGTTCTAATGAATATCCGTTTGGAACCAGAGAACATTATTTAAAGTACATAGTTCCGCTCGAAAATGAGGAGCTGGTATTTTACAAGAGTAATAAAACGGACCGTTGGTGGATTGAAATAAATATTTTTTCCGGCCAACACAATAAATTGAAAAAAAACACGTTATTACCATGTTCTCATGAGGAATATTTGAGCGCCTGTAATCAGGAAATCCCCGAAAGATGGTGGAAAGCACAGCGAAAGAATAGCCTCTAGGGACTGAAATTAAATAAAAAACTTAAGATTAATCAATAAATAAAAGGAAAAAAACCTACAAATAATTTTAATAGATGTATTTTGTCGATGTTTTTAGTTGTTTTGTCGGTAAAATATTTTTTTATTACGGGAATTAATTTTAGCTTTGGCATGTTAATTAATTTTTGATTTTATAATTGTTTTTTTGAAAAATAATAAATAGGTTTACGCCCTTAAAAAATAGAATATTCAAATAACCCCAATTTATATGAAGAAGTTCATTGCATTCGCATCATTTTTAGCTTTATTAACGAGCTGTGGAGGATCAAGCGACAAAGGTGAGTTAGTAGGAGTTAAAGGAAAAAAATGGCATCCTGAGAAGCCTTACGGGATGACATTAATACCTGGTGGTGCTTACATTATGGGAAAATCTGATGACGATCCCGCTAATATACAAGATGCGCCGACTAAAACGGTTACCGTTAGATCGTTCTATATGGATGAAACTGAAATCACCAATAGTGAATACCGTCAGTTCGTAGAATGGGTTAAAGACTCTACAATCAGAGTTCGTTTGGCTATTCTGGCAGATGAAGTGGGTCAAACAGCTACCGGTAAAGGTGGTAAAGGCGGGGGAAAAGGTGGAAGTATAGGAGATTATGCTTTCAATGATACTGATCCTGCTAAAATGACTCCGTATGACAAATACATGTATGAGAACTACTATAGTGTGGGTACAGATGACGATCCTTATGCTGGTAGAAGATTGAATAGAAAAGTGAAACTTATTAAAGAAACCAGTAAATATCCGGATGAATATTACACTGAGGTAATGGATAGTATGTATTTGCCGGTTGCAGAATCTTTTAATGGTTTGAGAACGATAGATGTTAAAAAGCTGAAATTCAGATATTCATGGATGGATATTCAAGCTGCGGCTAAGGCTAAAGTTGGAAAAAGAAGCTCATTCATCAGAACGGAGCAACAAGAGGTTTATCCTGATACTACAGTATGGATTAAAGATTTTGCTTATTCATACAACGAGCCTATGCACAATGATTATTTTTGGCACCAAGCATACGGAGATTATCCGGTAGTTGGTGTTAACTGGAAACAGGCAAAAGCGTTTTGTGCATGGAGAACTTTGAATAAAAACACTTATATCAAATCGAAGAAAAAGCACCAAGATTTGATTAATTCATTCCGTTTGCCAACAGAGGCTGAATGGGAATATGCCGCGAGAGGTGGTTTAGAATCAGGTACATTCCCGTGGGGTGGTCCTTATGCTAAAAATGACAGAGGTTGTTTCTTGGCAAATTTCAAACCTAATCGTGGTGATTATGCAGCTGACCAGGCTTTGTACACAGTTGAAGCTAAATCATATGAGCCAAACGGATATAACTTGTATAACATGGCCGGTAACGTAGCAGAATGGACAGACTCGTCTTATGATGCAGCAGCCTATGAATATGTATCTTCAATGAACCCTAATGTGCCAGACTTGAAAAACATGAGAAAAGTGGTTCGTGGCGGTTCATGGAAAGATGTGGCTTACTTCCTTCAGGTAGGAACCAGAGATTTTGAATATGCGGATACAGCCAGAAGTTACATTGGGTTCCGTACAGTTCAGGATTATATGGGAACTCAAGTGACGAAAAATGGTAAAGCACCTAAAAAGTAATTTTAAAACCAACTTAATTTATATTAACTTAACTAACTAAAAAATTTTTATTATTATGGCATTATTAAGCAAAAAAACAATGAATTTCGCTTACGGTATGGGGGCGGCTGTTGTAATCGTTGGAGCATTATTCAAAATACAACACTGGACAGGAGCGAGTGCTATGCTTATTGTTGGTCTTTCAGTTGAGGCTTTGATTTTCGGTTTGTCAGCGTTTGATCCTGTAGATAAAGAATTAGATTGGTCATTAGTGTATCCTGAATTAGCAGGAGGCGAGAGTAAACCAAGAGAGAAAAAAGAAGATCCGAAAGAAGCACAAGGATTGTTGTCTCAAAAATTAGACAATATGTTGAAAGAAGCTAAAATTGATGCTCAATTGATGGAAAGCTTAGGAAACAGTATCAGAAACTTCGAAGGTGCTGCTAAATCTATTTCTCCAACTGTTGATGCAATGGCAGGTCAAAAGAAATATGCTGAAGAAATGACTAAAGCTGCTGCTCAATTAGAGACTTTGAACGGATTGTATCAAGTTCAATTACAAAGTGCTGAGAGAAATGCACAAATCAACAATGAGGTTGCTGAAAACAACTTAAAATTAAAAGATCAAATGCAGTCTTTAACTTCGAACTTGTCTTCATTGAACAATGTTTACGGAGGTATGCTTTCTGCTATGAGTAACAGATAATTAGTTTTTTAACTATATATTTTACAATCAAAATAATAATATTAAACTAATTAGAAAAAATGGCAGGAGGAAAACTAACCCCTAGACAGAAGATGATTAACCTGATGTACTTGGTTTTCATCGCAATGTTGGCATTAAATATGTCAAAAGAAGTGTTGTCGGCTTTTGGATTAATGAATGAAAAATTTGAAAGTTCAAATGCTTCTGCTTTGACTACAAATGAAGCTATGCTAGCGGCTTTAGATAAAAAGGCTGGCGAAGATGCGCACTTTATTGAAGTAGCAGCTGAAGCGCACAAGGTTGCAGAAGTGACAAAGAAATTTTATGAGTACATCAATAAATTAAAAGCAGACGCAACCAATGGTGTTGAGGTAGACAAGGAAACCGGTAAGTTGCCATATGAAGCAATGGACAAAGGTTCTTACATTGACGAACATTGGTTTGAAGGAGACGGATATTCTCCACAAGGAAAAAATATTGTTGAAACTATTGAGAAATACAAAACAGACATGAAAGCTATCATGGGTAATAACAGCAAATTGAGTGGTGTTATGTCTGAGTTGAATTCAAAGTTTGACACTAAAGACGTTAAAGATCATGAAGGTGTTACCAAAAAGTACCTTTCTTACCACTTTGAACATTTTCCATCAATTGCTTCATTAGCTAAATTGACTTCATGGCAAAATGATATCAAGAAAGCGGAAGCTGATGTATACAGTATTTTGTTAGGTAAAGCTGCTGTAGAGGCATCTTCTATGAAGAATTTTACGGCTATGGTTGTCCTTGATAAAAGTGCTTATTTCCAAGGTGAAAAAGTAACAGGTAAAGTTGTATTAGGTAAATATGATGCTAATACTAAACCTACTGCATTCCAAGGTCCTGGTAAAATCGTAAACGGTCAGGCTGTTATTGATATGACTGCTGGTGCTGTTGGTGAACAAAAGATTAATGGTAAGTTTACATTCGTTCAAGATGGAGAAACTATTCCTTTACCGTTTGAAGGTAAATATGTTGTAGTTCCTCGTCCAAATTCTGCTAACATATCTGCTGACAAAATGAATGTGGTGTACAGAGGTTTAGATAACCCTATGACAATTTCATTTGCTGGAATTTCAGATAATAATGTTACTGCTTCTGCTCCTGGTTTAACTAAAGCTGGAGGTAATGGTAAGTATAACTTGAATCCGGGATCTGGTACTGAAGTAATAGTTTCTGTAACCGGAAAAATGTCTGACGGTAAATCTGTTGTTGACAAAAAAGCATTCAGAATTAAAAATATTCCTGCTCCGGCTGGTGCAATCGGTGGTCAAACCGGTGTAATCAAAGGTGCTAAATCTCGTTTAGCTGTTTCTCAGGTTAGCGCTGAATTAAAAGATTTCTTGTATGACTTGAAATTCCAAGTTACAGGATTCACATTCAAAGCACCGGGACAACCTGCAGTTGTTGTAAGCGGAGACAGAGTAAATGCTCAGTGTGCTGCTGCATTAAACCGTGTAACAAGAGGAGATCAAATTACAATTTCTGAAATTAAAACTAAAATTGCCGGAGGCGAAGCCAGAGTTAAAACTCAAGATGCTGCTCCTGTAGTATTTGAAATCCAATAATTGTTTTGAGTTATCAATACCTACTATAACTTATTTTGAAAATTATGAAAATTAAAAATCTTTTATTCGCGGCATCAGCATTAGCTTTGAGCTTCAGTTCTGTAGCTCAGTCTAATCTGCTTAACGCCAAAACTCCTGACGAGATTGGTAAAAAGACTCCCGCGCAATTAATTTCTGATAATGATAAGCCATTGCCTTATGGTTATGTTCACGATAGAGATGTGTTGATGGGTAAAGCAATCTGGGAAATGATTGATATAGATGAAAGAATTAATTTTCCCCTATATTATCCTATAGATACAGCTTTTGTTGGTAAAGACAGAAGATCTTTATTTGATGTGCTTATTAAGAACATTAAAAATGGTAAAATAACTGAGGTATATACTGATGATTATTTTAATACCAAAAAGACCTTTAAAGATATGAGTTCATCATTTACTTTCATTGATACTATACCTGCTGGTAAAGACTATATCAATGATCATTATGATGAGTTTTATCCGAAACCAACAACAAAAAAGACAAAAGTTAACGGTAAGTGGGTAACTGAAACTGTTCCTTCTGCTCCTGCAGCGGTTTTAGATGCTCAATACATTGACAAAAGAGAATTGTCTGCTCAGGATATCTCAGGGTACAAAATAAAAGGTTATTGGTATTTTGACAAACGTCAAGGTGAGTTAAAATACAGATTATTGGCTATATGTCCGGTTGCACCTGAAGCCAGAGATATTGGTAAAGAAAACGGAGATGTTATCGAATTGTTCTGGGTGTATTTCCCGGCTATAAGAGACATACTGCATGAAGCCAAAGCCTTTAATGATAAGAACTCAGCTATGCCAATTACTTTTGACCATTTGTTGAATTCCCGAAGATTTAACGGAGAAATATACAAAGAAGAAAACGTATACGGTGACAGACAAGTTGCAGATTACATGAAAGACAATGCCCAAAATCAACTTTTAGAATCGGAAAGAATCAAAGAGAAAATCCGAAACTTTGAGTCAGATATGTGGAATTACTAAAATATAGTATTATAAAAGATAAAAAACTCTCACCTTTGGTGGGAGTTTTTTTAGTTTAAAATTATGTTAGATTATATAATCGTAGGATCAGGTTTGGCCGGTATCGCTTTTGCCGAAGTGCTTTCACAGCACCAAAAATCATTTGTGGTTTTTGAAAATCATTCGCAAAACTCATCTGTTGTGGCCGGAGGTCTATACAATCCTGTCATTCTGAAAAGGTTCAGTCAGGTTTGGAACGCCAACGAACAATTGGCTTTAGCGGATGATTTCTACAAAAGAATAGAAAGTAAACTCTCGGTTTCTGTTGATTTCAAGATGCCCATTTATCGAAAGTTCTTTTCGGTAGAAGAACAGAATAATTGGTTTGCCGCTTCTGATAAGCCCAATTTGTCACCTTTTCTTTCCACCAGGATTATCCAAAAACAATACACCTCTATTGATGCCCCTTTCGGTTATGGTGAAGTTTTGCATACCGGTTATGTCGATACCAATGAGCTGATTGAAAGGTATCATTCCCATCTCAAAAATCAAAAGCATTTTATCGAAGAAGAATTCAAACATTCGAAACTGCAAGTTTTTGATGACTACGTCGAATATCAAAACTTAAAAGCCAAACACATTGTCTTCGCTGAAGGATTTGGGATGCATGTTAATCCGTTTTTTAAGCATCTGCCTCTTGATGGTACTAAAGGGGAATTATTCATCATTAAAGCCCCCGATTTGGATTTAGATGTGATTGTCAATACCAGTATCTTTATTTTACCCTTGGGGAATCATCTTTTCAAAGTGGGAGCTACGTACAATTGGGATGATAAAACTCCAACACCAACCGAAGAGGGTAAGCAGGAACTCATCAGTCGCATTAAAGAGTTACTGACTTGTGATTTTGAAATTATACAACATTTAGCGGGAGTACGTCCTACTGTGAAAGACAGACGACCTTTATTAGGAACTCATGCCGAACACAAAAACATTCATATTCTCAATGGACTTGGAACCCGAGGTGTGATGTTAGCACCGGCAATGGCTCTTGATTTGTACAATTTTATCGAAAATGATAAACCTTTAGATAAAGGAATTGATATAAAAAGATATGCTACTTCTTAGCAGTATTTTTGTCGTAATGCACAAAAATATTGATATAAATGTTTCGGGCTAACCGTGCCGTTACAGGCATTAAGACAAATAGGGCTAGTATAATGGCAACAAAAGAGTGTAATAATTCCAAGCCAATAAAAACATGTGAAATTATGAATGCTGCAACACCAATGGCTACCGTCAAGCCATAACTCACGTACATGGCACCATAAAAAAACGAAGGTTCTATTTGATAATGTAATTTACAATGGCTGCATTCTTCGTGCATAGTGTAAATGTCCTTAAGATGATATGGATTTGGGTCCACATACATGCTTTCTTCTTGACATCTTGGGCAACTTCCTGTTAAAATACTATTTAGTTTGGATCCTTTTTTTAACATTTGCAAAAATTTTATACAAAGATACTTTATATAAAGTTTTTACTAAACTTTTGTTGCAATCATTATGTTAAACATACACAATTTATCGGTTTCGTTTGGAGGTACGTATCTTTTTGAAGAGGTGACTTTTCGATTGGGTTCGGGAGACAGAGTAGGACTGGTGGGAAAAAACGGTGCAGGTAAATCAACCATGCTCAAAATTTTGGCAGGCGATTTCAAACCCGATAGTGGTAGTATTGCTACCGAAAAAGAAGTCAAAATCGGATTTCTTCGCCAGGATATCGATTTCGTAAAAGGAAGAACTGTGCTGGAAGAAGCTTATCAGGCTTTTGAAGAAATCAAGAAGGCCGAATTAAAAATCGACGAAATCAACCATCAATTGGCCACTCGTACCGATTATGAAAGTCAAAGTTATTCTGATTTAATAGAGCAGTTAAGCGATGTAACCCATCATTATGAAATTCTAGGCGGTTACAATTATGTAGGCGATACCGAGAAAATTCTCTTGGGATTGGGTTTCAAACGCGAAGATTTTAACAATCAAACCGATACCTTTTCGGGCGGTTGGCGTATGCGTATTGAATTGGCTAAACTATTGTTGCAATCTAATGATATTTTATTGCTCGATGAGCCTACCAACCACCTTGATATCGAAAGTATCATTTGGCTTGAAGGATTTTTGAGAAACTTTCCGGGCGTAGTGGTAATCGTATCGCACGATAAAATGTTTTTGGACAACGTCACTAACCGCACTATCGAAATTTCCTTAGGTAAAGCGTACGACTTCAATAAACCGTATTCTCAATATTTAGTGCTGCGCGAAGAAATTCGTGAAAAGCAATTGGCAACCCAAAAAAATCAGGCTAAAAAGATTGAAGAAACCGAAAAGTTAATCGAAAAGTTTCGTGCCAAAGCTTCGAAGGCTTCTATGGCGCAGTCACTCATCAAAAAATTAGATAGAGTAGAAAGAATAGAGGTTGATGAAGACGATAATTCGGTGATGAACATCTCATTTCCGGTTTCTATGACACCAGGCCGAGTAGTGATAGAAGCGGAACACGTCACCAAAGCTTACGGGGCTAAAACCATCTTAAAAGATATTTCTCTATTGGTTGAGCGTGGTTCCAAAATAGCATTCGTCGGACAAAACGGTCAGGGTAAATCAACCTTTATCAAAGCTATAGTCAACGAATTTGAATATGAAGGTTCTATAAAACTGGGACACAATGTACAATTGGGGTACTTCGCCCAAAATCAGGCAGAATATTTAGACGGCGAAATTACCTTGCTTGAAACCATGACCAATGCAGCCACCGACAGTAATCGATCCAAAGTGCGTGATATGCTTGGAGCCTTTTTGTTCCGGGGTGATGATGTTGAGAAGAAGGTAAAAGTGCTTTCAGGTGGAGAGCGCAACCGTTTGGCGCTGTGTAAACTGTTATTGCAACCCATCAATGTATTGGTGATGGATGAGCCGACCAACCACCTCGATATCAAATCAAAAAACGTTTTAAAAGCTGCTCTGCAAAAATATGAAGGCACCTTACTTTTGGTATCGCACGACAGGGATTTTCTGCAAGGCATGTCAAACATTGTATACGAGTTCAAAGATCAAAAGATCAAAGAATATTTGGGTGATATAAATTACTTCTTAGAACAGCGAAATGCGACCAACATGCGCGAAATCGAAAAAAAGGAGGTGGTTGTCAATTCAAATTCAGCTAAAGAGAGCAAGAATGTTTCTTATGAAGATCAGAAGAAAAGCAAATCATTACAAAATCGATTGAGTAAAATTGAAAGTCAAATTAAGCAATTGGAAATCGATATCCAGAATGATGACAAGGAACTCGCGTCCAATTACGACAAACACATTGAAAATGCCGATTTCTTCATAGCTTACAATAAAAAGAAGACAGAACTGGATAAGTTACTCGAAGATTGGGAAAAAGTTCAGGAAGAGATTGACAATTTATAAGATAAAAGAGCTTTATATGAAGCTCTTTTTTATTTGAAAGGATGCCGTTGTTGCCAAACCAAACTGGGCTCGAGTTTTGGGAATATTCTCGACATCAGTTTGTTTATCCATTTGTTGGTGTGGTAAATGAATCCGGTCATCATTACCGGTTTGGCACCTATTGAGCTTTTAATCTCCAGTGCGGTTCGACCAAAAATAATTTTCCTGAATCGATGCTCAATACCGTATTTAGTCATGTTGTACAGCATATTCAGGTATAGCATTTTTTCTTTTTGAATCTGTTCATCATAACCTAAAAAATAGGTTTCTAAAATATCGCCGTTCAAGAGCAGAGTGTGAAATCCTACCAGTTTTTCATCTGAAAAATAAGCACACAACACAAAGCGTTCTCCGCATTGTTTCTTAAAAGTTGAAAAATGATTTTTGGACAAAAAGAAGGTGTTGAAAGGAGCATTTTTGGCTACATAGTAATACAATTCATAAATGCGCTCCTCGTTTAAATGTATTTCGGACAATGATAATTCGCGGGTTACTATTCCCTCAATTTTTTTGTGAGAGCGTTTGTATTGATCGCGGTATTTTTTAGAAAAAGCTGCCGTATAATCGTCGTTGGTTTTCCAGGATTCGGGCAAATCAAAAATCATGTTGGGTTGTGTGGTGAACTCGTACATAGAGGCAAATGAGTGCAGTCTCAGTTCTTCAGCACAATGTTGATAGAAATCTTTAAAAGATACAATATGAATGGTGATGTCCTGTTTTTTAAAAAGTGGATGATTTCGGTTGCACACGCCACCAATAATTCGCTGATGTTTTTAGAGTCGATACTTTTGTTGAATACATAGCCATTTTGTCCTGTAATCATGTTGTTGCCCAGAAATAAAACATGAGAAGCAAAGTTTTTGAAAACAAAATTTCGAACAGATGTTTTTAAACATTGATCCCTTTCACCGAAGGATTCGAGTTGGTTCAAATTAAGGTACTGTGCCAAAGCCACACCAATCAATTCGGTTTTTTCAAATATGCCAATGTAAAAACATTGCATGTTGGTGGGAGCCGATTCTTCCAGGACTTTAAGATATGGGGTTTGCAAAAAGGCATTGTCAGCCGCAACCGCATCCCAAGGTCCGGGAAGTTGAACAATAGAGTCATAAATTTTGAAAGTATGTGTATCCAAAATAAAAAAATCGCTCCACAAATGTAGAGCGATAGAGGTATAATAAAATGTTAATTATTGCATCATACAAATGATCCCGCCCATAATGGTGAAACAAACAATCCAAAAACCACTGGTCACCATAACATACTTGAAGCTTTTTTGTTCATACAAAGCACCAGTGCCTATCACCGGAAATATCATAAATAAACCGGTCATAAAGCCGTGTAGCGCTCCGTGTTTGAACGTTCTGTACGCTGTTCCGTAATCAGCCATAAAAGCATTGTATGAAGGAAGGGCTTTTGAAGGGTCACCACCTACCATGCCCAAGGCGCCAAACTGATGAATGGTTACCATTTGTAAAACAAAAGAAATTAAAAAAGCATAAACGATGGAAAGACCAAAAATTTTAAGCATGTTAAAGTCTTTTCCGTCTTCCGGGGTCAGTCCGGTTTCTTTCATCCATATAGTCCCGAAAACTTTCGGATTGTACCAAATGAATCCCACTGCTAAGGTAGATAAAGAAGCTAATAATAAAGCTAAAAAATTGACGTTCATAATTTTATATTTTTTGGTTAGTGTTTCAAAAGTAACAAAAAAATGTAAAATCCGTTTTCATCTCTATTTTAACAAGAATCTTTAATTTTTGTAAGATAAAAAAGTAAAAAAATCATAACAAAATGCATTTCGTCGATTATTTTTGTTTTTAAACGGATGTTCTTGTAGTTTTACTTCATCTTAAACCCAAAATCGTAAACCTATATGAAAACTATTTTTACTTATGCTGCTATACTGCTGGTTTCTGTTTCGGCATTTGCTGAAATATCAACCACAGAGAAAAATGCTTTGCTAAAACTCTACAAAGCTACTAAAGGATCACAATGGACCAATAAATGGGATTTAAAAGCACCGGTTACTACTTGGTATGGTGTAGGAATCCAGGATGATAAAGTAGTGTCGCTTAAGTTAGTCAACAATAATCTTGTGGGACAGTTACCTAACGAATTGGGTGATTTGACTGCATTAAAAGTGCTGAATCTTTTCAGAAACAGCATCACCGGAACACTGCCGACTACCATTGGAAATCTAAAAAGCTTAACAGTATTGAATATAGCTTTTAATCAGATATCAGGAGCTTTGCCGGAAACACTCGGTAATGCAACCCAATTAAAATCTATTGAACTGCACATGAACCGATTGACCGGGCAATTACCGGCAAGTATCGGAAACTTATCCGGTTTAGAGAAACTGTCACTCTACAATAACGAGATAGAAGGAAGTATTCCGGCTTCGTACTACAAATTGACAGCATTAAAAGAATTATTGTTGAGCAGCAACAAGCTTACCGGAAAATTGGACAAAGAAATTTCTAATCTGGCATCATTGGAAACCTTGAGTTTGTTTGAAAACAAAATGGAGGGTACTGTGCCTTTTGATTTGGAAAAATTACATAATCTTAAAGAAATGAATATTTCGTACAACATGTTCAATGGTTTTGTTTCTAAAAACTTGTCTAAGCTTGATGCGTTAAACATGACCATGGTAAACGAACAAGGTGTGGCTACTACACTAAAAGTAAGTATAGATAAAAACTCAGCTTTTGCTGCAGACGAATAATATCATATTTTAATTTTGTTGGGACAAAAAAGGCTTGAGATTATCTCAAGCCTTTTTTTATTTTGACTACTCGGCAGCTACTAACTTAGAAGTACTTCGGTAGATATAATCGTTGTAGATGTGTCTGCGTGCAAAACGGCTCGGCGATTCGGCATTAATCATTTTGATGTACATTGGGCGTAATACTCCGAAAAACTCAAACGAATTTCCATCCAAAAAAGTAATGTATAACACGCTGTTTTCATAATAAAAATCGGCAATGTTGGTACTACTCGTAATGCGGTTGTATTCGGCTCTGTCTTTCTCCAGCGTTTCGGGAGCAATACTGACCAAAAAATGGTAGGCTGCAATAATCTCTTTACTTCTTTCCTCCGCCAAATGACGTTCTTCTGCATCCGCTATCGTATCAGGATGGCTATCCTTCATGCTGTTGCGGTAAATGGTTTTCAGCTCTTTTAAAGTGGCTGTTTTTGTAACGCCGAGTAACGCTCTGTACTCAACAATTTTTTTCATATTCATAATGTGCCAATAAAAAATCCCTGCTTTTCAGTAGGGCTTTAGTTTTTGCGATAACGCTTATCGCATTTCGGGCGCAAAGATAGGTTTTTAATTTACAGTATCTAATTTATTGGTAATGAATTGTAAAATAAGTGGTTACCTTGGGTTTTTTAGAATAAGATAAAAGTAAATATTGATTTTTCCCCGGTTTCCGGCCTTGTGAGTAATAAACCAAATATTGGCAAGACCGGAAACTCTTCAGGAAAATAGTAAAATTGGGTATTGTAAATTTTAAATTACTGTTTATGAGTAGTTGTCGACAAAGATTGTTTAGTCTTTGACGCCCAATTTTTTCAAAATGTCTTCCATCAAACACCAACGGGTTATTGATGATTGAAGCAGATTGGCTCCCACAAAAGCGGTAAACCAAAACCAATTTGGATTGACATAATGAGCCAATAAAAGACTCACAAGAATAAACGTGCCGGCTACGGCTCTGACGATTCTGTTTTTCATAACTTCTAATTAATTTGATTTTTCGATGTTTAAAACGGCAAGATGTATTTGCGAAATGGTTGTTTGACTTTGATTAAACGAGGTAACCAATTCAAATAAAGGGTCTACCTGCTCCGAAGGAACAAAAGCATAAAACAGAACCGATTCGGTTTCATGCATTTCAGAAGCAAACCAATTGTTTTCCAACGCGTCATCACTACTGTCGCGGTATCCGATAACGCTGCGATAGGAAAACGTATGCACTTGGGCCTGTTTCAATATTTGTTTGATGATAGGATCAAACTCCTGTATGGCATTGATGATTACTAATTTCATGATGTTGTATTTTTAATTGGGTTTTTCCCATTTCTTTCTCTCGGTTACATAATAAATGATTGGCACCACCAATAAGGTCAGTAGGGTTGATACAATGGCGCCAAACACCAACGATATCGCCAATCCCTGAAATATTGGATCAAATAATATGATGGAGGCACCAATAACTACAGCTCCGGTGGTCAGTAGAATAGGCGTAGTTCGCACAGCGCCCGCTTCAATAATGGCTTGCTTTAATGCGATGCCATCCTGTAATCGGATTTCAATAAAGTCAATCAACAGCAC
>CAYPSB010000052.1:0-16885 GCA_964413435.1 uncultured Flavobacterium sp.
TTATACAATTCAGTATAAAGAATAAGTTCGTTATACTACTTTTTACCCTTGTGCTATTAGCTTGGGGTAGCTATTCTATCAAGCAATTACCGCTTGATGCTTTACCTGATGTAACCAATAATCAGGTACAAATCATTACCACGGCTCCTACTCTGGCCAGTCAGGAAGTGGAACAATTAATCACCTATCCGTTGGAACAAGCGGTAAAAACCATTCCAAAAGTTGTTGAATTAAGGAGTATTTCTCGTTTTGGTCTCTCAGTGGTAACTGTGGTTTTTAAAGATGATGCTGACATCTACTGGGCCAGAGAACAAATCTTTCAGCGACTAAAGGTAGCCGAAGAAAACATCCCAAAATATGCAGGTTCACCAGAGTTAGCACCAATCTCTACTGGTCTTGGGGAAATATTTCAGTATGATGTTTATGCCAAAAAAGGTTATGAAGATAAATACGACGCCATAAAACTCAGAACTATCCAAGACTGGATAATTATTCCACAATTACAAGGAGTTGAAGGTGTCGCTGAAGTAAGTAGCTGGGGTGGAAAATTAAAGCAATACGAAATTGCAGTAAATCCAAACACGCTCAACAGCCAAGGGGTAACCATAACTGAAATTTTTGATGCCTTAGAAAAAAACAATCAGAATACTGGTGGTGCTTATATTGAGAAAGACCAGTACGCCTATTTTATTCGTGGCGTTGGTATGGCATCAGGCATCAAAGATTTGCAAAACGTAGTTATCAAAAACCGAAATGGTGCACCAGTTTTGGTTCGTGATGTAGCCACAGTCCGCGAAGGAGTTGCTTTGCGTTACGGAGCATCAACAAAAGATGGTAAAGGTGAAATTGTTTGCGGATTAGCACTAATGCTTAAAGGTGAAAACTCAAGTGCTGTAGTTAGCCGAGTGAAAGAAAGAATGGCGCAAATCAATAAAACCTTACCTGAAGGAGTTGTGGCGGAACCATTTATCGACAGAGGAAAGCTGGTAGATAATGCCATTGGAACCGTTACCAAAAACCTCATCGAAGGAGCATTGATTGTCATATTTGTATTGATTTTATTCCTTGGAAATCTTCGTGCAGGTTTGATAGTGGCTTCCGTGATTCCTCTGTCCATGCTTTTTGCCGTTATACTGATGAATTTCTTTGGAGTAAGTGGTAACCTGATGAGCTTGGGAGCTATCGATTTCGGAATCATAGTCGATGGTGCCGTAATCATAGTGGAAGCTACCATGCACCATCTGGCAAAACTTAAAGTAAAGAAAGAACTCACACAGGCTGAAATGGATGATAAAGTCCATTCATCTGCTGCCAAAATCATGAAAAGTGCCGCCTTTGGACAGGTCATTATCCTTATTGTATATCTACCCATTTTAGCATTAGTCGGCACCGAAGGAAAGATGTTCAAGCCAATGGCCATGACTGTCGGTTTTGCCGTTATTGGGGCTTCTATTTTGTCATTGACTTATGTTCCAATGATGACTTCACTGTTCTTATCTAAAAAAACCGAGCATAAAGCCAATTTTAGTGATAGAATGATGGCTTGGTTTGAGCACCAATACACACGGCTGTTAAATAAGGCATTGCAAATCAAAAAAGCAGTGCTGCTGGTTGCGGTTGGGATATTTGCCTTGGCACTTTTCACTTTTCAAAATATGGGTGGTGAATTCATCCCAACTATTGAAGAAGGTGATTTGGCTATCAATGCTACCATAATGACTGGAAGTTCATTAACCCAGATGGTAGAAACCACCACTAAATATCAAAAGATTTTAAAAGCAAAATTCCCCGAAATCAAAACCACTGTGGCAAAAATTGGTAGCGGTGAAATCCCTACCGACCCAATGCCTATTGAAAGTGCGGATTTGATAATAGTACTTAAAGACAAAAGTGAATGGACTTCAGCTCATAATTGGGAAGATTTAGCCAATTTGATGAAAGAGGAAATGGAAGCAATTCCAGGGGCAAACATCGAAATCTCACAACCAATTCAAATGCGCTTTAACGAATTGATGACGGGGAGCCGAAGCGATATAGCTATCAAGATTTTTGGTGATGATTTAGAAGTATTAGATAATAAAGCCAAGGAAATGATGGCTAAAATCAGTTCTATCGATGGCATTGGAGATTTGAAAGCAGATAAGGTAACAGGACTGCCACAAATCACAGTGAAATACGATTACAACAAAATAGCTTTGTATGGGTTGAACATCAGCGACATCAACCAAATTATTCGTTCTTCATTTGCTGGTGAAAGTGCTGGGAAAATTTACGAAGAAAGTAAACGTTTTGATGTGGTGGTGCGGTTAAACAAAGACAGCCGAACCGATATTTCTGATGTCAGCAATTTATTCATTCCGCTGCCAAACGGCCAGCAAATACCGCTTTCACAAGTAGCCACAATAAGTTACGAACAAGGCCCTGTTCAGGTAGCTCGTGAAGATGGTAAGCGACGAATAACGGTTGGTTTAAATGTCCGTGGGCGTGATATTAAAAGCGTTGTTGAAGAGATTCAGGATAAGTTAAAGACCAACTTCAAACTCCCAGCAGGTTACTATGTTACTTATGGTGGTCAATTTGAAAACCTGATTGAAGCCAACAAAAGGCTTTCGGTTGCACTTCCAATTGCTTTAGGTTTGATTATGGTATTGCTGTATTTCACGTTCAATAGCATCAAACAATCTCTATTAATTTTTACTGCTATTCCTCTATCCGCTATTGGTGGTGTTTTTGCCTTATGGTTACGTGGGATGCCTTTTAGTATTTCGGCAGGTATTGGTTTCATCGCTTTGTTTGGTATTGCTGTTTTGAATGGTATAGTACTTATATCCTGTTTTAATCAACTCAAAACGGAAGGTATCACCGACCCATTGCAACGAGTCTTGTTGGGAACAAAAACCAGATTACGACCAGTATTGATGACCGCTGCTGTGGCTTCATTGGGATTTATGCCAATGGCTTTGTCAACGAGTGGTGGTGCTGAGGTTCAGAAACCTTTGGCAACAGTTGTTATTGGTGGTTTGGTTTCAGCAACATTACTTACACTCATAGTATTGCCGATACTTTATTTATTATTTGAAAAAGGAATTAAACGAAGAAACAGAAAAATGAAAACCACAGTAGTTACAGCAGTTGTTTTGTTGTTAAGTACATTCTCATTCGCACAAAACAGTCAAACAGTAACACTGGAACAGGCTGTTGCATTAGCAAAAAAGAATAACACCTTACTGAAAATAGCCGATAAAGAAATTGAAAAGCAAAACGCTTTAAAGAAAACAGCTTTTCAACCTGACCCGTTGCAAATTCAATATCAGGGTGGGCAATTCAATAGTGGTGCTTATGACCACAATGTATCACTCCAACAGTACTTTCCTGTCGGAAAAATTACCAAAGCCAACAGGCAATTACAGGAAGAACTGGCCAACTTGGCAGAAAAGCGTAAAGCACTATCTGAATATGAGATTGAAAAGGCAGTAACATTAGCCTATTATCAATACTTGTATGGTGTTGAGGTTCAAAAACTGAACAATGAACTAAATGAGATATACACCAAATTTCTCAAAAATGCAGAGCTGCGATTTCAAACTGGAGAAAGTGGTAACATTGAAGTCATTAGTGCCAAAGCCAAGGTAAAGGAAATTGAAACCGTTAAAACACAGATTGAATTTGACTTGGCCATTTATCAAAGGCAGTTGCAATATTTTGTACAAAGCGATGGTGAAATTATTCCCGATGTGGCTTCTCCACTGCAATACAAGATTACGCTTGGGGCAGATGCCTCAAAAGCGGAAAGCTTGGTAAATGATTACTATTCCCAACAGATTTTGGTAAACCAAAAAGAAACCAGTGTTTTTAGAGCTCAGCGAATGCCAAAGTTTGGATTAGGTTATTTTGCTCAAACAATTGATACCAAATCCATGTTTCAGGGATTCACGGCTGGTTTGCAAATACCTCTTTTTGGCGGAGTGAACACTGCCAAAGCCAAAGCATCAGAAATTAGTGTTGCACAATCCCAGATGATGCTGGACAGAAATAAATTAGCATTGAAACTCAAAAAAGAGGAATTGCAAAATGAATTTGATAAGCAGAATAAGGCCCTTCAATACTATCAAAAGGAAGGTTTGGAATATGCCAATCAAATCATCAACACGGCTCAAAAGAGTTATGCTAATGGCGACATGAGCTATTGGTCTTACATCAGTTTCTTAAACCAAGCTATTGATATCAAAAAGCAAAACGCTGAAGCAATTAATTTATACAATCAAAGTGCCATTCAGTTACAATTCCCATCAATCCCTAACAATTAATTTATACTAAAATGAAAAATATAATAATTAATAAAGCATCCCTATTGTTACTTTCGACTTCCATGCTTCTGCTTGGTTCCTGTGGAGAAAAGAAGACCGAAGGGGAACATCAAGAAGAGAAATCAGAAACAGAAGTAGCATTGACAGAAGTACAAGCCAAAACAATCGGTATTGAAACAGGCAGTATTGAGATGAAGAACCTCAACACCATTATCAAGGCCAACGGTTATACCGCTGTGCCACCACAAAACCGTGCAGATGTTTCAACCTTAATCGGCGGTGTTGTAAAGGACATTTTTGTTTTGGAAGGTACTTTTGTTACCAAAGGCAAAACATTGGCAACAATCCAAAATCTTGAAGTTTCTGAAATGCAGGAAGAATATCAATCTGCCGTTGCAAGTATTGAATATTTGGAACAGGAATATAAACGTCAAAAAACCTTGACTGATGAAAATGTGAATCCTCGAAAAGCATTTCAGGAAGTAAAATCAAAATTGGCTTCAGAACGGGCAAAAGCACAGGCGGCTAAAAACAAATTACAAGCGTTAAATGTGAGTCCGAGCGGTAGTACTTCATTAGTTCCGATTGTAGCTCCCATAAGTGGCTATGTTGGTAAAATCAGCATCACCAAAGGAGCGTTTGCTGAAACTGGTGTAACGCTTTTTGAAGTGGTTGACAATACCCAAATGCACCTCGATTTAAATGTTTTTGAGAAAGATTTAGGCAAAATCTCAATTGGTCAGGAAGTTGATTTTGTATTGACAAACCAATCGAATAAGTCCATCAAAGGAAAAATATTTGGTATCAACAAATCATTTTCCAATGAAAGCAAAACCGTTGCCGTTCACGCTAAAATTAATCCAAGTGATGCCAAAGATTTGATTTCAGGGATGTATGTCGCAGCCAATATCAATATTTCAAACCAGACGGTACCTGCACTTCCAAAAGATGCGGTAGTTCGAAATGGGGATAAATATTATATCTATATTCAGGAAGACAAACACGAAGAAGCTCCAAAAAAAGAAGGACAAGAGCAGCATAAAGAAATCCACTTTAAAGCTGTCGAAGTAGCAATAGGAACAACTGATTTGGGCTATACAGAAGTAAAGCTGATTGAAGAAATACCATCTGATGCCAAAATTGTGATTGAGGGAGCCTACTACTTATTAGCCCAATCAAAAGGTGGTGGTGAGCATGAGCACTAATCAATTTCTTAAAAAATGAAACATCAACATATTTACGATGCACAGGGCAAACAGCTTTGCTGTACTCAAGAAGAAAAAATCTACACTAAAGCTGGCGCAAAAGATTTAATCAAAGAAAAGCATCACCACCATGATGGACACTCTCATGAACATACTGACGATGATGGGCATGACCATAGCCACGCTGGCACTGGAAGCACGTTTGAAATGTTCTTACCATCAGTTATCTCCTTAGCACTACTATTAGTTGCCATTGGTTTTGACAATTATTTTACCCCTACTTGGTTCAAAGACTGGATAAGGATTTTTTGGTATGTTATTGCTTACATACCAGTTGGTTTTCCTGTAATCAAAGAAGCATTTGAGAGCATCCGAAAAGGAGAAATATTCTCCGAATTTCTTCTTATGGTCATTGCAACAGTTGGAGCATTTTCAATAGGTCAATATCCCGAAGCAGTAGCGGTTATGCTTTTTTATGCCGTTGGTGAAGTGTTCCAAACCTTGGCTGTAACAAGAGCTAAAGCCAATATTAAATCCTTATTAGACCAGCGGCCTGATGAGGTTACAATCATAATTGGTTCGGAACCGAAAATCATCAAGGCTGAGGATGCTAAAATTGGTGATATCATCCAATTAAAAGCTGGAGAAAAATTAGGTTTAGACGGAGAATTGATTTCCGATAATGCTTCCTTTAACACCTCAGCATTAACGGGCGAGAGCAAACCCGATTCAAAAGCCAAGGGAGAAACTGTTCTGGCTGGAATGATAAACCTGAATAAAGTATCTCAGGTAAAAGTCACCACAGCTTATACTGACAGTAAATTATCCAAGATTTTGGAATTGGTACAGAACGCAACGGCACAAAAAGCCCCAACTGAATTATTCATAAGAAAGTTTGCCAAAATCTACACTCCTATTGTGGTTCTATTAGCGGTCCTCATCGCTTTTCTGCCTTATTTCTTTGTCGATAATTACATCTTTTCAAATTGGTTATACCGTGCATTGATATTTCTGGTTATATCCTGTCCATGTGCCTTGGTAATATCTATTCCACTGGGTTATTTTGGTGGAATTGGTGCGGCAAGCAGAAACGGAATCTTATTCAAAGGGAGCAATTTTCTCGATGTGATTGCAACTATTCAGAATGTAGTAATGGATAAAACAGGTACAATGACCGAAGGGGTTTTTAAAGTTCAGGAAGTTGTTTTTGATAAGCAGTTCGATGAAAAGAAAATACTGCAAATGGTCAATGCTTTAGAAAGTCAAAGCACTCATCCAGTAGCCACTGCTATTTACGAATTTGTTGGTAAAATTGATTCTTCAATTAAACTTGAAGGAGTTGAGGAAATCTCAGGACACGGATTGAGAGCGACAATTGATGGCAAAAGTTTGTTGGTAGGTAACTTTAAACTAATGGATAAGTTTTCGATTCCTTACAATGTTGACCCAAATTCAATAGTTTACACCCTTATTGCGGTTGCCTATGACAAAAAGTTCGTAGGTTATTTGACGATAGCAGACATTGTCAAAGATGATGCTCAGGAAACAATAATCAAACTAAGAGCATTAAACGTGAAAGCGACAATGCTTAGTGGAGATAAAGCCACAGTGGTAAAGTTCGTTGCCGACAAATTGGGTATTTCTAATGCTTTTGGTGATTTGTTACCTGAAGACAAAGTCAACAAGGTAAAAGAGATAAAAGCAAAAAATGAAACCGTTGCATTTGTTGGTGATGGTGTGAACGATGCTCCAGTTGTTGCTTTGAGTAATGTAGGTATTGCAATGGGGGGTTTAGGAAGTGATGCTACTATTGAAACCGCTGATGTGGTTATTCAGGATGACAAGCCAAGTAAAATTCCAATGGCCATTAATATTGGTAAGCAGACTAAAAAGATAGTCTGGCAAAATATCACCTTAGCATTTGTTGTAAAAGGGATTGTTTTGATTCTTGGTGCTGGCGGCTTGGCAACAATGTGGGAAGCAGTCTTTGCTGACGTTGGTGTAGCCCTATTAGCAATATTAAATGCGGTTAGAATTCAAAGGATGAAATTTTAAGCCGAGATTTAATAATAAAATAAATCACCCGGTGACGGGTGATTTATTTTATAGACTTTAGGCCAGAAATTATTGAATTGTTTTTAATATCAAGGCTTCGAATGCTTGTTTTAGTTTATTTAAGTCATATTCTTGTTTATTATCGAGCAAATAGAGCAATGGTGATTTCTTATTCTCCATATGGCTTTCTCTTAACAACCGTTTGAGCAAAAGATTAAACTCCTCAACAGTTTCAATTTCCATATATCCAAAGTCTCCATCACCCAAATCATCATCATCAGAATCGTCGTCGTTCCATGAATAAGTCAATCTTGGTATTGGACGCGATTCTTCTGATTCTGATTCTTCTAATTCTTCTATGAATGGTTTAGTTACTATCATTTGTGGCTTCTCAATTGATTCATTGGATTCAATTTGGTTAATTTCTACCACTGGTGATTGAACACTAAACGCCGCCAAAAGCATTTGTTCTAAGTAAACCTCATTAACTGTTATGGTCGTTGATGAACCACCATTTTTCCCATTAAAATTAGGTGTGTTATCTGTTGTAATGTAGCCTTTGTTTTTGAGTTGACTAACAATATTACCAACTATTTTGGTTCTATTATCTGTTTTGCCAATAACAAGATGGTCGGCAATGTCAATATAATTCATGTAAAAGCTATTCCCTGTGCGGGTGTAGGACAAAACCAATTCGATTAGTTTGATTTGATTAGCAGTTAAGTCCAGATGCGTTAGCTCTGGGAATGATTGGATGTATTTTTCATACATCTGATTAAGTGATGTGAATTTCATAATAGATATTCCGTTATTCTCTTCACCCTTAGGGCGATTATTTGGTTTCCGTTTTTTGTTTTGGGGGTAACGGAAGCTGACGGTCGCGAAATCGCCAGCACCCCCCTTTGTAGAACTGTTTTTAATATATATAGTTATAAATCAAAAAAAGTCAAGAGCTATTGGAATTTTTTTTTAATTATTTTCAAAGTAATTTAAAAGTTGCCTCGCGCTTCTATTTTTTAAAAGAATTTTCCTTGGACTGGTGATGAAAGAAAAAAAAGAATTTAAAAATGGTGCTATAATAAGTAAATAATATATTTATTTATATTAACTATTTAATATTTCTACTATAATAGTTTTATATATATTCTTATAATGATGCAATTATTGAATTACGTACCTACCATTGATAAATTGCATCGGTGGCAGTATAAAATTTCTTCAACTGATTAAAATCTCATCCAACCAACAGAACGAGACCATTTTTAAGTGCTAAAAAGTGTTAAAAAATTACCTTGAAAGTAACAACCCAACTATTTAAGTAAAACATTTTGCATATTAATTAGCACGTATTTTGAAAGCTCAACATGCTGAACTCTTCCTATTTTACTGGGGTTACAGAAAAACACTCGGAGTGGTAATTATACCCTGCCCCCCTGATGCTGAAAATTTTTAAAATTCTTGGTTAATCCAACTCGCGAATCCGCCCTTATCGGGTAGGTAATTTTCAAATGGTGTCGGGCATGGTCGAATTGGCAAAAAAAATTTTTAAAAAAATTTAAGGTCAAAAAAGTTAGAACTACTCCAACTGGATATTTATAGATAAATGCCAGATGAAAATAAGGATGACCATTGACCAGTATTTCGAGGTAATAAAGACTGAGAAACCGCACTACCCGTTGACAATAATAATGAAAGGAATGGACAAGAAGAAGCTTGACCGTCTAATTAAAACTTTGAAAACTCTTAAGGACTAAGCACCGTCAAATAATTCTCCCACTTCGACATCCAATGCCTTAGCAATCTTTACAGCTTTGTCAATTCCCATGATTTGCTTAGCTGCAATGTATCTGCGTAGGGCTTCAATATCCATGTCAGCATCATTTGCCACATGTCTAACCTTTTTGCCTTTTTCCTTTCTTATCCGTTCTATATTGGCACCAACAGTTTTTACAGACTCTGGAATTTCCTTTAATCTCATCACCGAATTATTAAGTGATGAAAATTATCTATATCTCAGAAAATAAACAGGAACGAATAAGTCAAGACGTATACGAGTTTTTTATATATTCGCATCATAACCATTAAAATATATTTATGACACAAACAAAACCGTCCGTTGGGATGAAAATTATGATGGGACTCAGCATTCTTGTGCTCGTAGTCGGCTTTATGAAATGCGTGAACAACTTTGCTGGTTCTGATAAAAAAGAAAGCGATGGTGTTAACATTAATGACGCGGCAGCAGTAGAACAATTTATTCAAGGAAAATGGTGTGAATCATTACCATCTTCAGTTTCTTCTGAATCACTTTATTTTAGACTTCTAATTGAAGGGAATAAGATTAGTATCTGGACACGTATCGGATTTAATGAATGGGATATGAATCGAGCCCCAGATGAAGTACACTACATTGAAATTGGGGATGTAACCAAACAAGTCGATGGAATACCTTGTCGCTATCTCTACTGGGATGAGGAGACCTTACTAACCAGAAGCATAAGTACGCTGCACGTTACCGACTGCTGTATTCTGTTTCATGGCTCCGTTCGGCCACTTACTAAGGGATGGGAATAAAATACAAACAGCTTCCTATACAAATAGTTTGTCAAAGAAGGGCGTGTGTCTTGTTTCAACTGCACTAATGAGTTGTCGAAATGTCAAAACTTCTATGTGCATATTTAAATCGGGATAAATTTTATAGAGAGTACCAAATGGCGTCTGTCTATATCCACGCCCTATATTGTATTCCCTCAATTGTTTTGGAATGACATCGACAACAACGTAGCCATATTTTGGAGTGTGATTTTCGACAACTACTGAAGCACCTTTAAAGTTTTTCTTGTCAGCACCGTAAATAAAGCTATCAAAATATTTTTCTATAAGTTCTGAGAACTCCCATAGAAAATCGTTTTTACTTTTTTGGTGAGCGGTTTCCCCAGGTCTTTTGAATTCAAATATTACCATCGATTGAAGCTCTCCTGATGGGTTTGATGCGAAACTAATAGGGTTATCAAACATCTGCGGTGCATCCATCATTACTAAATCAGGCTCCAAGCGGCTTTTCTTTTGCGAGAAAGTTGTTATCGGTTTGTCCGAAGCAATAAAATTGTAAGTTGAAAATCGTTCATCGAGTAGCCAGAGGTTATGTGAGTCGTAATCTACTTTATCTCCAGTCAACCCCATTGGAAATATTAAGTTATGTATGTCTTCTTCAAGCTTATAGGTTCCTTGAGCATCTGCATCCAAAAATTTATTAAAAATTTTAATGATTGCTTTCCGCTTAAACATATAGTCGGCCAAACTGTCGATGTCAGACGCTGTTTTTTCTGCAAGTTCTTTTTTTATAGCTTCGATTGTTTCAGCAGTGACTTCCTTGCGCTCTATAAACTCATCAATATTTTTATCTATTCTTTTTTTCTCCTGATATGCCAAACGATAAAGATGCTCTTCTTTTTTTTCGTCGGTTAGGTTCGGTGGTATAGAATTTAATATTTCTGGACGCTGCGCAAATCTCCTAAACTGTGGAGCTTCCTTTGCTATGTAGTCTTGCAATTTCTTGTTATTCTGAGCCTGAGTGTCTTTAACAAAAGCATCATATTCGCTTGAAAGTATCTCAACAACTTTGTTATCTATATCTTCGTAGGTAATCGAGTCATCCAGAAAACCCCTGTCTTTTTCGTTCGCAATCTGGAAACCATTACGAGAATTATAAACTTTTTTATTCAAGTATTCCGAAACCAGATAAACGTCAAGAAAAAAGCTTTTACCATTTTCAGTAATTGGATACATGAAAAGGTTGTTGATTTTAGATAGATTCTTCCCACCTCCAACAACGCGCGAGTTTGCACAATAATACAAATAATGGTTTTTTCTATTTGTTGTCCTTTCAGTTTTGGTGATATAGCAATTAAAACTCTGGTTTTTGACTTCAAACGACCTTTCTCTTTCTGTGCTTAATCTATCATATTTTTCATTAACAGTAACCATCTGATTGCTTTCGGTGTCATATACTTCGATTAAAGGCAAATCGTTGCTAAGGTAATATATCAAGAGATGATTCATTAACTCTTCTGCAATTCTATCCACAGAAATAGCCGATGCGTCTTTAAGGTCTGGATTATATAAATTTTCCAATGTCACCACTGTTTTTCTCACTACTTCATTTGAATCAACCAATTCAATTATACGCACTTCATTTTCTGTGTCCAATTCAAATTTTATATTGGACCATTTTTCATTTTCAAAGAAGTTACTCTCAACAGAAATTTTTTCGAAAGCTGCCAGTACAGTAAAACGACCAATTCCTTTACAGCCATATTCTTTATTAGTACGGCTGTATGCAGTGTCATAAGACTGCTGGTTTTCGGTGTTAAATCCATTCCCATTGTCAATCACCTTTAAACTCCTAACAGTATTTACATTATCTAATAAGCTTAACTGTGTAGGTTGGTCTCCCCTGATGATTTGAATCTGAATCTTCTTATCAGCATCTGGAATGTCCGTTTTTTTCAAACTGATGATTGCGTTAACCACACACTCGTAAAGTGGCAACAAGACATCAGACGGCTTTAGGTCTATTTCGCTAACAATATTTAATACTGGTAATTCCATAATGTAAAGTGTCCGTAAACTTACAAAAGTATTTGAGATATTTCAAACTATTATGAAATTAGATTATAATCTAACTGCAATACAATTCCAATAGTAGAACCATCACATTTAGGCTTAAATAAATGTATCAAAAATAACCACCCTAAATTTGTTACATTAAAAATATTGTTTTATATTTGCTGTATTAATTTATACGCCATGCAAAATATATCAAAATTAACAGGTCTGGAGTTTGACCTAAATGAAACACTCCAATTACTAAAATCCCCAAGCAACATTTTTTGGAGCTGGGGAGTTTCCCAGATTCTTAGCTACAAAGGAAAAGGTCTGTTCCTGAAAGTGTCTGCAAATCATTTTCAGGGATGGACCTTTATAACATTAGACTGGTCCGATACTTATACTGTATCATTACTTAATAAGAAGTTTAAAGTAGTAGAAACTCATAAGGGGATTTATGCCGACCAGTTGCAATCTTTTATTGACTGGAGAATTGAATATTTACCAACTTATAAGTGTTAAACATGAAAGCCAGATATAACAGGATTTCAACTGCTAATCAAAAATTAGAACGCCAAATTGTAAAGCAGAATCCCGACGAAAAACTATTCAATGATATAGTAAGTGGTTCGGTTGCATTTGCCGAACGTGAAAAAGGAAAGTTGCTTTTAGAGGAAATTAAGTCAGGACATATTGATTGGGTTTCGGTGGCAGCCGTGGACCGCTTAGGCCGCAGCCTGAAGGACCTTGTAGATACCCTCGAAGAATTTGACCGACTTGGAGTTACAGTACGCATCGATAATTTAGGTCTTGAATCTCGAATAGATGGAAAGCCTAATCCAACTTTCAAATTAATTGTCAGTGTAATGGCCAACGTTGCGGAAATGGAGAGAACCACCCTACTGGAACGCCAAAAGGAAGGAATAGCAATCGCCAAAGCCAAAGGAGCTTATAAAGGGCGTGTAAAAGGTTCTACAGAATCTGATGATGAGGTACTTGCAAAGTATAAGGACGTCGTAAAGTTTCTGAACCGTAAACAATCCTTAAGAAATACAGCCAAGCTATGCGGGGTTTCATTAGGCACAGTCCAAAAGGTTCATAGAATTTTAAACCAGTAGAAAATGAAACAGTTTAAAGTGAAGATATGGATTGGCAGTAGTCCGAGTGAAGTTCTGGTTACTGCCGCAAATTCCGCAAACGCATTATACATTGCAAGGCGTTTGTACCCCATGGCGAAAGTTATGAGTGCTCATCCAGCATAAAAAAAGCCCTTAATGGGCTTTTTTTAAAACTTCTAAATCTTCTGGTGAAGTGTTAAACACATCAAGCATGTAACGCTCCATACTTGGGGCCAAAGCTTTAAACAATTGCCTATTTTCGGGCGGCACACTATCTTCATCTATACTCAAAAAATGAAAGACAGGAACTGGTACATTTAGGACCTTGCTCAACGCCTCAAGAGTCTCCGTTTGTGGGTTGTAAACACCATTAATGATTTGCGACAAAGCAGTTGGGCTTTTACCAATTGCCTTTGCAACATCAATTTGTGACATCTTTCTGTTTTTGATAAACATTTTGATTACTTCACCTATTTCCATAATTGCTATCTGTATTTCGAGAGTTCAGCAACAACCTGCATAGTCACTATAATTAGTTCCATCCATTCAGTGTACGCTTTAAACCTTTCCGTTTCCGTTTCAGGGACTTCATCTTTAAGGTTTGTTAAAAACTCTCTCATTTGTTCGGACATTGGTAAATTATCCAAAGCCCATTCTATTTGCTGTATAAATTCAGTTTTGTTCATCTCTATCGCGAGTATTAGTTAATTGAAGGTCTAATAAAACTCGGATATTAATGCAACGCCTATCTCTTTGCCTTAATATCCAACGGATAATAAAGCTGTAGAGTGGTAATCATCAAGGTTCTTGAATAAGAAACTATTGATTCTTCTAAAATATTCTCTTCTGTTTATCTGAAATAATCTGAAGACTGAGCTTAGCCATTTCTTCAAAGAGTATATTAGGCTAACTATTCTCTGTTCTTCTTTTAATTCCGATTGTATATTAATTAATTCGAGGAATTTCTGAACTGATTCGTAATCCTGTAATGACTTTTTGTACTCCTCTACTTGCTTTTGCATGGACAAAACACCAGTAGTATCAATCAATAAGTCAGCATCAAAATCAAATATTTTATCTAAAAAATCTTTACTTAAATCCCATTTAAAAGGCTCATATTGAAAATCAGAACCATGTTCATTTTGAAACCAACTCAGCAAGTCGGCTTCTTTCTTCTTTTTTTCTTGGATTTTGAGTTCGTGCTCTGCCGAAATATGGTCTAAATGCACAACCTGGTTTCTCAGTGCAGAAATTTCAGCTAAAGTTACGGAACCCTCAAAACTAAATTTGATGTTCTTTAAGGCTGGTGGCTCCGAAAACTGAAGAGGCTTAAAGTCTACTGCATTCTTAATATATACAGGCGCTGTATTGACTAAATTTGTCATTTTTATATAGTTCGACGTAGAAGTAGAGACATCTAATCCCTTATTAATTATGGATTGGATTTTTGCGCCTTCATTAGCCCACTTGGATAACTCTTTGTTTACCAATATTCCTTTCGTAGTCATGGTTCCAAGATTAGCTATTTTCGAAATCTTACTTGCGATTTCTGCCATCTTTGCGACCTGTTTTAAAAATGATGGTGACATAACATTCAAATTATTTATACAAATTTAAGTAGAACTTAAATAACAAACAAATTATTTAACAAAGATTTATACTTTCCCTTTGTTTTCTTCATCTACAAATAATGAATATCCTCTTTCTGTGAGTTGTTTTGGTGGTTTTCTAAGGCCCATACTATCAATCTTACCGTCTAAAAAATTAGAAAAAGGTAAATAACTTTTTTTCAAAGCTGCCACCGCCTCATCCTCAGAAGCAAATTTTCTTGGTTTAGAAGGATAGCGCAAATAATTTTCAACATATTCTTCAATTACATTAGGAAATGTAAGATACCCTTTTTCAAAAGCATACTCATTAAAAATTAATGTATCGATATCAATCACGGTTAACGGTTGTACTCGTGAAATATCCAACCCTTCATCCTTTAGCACCTGTAATTCTTGATTAAACCAATAATCAAGCAATTTATTCACACCTGCTGCCATGAAACTTCTATTGTGTAAAATAAGGATGGGAAATACTATTACATTTTTAGGAACATTTGCATCAAAAGGAAAAGAATTGGTTAAAGCACGCCTTACATTGTTGATGATTTGCATAATTCCTTGTGGCTTGTAGAGTTTATCGGATAGCCCCTTCTCTATAACTCTATAATCCGATGACTGCTTTACTTCGGCTGGTAACATTACATCTTTCGATTCAAAAAGATAAACCCTTTTCCCATTTCTTGTATAATAGTCTGGTGCACCGTCTCCAAGCCCTTCTCCAACCAACTGTAGGTAACGCTTCCCAAATATTCCTCTTAAAACTTTGTAAACAACATATTTTTCAGAGAATTCATAGGTCTTGAGACCAAGTAAATTTACTTTCCCTTCTTTAAGTTCATCATTTACTTCTTTTAACTTCCAATAAAGACCGTTATAGAGAAGTTCAAGAGCAAATAATGGGCTAATAATTCGAAAATTCTCTTCTGGTGTCTTGTACATTGGCCTTCCACGTAGTACCCTGAAATCTACATCCTCAACAGTATCATCCTCAGTTACAATTAGTTTTTCAAGAAATTCGATACTTGAGGCTTTATCACCATTCTCTGCTACAACAATATCTGTATAAGTCTCCTTATTTTTAAAAATAATACCTGTAGCTATCGGAATTATGCTCTTCATATATTCCTTGTAATTCTTTACTTTGAAGTGTTGATAAAACCTATCAAGTAAAACACGACATTCTGGTCTACTTTCTAAAAACTGAAAGAACAATATTGCCCTTATCATTTGAGCAGTAAATAACTTATCTAATTGCCAATTAGTCAAGTCGTGATTATGGAAGTGATTTACAATAAGAGCCGCTGCGGGTTTAATGTCTGTTGAAACTTCCAAAAGAGATTCTTCTACAATCAAACCACGAACAATAGTATCTTCATTCAAACTTAAATAGGCTTTAAATAATCTTATTTCTATTTCCTCTTTAGTCATTGGCACTACTTCTCCTAAATCAGTACTCGAAATAAATTCAAAGAGTCTAAGTGTACTTGGTTCGTATGGGATTTCATATGTTGTATTCCCATCAAGTTGTGCTATTCTTTGAAGAATATCATTAGCAACTTCCGCATTACCTTGTGAAAAAAAGTTTTCTACAAACTTGTCTGGCGCCCCATAACGCTCACTCTGCTGATTTAGATTTAATAAATAAGCTGCTGATGTTTTAAGAAATTCTCTATCCATTCCATGTAAATAATCTATGAGCGGCAACATCTGCTCATCAGGATATACTGCGGAGAAATTAAGCGGTGCGATAAATTTTATATCTGACATAATTAGCAAAAAATGCAAGTTACTCAAATAACAAAAGTCAACAAAATATCCTTAAAAAATCAGTGTCGGGAAAGATGTCAGGAATAACCGTTAAAATCGGTCAATATCCTAAATTCATTAAAATTCACATGCAGCATTTATTGGGCTCCGCAAGTTCCAACAGGATTCATAACCCTGAGGTCGGGAGTTCAAATCTCCCTCTCGCTACAAAATTG
>CAYPSB010000053.1:0-16512 GCA_964413435.1 uncultured Flavobacterium sp.
ATTACCGTTAAGGTTACCGTTTGATTCAGTGGTTTTACACATCCCGGCAAAGTCGCCGTTTTGGCACTTATCAAGGTTACTGTTGTGTCTGCTGCATATGTCCCTGACACAACAGCACTTCCGGAGCTATTCAAAACTATGATTTGATTGCCACCACCATTTATAGTATAAGTTACCGTTGCGTTGGGCGTTCCGGTGAAAATCAGATTTGAACTAGTATTGGCACAAATTATCGGAGGATCAAAAGTTACTGAAACCGAAGGGCTTTGAATAATTGTTATTGTTACTGTTTGAGGATTGACAGGACAAGAAATTGAAGTATTAACAGTATAAGTGAATACATAAGGACTTCCCGATGGCGTCATCGTACTGACATCCACTGTTCCTTGGTAACCATTTGTAGTGGCAATGGGTCCTGTCCATGTACCGGTGTTATCAGGTTCGTCGCCAAGAAAATCGAATAAATCGAAAGGATCTGTGCTTGGAACTACATCTTCACAAATTGAAAATTGACCGGAAGAACCGGCATTATTTGGTGCTTCTATAGTTACGGTCACCGCCAAACGAGTAGCACTTGGACAGTTACCAACATTTGACTCGGCATAATAGGTTTGTCCGTTTACCAGCGGCGTTAAACTATCCAACTCTATCCCTGAAGTTGCTGTAAGATACCACAAAAGGTTAGTTCCATTAGCAACTAAATCGGCAACCAAAGGATTGGATTCGGAACAAAATTTCGGAGCCATGTCGCCCGTTGGCGTCGGAACTATGGTTATCGTTACTGAGAAACCTTTTCTTGAAGTCTCACATCCGGTATCAGGATTGGTTTGACTGGCGTAATATGTTGAACCACTTACCAGTGGAGTAGACGAAGCGAGGACAGTTCCACCGGTTGGAGTTGCATACCATTTGATTTGGTTCCCTATTACATATGGAGCCAAATCTGCAACCGTTGAAGCCTGACAAAATTGAATTGAACCTAAAACAGCAGTCGGTTTTGAGTATACCGTAACAGTTACTGAAGGTCTTACCGCACAACTACCAGCAGCATCATCAGCATAATAAACTCCATCGTTTAAAGCAAATGAGTTAGACAAAGGGCTTCCTCCTGTTGAAGTTGTATACCATCTGATACCGCCACCGTTATCTGTAGCTACTAAACTACCTACGGTTGGCGTCTGGGTATCACAAAATGACTGATGGGTATTGGCAATTGTAGGACACTGAGCAAGTACCGTATTATTTATTCCAAACAAAAACAGTAGTAAGACAGCGTTATAAAAATGTTTTTTGACAAGAGTAGTTATTCTCATAAGCAATTCAGTTTAAACATTTTCAGAAGTATTCGAATTCTCAACCGCTAAAACATCCCAGAAGCCCTTGAAAGCATAGGGTAAAAATGCTGTTTTTATAGTCTTATCCAAAATAAAAATGCTTCTACTATATTACTCATAAAAACAATCTCACTTTTTGAGTTGTTAAAATGTTATAAACAAAATAATCAACATTATTAACACTTAATAAACAAGGTAGATTATATCTATTTTACTGAAATAAAGAAAGTTATATGGATTAAATAAATTTTAAAGAAGTTATCAATATTCGAGAGCAGTTCTTAAAAAATAAAATTGTTAATAAGTTTGCCCAGCATTAGGAACCTATTAACAATTATATTGCTAAACCAAAAAAGCTTAAAACATAACCTGCTGCATCTCTTTGGAGGCGGCATTGAACTCAGCTATCATATCTTCTATTATAGCACTTACCGATTTAATTTCATGTATCAATCCGGCTATTTGACCTATTTCCAATTCTCCTTCTGTTAAATCACCTTCAAACATTCCTCGCTTAGCCCTGGCTCTCCCCAACAATGTTTTCAAATCTTCCGGAGTCGGACATTTAGCATATAAATCCTCAAGATCGTGATAAAATTTATTTTTAATCAAACGAACCGGAGCCAACTCTTTTAATGTCAATTGAGTATCTCCTTCCTTAACCGTAATGATTGTTTTTTTGAAATCGTCATGTGCCGAACTCTCCTCTGAAGCCGCAAAGCGTGACCCCATTTGAACTCCGTCAGCACCCAAAATCATTGCCGCCAACATACCACGCCCGGTAGCTATCCCTCCTGCCGCTATTAACGGAATCGAAATGTTTTCTCTGACCATCGGGATTAAGGTAAGGGTAGTCGTCTCTTCTCTTCCGTTGTGGCCCCCGGCTTCAAAACCTTCGGCAACGACCGCATCAACACCAGCCTCCTGTGCTTTTAGTGCAAATTTAGAACTGCTCACAACATGCACTACCGTGATGCCGTGTTGTTTCAAATGAGCAGTCCAGGTCTTAGGATTTCCGGCCGAAGTAAAGACTATCTTCACTCCTTCTTCGATTATGATTTGGATGATCTCTTCAATATTAGGGTACAACATCGGAACATTCACCCCAAAAGGTTTATCCGTAGCTTTTTTACATTTTTGAATGTGTTCTCTCAACACATCGGGATACATGGAGCCTGCTCCTATTAAGCCTAAACCTCCTGCATTACTGACTGCACTGGCTAATTTATAACCACTATTCCAAATCATACCGCCTTGGATGATTGGATATTTGATATTGAAAAGTTGAGTGATTTTATTCATTTATGTCGAATTACTATCCGTATTAGTTTTTAATGATTTTACCCGATTGTGAAAATGAGTCGCTTTTTATGGTATAAAAATACATACCGGAATTTAGTTTTTCCAAAGAAATTGACTGATGAGCTTCCTGTAACTCCGTCTGAAAAACCAACTGCCCCAAAGTGTTATAAAAAACAACCGTAGCATGATTCAAATTATTCGGAAAAGAAACAAACAGAATATCTTTTGCAGGATTAGGATACACTAAAAACCGAGATTTAGAGTTGCTGTTTACCAAAAGTGCAGTATCTAAAGCCAACTGAAAATCAGGAATTCCGTAGCCGTAATTATATGTGGGATTGGAATAAGCATCTGCAGACTGTTTCACAAAATCAATTATTTGCGAATTAGTTGCCCAAGGAACAGCCTGCCAAAAACTAGCAATAGCTCCGGCTAATATTGGGCAAGAAAATGAAGTCCCGTTGGCCGTTATTACTGAGCCTGATAAATTTGACACCACTGCACTTTCTCCCTGAGCCATCACATCGGGCTTGATTCTCCCGTCAAACGAAGGACCTATCGAACTGAAAGAAGCATAAGTACGGTTTGGTTTTACAGCTCCCACAGTCAAAACATTCTGAGCATCAGCCGGAACACCGATGTACGGATTGGGCCCAGCACCCGAATTCCCGGCACTGGCCACACACACCATCCCTTTACTGAAAGCAATCTCGGCCCCTTTTGAAATAAACGAAGTAACACCGTCCATATCTTCGTAAGTATAACTGTAACTCGGATCATCGTATTGAAAATACCCCAGAGAAGTTGTAATAATATCTACCCCAAGACTATCCGCAAGTTCAGCCGCCTCAACCCAATAACTTTCTTCTACCGGATTTTCGGAAGCAACATCTTCGGTGATAAACAAATAATATTGCGCATCGGGAGCAGTACCTACCAACTGATTAGGCACGTATCCTCCCATGGTAGAAAGCACCATAGTTCCGTGAGAACCTCTGCTGTAGAAATTGGTATCGTCATCCACAAAATTATATCCGCCCAAAATCAAATTATTCGATTGCAGGCGTTGAAACGGAGCCGCCGTATTTACATTTGGGAAGCCGGCATCTAAAACAGCTATTATTTTTCCGACACCGGTAAAATTGTTTTGGTGCAACTGATGAGCATTGAGCATTTGGATTTGATTCCCGGAATTGCCGTAAGCAAAAGAGGTTGTCACCTCCAGATTTTTATTTACTTTATGCAGTACTTTTTTCTTTGCTGTAGCCGACTTATTGGTATTGTTCAAACTTCTGTCGGCAAATTGAATGTGATCAACAAAAGACAGGCCGGATAAACTCTGAATATCTGCTATACTACCTCTCACATGCAGCGCGTTAAACCATTTTGACTTGGCTTTAATTACAATTCCGTTTGCAGAAGCAACCGCATCGATATATGGTTGGTGCAAAGGCACATCTTTACTGTCTATTGCTATGTTTTGATTGGTTCTTCTGTCTAAAGCTCTTTGGGAAAGCATTTCCAGTGGATTGTCAAAATAAAACTGGCTTTGCGGCTTATCGGTAAAATAAACCCAGGCATCCTCCTGTGAAAATCCGAATGAACTAACCAGTAAAAATGCAATTAAGAATAATTTTTTCATAGCCTTACCCTTTTGGAAAATGCTAATTTATGAAATTACTCCGGAACCCACTAACTCATCATCTATATTCCAAGCCACAAATTGCCCTTCAGTAATGGCTGATTGTGGCTCATCAAAAGAAACATACAAACCACTTTCAAATTGATACAAAGTAGCTTTCTGTAAAGCCTGACGATAACGAATTCGAGCCATAACCTGCATCGAATCACCATTTTTCAAGGCTAAATCTTCGCGAATCCAATGTGTTTCCGATGGTTGAACTCTGAGTGTTTTTTTAAACAAGCCCGGATGACTGGCTCCTTGACCGGTGTAAATAGCATTTTCCTTAACATCGGTAGCAATGATAAAAAGAGCTTCTTTGGTCCCGCCTACATTTAATCCTTTACGCTGACCAATGGTGAAATAATGCGCTCCTTGATGCTTACCCACAATCTTGCCATTTTCAGGCGAATAGGAAACCCCTTTAGATTCAAAAGCCAATTGTTCTTCCAGAGAACTAAACGTTGGCATTGTTTGCTGGTAAACAGGACTGTTCGCGTCTATCTCATAAATCAAACCTTCTTTGGGCTGCAATTGTTGTTGCAAAAATTCAGGCAGACGCACTTTCCCGATAAAACATAACCCTTGAGAGTCTTTTTTTTCAGCCGTAACCAAATCAAGTTGCATGGCAATCTCACGTACTTCGGGTTTGGTTAATTCCCCGATTGGAAATAAGGATTTTGCTAATTGTTCTTGCGATAGTTGACAGAGAAAATAGGATTGGTCTTTGTTGTCATCTTTACCGGCCAAAAGTTGGTAAACCGGCTTACCTTCTACCTGTATTTCGCCTTTGCGGCAATAATGTCCAGTGGCCACGTAATCGGCTCCGAGACTTAGCGCGATTTTCATAAAAACATCAAACTTGATTTCGCGGTTACACAATACATCGGGATTTGGAGTTCTCCCTTGTTCGTACTCGTTGAACATGTAGTCCACGATTTTTTCTTTGTATTGTTCGCTTAAATCAACCGTTTGAAAAGGTATTCCCAATTTTTCAGCCACCAAAAGAGCATCATTGCTATCCTCCAACCAAGGACATTCGTTGGAAATGGTAACCGAATCGTCGTGCCAATTCTTCATAAAAAGACCAATGACTTCATATCCTTGTTCTTTTAACAAATAAGCGGCCACGCTTGAATCTACTCCTCCGGAAAGTCCGACAACTACTCTTTTCATTACTACAGCAAAAAAATTTGCCGCAAAATTACTGGTTTATTTATTATTGTTCTAGCGGTTTAACTCTTTTTTGGAATTTCTTCCCTTGTTTGTTCATGTTGACTTCCTTGAGTTTGTCTTTCTCGAGAATTTGCCATACACCAACCTTTTTCCCGTTATTAAAAGAACCTTTACCAGCAATCTTGTTGAGTGGCGTTCTAAAAATGGCTAAGCCATCATATTGCCCGTTTTTATAGTTGGTCTCTTCAAGTACGATACCGTTCTCGGTATAACTTTTATATGGCCCTTCTTTAATTCCGTTTTTGTAACTGGTTTCCTCCGCAAGGTTTCCATTTTTGTAAAACACTTTTCTAACTCCGTCTAACTTTCCGTTCGTGTATTTTTCGAGTGTCATGACTTGAGGAGAATCTTCATGGTAGTACTTCCATTCGCCTTCAAATTGTTTATTAACGACCTTGCCTTCGCTTACTTTGTTGTTTTTTTGATTGTAAAAAATAGTATAACACGAATTATCCTTAGGATTGAATTCACGGGTCGCAATCACCGTTCCGGCTTTGGTATCATCAAAAAACTTGAAGAGACCGGTTTCTTTTCCATGATCAAATGTTCCTTCGTATCTCGGTCTTTTCGATTCTTCGTAAATACCTTTCCACAAACCGTGTTTGTTGCCATTTTCATCTAATTTGTTAAAATCCTGAGCAAAGCATACCGAATGGATAAAAAAGAAAATTAATAGGTTCTTCATTTTAAGTTGTTTTTTATATAACGACAAAATATCTTTTTTAGTATAGAAAAATTAAGTCCAAAAGTAAAAAACATTCAGCGTATTTGAGTGTTAAAAACAATTTTGACTTTCTTTTAACAAGTGAGTTTTATAATTTAAGACAAATACTTTTGTGTGTTTTTCTATTTAGTTGTTGATTTAAATGATTATTTTTTATATTTGAAAAAAATTAAACCTTACTATAGATGAAAAATTTTATGAAAAAAATCAGCCTGGTAGCCATAGCTTTTTTGGCGTTTTCTTGCTCAACTTCTGAAAGTGAAAAATCATTGAAATCAGTTACAATCGTTGAAGTAGCTAAAGCAACACCAGCATTAACGAGTTTTGTAGATGCTCTTGACGTAGCTGGATTGACGGCTACATTTGAAAGTGAAGGAAATAATACTGTTTTTCTACCTGACAATGACGCTTTTGCTAATATGTTGATTAGTTTGGGTTATGGTTCTTTTGAAGATATGGAAACGGCTAAACCCGGATTATTAGCTGACATTTTGAAATATCACGTTGTAACTTCAAGAGTACTGTCTTCAAGCTTAACTAATGATGCAACTGTTACCACTCTAAACGGTCAAAACATTACAGCAAGTGTGGTAGTTCCGGATCCAATTAATTATCCAAACGACAATATTATTTCACTAGTATACCCTGACCCGTCTAATACAACAGCCAATCTTTCTTCAACAATAACGGCCAGAGACATCAGATGTTCTAACGGTATTATACACACTGTAGATACTGTTTTACTTCCTTTATCAGTTAACGCTGACTAAAAAATTAAACATACATTTTATAAAAAGGTTGTCTTTTGTAGACAGCCTTTTTTTTATAACCCATTTAAACAAACTCGTTCTGATTCGCAGAAAGTAAATTCATCACAGGTTAATACAAAATTGATGTGAAATTTCAGAAAGAGCCAATAAGAATGCAGACATAACAGATTTCTGTCATAAATGAATCATCTCCATCTCTGTTTTTTACATCACAATCACTGTGAAATAATTTTGTTTAGCTTTTTTTATTTCATAAAACAGCATCACTATAAATCAAGCCAATATCTACCATAAAACATTGATTTTAAACACCTAAAACATCTTAAACAAAAGCGTTAATTTTTTCATAAATATTAGTTTGTTTAATTTTTTACATATTTAGTTAAACAAAAATAATCTAGCTTTGTGTAAACTAAAACAATAATAACTATGAAAAAACTATTTAAAACATTTGCAATTGTTGCCTTTAGTGCATCAATTATCTCTTGCAGCAGCGACACTAGCAGTAGTCCTGAAACCATTGCACAGATTGCTTCTAAAAATGAAAATTTAAGCACTTTGGTTAGTGCTTTAAACAAAACCGGATTGACAGCAACATTCAACAGCGCTGGTGACTACACAGTTTTCGCACCAACAAACGACAAATTTCAGGCTTTTTTAACAGCGAATGGATTTGCAAATTTAGATGCTGTTCCGGTTAATGTATTAACCGAGATTTTGAAAAACCATGTACTCTCCGGTTCTTTCAACAGCAGCGAACTGACAACCGGTTACGTAAAAACCTTGGCCAAAGGCTCAGCCTCTTCAACAAATACATTGAGCATGTTTGTAGAGGTGGGATCAACGGTAAAATTAAACGGAGGAGCAACCAATGGAGGAGCAACTGTAGTGACAGCAAATATTGAAGCTTCAAACGGAGTAATTCATATAGTTGACAACGTCATAGGATTACCAACCGTAGTAAATCATGCCATTGCTAACCCTAATTTTTCTTCTTTGGTTGGTGCATTAACTAGTGCAGGACAACCTGACTTTGTAGGTGTTCTTTCAGGAACCGGACCTTTTACTGTATTCGCACCTAACAATGCCGCTTTCACATCATTAGACGCGGAATTAGCACCTAGCGGAATTGCCGGTGTGTCAGCTGCTAATTTAACTAAAGTATTACAATATCATGTAGTGAGTCCGGCAAATGTGTTATCAAATACTCTTACCGAAGGACAAGTTGTAACACCTATTTTAACTCCGACACAAACATTTAAAGTATTGCTAAATGGCAGTGCAAGACTAAAAGATGCGAACAATCGTGAATGTCCTATAATAGCTACCGATGTACAAGCATCAAATGGTGTAATTCACGTTTTGAGCAAAGTATTGTTGCCAACTCTGTAACAAATACTGATTGCTATGAAAAAAAAGCGCGGTTGAATAACCGCGCTTTTTTTATTTTCTGAAAGTTTATTTTTTCTTGTTTTGCAGCTGTTTCTGAGCTTCTGCCTGCTCCATCATCTCTCTCATTTTTCGCTGAAACTTTCCTTCTGCTTTGGGTTTGGTTTTATTTTCCTGAATTTGTGCATGAATTTTATCGCTGTCAATAAAATACTTTTTGATAACAATCATAATACCAATCGTAATTAAGTTGGAAATGAAGTTATACAAACTCAATCCGGAACCATAACTATTGAAGAAAATCAACATCATCACCGGTGACACATAAATCATAATCTTCATGATTTTACCCATATCAGGCATTCCGTCTTGTGGCGGTTGAGCCATAGCTTGGTCACCCGATGTCATTTTCATGTAAAAGAAAATAGCTATAGCTGCCAAAATCGGGAACAAACTAATGTGATCCCCGTATAACGGAATATGGAAAGGCAATTTGGCAATTTGATCAAAAGACGATAAATCATTCGCCCAAAGGAAACTTTTTTGTCTCAACTCAAATGCTGACGGGAAAAATTGAAACGAAGCATACATGAACGGAATCTGAATCAACGCAGGTATACATCCTGCCATTGGGTTCACCCCTGCTTTGTTGTAAAGCTTCATAGTTTCCTGTTGTTTTTTCATCGGATCCTTTTTGAACTTTTCTCCTATTTCCATAATCTCCGGTCGCAACACTTTCATTTTAGCCTGTGACAAAAATGATTTGAAGGTGATTGGCGACATGGCCACTTTGATTAAGATGGTGAAAATAATAATAGCGATTCCAAGAGCCATGTATGAACTCAAAAATCCAAACAACGGAATGAAAATAAACTTGTTAATCCAGCCGAAAATCCCCCAACCTAGTGGTATAATTTTATCAAAGCCTTTATCACAATCTTTTAGTGTTTTGTAATCTGTTGGTCCGAAATACCAATTCATCTTATAATCCAACTCACCATTCGTAGCCACTAATGGTAAATTAGCTTTGAATTGTTTGGTATAAATGGTATCCGTTTTTTCGTCGTTTACCAAATTATTTGAGTGCAGTTTTGAAGTAGCAAAAGGCGTCTTAGTTGCCAATATGCTCGAAAAGAAATGCTGCTTGAAAGCTACGAACGTAACTTTTTCCGGAGTTTCCTCTTTGTCTTTACCCTGTCCTACATAATTGTCTTTGCCTTCTTCGTATTCGTAACGTATGTCAGCATAACGGTTTTCATACGAAATACTCTTTTCGTTGCGGTAGGTTTTCATATCCCATTGCAAATCGATTGGCTTTGTAGTGTTCAAAACCGAATTCATCCCTTGAGAATGAATATCAAAATCAACCAAATATTGATTTGGCGCTAATACATATTTGTATTCCAAGTACTCATTAGCACCTGATTTAAGCTTCATCGAGAGAATTTGATTGTCTCCTACTTTGGTTAAAGTAGGTTCAAAAAACAAATCTTTGGTATTTAAAACGCGATTGTCTTTGGTTGCCAACTGCAAATTAAAGCTACTGTTGTTGTCTTTGATTAACTCAACCAATTTACCGGAATTCTTGCTGAATCTTTCAAACTTCTTCAAAGTAGCTTCTGCGATATACCCCCCTTTATTGGCAATTTTGAGTTTGATCAAATCATTTTCCAAAACGGTAAAATCTTCTTTAGCCGAAGGCAACGTTGCAGAATAAGCGAAACTTCCCAGAGTTCCTTGTAATTTTTGAATTTTAACCGAATCCGCAACAGTAGTATCGGTGATGGTTTTAGCCACTTCTTGTGACGGAGTTGCCAAAGACTTAGCTTTTGCCTCTTTCTCTGTCTTTGCTTTTTCCTGTTGCTCTTTTAGTTCGGTTTGTCTGTTGTTGTACATCATCCACATGATAACAATGAAGATTAAACCAAATCCAATTATCGAATTAAAATCAAATTTCTTTTTTTCCATTATTTACTTATTTGTCATAAGAAGTAACAACCTGATTATTGTTACAACGTTATTTTTTATGTTTTACCATTGCGGCCACAAAGCTAACAAAAATTGGGTGTGGATTTGCAACTGTACTTTTATATTCCGGATGGTATTGTACACCGATAAAAAACGGATGGTCAGCCAACTCAACAATTTCCACCAAACCGGTATCCGGATTTATACCCGAAGCAATTAATCCGGCACTTTCGAGTTGTTTTTTGTATTCATTATTGAATTCATAACGGTGACGGTGACGCTCCAAAATCTGGTCTTTACCATAAATCTGATGTGCCAGCGTGCCTTCTTTTATATCGCATTTCCAAGCTCCTAATCGCATGGTTCCTCCTTTGTCCGTAACGGTCTTCTGGTCTTCCATTAAAGATATTACCGGATTTTTGGTCTCCTCATTCATCTCGGTAGAGTTGGCATCTTTCAAACCTAATTTAGTTCTCGAATACTCAATAACCGCCATTTGCATTCCCAAACAAATTCCGAAGAATGGAATATTGTGCTCACGGGCGTAACGAACCGTTTCTATTTTCCCCTCAATACCACGTCCGCCAAATCCCGGCGCTACCAATATACCATCCAAACCTTGTAATTGCTCGGCAGCTGTTGCCGAGTCAACATATTCAGAATGAATACTGATGACATTTACCTTAGTCTGATTTGCGGCTCCGGCATGTATAAAAGCCTCCAAAATGGATTTATACGAATCCTGTAACTCAACATATTTTCCAACCAAACCCACGTTTACCGTTTGTTTCGGATGTTTTAATCGGTGTAAAAACGTATTCCAGTTTTTTAAATCGGGTGCTGCTTTTTTAGGCAGATTTAATTTCTTTAAGGCAACGATATCCAGTCCTTCTTCTAACATCATATTCGGTACTTCGTATATGGTAGAAGCATCGATTGATTGGATTACCGCTTCGCGTTTCACGTTACAGAACAATGCCAATTTCTGACGTAACTCATCTGATAATTCATGCTCAGTTCTGCAAACCAAAATATCGGCTTTTATTCCGCTTTCCATCAATGTTTTTACGGAATGCTGGGTCGGCTTGGTTTTCAATTCTCCGGCAGCAGCCAAAAACGGAATCAAAGTCAGGTGAATCACAATGCTGTTTCCTTCTCCTAATTCCCACACCAACTGACGAACCGATTCGATATAAGGCAATGACTCAATATCTCCTACTGTTCCGCCAATTTCTGTAATTACAATATCAAAATCACCCGATTTTCCGAGCAATTGCATGCGCTCTTTAATTTCATTGGTGATGTGCGGAACTACCTGCACGGTTTTCCCTAAAAACTCTCCCCGGCGTTCCTTTTCAATAACCGATAGGTAAACTCTTCCGGTAGTAACGTTATTGGCCTGAGAAGTAGGCACATTCAAAAAGCGCTCATAGTGTCCCAAATCCAAATCGGTTTCAGCACCGTCATCGGTCACAAAACATTCGCCGTGTTCGTACGGATTCAGTGTCCCGGGATCAACATTGATATAAGGATCAAATTTTTGAATGGTTGTTCGGTAGCCTCTTGCCTGTAGTAACTTGGCCAGAGAAGCGGCAATGATGCCTTTTCCCAAAGAAGAGGTCACACCGCCTGTAACAAAAATGTATTTTGTTTGTGTTTGATTCATTGTAGTTGTAGTTGTGTTGTTGTATTTGTTGTAAAAAACGAGGCAAAAATACGATTTAAATTGGATTGTTAGATTGTTAGAACATTAGATTTTCAGAAAAAAGAAATCTCATTACCTGGTTAATCTAAGTAGTCTGACAATCTAATAATCTTTCTTAGGATATTGCTTTTTGATATTGCGCACCAACGGTTCCAAACCATTTAATTTAAGCTCGTATACCAGCTGTAATTGCTCTCCGAGTTGTCCTTTCGGGAAGCCTTTCTGACTGTACCAAACCACGTAATACTCGGGTAAGTCAATAAGGTAATACCCTTCGTATTTACCGAAAGGCATTTTAGTGTGTGCCAGTTTAATAAGGAGTTGTTGTTGGGAGTTCAAAATTACTTCCAATTAAAAACGATTATCCGCTTAATATCCGGATGCAGGCTCATGTTTACCGGGCAGGTTTCAGCAGTACGTTCCAAAATGGTTTTCGTTTTAGCATCAACTATTGCATTCATTTCAAATGTGATATGAATTTCAGAAATACGTCTTGGTTCTGCTGCCATAATTTTAGTCACATCGGCAGTTGATCCTGAAAAATCGACCCCCATATCACGAGCTTTGATTCCCATAACGGTAAACATACAAGAAGCCAAACCATTGGCAACGGTATCGGTTGGTGAAAAGGCGGCTCCTTTTCCATTGTTGTCAACCGGTGCATCCGAAATAATTTCGCTTCCGGATTGCAAATGAACAGACGATGTTCTTAAATCGCCTAGATAGGTTACTTTTGATGTTGGCATTATAATGCTTCTTTAATCGTTAAATCGGTATCGTAATATAAAATATAAATTCCTTTATTGGTGTAACCTCCCGTTGCGTTCAGAACATAATCAAACTTATTCTCAATTTGTTCCGAAGGATTGCTCAGCACAGTATCTTCAAACGGTTTATCCTGAGACAAGCGCAACAGCGTATCAAAAGTTACGTCAAACCCGCGAATGGCGTATTGATTCGGGAGTATTTTATTGAGCTTTTTGTATTTAGCATCAAACTGACCGGCCTCAAGAGTTTCATTTGGTCGCGATATTGACGGATAGAGGAGCTTCAATTTGGTCAATCGGGCAAGAGTTATTTCTTCAAAATCTAAAGTTTCATTCGGTTCCATAATGGCCAACTGTACCTGATACTCTTTCTGCGCATTGAGCATGGCAGTGGTGGTAGCCAAAATCATTCCGGTACTTTCGGAAGCTATGACTACATAATTGAGTTTGTCTTTTTGAAGCACAGCTTTCAAACTATCAGCTACAAAAGTTCCTTTTTCACTCAGGCCAACTATACGAACGCCTTTCTGCATTTCCTGAAGGTATTGCTTGATACTTCCTTTCTTAGGGTCAACCACGGCAATGATATTGCCGCCCTTGGCTCTCATGTAGTTAAAAATGGTGCTGCGCAAAATATCATTAGAAGGCATTGATTGGTACAGATTAGGATACTTCTTCCCTGTTTCTTTAGACAATGGTGAAATAACCGGCGTTTTGGAAGTCGCTAACAAATCGGCCAGCTTTTCGGCATTGGATTGATAAAACGGCCCAACAACAGCATCCATAGCTGCTAAATTATTTTGTTCGGCCAAAGCGGCTACATTGGAACTATTCTTGGTTTCTTGCGAATCCAATATCTTGATATCAACATTGAGTCCCAACACTCTGGCAGAGTCAATCGCCATCAAGGCGCCTGAATAGAAATCCAATGTCAAGTTCAGGAATTTATCTTTCTTTAAACGGGCCTGAGTGGTATTGACTGTATCACTTTCGATTTTACTGATATTGAACGGAAAAAGTAATGCGAGTTGTTTCCTCGCATTAGTATTGATTTTTTTCATCAAATTTCCTTGTCCTTGATCTTTTACAGGGACGGGTACTTCTTTCTTGGTGATGATAGGAACCCTCAGAATCATTCCAGTCTTTACTCCTCTTTTCAATTCGGGATTGAGTTCTAATAATTCGCTTTCAGACATGCCGTAATCATTGGCAATGCTGGAAACAGTTTCATTAGGTTTTACCACGTATTCCTGTAAATATTTTTTCCCACTGGATGTCGGAGTAACTTCCTTTTGTTTGATTCCGTTAACCACTGGTGTCTCAGCATGAGCAGCAGCGCCCGTGCCCGAAACCACCAATTTCATACCTATAGGGAAACTGTTTAAAATTTGCGGGTTTAATTGCTCCAACTCTTCTATGGTCATCCCGTATCGTTTAGAGACTCCGTATTTGGTTTCCTTTGGTTCAATAACGTGATAAGTAGTTTCGCCTTTTGAAGTTGCTTTAGGCTCTTCTTTTGCAACCGTTTTCGGAGTTTCTTTAACGGGTTCTTTAACCGGAACTGGATTTGAAACAACCCCTGTTGTATTTCCCGCCGATGCCGGAATTTTTATATTCTGGCCTGTTTTCAACCCATTGTTCAACAAATCTCCGTTAGCAGCTTTTAGCTCCTCAATAGAAACATTATACTGTTTTGAAATGCTGTATAAGGTTTCCTTTGGCTGTACCAAATGTGTGGTAGGCGGATTTCCTTTTGACTGCGTTACTGAAGCAGTAGCAGCAACAGTAGATGGCGGAATTAACAGTACACTGTTTAACTGAATGCCGTTTTGAGAATCGGGATTGAGTTTGTAAATATCAAAAGGTGTTACCTTATATTTTTGAGCTATGATAGTAACCGTTTCACCTTTACTAACCGTGTGTTTAATGTATTTCTCCTGTTTGGCCGAAACGGTCAGCACAAAAGAAAAAACGGTCAGAAGTATTGAAAAAAGAATACGCTTTTTCATGTACTTGTTATTTTATTTATGGCTAAAATTAGCAAATCTTTTTTATTTGAAAGCAAATAACCGACTTTTTTTAACCGTTTGTCGAGAAAACCAACACTACTCCCACTCTATAGTGGCTGGTGGCTTTGAACTGATATCGTAAACCACACGGTTCACCCCTTTGACTTTATTAATGATTTCATTTGAAATTTTCATCAAAAAATCATACGGCAAGTGTACCCAATCTGCTGTCATTCCGTCTGTTGACTCTACAGCTCTCAAGGCTACAACTTTTTCATAGGTGCGCTCATCTCCCATCACCCCTACACTGTTTACCGGAAGCAAAATAGCACCGGCCTGCCATACTTGATCATACAACCCGTGTTCTTTCAACCCGTTGATAAAAACAGCATCTACTTCCTGCAGTATGTTTACTTTTTCCTGAGTGATGGCTCCTAAAATACGAATAGACAAGCCCGGACCCGGGAAAGGATGTCTCCCTAAAAGTTCATCGTCTATACCAAGTGTCTTCCCAACGCGTCTCACCTCGTCTTTGAAAAGCATGCGCAACGGCTCCACTATTTGCAGTTTCATATAATCGGGCAAACCACCTACATTGTGGTGGGATTTGATGGTAGCCGATGGTCCTTTTACTGAAACCGACTCGATAACATCAGGATAAATCGTTCCTTGAGCCAACCACTTCACATCTTCAATTTGGTGGGCTTCGTCATCAAATACCTCGATGAAAACCCTACCGATGGTTTTGCGCTTTTGTTCAGGATCTTCTATTCCTTCCAGTGCTTTTAAAAACCGTTGGGAAGCATCAACTCCTTTTACGTTTAAGCCCATGTCTTTATATTGGTGCAGCACATTTTCGAATTCATTTTTGCGCAGCAATCCATTATTAACAAAAATACAATAGAGGTTCTTCCCGATAGCTTTGTTCAGCAAAACGGCTACTACGGTCGAATCAACTCCTCCCGAAAGTCCGAGTACCACTTTATCGTCTTTGACTTTCTCCTGCAGTTCTTTTATACAATCTTCTACAAAAGCATTAGACGTAAAGTTTTGGGGAACCTGAGCAATTTTTACCAAAAAATTTTCTAAAATCTGTTTCCCGTCCACAGAGTGGTATACTTCAGGATGAAACTGAATGGCATAGGTGGTTTCGCCTTCAATTCGGTAGGCGGCATTGGCCACATCTTTGGTACTGGCTATCAGCACACCGTTGGTAGGCAATTGTTTGATGGTATCGCTGTGACTCATCCAAACCTGACTGTTCAAAGCCACTTCATCCATAAACACTTCGTCGTCTTTAATGAATGACAAATTGGCTCTACCGTATTCGCGAATGTTGCTCGGAGCTACTTCTCCCCCATTAAAATGGGCTAAGTATTGGGCTCCGTAACAAACGGCCAATAAAGGAAGTTTGCCGCGAATCTGGGATAAATCAGGATGAGGAGCATCTTCAGCTCTGACAGAATAAGGGCTACCGGAAAGGATAACCGCTTTGTAGGACGATAAATCATTGGGAAAATGATTAAAAGGGAAGATTTCACAGAAGATATTCAATTCCCTTACGCGGCGTGCAATAAGTTGTGTGTATTGCGAGCCGAAATCTAAAATTAGTACGTTGTGTTGCATG
>CAYPSB010000054.1:0-16137 GCA_964413435.1 uncultured Flavobacterium sp.
GAACCACCGGTAGTGATGATGATATCGGCAACTTCAATAGGCAGGCCGTGTGATTTGTAATAGGCAGAGAGTTTGGTTCTGTAACTTTCAAAACCGGCCGAGTGACTGTATTCCAATACTTTAATATCGGCATTTTTCACAGCGTTTAGTGCCACATCAGGGGTTTTAATATCAGGTTGACCAATATTCAAATGGTATACTTTATGTCCTTTCTTTTTGGCAATTTCTGCATAAGGAACCAGTTTTCGAATAGGTGACTCGGGCATGTGTTGCCCTTTGGATGATATTTTTGGCATGATTTCTATTTTTGAACTGCAAATTTGCGACATTTTTCGCTCGAAAACAATTCCGGCGAATACTTTAATACATCTGAAAAGATATTTGAAGTAGATTTATTTTATTAAATTTATACCAAATCAGATTCGATGCGGATATTCTTTATTTTATATTTTTTTCTGTTTACTGTCACTACCGTATTTAGTCAATCGGAATTTAAAATTGATAGCCCCAAAAAAAGAGTTGTCATTCCTTTTAAGCTTATCAATAATTTGATTTTTATTCCCATTGAAGTGAATGGGGAACCTCTGACATTCCTTTTAGACACCGGTGTTGAAGAAACCATTCTCTTCAGTTTAGACGACAAGGAGCAAATAAATTTTTTTCATATCGAACAGTTAAAGCTCAAAGGTTTGGGTAGTAGCGAAGCCATCGATGCCTACAAGTCATCTAAAAACAAGCTGAATGTCAACGGTTTTGTTGATTTGGAACATGAAATTTACATAGTACTGGATCAGGAATTCAATTTTTCATCACAAGTCGGAATTCCGGTTAATGGTATTATAGGGTACCATTTTTTCAAAAATCACAAAGTTGCCATTGATTATGAACACAAAAAATTAACGGTTTATGCCGATGATAATCAGAAAATTGCCAAGCGATTGAAACGCAATTTCAAAAAGGACAGTATTTCTCTCGAACTGAATAAGCCTTATTATGTTTCAGTCATCGAGCAGAATGAAAAAAACTTTTCGTCAAAACTTTTGTTGGATACCGGAAACAGCGATGCTCTTTGGATTTTTTTGAATAAAAACACTAGACTCAAACAACCCGAAAAAACCATACACGATTTTTTGGGAAGAGGTTTTAGCGGCGATATTTTTGGTTTAAGAGGACGGATAAAAGCCTTTAATTTCGGTAACACGGTTTTCAAAAATCCGATTGTTACTTTTCCCGATTCAACTTCGGTCATGAGTGTCAACTTTGTCCCCAACCGGGTTGGCTCTGTCGGTGGTGAAGTATTGTCGCGCTTTACCATTGTTTTTGATTATAAAAACAAGACAATTTATACCAGTCCCAACGGTAAAATACACGACCCGTTTAATTTTAACATGAGCGGAATTGAAGTGGCGCATGCCGGATTGGAGTGGACCAAGCATTCGTATGAAAGCAGAGGCAGTCAGGGAATTAAAGTATATAACGGCACCAGCGATGAACGATTGCAGGATAACCTTCAAATCCGATTTGAATTAAAACCTATTTTCAAAATTGCCAACATCAGAAGTAATTCTGCTGCCGAAAAAGCGGGCTTGAAAAAAGACGACAGAATCCTGCGGATCAACGGTAGAAGTGCGCAAGACCTGACCATCGAGAAAATCAACGAACTATTGAAATCGGAAGAAGGCAAGACTATTAAAATGGAAATCGAGCGCAACAACTCTACGTTTACATACCAATTCCAACTCAAAAGTATTTTATAAAAAAAAACGCCCCGAATTCGGAGCTTTTCTCTTATTGCATCATAGGACTTTTAGTCTTTTTTTCAAGTAGGTTTTCTACAGGTTTTTCAACCACTTCACCTTTGATTTTTATGGCAACCCTGCCATCGTCTACATTTACAGCATTACTTTCAACTGTTATTGTTTTTCGGATAGGTCCGGTATGCATGTTGTATTTAACTTCAATTTGACCTGTTTTTCCCGGTAAAATCGGTTCCGTTGGTTTTGAAGGCACAGTACATCCGCAAGTCGATTGCACATTGGTAATAATCAGCGGAGCATCTCCTGTGTTGGTGAATTCAAAAACGCGAATACCATTGTCATCTTCCTTGTTTACGGTTCCGTAATCAATAGTGTTGTCTTTTGCCTTAAACTCAATTTTGGGACCAACTTGGGCCAAAACAGCAGCATTTATAAGGAGTACTGTGATAAGTAAAAAGTTCTTCATAGGTCAAATTTTTATCTTTGGTTCGTAAATTTACTTCGTTTAAATTAATACGCAAAAATTTAATTCTTAATTTTTTCTAAAGTCTTTATTAATTACTTTTGCAATTCAGTTTACAAAAGGCGTGCCACATTCGTTTTGAAGCGAAAGGGCAGTGTGTGCCGGCCATCCATATTCCCGCTTTCCGCGCTACACGGTAGCCACTGCAATCGGGGCTAAAAGAAAACCGCATCGCCCTCCAGTAATCTAAGAAGTCTAACAATCTAAGAAGTCTAACAATCTATAATATGATTCCAGCTCAATTCAACGCCAAAGAAGCAGAAAAAAAGTGGTACGACTACTGGATGAAAAACAATTATTTTCATTCTAAACCCGACCATCGAAAACCCTATACCATCACCATTCCGCCACCCAATGTAACGGGAGTGCTGCACATGGGACACATGCTCAACAACACCATTCAGGATGTCTTAATTCGTCGTGCCCGATTAAAAGGGTTCAACGCCTGTTGGGTACCGGGTACGGACCACGCTTCTATTGCTACCGAAGCCAAAGTAGTGGCAAAATTGAAACAGGAAGGTATTAACAAAAATGATTTAACCCGAGAAGAGTTCCTTAAACACGCTTGGGACTGGACAGAAAAGTACGGAGGAACCATCTTAGAACAGTTAAAACAACTGGGCTGTTCCTGCGATTGGGATCGCACTAAGTTTACTATGGATCCCGATATGTCGGCTTCAGTAATCAAGTCTTTTGTTGATTTGTATAATAAAGGTCAAATCTACCGCGGTTACCGTATGGTAAACTGGGATCCAGAAGCTAAAACAACGCTTTCGGACGAAGAAGTAATTTATGAAGAGCGACAAGGAAAACTATATCATTTAAAATACCAAATCGTAGGTAGTAATGAGTTTGTAACCATTGCCACCACACGTCCGGAAACTATTTTGGGAGATACGGCCATTTGTATCCACCCTGATGATGAACGTTACCAGCATTTAAAAGGCAAGCAAGCTATAGTACCGATTTGCAATCGTTTCATTCCTATCATTTTTGATGAATATGTTGATATGGAATTTGGAACCGGTTGTTTAAAAGTAACGCCGGCTCACGATATAAACGATAAGGCTTTAGGTGAAAAGCACAATTTAGAAATCATCGATATCTTTAATGACGATGCCACCTTGAACAGTTTCGGATTGCACTACCAAGGCAAAGACCGATTCGTGGTTCGCGAGGAAATCGTGAAAGAGTTAGAAGACATCAACGCTGTCGCAAAAGTTGAAAACCACATGAATAAGGTGGGAACTTCAGAAAGAACTAAAGCGGTTATTGAGCCTCGTTTGTCTGACCAATGGTTCCTTCGTATGGAAGATTTGGTAAAACCGGCCATCAAAGCAGTTTTAGAAACCGATGAAATTAAACTATACCCGTCGCGCTTCAACAATACTTACCGTCATTGGTTGGAGAATATTCGCGATTGGAATATTTCCCGTCAGTTGTGGTGGGGACAACAAATTCCGGCTTACTATTACGGAGAAGGCAAAGAAGACTTTGTGGTAGCCGAAAATAAGGAGGCTGCACTCGAATTGGCAAAAGCAAAAACCGGCAATTCGGCACTGAATGCGGAAGACTTGCGTCAGGACCCTGATGCGCTTGATACCTGGTTTTCTTCTTGGTTATGGCCAATAGCCGTTTTCGGAGGTATACTTGACCCAGAGAATGAAGACTTCAAATACTATTATCCAACCAGTGATTTAGTGACAGGACCGGATATTTTGTTCTTTTGGGTTGCCCGAATGATTATTGCCGGCTACGAGTATACCGGTCAAAAGCCGTTCACAAACGTATATTTAACCGGATTGGTACGCGACAAGCAACGCAGAAAAATGTCGAAGTCATTAGGGAATTCTCCAGAGCCCCTTGAACTGATTGAAAAATTCGGTGCCGATGGCGTACGTGTAGGCTTGTTGTTGAGTGCCTCTGCCGGAAATGACATCATGTTTGACGAAGAATTGTGCAGCAACGGAAAAGCCTTTGCCAATAAGATATGGAATGCCTTCCGCTTAATCAAAGGATGGGAAGTTGCAGATATTGCCCAACCGGAAAGTGCTAAAGTAGCTATCGAATGGTATGAAGCCAAGTTACAGCAAACTTTAGTAGAAATTGAAGATCATTTTACCAAGTACCGCCTGTCGGATGCGTTGATGGCTATTTACAAGTTGGTTTGGGATGATTTTTGTTCGTGGTTCTTAGAAATGATTAAGCCTGGCTACCAACAGCCAATAGATAGCGCAACGTTCAAAAAAGCAATTGAAATGTTGGAAGCTAATTTAAAATTGCTGCATCCGTTTATGCCGTTCTTAACCGAGGAAATTTGGCAACATATTGCCGAGAGAACTCCTGAGCAGGCCTTAATCATTTCGGAATATCCGGCTATGACTTCATTCAACGAACAGTTGATTGCCGATTTTGATTTTGCCATGGAAGTAATTGCCGGTGTGAGAACCATTCGTAAAGAAAAGAACATTGCTATGAAAGAATCCGTAGCGATGAAAGTGATTAATAATGAAAAGTCTTCGACTTACTTTGACAGTATAATAATCAGACTTGGAAATATTAGTGATTTAGAGTATATCAAGGATAAGATAGACGGAGCTTTGACTTACCGTGTAAAATCGAATGAGTATTTTATTCCGGTATCAGGTGCTATCGACGTTGCCGCTGAAATAGCCAAGCTAACCGAAGAGTTGAAGTATAACCAAGGATTTCTGCGCAGTGTACAAAGCAAATTAGCGAATGAAAAATTTGTCGCCGGAGCGCCTGCCCAGGTCATAGAAAATGAGCGCAAAAAGGAAGCCGATGCCTTAGCCAAAATCGCCACGATAGAACAAAGTTTAGCAAGTCTGCAATAGAAATCTCAAATATTATGAAAAAACAAATTGTATTATTTATTGGGTTATTGTTTTCAACAGGTGTTAATGCACAAAATTTTAATACCAGTCAGGAAAAAATGGACCAAAGTAGGAATATACTCGGTATTGTTAACAGATTGGCATACAATAAGGACGGAAAGAATGCTCCTCAAGGATCACCTTATTTGAATAAAGTGTTTCTCCCGGCAACTGTGAATGGCATAAACGCAAGTATGCGTTACAATGCTTATAGAGATGAGTTCGAATTCATTGATGCCAAACGTGATACGCTTGTGCTTAATAAAATGGATCAGTACAATTCAATCACTTTTGCAACAGTTGCTAACCAATATCGATTAGTAGAGTTTAGTAATAAAGGTGAGTTGACTAAGGGATATCTTATTGCGTTATTTGAGAAAAATAATTTTGCATTATTCAAAAGACAGGCTGTTGTTTTGATTCCAGAAAAATTAGCAGCAAATGCTTATGAAAGTGACAGGCCGGCATCTTATGTAAAGGCAGAAGATACTTTTTATTTTAAGAATGGTGAAAAAGGAATTATTGAATTTCCCTCGAATAAGAAAGGGTTGATAAAGCTATTTCCCGAGAAGAAAGTGGAAATAGAAAATTTTTTCAAGCAAAATAAAATTGATTTTGATAAAGAAGCTGATTTGGTCAAGATAATCGATTTTTTAGCGGTTTAGCCTGAGAATTCAAATATAAATCTAAGCCCCCTTATTGGGGCTTTTTTTATTGTGATTTGATGTGTTTTGAATTTTTAACAGATTTGGATGATTAGAGATAAAACAAAATTTGTAGTTTTATACTTTAAAAAAAAAAATAGAAAATGAAAAATCAATTAATCTTAGCTGTTGTTGCCACAGTGTTTTCATTCACTGTCCATAGTCAAAACAACACGACAACCCGTCTAATGGATGATCTGGAAACTGCCACACTTGGTGCGAGAAGCATACGTAAATCTTCTCCCGAAACTCAAGGATCTCCTTATTCGAAAATGTTTTTCCTTCCTGCCAAGATAGAGGGTATATCCAAAGTTGCTTTGATGCGTTATGACGTTTTTAATGATGAATTTGAATTTATCAATTCAAAAAATGATACCCTCATCTTAAATAAAGTTGCAACATTCAATCCAATTACCTTCTCAGATGAAAATATTAAATATCAATTGGTAAACTATACTAAAAAGAATAAGTCAAATTTTGGTTATCTTATAAATGCATATCAAAAAAATGATTGTATTTTATTTAAAAAACAAAACATCATATTTGTTGAAAAGAAGGTAAATTCGGTTCCTTTTGAGACAGTTGTACCTGCAAAGTTTGTTCAGACAGATGATACATATTATTTCAAGGATGGAGACAAAGACATTACAGAGTTCCCAACAAGCAAAAAAGGGTTGGTAAAAATATATCCGGAAAAGAAGGCAATATTAGAGGCTTTTATCAAACAACATAATATCGATTTTGATAAAGAGTCAGATCTTATTAAACTGATTGATTTTTTGAAATCTTAATCAATGTTTCAAATTCTTTTTGTTTGGGTATTATTTTTTCAAATAATTAGCATGACATACTTAGTATTGATTAATAAAAAAAACTGTTTCGTATGAAACAGTTTTTTTTTGATTTTTAAAGGCAGAATTTAAAATTTAAGTCCCAATTTAAAGTACATACCATTAAATTGTTCTATTTTTTGTTCGGCTCCGTCTTTTTTCATCTTATTGAAGTCACTTTGACTTTCCAGCCCGATGCCAATGTTAAAAGCATCGCTCAGGATAAATTTAAGTCCAACCTGGCTGGATAGACCAAAATTCCAGCCCATGTTTTTCGTACTAGACCTGTCAAGAGCAGTTTCCAATTCCTGTTTTAATAAGGTATTGGCGTACACACCTACACCAACTGTAAAGAATAACTTGTCATTTTCAGGTTTTTCGTTTTTAAACAAATTGAAATCTCCGCTAAACTGTAGAGGAATGTGGAGATAAGAGTTTTTAAGGCTGGCATTGTTTCCCGCAGCAGTCGTGTTGCCGTTGAATTCAAAATAACCGAGACCGGTTGAGATATCCCACTTTTGCCCCAATTTAAAAGCAACCATGACGTCGCTACCGTTAATATTTCCGTTAAGCGGAGCATTTCCGGTTGATTTCAAACGGGCAAATCCCAGTTTTCCGTTAACTGTAAATTCAGGATTGTTGTTCTTTTTCTCCGGGGTGGTTTGCGCCACAGCAATACCCGAAATAGCCATAAATAAAATAGCCAGTACTTGTTTTTTCATTTTGATTTCGTTTTTTGTTAATGATTTAAAGTGCCAAAAAAAAGATTTTTCCAGCAAATAAAATTTATTTTTATTAAAAAATTAACAACAACAAGTTCCGGAGCATTTAGTTTTTGAAATTGATAGTAAAGGTTGTACCCACGCCAATCTGACTTTCCACATCGATGCTTCCTCCCATATCCATGACATGATGGTATATCAAATACAGTCCAATGCCTTTGCTGTCTGGGGTGTTGTGGAATTTCTGATTCAAACCAAAGATTTTGTTTTTTACTTTTTTTATGTCAAATCCTTGTCCGTTATCGGTAACAATTAACTTAGTGATGTCATGGTTCTTTTTAGAACTTATGGTAATTATAGGCATGACTTCGGGGTTGGCGTATTTAATTGCGTTGGTAATCAGATTTAAAAAGATACTGTTTAAGTAGGCCTTATTAAACTGAATTGTATCTGCTTCAGAGAAATCATAGACCAAGGTAGTTCTGGTACTTTTAATCAAAGATTTAATCGAATCGGATACCGATTGCAAAGATTTTTCAAACGAAAGCAACTCACTTTGTGCAATCAGATTTTCATTGTGACTAATGTTATCTACGTAATTGTCAAGGGTTTGTTTAAGTCCTTCAGTCGCTTTTTTTGACATTTCTATGTATTCAAATGTCTCTTCATCTTTTATTTTTGAAGTGTCCAATAAACTATAAACGGTAAGCAAGTTGTTCACCGGTGAGCGCATATCGTGTGAAGCGGTATAGGTGAGTTTTTTTAAATCTTTATTAATTTTTTGAAGATTTATTAAAAGGGCATTCCGCTCTTCTTCCATTTTTTTAATATGGGTAATGTTTTTTGCAATGGCATACACTAATTCTAAATCATCCAACGGCATAGATGTCCATGACAACCAAATGATATCACCGCTTTTGGTTACATAACGATTCTCAAAATTCAGCAGTGGGATTCCGGATCTGATATTGTGACGATTCTGAGCCGTAATGTCTCTGTCGTCTTCATGAATAAAAAAATTAATGGGTTTGGCCAGCAATTCTTCGGCTGAATATTCCAGCAACTGGCAAGCTGCGGGATTTACTTTTTTGAAGTAGCCGTCAAAACCGGCTATAAACAGTAAATCGGCCGACAATTCAAAAAAAAGTTCCGTATTATAGGTATCACACGGAAGGTTGTACTTTTCATTCATAGGTAGCAGATATTAAAGGGGGGCATGGTAAATTTAACATTAAAGTTTTAAAAAGCAATGATTTTAACAAAAAAAATCCCATTTCTGATGAAATGGGATTCTGGTATAGTAGTAATTTACTGTCTTAAAACGGTAGTGTCTCGGTATTAGAATTGCTCTCTTCCTGAGAAATGAAAAGCACTTTCTATAGCTGCATTTTCGTCAGAGTCTGAACCGTGAACAGCATTTTCTCCGATAGAAGTAGCATATTTTTTACGGATAGTACCCTCAGCAGCATCTGCCGGATTTGTAGCACCAATCAAAGTTCTGAAATCTTCAACCGCATTTTCTTTTTCTAGAATAGCCGCTACAATCGGACCACGGGTCATGAATTCAACTAACTCTCCAAAGAAAGGTCTGGCCGAGTGAACCGCGTAAAATTTTTGAGCGTCAGCTACTGTCAATTGCGTCAATTTTAATGATACGATTCTGAAACCACCCTCAGTAATCATGTTTAATATTCCACCGATGTGTCCGTTTTCAACAGCATCCGGTTTAATCATGGTAAATGTTCTATTTGTTGCCATTTTTTCTTAAATTTTTTAGAATTGGGTGCAAAAGTAGGTCTTTTTTAGCGATTTCCAAGCCAAATTATAAAGTTATTATTGTGAAATTTGCTGCCAAAGGATGCAATTCCGGGAATAATTTCTCCAGCAATTTTCCATCTGTCTCGGTATAAAATTCAGCAAAATTGGCTTTGCGTTCCTGTAGTCCCTGACTTGGAAACAGTTCATTCTGAAGGCTGATTATGCGTTCCAATTTTTCGGCATGTACTCTTTTCTCTGCTTTGAGTAATCGTTTTTCCAAATTCTCCAAACCCTTTATTTGCTTAATTTCCTGAGCTTTGACAGCTCCTGTAAACGATTTGTCGGTTTGTAATGCTATTGCCTGCAACTTTTCAAATTGTTGTTTCAGGAATTCTTTTTGCTCTGTAAAATCGATATTGAATTGTGAAAATTCATTTGTTTTTTGAGTAAATAAGACTTGCTGTTGGGTAAACAAATCCTTCCAACTAAGTCCTAATTTATCGGCTTTTGCGACTTGTTTTTCGGTGGCCAACAGGACAGAATTGCGCAACAAAAGGATAGGGAAAGTAATGTTGTTAGCTTCAAAATTGCTTTTTAATTGAAGCCAATAAGCCAATTCTCCGCCTCCGCCAATGTAGCAAAGATTGGGCAGAATTATTTCTTGGTACAAAGGTCTGAGAATTACATTCGGACTGAATTTCTCCGGATTCTTTTCTAACAAATCAAGAATTTCACTTTCTGAAAAAACCAGTTTGGTATTGTTTACCTTGTACAAATTGTCTTCAAAAACTATTCGTTCCCGAAGTGTATCTTCAATGTAAAAAAGATTGATTTCTCTAGGATTAACCTGAATAGGGTAGTCCTTCTCCAATTGGCTGTTGGTTTCGGATACCTTTTGAAAGGAAGTTTTATGCGTCAGTTCTTCTTTAATATACGGAGCAAATAATTGCTTCAAAGAAACAGCGTCGCCGTCAAGTATTATTAAACCTTTAGTTCCGAATAATTCATTTACCAAATAACGCGTAGCATCGGCCAAATTATCGTGTTTCAGATAACTGTTTTTGAATAGATTTTTTAATGTTTCCGCGTGAGTGCCAAGTCCGAGTTCTTTGGCAAATACTTCATACACTTCAGCCAAACCTTTGGTAGAAAGTCTCCCTACCGGCCCCAAACTGTCTTTATTCCATTTGATTTTAGTTTTTTTGAACTGAAAATAATTGATTTCTTCAAAATCGTGATCTTCGGTTGCCATCCAATAAACAGGAACAAAATCATGATTGGGATAGGCTTTTTTCAATTCATCACATAAATTAATTGTGCTGACAATTTTGTACAAAAAGTACAAAGGACCCGTAAATAAATTGAGTTGATGTCCTGTGGTAACAGTATATGTTTTGGAATCCGACAGTAAGCTGATGTTCTTTCGGGTTGCTTCCGATACTTCGAAATTTTGATACTGTTTTTCTAATTCAGAAACCAGAACAGCTCTGTGTTTTTGTGAAAAATTCAGCTGCTTTTCATTGAGTTGCTTCTCAAAGTTTTCAAGTTTTGGAAAATGGTTGTAGTACTTTTTCAGTTCGGGCTTTTCTGCTAAATAGTCTACAATGAGTTTAGAGAAATAGCCTGAATTTTGATAAGAAATACAATCGCTGGGCATGGTATGAGTGATTTACGGAGTGGTTATAAAACTTCCATATAAGACATCATCACCTAGATAAAATGTACTGTTGCCTCTTTTGAAAGTGACTTTTTTTAATCGAATAGTGTGCTGAAAATCGTTCCCTAAAGTAGTAGTGCTTACTTCTATGATACCACTCACATCAGTAACGCCATCCACAGCTTTCCATTCTTGAGAAAGAGTTGGTGTGGTTGGTGGGGTAGTGGCGCAGAAATAGGCATCAGTTACTTGGTTGTTATACAATTGATAAGTTAATTTGTTGTCAGAACCGATAATTGCTTTTCTTGGAGTTACAGTCACAGCATTTTCAAATAGCGTGGCATAATCAGCTACGTTCAATATCAACGCTTCACTACCATTGAAATTAAAAATTCGATTGTCACAACTGCTTTTTTGTACTTCGCCATCAAATCCAAAAGCTAAGGCAGTAGCGTCTGTAGTGTAATTTCCAAAAATATAATTTTCATATACCTGAGTTCCGTTTGGAGTTTGGAATGTTACATTTTTAAAAACGATATAATGGTTGTACTTAATGATTTTTGTACCGTTACTCGTTATTGGAGCGTACAGAGCGGTAGATGTAATTTGAATTGTTCCGGCTGTAGCTTTCCATTCTTCGGTTAAAGAAGGCGTGGCAGAAGGTACAGTAGGGCAAATGTTGTCGCTGCTTACAGGGCCGTTGTATTGTCTGTAAATTACCTGATTGCTGCTGTTTATGGGTAGTGTTATGGGTGTTCCTTCCGGAGTTTGATCGTTAGGAAAAGTAGTGGCCGGGATAGCAAGAATCAGCATTTCGGAATCTTTCACCTTATAAATGATATCCTTAAGGTCACATTTTTTAGCAGTTACTTCGGAGAAGTCGATGGTGTCAATCGTTAAATCGCCATCATCGCAGGCATTAATTATAAAAAGGAGGGAAAGTATACTTAAAATTCGTTTCATTCGGACTGTAATTTTTAGCAAAAATAAGTTTTTTAAACTATTAAATTTATCTTTTATCATTTTATTAGGAGCAGTACTTTTTATATTTGCAGTATGAAAAAAGTTTATCTCGATAATGCGGCAACTACGCCAATTCGCAAGGAAGTTATTGATGAAATGGTAAGAGTAATGGAGTCTGATTTTGGCAATCCTTCTTCTACACACAGCATCGGAAGAAGTGCTAAAGCAGTGATTGAAACTTCCCGAAAAACCATTGCCAAGTTCCTGCATTGCAATGCTCAGGAAATTGTATTCACATCTTCGGCTACCGAAGCAACCAATTGGATTTTAAGAAGCGCAGTAAAAGATTTTGGCGTAAAACGAATCATCACTTCCAAAGTTGAGCACCATGCCACCTTGTATACTGTGAAAGCTTTACAAGAGGAGTTTAATATTCGGGTTGATTATGTCAATGTATCCCATGACGGGACATTAGATTATGGCCAACTGGAAAGTTTGTTGTCAGAAGACCTTAAAACCATAGTGTCGTTGATGCATGTGAATAATGAGACAGGTGTTGTAAATGATATTGTCAAAATTGGAACCTTGTGTCATCAAAATAAAGCCTTGTTTCATTGTGATGCTGTACAATCTGTCGGTAAAATAGAATTTGACTTGCAGCAGTTACCCATTGACTTTTTGGTGGCCGGAGCCCATAAGTTTCATGGCCCTAAAGGTGTTGGTTTTGCTTTTGTTCGCAAAAACTTAGTGCTTCAACCCATGCTTTTTGGCGGTGAACAAGAAAAAGGATGGCGTGCCGGAACCGAATCGGTGCATCAAATAGCCGGTATGGCAAAAGCGTTGGAACTGTCGTATGAAAATTTAGAAGAAGAACGCAGTCATATTCAAGAATTGAAAGAGTATTGTTTGCAAAAATTACAGACTGCTTTTCCTGAAATTAGTGTCAACGGTTCATCCGCTTTGTATACTATTTTAAATGTATTATTACCTTTTTCTCCCGAAAAGACATCCATGATTTTATTTAATTTGGATATGAAAGGTATAGCCGTTTCCAGAGGAAGTGCCTGTCAAAGTGGAAGTATAAAGCCATCACACGTTTTGGCTGAGATGCTAACGGAAACCGAATTGAAGCTACCCAGCTTGCGAATTTCATTTTCTCATTATAACACCAAAGAAGAAATAGATTTTTTTATAGCAGCTGTAAAAGAAATTTAAACTCTGGTATGTTTTCTTTCAAAATGAGTACATTTGAAATAACAAAATTGACAATCATGAAAAAATTGGTATTAACAGCGCTAGTCGTGTTGGGATTGACAACGGCTTCGGCTCAAAAAAAAGGTGATGTTGAATTCGGTCTGAATATCGGATATAACAACTCATCGGTTTCTGATGATCAAAGTAATTCTGATGCCGGTAACGGTTTCAACTTGGGAGGTTCGGTAGATTATTATTTTTCGAGAGCTTGGAGTATCAAAGGTAAATTGATTTATGACCAAAAAGGATGGAACAATGATTTGATTTACGGCCCTAACGGAAATTTATATCGAACCAATATCGACTTGAATTATCTAACAGTTCCTATCATGGCGAATTGGCATTTTGGTAATAAGAGAAACTGGTATTTAGATTTCGGACCGTATTTTGGTTTTCTTTTAAATGCAGAAGACAGTCGATTTGGTACCGATATCACCGATGCTTTTAATACAAATGATTTTGGTTTAGCCGTTGGGATTGGCGTGAAAATTCCGGTTTCCAAAAAAGTAAAGATATTCTTCGAGTTCGAAGGACAAGGTGGGTTCAATGATATTTTTAAAGAAAACGATTATTCCGCTGTAACCAACAGCCGTTCCAGTTTGAATTTTGGTTTGAACTTTTTAATGAGATAACATCAAAGTTAGTAACGAGAATCCCGAATCATTATTATAGTGGTTCGGGATTTTTTTTGCATAAAAAAACCGAAACTTCTGTTCCGGCTTATATGATTTTTTTGATGACTCTTAATCGGTGAGTGTGTCGGTTTTGTTCGGCATTATAAATTCCCAAATGATCCAAGCGGTCGATGCGGACTTTACCACTGGCGTGTATGATGTAATTATTCTCCATCATGATGCCTACGTGAATGATTTTACCTTCTTCGTTATCAAAAAAAGCCAAATCTCCGGGTTCGCTTTCTTCAATGAAACTCAAGGCGTCTCCTTGAGTAGCTTGTTGTGAAGCATCTCGCAGGAGTTTGTATCCGTTCAGCTTGTAGACCATTTGAGTGAATCCGGAACAGTCAATGCCAAAAGGCGTTTTTCCTCCCCACATGTATGGGGCATTCAGGTATAAATAAGCAGTAGCAATCAAATCAGATTTGGGTTTGACACCACTGATTCTCATGCCTTCAAATTCAAAATTTTCCTGATTGATTTCGTTGTGATTCAAAAAAGAGAGAGAAGCACCTAAGGGTATAGGAAGCAATACATTTGAAGGATTGGAGACATATTCCACCAAATCGGAATTCAAAATGATGGCATCTTTTGAGAGTGAAATAAAACTTTTTTCTGAAATGATTTGGTATTGTTTTGAATCAACCCAGCCTTCATAATCATCAAATTGTAATTTGATTTTTGACCATTGATTCTGAGTTTCCAAAATCTCAAAATGTTCACCAAACAATACCTGTGAAACAATCTCGCTTCGATCGCTTGGTTCGGCACGCAGAGGAATTATAGCAAGGTTACAAATGGCAAACATTTACATTCAATTGATCATCAACAATGGATAACAGATAAAGTAGTAATTATCAGTTATCCATCGTCAACTGTTAATTATTTAGGCTTTTTCAATCACTATGGCTGAAGCACCACCACCACCATTACAGATAGCAGCAGCTCCTATTTTTGCATTATTTTGTTCTAAGACATTGATCAAAGTCACAATGATTCGCGCACCCGAACATCCCAGCGGATGGCCTAAAGAAACGGCACCACCGTTAACATTTACTTTATTGTTGTCAAGGCCTAAAATTTTAGCATTGGCTAAACCAACTACCGAAAAAGCTTCGTTGAATTCGAAAAAGTCAACATCTTCCAGGGTCAAGCCTGCTTTGTCTAACGCTTTTGGTAACGCTTTGGCAGGAGCAGTGGTAAACCATTTTGGTTCCTGCGCAGCATCTGCGTATGATTTGATGTAAGCCAATGGTTTCAATCCCAAAGCTTGTGCTTTTTCTTCGCTCATCAATACTAGGGCAGCGGCACCGTCATTAATGGTAGAAGCGTTGGCAGCTGTTACAGTACCTTCTTTGGTAAAAGCAGGATTCAAAGCCGGAATTTTATCTAATTTCACATTAGTATATTCTTCATCTTTTGCAAAAACAACCGGTTCGCCTCGGCGTTGCGGAATGGTTACCGGAATTACTTCGTTGTCAAATTTGCCTTCATTCCAAGCTTTGGCTGAACGCTCATACGATTGGATAGCGAATGCATCTTGTTCTTCTCTTGTGATTTTGTATTCGGTTGCACACAAATCGGCACTTACTCCCATGGCATTGTTATCATAAGCGTCCACCAATCCGTCTTTTTGCATTCCGTCAGTCAAAGAAGTTGGGCCAAATTTCACACCGTTTCTCATATGAACATAGTGAGGAATCAAGCTCATGTTTTCCATACCACCGGCTACTATAATTTCGGCGTCACCGGTCATGATAGCTTGTGCTCCCTGCATTACGGCTTTCATTCCTGAGGCACATACTTTATTGATGGTTGTGCAAATTACACTGTTTGGTAATCCGGCATAAATAGCCGCCTGACGGGCAGGAGCCTGTCCGACACCAGCCTGAACCACATTACCCATTAATACTTCATCGACTAAGTTATAGTCTAAATTGATTTTATCTAAAGCACCTTTGATGGCTGTTGCTCCTAATTGTGTTGCTGTAACGGTTGACAAAGAACCCATGAAACTCCCTATAGGGGTTCTCACAGCTGAAACAATTACTACTTTTTTACTCATAATGTATGTTGTTTATTTGTATTGCAAAACTAAACTTTTATTACAAATTATGGAATTAGAACCGCAATAAATCTTATTGTGAAAAGATTTAGAGAAATATTGTAATTCTAGTGCGTTGAAAGTGAGTATTTTCAGTTTTTATTTGATTTAAAAGTTAAAAAAAGAAATGAAATAGTTGTAAATTATAGAATGATAAATTACATTTGCAACCGCTTAAAGAAAATGTTCTTATAACAATATTGAAAATTTAGGAGAGGTGCCGGAGTGGTAACGGAGCAGATTGCTAATCTGTCGACGGGTAACCGTCGCCAGGGTTCGAGTCCCTGTCTCTCCGCT
>CAYPSB010000055.1:0-14823 GCA_964413435.1 uncultured Flavobacterium sp.
ATACCAATGCTGATTTAATTTTCACCGGAACACCCAATGCTACGGTAACGTATACTATAAATGGTGGAGGTAACCAAACGATAGTTTTGAATGGTGCAGGAACAGCCACTTTATCGGGAACTTACACGGTCAACACAACAGTAGTGTTGGTGAGTGTAACCACATCGGGTTCACCAAGCTGTACCAAACCACTGAATCAAACGGTAACCTTAACGGTAAATCCACAACCCAATGCAGGGGTAAGCCCGACTCCGGTTTCAGTTTGTAAATCAGGGGCAGCCTTCGATTTGTTTGCATTGTTGGGAGCAACTGCACAAACAACGGGAGTTTGGACTCCCGCTTTAGCAAGCGGTACCGGATTGTTTAATCCGGCAGTAGATACATCTAATACCTACACTTATACAGTAACCGGAATTGCACCGTGTACTTCTGCTTCAGCATCTGTTCAGGTAACAGTTATTCAGGCTCCTGATGCTGGTAATGATGGTAGCTTACCGCTTTGTTCTAATCAAAATCCGGTTGACTTATTCGCTTCTCTGAACGGAACTCCACAAGCAGGAGGCGTTTGGAGAGATCCTTCTAATATCGTTATCTCTAATATTTTGAATCCGGCTACGGCTGTCTCCGGAAACTATACTTATACTGTGGCCGGTACAGCACCGTGTCCTGATGATGTGGCAGTTGTTTCGGTTACGGTTACGTCAGGACCTGAAGCCGGAAACAGTGGGACTTTTTCAATATGTTCCGATAGTGCACCATATAATTTATTTACCCAGTTAGGGGTTAATGCTCAGCAGGGAGGAGTTTGGACAAACCCTTCTAATGTTGTTGTGACAGGTATTTTTAACCCGTCAACTGACTCTATAGGAGATTACACTTATACCTTGTCAGGGGTAAATCCGTGCGACAATGATGTTGCAGTAATAACGGTGTCTATTTCACCGGTACCGGATGCAGGTATAGGAACGATAAAAACACTTTGTTCAAACGGTACACCGGTTGATTTGCTTACTCTTTTAGACGGAACTCCACAGCCAAATGGTGTCTGGACCGATTCATCTAATACAGTGGTTCCAAATATGTTTGATCCTGCTACGGGACTTTCGGGAGATTATACTTATACAGTAGTGGGAGGAGTAGGATGTGACCCGGCTTCTGCCACAGTTTCGATAACGATATTCCAAGCGCCAAATGCCGGTAGCGATGGTGGTACCAGTGTTTGTATTGACAGCACCGGATTGGATTTGATCAATTATTTGGGAAGTTCATATGATGCCGGAACATTTAGTGATGACGATAGTACCGGAGCTTTGAGCGGAACGATTTTTAATCCATCATTGACTGCTCCGGGAGTTTATCATTTTACTTATACAGCAACGGGCGGACCGGCACCATGTACCACAGATACAGCGTTGGTAACGATTACCGTAGTTGATTTGCCAAATGCCGGTACGGCAGTTTCTATAGCTCCTGTTTGTAATTCGGTCGGCACCATCGATTTGACTACATTGATTCAAAATGCCGATAGCAACGGATTGTGGTATGACATGAGTGACAATGAAATTACAAATCCTGTTGATGTTTCTTCGCTAACTGCCGGAAGTTATTCTTTCTATTACATGGTATCCAATGATTGTGGTAGCAGTGATCCAACGGTAGTTACTTTTGAGATTTTAGACAATCCTGTATTGAATGATACAAATATCACTATACCACCGGTGTGTGTGGCCAATGATGTGACAGTGAATTTATCGGGAATGGTTGATGGAACTTACACGCTGAATTATGATTTAAGCGGAAGCAATGTTGCGACCAATCAAACGACAACCGTCACGGTAACCGGAGGAACAGCCAGTTTTGTTATACCTACCGTTACTGTTCCGGCGACAGGTACCACAACCATAAGTTTTACTTCTATTCAAAATACTGTTACAACCTGTCAAACTGCATTGACTAATGTGACGGGTAGTATTGTTATCAATCCGGTGTTGCAATTGGATAATACTAATCTTTTGGTAGCCGCTGTTTGTGTCGGAAGTGATGCAACGGTAACTCTAGCCAATGCAACAAATCTTCCGGATGGAAATTATCAATTTGATTATACCATACCTACCGGAAATCCGACAACAGGAAATTCAGGAAATGTGATAATGACAGGAGGGAACGGTTCGTTTACGATACCGGCTGCCATGATTGGAACCGCTGGCAACTATTCCATTACCATCAATACTATAACTACAGCAACCGGCTGTTCTAACAATAATGAAGATGCTGCAACTACATTTACGGTAGTCAATCAAAATAATGCCGGAACTTTCACACCGGCACCTTCAGTTTGTTCTTCTGTGGGTGTTATTGATTTGAATACTTTATTAACCGGTCAGGATCCTGGGGGTGTTTGGACAGACAGTAGTAACACTGTGGTTACCTCGCCTGTAAATATCATAACCTTCACATCGGGAAGTTATTCGTACACTTATACAGCCAATAACGGTGTGTGTTTGCCTGATTCGGAAACAGTTCAATTCACTATTTTGGCGAGTCCAAAATTAACGACTCTGAATGTTACGGCAGCCTCCATCTGTATCGGAGCAAACGGTATAGTTAATTTCAACGGCATGGTCGATGGTGTTTATACGCTTGATTATGACATAACAGGAGCCAATACTCTGGCAGCCCAGCAAACCATTGTAACGATTTCGGGCGGTACGGGTAGTTTCGTAATACCAAGTGCAGTATTACCTAATACAGGATTGACCTTGATTACTTTTACCAAAATAACAGACAATACTTCATCTTGTTTTAGTTTGATTAATGTGCCGGTTTCTTTGACGGTTAAACCTTTGGCTGATATTGATTCGACAAACTTAACCATCCCGAGTGTGTGTTTAGGAAGTTCTGTGTTGGTTAATATTGCCAATGCAACAGGCTTACCTGACGCGGTTTATCAATTCAACTATAACATTCAGGGACCAAATCCTGCTACAGGAACTACCGGTAATGTAACCGTTATGGGTGGTGTAGGCCAATTCAGTTTCCCGGCTTCAATGTTCCCTACTACCGGAAATTATACGCTGACGGTTATCGGAATCATATCACTCACAGGATGTACCAATCCGTTGGAAAACGCTTCGGCTGCTTTTACGGTTAATGCCATACCGGATCCAATCGGAGCACTCATGACCGCTCAGGATACATGTCTTGCTTTTGATAGTACGGCAACTATTACAGGAGCTGCCAGTTTACCGAATGGAAATTACGCAGTGGTTTACGACCTCTCGGGAGCAAATACGGCTACGGCTGTAAGTACCACAGTTGCCTTTGTAAACGGTACAGCTTCGATTACTATACCGGGAGCCTCTTTGACGAATGCGGGAACCACAACAATTACCGTTACTTCTATAGTTTATGCTACTTCAGGATGCGGAGGATCATTGACTTTTACATTAGCTACTAATTTCTCAGTGACGGCTTTAGCCGAGCCAACTCTAATTCCGGATGGGTTCATTTTCTGTGACGACGATAATCCTAAAGTGCTTAATTTGACGGCTAATGTAGTTAGTGTTTCGGGGCAAACGGTTATTTGGTATAACGCTCCAACCGGAGGTACGGTTTACGACGAAAATGATTTATTAGTAGACGGTACTACATATTATGCCGCTGCCGTAGCTGCCAGTGGATGTGAAAGCGCCACCCGATTACCGGTTGAGGTTGATTTATCAGGTTGTGCAGACATCAGAATACCGGATGGGTTCTCTCCGAATAATGACGGCATCAATGATACTTTTGTGATTGATAATCTGGCGCAATTGTACCCGAAATTTACTTTGGAGATATACAACCGTTACGGAAACAAAGTGTATCAAGGAGATATTAACACACCTAATTGGGATGGAACCACTACCGAAAAAGGATTGAAGTTAGGAAATAATTTATTGCCGACCGGCGTTTATTTCTTTATCATCAACTTTAATGACGGAGCTAGAAAACCATATCAAGATAGAGTATACTTAAGCAGATAATGAGAAATACTATGAAACATAAAACGATACAATATCTCTCGGTACTATTCGTTGCCTTTTGCTCTACTTGGGTACAAGCACAGCAAGATCCCGAGTTTACTCATTATATGTACAATATGAGTGTCATAAATCCGGCTTACGCTACCGATAATCCGGGAGTAATCAATTTAGGAGGTATATACCGGGCTCAGTGGGTAGGCATCAAGGGAGCACCCACCACTCAATCTTTCTTTGCACACAAACCTTTATCCAAGAAAGTTGAAATGGGAGTTTCAGTGGTACATGATGAAATTGGTGATGTGGTGAAAGAAAGTAACATTTTTGCTGACTTCGCTTATGTTTTAGATTTGGGAGAATCCACAAAATTGTCTTTCGGTTTGAAAGGAGGAGTTACGCTTTTCAGTACGGATTTTACAGGATTTGAATATACGGATTCGGCTTTAGACCCTGCTTTTAAGGAGAATATCAGCAAAGCATTTCCCAATGTTGGTGCCGGAACCTATTTGTTTGGGTCTAACTATTATGTTGGATTTTCAGCCCCTAATTTATTGACCACAAAACACCTCGAAAAGCAATCGGGAATTACCACTACCGGTGTTGAAGCCATACATTATTTCTTAACAGGAGGGTATGTTTTTACCTTTAACGGCAACGACAATCTCAAAGTAAAACCGGCTTTCATGGCCAAAGGGGTTGAAGGCGCTCCAGTTTCGATTGATTTGACTACCAATGTTTTGATTAATAACAAATTTGAAGCGGGTGTGGGCTACAGACTGGATGATTCTGTCAGCGGATTGGCCAGCTTTTATGTAACGCCATCACTCAGAATCGGTTATTCTTATGATTATACCTTGACCAATTTGCGAAAGTTCAATTCGGGTTCACATGAGGTTTTTGTCCTGTTTGATTTAGGAAAAAGCAAAGACAAAGATTCTGGAAAAGGGTATGACAAATCACCAAGATTCTTTTAAAAATGAAAAGGATGAGAAAAATTTACTACATAGTTTTTGTTTTTTGCAGTATTACGACTCTTTTTGCCCAAAAGAAAGCCAGTGTTAAAGACGCCAACACTTTATTCCAAAACAGGTCGTATGTGAAGGCTGCTGCTCTTTATGAACAGTTGGAGCCTTCCGGAGCCATCTTGCGAAACCTGGGGGATTGTTACTATTACAATTTCCAGATGAGTAATGCGGTTCGTGCCTACAAAGAATCGTTTGCTAAGTTTAATGACAGTGTGCATAAAGAGACCTACTTTAGATATGCCAATGCTTTAAAAGGAACCAAAGACTTTGAAAAGGGTGACAGTGTGATGCAACTGTACTTGGGCTATGAACAAAATACCCAGCGTTTCATGAAAAGCGCTTCCCGAAATTCGACCATGAGCTATAAATTGGAAATGATGTCAAAAGACAAAAACAAAGGCGATTTCGGAATTTCATTTTACGGTGACAAAGTAGCGTTTTCCTCTACCCGGAATGCTGTCGGTAAATCCTACGGCTGGAATGAAAAACCATATTTGGACTTGTTTTCGGCCACTGTTGATGACAAAGGACAGTTAACTAATATTGAGCCATTTCCGGATCCTATAAATACCAAATTTCACGAAAGCAATGCCACGTTTACGCCCGACGGGAAAATCATGTACTTCAATCGAAGTGGGGATAAACAAGTAAAAGTGGGAGAAGAAATGGTGGCCACAATAAAAATTTTCAAAGCTGAATTCAAAGACGGAAAATGGATTTACGCCACAAAATTACCACTTTCCAACGACGAATATTCGGTAGAGCATCCTTGTCTTACTAAAGACGGAAAGCAAATGTATTTCGCCAGCGATATGCCCGGAGGTCAGGGTTCTATGGATTTGTATGTAGTCGATATCGATGCAAACGGAATCTTTGGTCAACCCCGAAATTTGGGACCAACAATCAATACATTGCACCGCGAGCAGTTCCCTTTTATTTCATCTGACGGAACCTTGTATTTTGCTTCGGATGGTCATCAGGGATGCGGTAATTTAGATCTTTTCATGGCCAAAAAAATCAGCGATACTGAGTTTGACAAACCTGTGAATCTGGGGTCTACCATCAACAGCGAGATGGATGATTTCAACTACATTATTGATGAAGAGAAAAACCAAGGCTATTTTGCTTCAAACCGCGAGGGAGACGATAACCTCTATACTTTTGTGCGCGAACCTAACAAATTACAGTACTTAGTAGAAGGGGAAGTGCGCGACAAAAAAACATTGGCACTTTTGCCGGGTTCAACCGTAAAATTATACGACGATAAAGGAGTGCTGTTGGATGAAGTGTTGGTTGGTAAAGACGGTGATTTTATGTTCAATACTGAGCCTAATAAGAAATACAAAATCATGGCTTTCAAGGATTTCTACATTCCGGCTGAATCAGAGTTTGAAACCAGCCAAAACGGTAAAGTGTATCTGGATCTTCAGATGAAAGTAGAATCGTATTACGATGCCGAAGACATCATCAACAAGAAAGCTGACGGAACGGTCTTAATCGATTTGGAGAATATTTATTTCGATTTAGATAAATGGAATATCAAGCCTCAAGCCGCACAGGTATTGGATGTTTTGGTGAATTTATTGAAGAAATATCCATACATGGAAATTCAGATTGGCTCTCATACCGATTCAAGAGCATCGGCCATGTATAATTTGAGATTGTCAAACAAAAGAGCAGCTTCGGCTTTGGAGTACCTGGTGCAAAACGGTATCGAGAGAAGACGATTGTCATCAGTTGGATACGGTGAAACCAAGCCGCTCATCATTTGTCCGAAAAATGACTGTACCGAAGAAGAGCATGCTGCCAACCGCAGATGTACATTCATGATTTTAAAATAGAAGTTGTTAGTTATAATAGTTGTTTAAAAATTGGGAATTTTTCAAAGGCGTTCGGGTTTTCGGAGGCCTTTGTTTTTTTATGCGCATTCATTATGATTCTGTACTTTTGTAATTCAAATGTACTCTTATGAAAAAGTTTCTGTTGCTTGTTGTCTTTTGTATTGCCGGGGTTGCATCTGCACAAAACCGACCTAAATTGGTTGTAGGCATCGTTGTTGACCAAATGAAAATGGAATACCTGTATCGTTTTCAGAGCGATTTTTCCGAAAATGGTTTCAAGCGATTGATGAACAATGGCTATACTTTTCACAACATGCATTACAATTACATGCCCACCTACACCGCACCCGGGCATGCATCCATCTACACTGGGACTACGCCGGCCAATCACGGCATTGTTGGGAATGAGTGGTTTAGCCGTACTTTGGGTAAAGAAACCTATTGTACCGATGATGCTTCGGTAAAAACCGTTGGGGATGGAACCCAAGAGGAAGGAGCCATGTCGCCTAAAAATTTACAAGCTACTACAATTACAGATGAATTGCGGTTGTCTACGAATTTCAGAGGAAAAGTTATCGGAATCAGCATCAAAGACCGCGGGGCTATTCTTCCGGCCGGGCATTTTGCCGATTGGGCCTTTTGGTACAGCAAAACCGGTAACTTCATATCCAGTACTTTTTACGGCGAAAAATTACCGGAGTGGGTCAACGAATTCAACGCTCAAAAAGGATATATGAACTATCTTAACAAAGGATGGAATTTGTTAAAACCTGCAGCCGTTTATGACGAAAGTTTAGCCGATAATAATCCGTATGAAGGTAAATTATACAAAGCCGAACAACCGGTTTTTCCGTATGATTTGAAAACCATGTATGAAAAAAATGATGCGGGAGTTTTGCGCAGTACTCCTTTCGGGAATGATTATGTAGCCGATTTTGCCAAAGTAGCTATTGAAAAAGAAGCACTAGGTAAAGATGGGATTACCGATTTTCTGGCGGTGAGTTTTTCTTCAACAGATTATGTAGGGCACTTGCTAGGGCCGCGTTCAATAGAATTGCAGGATACTTATTTGCGTTTGGATTTGACCATTGCTGATTTCTTGAATTATTTGGACAAAACGGTTGGAAAAGGCAATTATTTGGTGTTCCTCACTGCAGATCATGCCGGAGCTGAAAATGCCCGTTTCCTGAACGATCATAAATACAATGTAACCAATGTAGAAGCAAAGGAAATCAGAGCGGCACTGAAGAAGTTTTCAACGGTTGCATTCGGTGAAGATTTAGTGTTGAATTACAGCAATTTTAATTTGTTTTTAAATAAAGAAATCATCAAGAATAAAGGGTTGGAACTGCCAAAAGTAAAACAAGCGTTCAAAGACTTTTTAATGACACAGCCTCAAGTGAAGCGGGTGTATACTGAAGAAGAAATACTCGCCAATTCAGGCGGTGATTATTATCTTAATTTTATTGCCAAAGGATACGATGTTACTCAAAACGGTGATTTAATCATACTTGACAAACCCGGTTATATAGAATACGGTCCTACCGGAACTTCTCACGGTACAACTTACAGTTATGATACTCATGTACCGTGCATTTTTTACGGATGGAACATTAAAAAAGGGGAAACGCACGACAAAAAAGAAATAACGGAAATTGCCCCGACTTTAGCACAAAAATTACAGATTACCATGCCAAACAGTACCGAAAGTAAAGTCCTTACGGAAGTGCTGAATAAGTAATGGTGAATACTCAAAAGCTCATAAAAAAATACCGACTTGTCGGTATTTGTTTGTTTACACTTCAATCATAATCTGATTTTGCAATAAGTCTTCAAAAGTTTCTCGCTCTCTTATCAAATAACCTTTGCCGTTTTTCCACAGCACTTCGGCCGGTTTGAAACGCGAGTTATAGTTGGAGGACATAGAAAAACAATAGGCTCCGGCGTTACGGAAACACAAAATATCACCTTCGTGAATTTCGGCAATTCTGCGGTTGTTGGCAAACGTATCGGTCTCGCAAATATAACCTACGACGGTGTAGAACCGCTCTTTCCCTTTCGGATTCGAGATGTTTTCAATTGTGTGCTGTGAACCGTAAAACATCGGACGTATTAAATGGTTAAAACCACTGTCAATTCCGGCAAAAACCGTAGAGGTTGTTTGCTTCACTACATTTACTTTGACCAAAAAATAACCGGCTTCACTAACCAGGAATTTTCCCGGTTCAAATGCCAATGCCAATTCGCGGCCGTATTCTTTTTCAAAAGCCAAAAAACGTTTGGTTAGTTTTTTTCCCAATTCTTCGATATTGGTTTCGATGTCATCTTTTTTGTAAGGGACTTTGAAGCCCGAACCGAAATCGAGAAAATCCAAATCTTTGAACTGTTTGGCGGTATCAAACAAAATCTCGGCTGCATACAAAAAGACTTCAATGTCCAAAATATCCGAACCTGTATGCATGTGAATCCCGTTGATGTGCATTTTGGTATTTTCCACTATGCGCAACACATGCGGAATCTGGTAAATAGAAATCCCGAATTTACTGTCGATGTGACCAACGGAAATGTTTTCGTTGCCGCCGGCCATCACATGCGGATTGATGCGGATGCAAACCGGAACGTTGGGATGTTTGGTGCCGAAATGTTCTAAAACCGAAAGGTTATCGATGTTGATTTGAACACCCAATTGAGCCGCTTCTTCAATTTCTTCAAAAGAAACGCCATTGGGGGTAAAGATAATTTTATCAGGGGTGAATCCGGCGAGTAATCCTAATTGTACTTCCTGTATGGAAACTGTATCAAGACCCGAACCCAAATTTTGGAGTAACTTCAGAATAGAAATATTCGACAAAGCTTTCATCGCATAATTGATGCGAAGTTTTTCTACCTTGGAAAAGGCATTAGCCAATCGGTTGTATTGAAATTCAATTTTTTCGGCATCATAAACATATAGCGGCTGGCCAAATTCATGTGCTAAAGCTTCTAATTCTGATGGTTGCATAACTTTGATTTTTTACAAAGCTAAGTATTCCGTCTTTTGATTTCGAAAGAAAATAACAATAATTGCCGTTACTGTTTTAGTGTGATAAAAAATCCGTCCGCTACTGATTGATCGATAATCAAACTGTCATTGGATATCGAAAAGCAGCCGTAGGAACTGCCGTTTATTTCTAAACTCTCGTTGCAAGGCATTTCCGGATTGTTGACCAGTTGGTAATTGTACACTCCGGTTTCGAGGACATCCCATTTATTTGGGTCAGGATTGTTGTTGACTACCGTTACGGTTTGGGTAATAGGATTGAAATCCCAAATGATGGTTCCGGGAGTAAAGTTGTTGTTGATTCCGGCAAAAGTGCCGCTCACGTTTACCAATTTCCATCTTCCCTGAATCGAGTTGATTGCCGCTGCATTTGAATCTTTACTGCAGCCCGTAGCAAGGAAGAGCAGTAAAAGAGCAAAAGGTGTGATTAGTTTTTTCATAGTTTTTCAATTTTAATAAAAGATACTTTTACTCCAAAAAGGTTGCGTTTGCCATGAAAAACCACCCGGCATCAAGAAATATACTAAATTGGTATACATTTCTTTTTGGTTTGGTTCTAATTAATTACTTTTGTGGCACATTTGGCTGAATTGAGTTTCAGCAGTTCACAAACTAACTATTTATTATGAACATACACGAATATCAAGGAAAAGAAATATTAGCCAGTTATGGCGTTCGCATTCAGCGAGGTATTGTGGCAAACAATCCGGTAGAAGCAGTAGCTGCAGCCAAACAATTGACGGCTGAAACCGGTACAGGATGGCATGTAATCAAAGCTCAAATTCACGCTGGAGGAAGAGGAAAAGGCGGAGGCGTAAAATTGGCCAAAAACCTGCAACAAGTTGAAGAGTTGGCTGAGCAAATCATCGGAATGCAACTGGTTACTCCGCAAACTTCTGCTGAGGGTAAAAAAGTGCACAAAGTGTTGATTGCAGAAGATGTGTACTATCCGGGTGAGAGTGAAACCTCTGAGTTTTATATGTCGGTACTTTTAAACCGTGCCACAGGAAGAAACATGATTATGTACTCTACCGAAGGAGGAATGGATATTGAAGAAGTTGCTGAGCATACTCCACATTTAATCTTTACTGAAGAAATCGATCCTACGGTTGGTTTACAGGCTTTCCAAGCACGCAGAATTGCCTTTAATTTAGGCCTTTCAGGAAATGCTTTCAAAGAAATGGTGAAGTTTGTTGACTGTTTGTACAATGCATACATAGGTTCAGATGCTTCTATGTTTGAAATCAACCCGGTGCTTAAAACATCAGATAATAAAATTATGGCTGTTGATGCCAAAGTAAACATTGATGACAATGCGCTTTACCGTCAACCAAAAATTGCTGACATGCGCGACATTCGCGAGGAAAATCCAATCGAAGTGGAAGCCAAAGAAGTTGGTTTGAACTACGTTGACCTTGACGGAACAGTTGGGTGTATGGTTAATGGTGCCGGATTAGCAATGGCTACTATGGATTTGATTAAATACGCAGGTTTTGAACCGGCGAATTTCTTAGACGTAGGAGGTACGGCTGATGCTAAGCGTGTTGAAACGGCTTTCCGTATTATCCTGAAAGATCCAAATGTAAAAGCGATTTTGATCAATATTTTTGGTGGAATTGTTCGTTGTGACCGTGTGGCTCAGGGTGTAGTTGACGCTTATAAAAATATGGGCGATGCTATTAAAGTGCCAATTATCGTTCGTTTGCAAGGAACCAATGCTGAGATTGCCAAAGAATTAATTGACAATTCAGGTATGCCAATTTTATCGGCAGTACAATTCCAAGAAGCTGCAGACCAAGTGAAAGCGGCTCTTTCTTAAGCTTAAACATACAAGTTATAAAACAAGAATCCCGAGTGAAAGCTCGGGATTTTTTTGTGTCAAATTCTCGATGAAACTGCTCAAATTCTAATTTTGAACCGGTTAAGCCAAATGGAAATGCTATTTTTGTTTAAGACATTTGAAAATGGATAGATGAAAAAAGTAAGACCTCTTCTTTTGTATGCACTACTCGCTTTTTCGGCGGTTGGTTGGGCACAAAACCAAAAAATTGACAGTCTCATGCTGGTTTTGCAGAAAACCAAAAACGATATCGACAAAGTTCAATTGCTCAATACCATTGCCGATGAATACAAAGCCGGCAATCCCAAACTGATGCAGCAGTATGCCAAGGAGGCACTGCAATTGGCTACCAAAATCAATTACTCTGTTGCTAAAGGTAACGCATTGCTCAATTTGGGAAATTCGAACATTCTTTTAGGTAATTATCCTCAAGCCTTGCAATTTTTTTCCGAGGCACAGATTGTGTTTGAAAAAGCAATCGATAATGCTGCCAATGAAAACAGTAAAGAAATCAACAACGGACTTGCCCGTGCTTATGGTAGTTTGGGAGTCGTTTTTTCGGAACAAAATAATTATGCCAAAGCCCTGCAGTACCATCTGAAAGCGGTTAAAATTTATGAAGCAGATAAAGATTTGGCCAAATGCGCCCGGGTGTATAATAACATTGGAGTCGTTTATAAATCGCAGGGAGAAGATTTCAAAGCCTTGAATTATTTCATCAAATGCCTGAAGATTCAAGAAAAGATGGGAGATAATACGGTTGGGATTACCACGACGAATGTGGGAAACATTTACTTGAAACAAAAAAATTACGACAAAGCTTTTGAGTACTACAACAAGGCGAAACAGCTGTTTGTGAAATTTCCGAATGAACGTGGGTTGGGGGAGTTGTATAACAACTTAGGCCTGTATTACAAGGAAACCAAAAATCCTGCTGAAGCATTGATTCAGTTCAATAAAGCAATTACAACTTTTACCGGAATTGATGACAAATTTGGGCTTTCGGACACGTATTACTTTATGGGTGATATCTATTATGAACAACGCAACTGGAACGAAGCGCTAAAGTATACCACTATCTCATTGACGTTAGCTCAAAAACTCAATGTGTTGGAGCAGGTACAGCTTTCCGAAAAACGCCTGAGTGAAATTTATGAAAAACTGAACAAGCCCGGTGAAGCTTTGCAGCATTTTAAGTTGTACAACAGAGCCAAAGACAGTTTGAGTAACAACGAAAATGTGCGCAACAGTGTGCGTGCCGAGATGAATTTTGAGTTTGAAAAGAAAGAAGCATTACAAAAGAAAGAACAGGAAAAGCATGAAGTCATTTACAACGAAGAAGCCAAGCGCCATCAACAGCAAATAGTTTTTGTGCTGCTTTTTATTTTGCTGGTTTTCGGAATAGTATTCTTGATTTACAACCGACTGCAGTTGAAAAAGACACTGACGTTGCAAAAAGAGCTGGCTGAATACGAACAGAAAGCCCTGCATTTGCAGATGAATCCGCATTTTGTCTTCAATTGTTTGGGTTCGATATCGAGTTTTATTGTGCAAAACGGTACTGATTCGGCCATCAAATATTTGTCTAAGTTTTCCAAACTCATGCGATTAACATTGGAGTATTCAAAAGAATCGTTGATTCCGATTGATAAAGAAATAGAAAGTCTACAGAATTATTTGGAGTTGGAACAATTGCGTTTCAATAACAAATTCAATTTTTCGATCATCAAAAGTATCGAAATAGAAGACGACATGGCGTTGCCACCGTTATTGTTGCAGCCTTTTGTAGAAAATGCCATCATACACGGAGTGATTCCGAAAAAAGAAATGGGAAGTATTGCTATTCGTTTTGAAATTGAAAAAGAAAGTTTGCTTTGTACTGTTGAAGACAGCGGTATTGGTTTTCAACAGTCAAAAGCACAAAAAGAGCATTCGGTAGCAGCGCACAAGTCGATGGCGCTTGACATTACCCAAAAACGGTTGGAAATGATTGAATCGGTTACCCACAAAAAAGCCAGCGTAACAATGGATGAAGTTAAAAACAGCCAAGGAGAAGTATTGGGAACCAAAGTTACTTTGCATTTGCCAATACAATATGCCCACAACAAACATTAAATCTCAATCAGAAACACAGCATAAAGCAATAAACAAAATGATAACAGCAGTATTAATAGACGACGATGACAATTTGCGCAACGGAATGAAATCCTTACTGGCACGCTATGCTCCCGATATTAAAATCATTGGCGAAGCAGACAGCGTTGAGAGTGGAACGGAGTTGTTGCTGGGCAATCCGCCACAAGTGGTTTTTTTAGATATTCATTTGGGAGACGGTTCGGGTTTTGATTTGTTGGAAGCTGTTAATCAGAAAGGAAGACTGAATTCACAAATAATTTTTATCACGGCACACGAGCAATATGCGATTAAAGCTTTTCGGTTCAGTGCATTGGATTTTTTATTGAAACCGGTAGATCCCGAAGAATTGGAAAAAGTACTCGCCAAGCTTAAACAAGTATTAGATAAAAACGATAATGTGGCGCACATCGACTTGCTGTTGGAAAATATTCGCAAGAAAGTAGATAATTTCAAGCGCATTGCATTATCAACATCCGAAGGGATTCATTTGTTTGAAGTGAGTGATATCATTCGTTGTGAGAGCGCGGACAATTACACCAAATTTTACATCAAAAACAACAAGCCGATTTTGATTTCGAAAACGCTCAAAGAATACGAAGAACTATTGACGGAACACGGTTTTGAACGCATTCACCAGTCACATTTGATCAATCTTTCTTATCTCAAATCGTATATTAAAAAAGATGGGGGTTATGTGATAATGGCAGACAACAGCAACCTTCCCATTTCACAACGAAAGAAGGAACGATTACAGGAAATTTTAATCAAACAGTTGAGCAGTTGATGCAAATTCTAATTCAAAACAAGTCTTTACTCAATTGCTTATGCAACACCAAAGAAACCAATTTATCTTTATAAGAAAAATACAATCAAAACGAAACTAACGATTATGAAAAAACTATATTTTTTACTGCTGCTGTTT
>CAYPSB010000056.1:0-14787 GCA_964413435.1 uncultured Flavobacterium sp.
ATTCGTGAGGTTTTAGTTTTAGTTCAAATTTGGTGGGCGCTTGCACCTAACGTTTAGCGGCTTCACGGCAGTTGCGAAGTTCGGAACCGTTTATTTTCTGTTAAAGATAAAAATTATTGCGAAAGAAGAACGTGAATTTACCACAAAACGCGCAATTGCGGGAAACCGCTGTTATGCGTAGTTTTGAGTTGATTTTACATTTAATGAGCTAGTAAATTTTCCAAAAATCAAATTAAATGATCGGTTAAAATATAAACCGAAAAAGCCGAAACGAATTAGTCCAATAAACATTGTTAACGGTACTAACATCCCAAAGCCTCTAGGAAAACCAATTTTAAAAGCATTATAAAAAGCACCACCTATTCCTAACAAAAACATTAATGAGATTAACACTTTGAAAGGCTTATTTATTTCTGCAACAATGTCAACAGAGTCATCTGAAAAATTACCTTTTAAGACAGTAAATGCTCCAATGCCAACTTCAGAACTTATAATTTTAAAATGATTTCCATTTATTCGTCCAATAAATTCTTTATTAGTTGATTTGGTTGAAAGGCTATCAGATTCCAATGTTCTTAACTTCAATAATTCGATACTCTTTTCAGAATTATCGATTAATTCAATTTTGTATCTCTTTGTTGGGAATAGTTTCATACAGAGTTGTTTAAAATTACGCATAACGAGTTGCCAGCTTTGCGCTGGTGGCACGATTAAAAAATTACGATAACAAAAATTATTAACCAAGCCGAAACATAACAGACACAAAACAAACTGCCACTTGCGCAAAACTGCTGTTATATGATGGCTTAATACACACAAAGATTATGATTATAAGTGAAGTTTTTTACGGTGTAAAATGCAACCGTTGTGGAGAAACATGTGGAGAAGAACACGCTTTTTGGAGTGATGAAGGTTCTGCTATTGACAATGCAATGGAATCAGAATGGATGGAAGATAAAGGAAAGCATTATTGTACTAATTGTTCTGATTTTGATGAAGAAACAGAAGAAAGAACTGCTAAACCTGATTTTCCTGAACACGTTAAAAATTTGAGAAAGTTTTTTGAAAAAATGATTGTTGGAAGTGAAAGAAACACAACCGAAGGAGATAATCATTTTACTGTTTCAAAAAGCCTTTACAAAAGACAAAAACTTGATTCTTTTGAAGAAAATTATATTAAGGAAATGCTTGGCGATAAGTTCATTTCTTTGGAATGTAAAAAACACGAAAGATATACGCAATTCTACTGTTACGTAACGGTTGCACGATAGTTTTGCAAAGCTATCATATAACGTTCCGCGGCTTCGCGACAGTTGCGAAGTTCGGAACGAATTATTTTCTGTTAAAGATAAAAATTATTGCGAAAGAAGAACGTGAATTTACCACAAAACGCGCAATTGCGCGAAACCGCTGTTAGCGGTTCGGTTTTTCTTTCTTCATTAATCTTTCGGTTTCTGTATTGTACAAATCTTTGCCTTTCGTGATTTCTTTAGAATTTATAAAATCGTCAACACTTATATAAATGAGTTTATTATCGTCATTCAAATTTTCGTTTTCCTTTTCTGCTAGTTCAATACTTCCTTTTCCTTCTATTAAAAACAAATAAATTTTCTTGTCAAAGTTTACTTTAGCAAGTTCTATAATTCGTTTATAGATTATTTCATTAATTTCCGGATAACTAATTCCTCGGAAACACTTTTTAATTGAACACAACTCATTGACCGGAAAATTAGGATAAACTTTTGACTGTTCTAATTTGCTTAAATTTCCGTGACAATAGTCGTAATATTCATACTGAATTGTTCCTTTCGGAATTTGTCCAAAAGAAAAATGAGCAAGACTAATTGTAATAATAAAAATTATGTTTTTCATTTCTGATTTTCTTTGTTTTCAGGGGCTTACGAAACTGACCGCTAACGTTCCGCGGCTTCGCGACAGTAGCGGCAAGTTAAGAAAAAATAGTATGCGTAAGACAAGGTTTCAGGAATCCGTTAGGATTCCGGCGCAATGCTTACCAGCTATTGCGCGAAACCGCTGTTAGTGGCTGGTTTTATCTTTGAATTCACAAACTCCGCAACTTTTTGAAAATTTTCTTTTCCCAGTTCACTTTCTGACAAACTGTACCAATTACCATTTTCTCTGAAACCAAAGAAAAGAGTTGTATCAACTACATTGTAATATTTGAAATTGTCCCAATTAATTTTATAGTCACCACCGTAAAATTTAAATCTAAAATAATCCTCTTCAAACTCCCAGATACTAATTGGATTTTCTTTCCACTTTAGAATATTTTCGCTAGATATATTCTCAGTTGTCTTTTTTGCGTCATTATATTTATTTAACCGCATTGAAGCGCTAACTATTAATACAATTCCCACAACTACAAATAAACCACCAACGTTGCCTTCTCCATATAGTATTATAATTCCAATAGCAATAAGAATTAGCGCAATTATTCCCGTCTTTTTTGTTTCACTTAGATATTTTTCCCAAGCAATCTTGAAAGTCAATTTTACTTGTTCACGATAAAGATTTTCTTCAAATGGTAATTCAAATTTCATTTTATATGCAGGGTTGATGAAAACTTGCCACTAACGTTTCGCGGCTTTACGCAGTGGCGGGACGTTAAATGATTAGTTGTAAATGTAAACAAAAAATCCAACTTAGTAATTTCCGGCGAAGAAAACAGGAGAGGAGCTATTGCGTAAAACCGCTGTTAGCTGCTGGCCTATTATTCTCTTATTTTTAGTTTTTTCAATACCGCATCTTTTTTTGCTTTCAATTGTTCAGTACTGACTTTTCCATTTGATTCGTTTGTTAAACCACAAAATTGTTCTAGGTTTTTTGTTCCGCCAAGTTTGATACCTTTTTTAAGGACATCTTTCGAACTTAAATATTTATCAAAATATGGTAATATAATTTCTATAATCTTTCTGCTTAAGTACTCTGCAAAGAGATTAAACTCTTTAGTGATTTGATAATAGTTTTTTAATTTCGGTTCCAAATGTTGGATGTAAGAACTTGAAATTGGCTCAAAGTTTTCTATTAGAATTTCAGTGTCAAAAATTGAAACAATTGCAAATTCAGTCTTTAAAGAGTTTGACGAACCGTGCCATGAGCCGCGAGAATCTAAATGAATAATGTGGATAAGGTCATCCGATTTTCTAATTAATTTTCTGCCAAACTTTCTAAATCCATATGGTGCAAGTTTTTCCGCAACTATTATTTCAATTGACTTTTTGGCATTACTTAATTCTCCTTTTTCAAGAGGTTTATAAAATTTTAAATCTTCCCAATTCATATTTTGTACTTAGTATGTCGAAGGCTTGCAGCTAACGTTCCGCGGCTTCGCGTCAGTAGCGGCAAGTTAAGAAAAAATGTTATGCGGAAGACAAGGTTTCATGAATCCGTTAGGATTCCGTCGCAATGCTGACGAGCTATTGCGCGAAACCGCTGTTATGCACAGTTAAATTTCTCTAATTATCCTTTCTTGATTTTTTGGACTTAACTTAAATGCCTTTTTCATATCATGAAGATTATAAAGACCTTTTTTCGTTGAATTTTCTAACTCAAATCTTAAATCGGACAATTTTTTATAATACTGCTGTCCAATTTCAATTATTTCAGCTTCATTTTTTCCATATGCTTTATTGTTGATGTTGAAAAAGAAATCATTCAATCTCTCCAAACTCTTTGTTGTTTCCTGGTCAATCCAAAGACTTTTGTTTACAGCCAAGAATAAATTCTGTTGATATTCAAGTAGTTTATTCTCGCCTTCACCAAATATCATATGATATGGTTTTCCATCATCACCAAGAACTACAGCTTTTAAAACAGATATTTGAGTTTCAATATATTCATATGCAACCAATCTCTTCTTCAAGATTTCTTTGTAATATTCATTTCTAAAGTCTAATTTTTTCAATCTTATCGTAATAAAATATGAAACGATAGCAGAAATTATCCCAGCAAAAAAGGAACTTGCTAAAATCAATTTTAAATTTGTTAGTAAAAATTCTATTGTTTCCAAGTTGGGTGATTTAATTGTGCATAACGTTCCGCGGCTTCGCGACAGTTGCGAAGCCAGCGAACGGATTATTTTCTGTTAAAGATAGACGTTTTTCGTGAACACATAAAAACAAAAACCAGCAATTGCGCGAAACCGCTGTTAGTGGCCGTTTTTTCTTTTCTTTTTCTTTCCGTTTCCTTTGTCCTTTTTCCGTTTTAATTTCTTCTCTTCTTTTATTGCCTTCTTTAAAATCTGTAATGACTTTTCAATCTCTTTTAAATTCGGTTTTTCTCGTCGCAATTCACCAGCTTTGAGAGCTCCTTTAGATAAAAGCTTGATAAATTCTTTCTGAAAAGCTTCTTTTCCACCTTCTTCGGATTTCTCAATAGCTTTCATAAAATCGTCTTTTCCTTCTTCTCCTTTTAGCATTGCATGAATAATTTCTTCTTCAGTAACAGCTTTTTCAACTTCCTTATTGAGTTTTGTTCCTCGATAATATCCAGTAATGTAAGCTGTAAATAGATTTAATGCAGTAGGGTCAGAGATAATTTTTAAAAGATGCTTTTCTTGACTATCATGTTCACTTTCATTTTTAGCAGTGATTCTTTTATAGACTTGATTAGCAACATATTTTACCAAATCATAAGCCAAACTTCCAGTAACTCCACTTAGAGCTGCTGCTGCTAAAAAATCGTAATAATCAATCGGAGCTACTAATGAATATTTACCTCGAACTTCTCCATATTTTTTTACTTGATCTTCGTAAGCCAGGCGATAATCATAGCCATATTCAACAGCATACTTTGAATATTTGATGAATTTGTTATAAAACTCACTGTCTGGAAGAGTGTTACAATTTTCACAAACTTCTTCGATTTCTTTATCATTGATGTGAGCACATGAAAGGCATAGATAACTCATATTATGGGATTGTGTTTAAAATGGCCACTAACGTTTCGCGGCTTTACGTCTGTTGCGAAGTACGAAACCGCGTACTATCGGCTAAGATAAATATTATTACGAAAACAGAACGTGAATTTACCACAAAACTCGCAATAGCGTAAAACCGCTGTTATAAGACGGTTTTTATTCAGCTCAATAGTTATAAATTAGTCTTCTTCATATTCAATTTTTTCAAAGCTGAGACCAATATAGAGATATAGATTACACAACAAATAATTAAGATAAAGTCGGTAGTTCCTATTAAACCATTATATAATTTGAATAAGGAATTCCCCAAAACTATTACTCCTAAAAGAATTCCAAATTTAATTGTAGTTTTCTTTGATTTCGCTACCATATCTTTATTTATTATAATTTTCATAACTGTCTTATAACGTTTCGCGGCTTTACGCAGTGGCGGGACGTTTATTGATTAGTAGTAAATGTAAACAAAAATTCCAACTTAGTAATTTCCGGCGAAGTAAACAGCAATGGAACCATTGCGTAAAACCGCTGTTATAAGCCGTTTTTATTTCTGTTTTCTCCATTGTTCTAATGTCAACAGTTTATTATTAATTGTGTCAAAAAATTTTATTTCAAAAGTTTGTTGATAAATGTAATAATTGAATTTTTTATTTTGCTTTGTTTCCACTCTAACCCAATAATAATCTTTGTCATTTTCTTGAGGTGATTCTACAATTCTAGTTCCAGCCCAATCTTGATTTTCAGGTAATTTTTCCATCAAACTGAATATTTTTGTTCTGTTTTCATTGTCAGAATCTGCAATCTCGAAATTTGGATTTCCTGTTGGAAAATATATTTCATTTAATAGTTTTGGATTAACTCTTTCTAATTCTTCAAATCTATTTACTGCTAATTTGTAATACGCATAATGTTTGATGGATTTATTGTTTTTAATCTTGCTGTAAATTTTATATGCTTCATCTTTATTTCCTATACTTTCATGATAATTAGCTAGGGCAAAATCATATATGTAATATCCTTTTCTAATACTGTCGACAAACGATTTAGCTTTGTCAAGTTGCTTCAGTTTTAGGTAATTTGCTGCGTAAGCACAAGCTCTGTCTCCAATAACAAAATCATAATCATCATCAAAGTCCAACTCTTTTATGGATTTTTCGTATTCATTTTTTTTATAATAAAGTTCGGCTTTTAGGTAATGTAATTGGTCTTCAACTGTTCCTTTGATTTGTGACTTGTATTTGTCTTTTTCGGATTTGTTTATTAGTAGTAAACTATCTGCTTTTACAATTACTTTTTCAGGATTCCTTTCTGATTCTGAATATAGATTTACCAATATCTTTTCAAACTTCTGATATTCTTCATCAACTTTATTCATTTCTTCATGTAATTTCATATGTGCTTTTTCTTCTTGCGCGAGAGAATTATTTGCGTTTTTACAAGATAGAATTGTTAATGAAATTAATATTAAAAAGAAGTTCTTCATAAATGTGTACGTTTTGAAAAATGGCTTATAACGTTTCGCGGCTATCAGTCTGTAGCGAAGCCAACGAACTGCGTACTGTCTGCTAAGATAATAGTTTTGCGTGAAAAAAGAAGTACAACTCAAGAAAACCAGCTATAGCTGATAACCGCTGTTAGGCGCAGTATTTTATCAAAAATCATTCAGTTTAACTTTAGAAATTTCCATTATTAATTTTACAACAAACACAACATCTTTATGTTTTTCATATTCAGGTGAAACACAACTTAAGCTATAAGTAGCTCTGTCTGAAGCTCCAAATCCAATTTCAATTGAAGCTCCATCGGCGCAAAATTTCATGTCTTTTGTGAAATCTGATGGATTTATTTTTAGTATTGCTTGTGTAAGTTCATTATACTTTTCAATTGGAATTTTCAAACTTACTTTGTCTTTTTTGTAAATCTCGATTTCTAATAATGCTGTTTTTTGATTTTCTGGAAACGGATTGATTGTTATTTTCACATCATGATTTTCCATTACCATTGAATTACGATAATGAAAATATATCCTTCCGATTGTTGTCTGAGAAAAAGCGTTACCGACTCCTAGAAAAAGGAACACTAAAAAAAGCATTAATTTATTTTTCATTGTAAATTTCATTCCTATGTTTTCTGTGCGTTCTGAATATTGTGCCTAACGTTTCGCGGCTTTGCGACTGTTGCGATGCCAGCGAATTGCGTACTTTCTGCTAAGATAAAAGTTTTTCGTGAAGAAAGAAGCACAACTCAAGAAAAAACCAGCAATAGCGCAAAACCGCTGTTAGCAGTAGCCTTTTTTCTCGTTATTACTTTTTTTCCGCAGTAGGGAGAATTCTTTTCGCAGTAAGGAGTTTTCTTTTCGCAGTAGCAAGTTTTCTTTCAGCAGTAGTGAGTTTTTTAACCGCAGTAAGAAAAAATCTCAAGGCAGTTAGGACTTTTCTAAATGCAGTGAGAAGTTTTCTTTTTGTAGTTTCTTGTTTTCTACTCGCAGTTAGGATTTTTCTAATTGCAGTTTGAATAATTCTAAATGGAGTAGGGAGTTATCTAATTTTTGTAGTGCTATGCTCTAACTTTCTTGAACTCTATGCCTTTAACTTGAGCAAATTCAGGACTTGAGGCTCCGAAAACTGACTTGATGTATTTTTTCACTTCGGTTGCTACGCTGACTAAACCAGTACCGTCTTCGTATAGTGTTTTGTTGCGATTGATTCTTGAGTTACTTATGCCTGTGTAGGCAATTGAAACGGCATTATTCTTTGCTACTAAATCGGCTTGCTTTGCAGTAAGAGTTGCGATTTGTAGCTCGGTTTCATTAGGTGTATAGCTTGTTTCTGATTCTAAAACAGAAATTAGCCCAGCGAAGTGTTGAATTTGTTGGTCGTATGATTGCTGACTTGCGCTGATTGTAGCTGGTGCAGGAGTGTTGGGGTCTGTTGGTGTTGCAGTTGTCGAGGCTCTTTTACCTTGTAACTTGCGATTGAAACCTTTTGCATCACTTACTTTTTCTTTTGGCGCATCGGTTGTTTCTAAAGCGTTGACCAGTCTTGTTGATAGTGCTTTTAAACCGTCAAAGGCTAACATTCTGTCATTGACAGAATTATTATAAGCGGTGTTTTTTGTAATAACATCGGCAAGTTTGGTTTGAGATGTTGTTAGAAGTGCATTTAATTGAGGTAGTTTTAAGGCGTTCTTGGACGGATTGTAAGTTGCTCCGTAACCTGTTACAAATGCAATTAGGTCTTGAAAATTGGCAATGTTTTTTGCATGGCCTGTTTCTGATGTAGATGGCATAGTCGTAGTTTTTATAAGATTAGTAATATAATAAAAGTATAAAATATTTTTAATAAAATACTCACAAGAATAATTTTTTATGCTTTTATTGGCAAGTCAAAATACTTGAAAATATAGTTTCTTATATATTTTCAGTAAGACACAATTAGATATTATATGTTTGCTGAACTAACTTTAAATCAAATAGTCATGAAGAAAAATTTACTTACTTATGTTTTTGTCTTAACTTTTTTAAACTCATTTTCTCAAACTGTTCCGTCCTACGTGCCTACAAGTGGACTATTAAGTTATTGGGGTTTTGAGAACACAACCAACGATTATAGTGCGAATAATAATGACGGGAATGTTGCAGGGACGACTACGTATGTAGATGACAGGTTTGGAACTGCAAATAGTGCTTTCAATTTTGTTGCTAATACGGACATAGTTTGCACTACTAATAGTTTTAACAACATTCAGGTATTTACTATTTCAGTATGGTTTAAGACTTCAAGTAGCGGTTTCGTGTTTGGTTCTAATAATGGTCAATGTTCTCATGGTGGTTTATGGGATAGATATGTTTACATTAAGCCAAATGGAAATGCAGAGTTTTATGTATTTAACGGAACGCAGCAATATTGTACTGCTACTGGAAATTATAGTGATAATCAATGGCACAATGCAGTAGCGGTTTTATCATCGAATGGGATGAAGCTATATATTGACGGGGTTTTGTCTGCTCAAAATACTGTTGCTGTTTCTGCACAAAACTATGTTGGTTATTGGAGAATTGGTGGTTTACAATCGGGAGGAAATAATACTTTAATTGGTGATGTTGACGATATAGGTTTGTGGAATCGTGCTTTGACACAAGAAGAAATTACTAATCTATATTACTCTGAAACTACATGTCAAGCTTTGGTTATTAATACTGGTGTTTTAAGTTTTAACCCCGTTACTTATAATAATACTGTTACGATATATCCAAATCCAGCCAATACCGAAATAACTATTGATTGTGGAAACTTGGCGAATGTTGCGGGTTGGAATATAAAAATATCCAATATGTTAGGACAAGAGGTATTTACTGCACCAATGGACACTCAACAATATACGGTTCAATTGAATACTTGGACAGGAACAGGAATGTATTTTGTTAAGATTTATGATTCGTTGGGCAATGTTGTGAATACTAAGAAAATAATTTTGCAATAAATATTTCTAACTTAAAAATAGCGATTATGGCATTATGTAGATGTAAAGAAAAACATTCAAATCCAAAGGGAAGAAATGAAAATTATATTGCTAGTGTAAAACCAATAGGTTATCCTAAAACATCATCCGTATGTGGACGTAAAGGTTGTGATAACCCGGGGCTTATATGGCTTACTGAAGATGAAAATAGATTATATGTTGAAGGTAAAACAGTTTTTACTTATGCTTCAGCGGTAAGTAAGGTTGAAGTTGAAAAATAAATTAGTTTTCTAAAGCAAAATATTGAGGATTAAGCTGTATTTCTTTAATACGCTTGTCCTCAGTATTTTTTTGATAGATAAACAAATCATTCTCATTAATAGCTAAAACAAAAGCTAGCTTTTGTTTTAGACTATTAAGAATGGAGTTTTTTTTCTTAGTCAGGGTGTTGTAGCTTGTAGTGTCGTTTTTTGAAATGAAATCGACCACTTCGTTCATTTGAATAGGATTGTTGTAGTTGCTGAAAAAAAATGATAACAAGTTTGATTCGTCCGTTGACAGGTTATTGATAGGTTTGTTTTTGTGGAAGAATGTATTGTCTTTGTAGGTTATGCAATTTTCATAGACTGTTTTTTGCTTTCTTTTGGTTGCAAAGTAAATGACAATTACCACTAACAAGATAATGAATGGAATTAGAATGTAGTTTGAATTGAAACCTGAAACTAGGTTTTCTGTCTTTATAATTTTACCGCTGTAATTTGTAAATGGCTCGATAATTATTTTGGTTTCTCGAACACTTTCGTCAGTACTTTTTAGCAGGTAGATTATTTCGTTATTCTCGGAATTGTATTTTTCAAATCGTGAAAGGAAGAATTTGTTTTCCTGCTTGAAGTAATCCACTTTGTTATTGTCAAAATCTAATTGAAAGATATAATTATTGTCGTAATAAAAACTGTTTTGATTTTGATAGCTATTGTTATTGTCAACTAAAGTTGAAACAATGTTTTTGTCTTTTAAGTCGCCGAGATATTCCCAAACTTTGGTTTTGAGGTTTAGTCTCCAAATATCAAACAGTTGTTTTCCTGCTCCGGTAACTTGGTCGGTATCGTAGTTTTCGGAAAAGCCGGAAAGTAAATAAAAGTTGTCTCCTTTTACAAATGATATTGCTCTATCTCTTGGTTGTGGAATATTTTTATAGTCGCTGTATTTGACAAGTTCCCATTCTTTGGTTTTAAAGTCAAATTTGGTTAGGATATTTTTAAATGTAAATAAACCATAACCTCCGAAATAATAGATTTCGTCTTTGTAAACAAATGAAGAAGCACCGAATTGATTTTTGTGTTGGAATGAGTTGTCGATTCTTATTATGCTGTCGTTTCTGAATTCGTAAACTTCACCGCAACCTGTGTAAACTAAATAGTTTTTTCCTTTGATGTTAAAGTAGTTGTATGGGAAATCTTTTGTTTTTGGGAGTTGGTTGTATTTATAAGGAACTGTTTTCCATTCTTGTGATTGAAATGGTTTTTTGTAGAACACATCAGAGCAGTTGAAGACAAGATAGTTTTTGGTTTTGTAATCAATGCCAATTTGAATGTCGGAGTTTTTTAATTCTAATGTTGTATTCTGTGCGCTAAGAATTGTAAAGCAAATAGAAAGGATAACAGTAAAATAAAATTTGTCGATTTTCATGTTAGATTGTAATAAAGCACAAACATAATGAAATAAATTTTGGGAGTAAATTCGGTTTTATGCGCAAACTTGGGGAAAGGTTACTGCTAACGTTTCGCGGCTTTACGCAGTGGCGGGACGTTAATGATTAGTTGTAAATGTAAACAAAAATTCCAACTTAGTAATTTCCGGCGAAGAAAACAGGAGAGGAGCTATTGCGTAAAACCGCTGTTGTGCGTTCGGTTTTTAATTTAGTATAGTAAAGTTCCAAAACCCAATCAAGGAACTCAATCACCCCACCAAGAAGTTCCAAAACCCCATCAAGAAACTCAATCACCCCATCGAGAAGTTCTAAAACCCCATCGAGGAACTTAATCACCCCATCAAGAAGTTCCAAAACCCCGTCAAGAAATCCAATCACCCCACGGGGAAACTCTAAAACAGTATGGGGGAACTCCAAAACGGTATGGGGGAACTCTAAAACAGTATGGGGGAACTCCAAAATGGTGTGGGGAAACTCCAAAACAGTGTGGGGAAACTCCAAAACAGCATGGGGGAGCTCCAAAACAGTATGGGGAAACTCTAAAACCCTTTTGGGATACAGCGACACCCTTTCAGGATATTCCATAACGTTTCGGGGAAATCCCAAAACTCTACAGGAAATCCTAAAAATCTGTTTGCGATAAAATTTAAAGTGCTATTGTATTTTTTAGAGGAACTCCAAACTGACGCACAACGTTTCGCGGCTTCGCGACTGTTGCGATGCCAGCGAACTGCGTACTTTCTGCTAAGATAAAATATTTTCGTGAAGAAAGAAGTTCAATTCAAGAAAAACCAGCAATAGCGCGAAACCGCTGTTAGGTGCTGTAATTTTTATAAAAAAGTTAACCCAATCCTTTTGTTCAAACCAATTTCGAAAATTCTGATCAATGTCGAAAGCTGAATATTTCCTTTTCCGTTTTCAATTCTTGAAATGTAACTTTTCTTTGTGCCAGTCTTTTCAGCAAGCTCTTCTTGAGTTATTTTAGCTTCTCTTCTGGCTTCTTTGAGCATTTCACTGATGATAAACATTTGAGTTTTTTCTTCGTAAGTGTTTCTACTTTCAGTACCAATTTTTCCGTGTTCAACTTCAATAAGTTGGTCAAACGTTTTTATGTTTTTTAAATCTTTCATAGTTATTTGTTTTTCTGTTGAAAATATTCATTCATTATACTCAAAGCTTTTTCCAATTCATTTTTTGGTGTTTTCTGTGTCTTTTTCTGAAAACCATTAAAAAGAACAACTAATTTTCCTTTGTCAAAACAGCAAAATATTCGATAAATATTTGACTGATATTCAATTCGTATTTCATAAAGCCCGTTTGTTCCGGTTAAATGTTTAAGAAACTTTTCTGGAACTTTTTCAACCTGTTTTATTAATTCAAGAACGTATTTTATTTTCTCTTTTACCTTTTCATCTTGCAATTGGTAAAATTCGATAAAGTGATTTTCGTAAAATATGATTTCTCTACTCATTCGGCAAAGTTATCTTAAAAGTTAACAAGAAGCAAATTTTCGGAGTTGTTTTTTTGCAGTTTCGTGACGAATTATAGCGCCTAACGTTTCGCCGCTAACCGACTGTTGCGAAGCCAGCGAACTGCGTACTTTCAGCTAAGATAATAGTTTTACGTGAAAAACAAACGTGAAACCACGAAAATCCAGCAATAGCGGTTAACGGCTGTTGGCAGACGTATTTATTCTAAGCTATCCAAGTTCCATCAATCTTGTCAACTTTCCATTTTCCGTCTACTTTTTTAATGTATATTCTAAATCCCTGACCACATTTTCCGCCGCAAACAAAACCTCCGTCAAGGATTCCGTACTTTTTAGTTGTATCAAACTGTATTTTTCTAAAATATGCTACACCTGAAAAATTGAAATTGTATTTGGTTCCCCATATTTTATCTTTTTCGGGAAACTTACTTAAATCCATTAGTTTGAATTTGCCTTTAAGTTTAATTTTTTCAATATCGATTTTATATTCTAAACTATCTTCTTTCTTAAGTTTTTGAAGTTTTGCTCCTTTAAAATGCTTTTCAAAGTCTTCTCTTAAGTATTCATTGTTAAACTTGATTTTTGATTCAAATGCAACTATAATTTTTGAAGTATCGTTTTCAATTTCTAAATTTCTTCTTTTCCATTCTAATAAAGCCTTTTTTTCTTCGTTAGTTGCTTTTGTAGAGTCAGTTCTTATATATCGACCTTCTTTGTCAAAAATCAACTCACCATATTTCGGTGGAAAATTCAACATCATTCTTCTGTCCATACATGTTGAATCAATTAAACTCGGTAAAATTTCAGTCATCACATTTTTTTCAAAATCTACTTCGCTCATAGTCTTTTCACAACTCGTAGAAAGTATTAATATTAAGATAAATGTGATTTTTAGTAGTTTCGTCATAATATGTCTGCCAACGTTTCGCCGCTAACCGACTGTTGCGAAGCCAGCGAACTGCGTACTGTCTGCTAAGATAATAGTTTTACGTGAAAAATAGGAGTGAAGCCAAGAAAATCCAGCAATAGCGGTTAACGGCTGTTGGCAGATGTGCTATTTCAATTTAGCTTTTAATGATTCGGTTAACTTTTGTCCATTTTCAATTTCACTTTCTACCATCATAATTAAATCTTCAAATTTCATATGCCAATAATTCTGATTGAGTTTTTTTGAAATGGAAATATAAGCTTTGCTTTTAGGTTTATTACATTTTGAATATCCAAATGGGTTGGATTTAGCTAAATCTTCCATTACAGGAATTATATCTTTAAGCCATTCCTTTTTAGAATTATTGTATTCTTTGAATCCTGATATGACGAACGCAAATTTTATTATATTACCCTGCAATTCAATCATTGTGTTATATGCTTTTTTGTTTAAGTAAATTTGACCTTCTAAATTGAAATCAATTAAAGCATCTCCTCTTGTGTCCATTACGTGTGATTCAACTCTTGTAATATTTTGAGATAAAGAATTTAAAAAACTTTTTTGTAAAATTGTTTCCAGTTGATTATCAGCGATAAATCTTTCATGTTCATTTTGGTATTTAAAGTCTACTTTATCTTCTTTGCGTTTTTTTCCATCTAAAAAAACCATGTCGAATTTGGCTGTGTTTAAACTAAATTCTTGGAGTAATGAATTTAATTTTCCTAAATAGATTCTATATTCTTCAAATATCACAGCATGAGAATTATTAGCCAAATGCAATGATGAAAAACAATCATATATGTGTTGGTATGAAATTCTTTTCCAATTATTATCTTTTACTTTTTCATCCACTAGTGTTAAGAAATAGAATTTTGGTTGAATTTTGTGCGACTTTTTAAAATGATCAACATAGCGAGTTAATTGGTCAGAATGTTGTGATGATTTAAGTTTATTTTCAATTACGATTAATTCTGAGTCTGTTTCAATTATAATATCGATTCGATATGCTTCGGTTAAAATTGTTTTGATTTTTTGAACATTTTGTAATCCAAAGACTTTTTCTAATAAATCAATTTTTTGTTTTTCATTAAGTGCATTGAAGTCAGAAGAAAAAATCCAAGCAATGATTTGAGAATGGATTCTTTCCATATCTGCGATTCCTAGGTATTCGAAAAATGTTCTATTCATAACGATTTTTTAAGCATTTCTGCCAACGGGATGCGGCTTAACGCAGTTGGGGAATAGCGTCTTTGGCGTTTCCA
>CAYPSB010000057.1:0-5890 GCA_964413435.1 uncultured Flavobacterium sp.
ATTCATGATTTGAAACAGGCTCCGTATGTTTTCACCAGTGAAACAGGAATATTCAACAATCGTTTTGTGTTGCGTTATACCAATGAAACGTTGGGGAATCACGATTTTGATTCTTTAGACCGCAATGTTGTAGTATCGGCTAAGAACGGTGAAATGACCATCAATTCGTATTTGGAAAACTTAGATCAGGTTACGATTTACGATATGCTAGGCAGACAGCTGTTAGAAGTTAAAGATATTGCCAACGGTACGTTGGTTCGTTCCGGCATCACGACAAGCTCTCAAGCTTTGTTGGTTAAAATCAGATTGGCTAACGGTACGTTAATCACCCGAAAAATCATACTGTAATTTATAAAAGGATAAAATAAAAAAAGGCTGATGATTCAGCCTTTTTTTATTGGTATTTATGGGTGTTTTCTATTGCTTTTTGGTTTTTGTACTCAATCCATTTTTGTCCTTTCCACTTTCGCATGGCGTTATCAAAATGACGCATGATGAAAACGTTGTACGCTGCTTTGGACAGGTTTGTCACGCTTGTAGGGAAGGCTCTTAAACTCATTGAAAACCCGGGGGTGACGTATTTCATATAATGCCAATAGCCTTCGGGCATGTAGAGCATTTCGCCATGGTTGAGGTCGGTTACCAATCCTTTAGCTTTTCGCAGTGCCGGCCATTTTTCAAAGTCGGGGTCATCAAAATCAATATCCTCCCTGGAGATTAAGGCGTGTGGGACTTTATATAAATAGGGAGTTTGGTCGGGGGCAAAGAGCATGCATCGCTTTTTTCCATGGAAATGAAAATGCAGGATGTTGGAATAATCAATGTCATAATGCATGAACACCTTTGAGTTTTCGCCACCAAAAAACAACATCGGCAGTTGTTTGACCAGTTTAAGTCCGATATCGGGCCACTTGAAATCTTCTTTTAGCACCGGAACTTCTTTCATGAGGTTGTAAAGAAAGATGCGATAGTTGGTGGGTTCGGACTGGAGTAAATCGATATAGTCTGCCATTTTCATTTCGGCATGAGCTTCGTTGAAGCCGTCTTTGTGCGACACCGGGCGGTCATCGTAAAGCGGAACTATTTTGTTTCCGGCCACTTCTTTAATGTAGTTTAAATGCCATTTGTCGTATGCCGGCCAATCAGAGGTTAATTGTTCAATAACAACCGGCTTTTGTTTTTTAACGTAGTTGTTATAAAAGTCTTCTTTGCTAATTGTTTTTACGCGTTCAATTTCTGATAGTGCTAACGCCATAGACAGTTGAATAAATGAATGATAAAAAAAGCCTTTAACTTGTGGCTAAAGGCAAATTTAAAAAAAGGTTTCCTGAAAATGAGGCGATGCGTTAAAAACTTATTTATTTTTCGTTGACGCCTCAAGGTTTCTTTCTATAGTGTGTCCCGGTCTTGACCATTTTGGTTTTTCTCCTAATGCTTGATAAGCAGAGTCTTCGGCTTCAACCGTTTTGGGTTGCATTATTTTTATAAATGGTTTTTGCGGCGCCAATCCCAGGGTTTCAAACATTTTCATATCTTCGTTTACATCAGGGTTAGGTGTAGTCAAGAGCTTGTCTCCGGCAAAAATCGAATTGGCTCCGGCGAAGAAACACATCGCTTGTCCTTCGCGTGACATTTCGGTTCTTCCGGCTGAAAGACGTACCTGAGTTTCGGGCATCACGATTCTTGTGGTGGCTACCATGCGAATCATTTCCCAAATTTCTACCGGTTTTTCGTTTTCCATCGGTGTTCCTTCTACGGCTACCAATGCGTTAATCGGCACTGATTCCGGTTGCGGATTCAAAGTAGAAAGAGCCACCAACATACCTGCGCGGTCCTCGATGCTTTCTCCCATTCCGATGATTCCTCCGCTGCATACTGTTACGTTGGTTTTACGAACGTTTTCTATAGTGTTCAAACGGTCTTCGAAACCGCGTGTTGAAATCACTTCTTTGTAATATTCTTCAGAGGTGTCTAAATTGTGGTTGTAGGCGTATAAACCTGCTTCAGCCAATCGTTTGGCTTGGTTTTCGGTCAGCATCCCTAAGGTACAACACACTTCCATGTCTAATTTGTTAATGGTTCTTACCATTTCCAAAACTTGGTCAAATTCTTCACCGTCTTTAACATTACGCCATGCGGCACCCATACAAACGCGTGATGAACCGTTGGATTTGGCTCGCAAAGCCTGGGCTTTTACCTGGCTTACCGTCATCAAATCGTTGCCTTCAATGTTAGTGTGGTAGCGTGCTGCTTGTGGGCAATACCCGCAATCTTCCGGACAACCGCCCGTCTTGATTGATAATAAGGTGGATACTTGAACTACGTTGGGGTCGTGATGTTCTCTGTGAATGGTAGCTGCCTCATAGAGCAAATCCATCAGAGGTTTGTTGTATATCGCGATAATTTCTTCTTTCGTCCAATTGTGTCTGGTAATACTCATAGTGCCATTTTTGATGCACCAAAAGTAATTAATTTGTTATTAAGTTACAATTTTATATACCAGTTAAAGGCGCTTAGTTTGCTGTTGACATTTTTTTTCTCCAGAACTGCATTGCAACAAACACTAAGATGAGTGAAGAAGCGATACCCTCAAAAAGAACTCCTATGCAATATTCGTTGGCTGTGGGTTTTCCTCCGAACAAAAATTCGCCCGAAAGCTGGTCAATGTATGCGTCACCGCCACGCAGGTAAATGTAGGTCAGTAGCCCGGCTATGCTTAGCAGCACTCCGGTGATTGCGGTAATGGAGGCAGAAAGCAGATTGGAAACATAACCTATTTTTCCTTCTTTGATGTTGGAGTCGAGGGTTCGGCTGATGCCATAAAAGACAAAAGCCGCATTAAGGGCTCTCAGATACAGGATTTTTGACAAACCTGAAAATTCCATGATGAAAAAGTAAAGGGCGATTCCGGCAAAAATCAGGATTCCGTTGGCAAGTTCTTTTGGCAGTTTCATAGCGATAGATTTTTAAATGAATAATCAAAAAGTACTCTATCAAATTTAAGAAAATATCTTTTATTAATGCTTTAATTTAACAAAAGAGATGGAAAATACCTAAGTAAAGCTTCAAAAAACGAGGTTATTGTAAATTTTTAAAATAGTTGAGGGCCATTTCTTTGTCGGCGCCCAGTTGTCTTTTGAGTGCTTCAAGGGAATCGAACTTTTGTTCGGCACGCATTTTTTTTAGGAGAGAAACGGTGATTTTTTGGTTGTAGAGGTCTTGGTTAAAGTCGAAAAAATGAATTTCGATAGATTGCGAAGTTCCGTTTACGGTTGGTCTTGTGCCAATGTTCATCATGCCAAATACAGGAGCGCCGTTAATATGGCTTTTCGCGATATAGACTCCGTTGGCAGGAATTAGTTTGTAATCTTCTTCGATGCTGATGTTGGCTGTGGGGTACCCTATGGTTCTGCCCAATTGTTTGCCTTTAGAGACTACTCCGGTCAGCGTATAGTTGTAGCCCAAATATTCATTAGCTAATTCGACATCGCCTTCATCTAAAGCCTTTCGTATTTTGGTAGAACTGATGGAGACCTCGTTGATTTCTTTGGCCGAAATTTGTTCCACTGCAAAACCATAGGTTTCTCCGAAAACTACCAAATCGTCTATATTGGCAGTGCGATTTCGTCCGAACCGGTGGTCGTGGCCAATGATGATTTTTTTGAGTTTGAACCGGTCTACCAATACTTCTTTGACGAATTCTTCGGCTGTTAGTCTTGAAAATTCTTTGTCAAACGGATGGATGACCAAGTTGTCGATGCCCAGATTTTCGAGTAAGGCCTTTTTTTCATCCAAAGTGTTGAGTTGTTTCATTTCGGTTCCTTCCTGCAATATGATTCTGGGATGCGGAAAAAAAGTGAGTACTAAACTTTCGCAATCGAGGGTGTGCGCGTTAGCGATGATTTGGTCCAGTATTTTTTTATGGCCCAAGTGTACACCGTCAAAAGTACCAATGGTGACTATGGTAGGTTTTGAACTGTGGAAGGATGATATGGAATTGAATATTTTCAAAAGGAATCAAATTCGAGGCGAAGGTAAACTAAAGCTTTTAAAAATTCAAATTAATACGGATTACATATTTTGAGGTAATGCTTCGGCTTTGCTGTCGGATTTTAAAACGCAATTCTTTTTGTGGATATCAATATAACTTTTTTGATAGATGAGTGAGTAAAAAACAGTTTGGAAACAACACTAAATTTATGAAAAAGAATTGCGCAAAGCTCATGTCTTTATGATAGTATAGGTAATTTTCTTATCAATAAAAATTGAGGAGAAAAATAAAAACAATGCGGTTAAATGTGCTGCTTGTGATGAGCGATTTATTGTGGTACATAAATGTATGATGTGGCTGTAAAGCACCAATTTACAGTAATTTAAATATAAAGGTAGGGTAGGCTGAATCGAACTTGTTATCAGTAGTCATTGGTAATTGGATTACAACTGCTGCTTGTTGGTTTTCTGTAAAAATTATGAATTTTCGACTAAATGTTAAAATTATTTAGAAAACCTTCAAAAAAGTTGCTTGCGACTTGTAATATGTTGAAAGATAATTATCTTTGACTTCTTTTATTTAACCAAAAAACACCATGAAAAAAATTTTACTATTTGCTTTCATTTTCAGCATTGGTCAAGCGTTTTCACAAAGAAATAATGCTTGGTCAATTCTTGATAATGAAGCAACGATTAAATCTGAAAAGATAAGAAATACTACTTATTCAGAAAATCAACAATTACTACAGTTCAATTTTGAGGTTATGAAGCAAGCGTTGGCACAGGTTGCTGACAGAGCTTCGGGTCAGCCGGGAGTTGAAATTTTAGTGCCTAATGTTCAAGGAGAAATGGAACAATTCCTTGTTTGGGAATCTTCTAATTTTGAACCGGGATTACAGGCAAAATACCCTCAAATAAGAGCTTACGTGGGTAAAGGACTTACAGACCCTTCTGCCGTTTTGCATTTCAGTTTTGATCCGAAAGGAATTCAAACTATGATTTTCAGAGGAGATTCTGAAACCGAATTTATCGAGCCTTACACTAAAGACCACTCTGTTTATGTGTTGTTCGATTCTAAAACAAGAACCAAAGCAAACTTGCCGTTCAACTGTAAAACAGAAGATGTTGAGTTGAATCAGGTTTTGAATAAAACTAATTTATCAGTTCAATCGAGTGCTCAGGTATATAAGACTATGCGTTTAGCATTATCATGTACCGGAGAATATACCACTTATTTTGGCGGAACAGTTGCGGGTGCCTTAGCCGGTATGAATGCTTCTATGACGCGTGTTAATGGTGTTTATGAAAGAGATTTGGCCGTAAAATTATTGATTATTGCCAACACTGATTCAGTTATTTTTACAGATGGCAGTACAGATCCGTACGATGACGCAGAATTAGGAACCGGTAACTCAGCTTCGAATAATTATGTTTCTACTTGGAATGCTCAGTTACAAAACACTTTAACCTCTACACTTGGCGATGCTGCTTATGACATCGGACACTTGTTTGGTGCTTCAGGTGGGGGTGGTAATGCCGGTTGTATCGGATGTGTTTGTGTAGCAGGTAGTAAAGGAAGCGGATTTACTTCGCCTTATGATGGTATACCGGCCGGCGACACTTTTGATATTGATTATGTAGCTCACGAAATGGGTCACCAATTAGGGGCTAACCATACATTCAGTCATACTACTGAGAATAATTCGGTAAATGTGGAGCCCGGAAGTGGTTCAACCATCATGGGATATGCAGGTATTACAGGAAGTACAGACGTACAAGCCCATTCGGATGATTACTTTACTTATAAAAGTATTAATCAAATTCAATCTAATTTGAATTCTAAAACTTGTCCTATTTCGTATAATTCCTCTTCAAATCCGGCATTTACCAATGTAAAACC
>CAYPSB010000057.1:5990-14195 GCA_964413435.1 uncultured Flavobacterium sp.
ACTACGCCAAATGCAGCTATTGCTGATGCTACTGTTGCCAATACAGCCGGTGCGGTAACAACATCTGTTATCAATGTGCCGGATAATATTACCATCAGTAATATGAAAGTAAACCTTAAAATCAATCATGCTAAAATCGGAGATTTAGTGGTTAAAATTTCTCACCCGGATGGGACAACCAGAACTTTATGGAACAGAACTTGTAATAGTGCAGTGTACTCAGGTATTGATATCACTTTTGCTGATGGAACGGGTTCTATCTCTTGTGCCAGCCCGGCTACCGGAACCCATAACGCCTCTCAATCAGCATCGGCATTAGCAGGGTATAATGGTAAAACTTCACAAGGAAACTGGACTTTAACGGTTACAGATAACAACCCTAATAACACAGGAACCCTAGTATCATGGGGATTGGATTTTGGTTGTACCTTAGCTAACAATGCTTATGAAATTTCAGATTTGGCCATTTATCCTAATCCGAACAAAGGAAATTTCAACATACAGTTCAACAATGCAGGCTCTAATGATATTAAAGTTAATGTATTTGATATGAGTGGAAGAAAAATATTTGAGAATAATTATACTAGCCAAGCCACCTTTAACGAAAACATTCAGTTAAATAATGCTGCAGCCGGTGTTTACTTAGTAAGTGTTACCGATGGTAGCCGAAAAATGGTTAAACGTATAGTTATTGAATAAAATTCTTGAAAATCAAACAGTTGTGAATAATGAGGTGCTTTAAGTCACCTCATTATTTGTAATTAATAGTTTGATATTGAGTACATTTGTATAAATTTGAACCCTTTAAATAATAACACCTTAAAAAAATGAAATTAAAAGTACTTTTCGTATTACTCGTTTTTCAAATGAGTTTCGCACAGCACAGAACCTGTGGTACACAAGCTTTGATGCAACAAATAATGGCTGATCCGCAATTGAGACAAATACACTTGGACAATCAGGCAAAATTTGAAGTGGAATTGCAAAAGCAAACATTAAATAAAAACAGCAATGCCACAAACAGCACTAATGCGCTAATCACTATACCGGTAGCGGTTCACTTTCCATCAGCCGGTTCTGCTACGGCTGCTGTAAAAACCTGTTTGAGAAACTTTGCTCAAACCCAAATCAATATTTTAAATGCGGATTATAACGCCGCTAATGCTGACATTGTAAATTGGGCTAATGATGCGTCTTTTTATCCGATGGTAACTAGTGTAGGGAACTTGAATGTTAAGTTTGTTTTGGCTACGCAAAATCATCCGGCAGGAAGTGGTATAGCCGAAGGAACGGTAGCCGTAACTTTTGGAACGGATTTCCTTTCCAATGCAGATTCTGATTCTACTTGGGCGGGTTATTTGAATTTAGTATGTAGAAATATTTCAGGGGGTATACTTGGATATTCTCCACTGGGAGGTTCTCCGTCAGCCGGTCAAACAGTTGTTATTGATAACAACTCTTTTGGATCAGGTAGTGGATGTACAGGTTATGTTCCGGGAGCCCCTTATAATTTAGGAAGAACATTGACTCATGAATTGGGGCACTTTTTTAATTTAGATCATACATTCAATACCGGAAGTTGTAGTTCTACTTCGTGTACTAACCAAGGCGATAAGATTTGTGATACCCCGCAAGTGGCGTCTGAGTCTTATGATTGCCCGGCAGCAGGTGATGTTGCAGGATGTGTTGCAGGAGAAAATGCCTTAACCATGAACTATATGGATTATGTAAATGATGCTTGTATGTACATGTTTACTTTAGGTCAGGAAAACAGAATGAGAGCTTACTACAATGCCATTGCTTCTCAGTTTAAGACCAATGTTTTGGCTAATACGCAATTTGTTGAAAATACTTTCAGTTTGTATCCAAACCCTAATAAAGGAAGTTTCACTATTGAATTTAAAGAATTAACAGGAAGTTATTCTGTGGAAGTATTTGATGTAACCGGACAAACGGTTTATGAAAACAATTACGACCAATCAGCCGGTTTAATCCAAACTATTAATTTGCAAAATACTTCAACCGGTGTATACTTTATCAATGTTAAAACAGAAAACGGATTGATCACTAAAAAGTTAATTATCCAATAATTGTTTTTTACTCTTAATTAAAAAAGCGCCGTCTGATAAAGACGGCGCTTTTTTTTGAGTAAGCGGTTTAATTGGCCGCTATTCTGCTGTTTCTCCAATCTCTTAATCGGTATTTTACTCGTTTTACCAAGTAGAACATTACCGGAACCATAACCAGCGTTAAGATGGTTGCATAAGTCAATCCGAAGATGATGGTCCAAGCCAGTGGCGACCAGAAGATGACATTATCTCCTCCCATGTACAAGTGCGGATTTAAATCGGTAACCTATCCGAAGAAGTCAAAATTCAAAAAAACGGCTCCAATATTTTGGAGCCGTTTTTTCTGTTAGATTCTTTTTTATTATGATTAGAAGTGCATTACATACTATGTTTTGTAGTAAACCCATCTTCGCTCACTTCTAAAGGAACATAGTCTTCATGAATTAGTTCTGCGTAGTTGATTTCCGTTTTTCCTTTACGGATTCTGTTTTTAATACTGTCAAAAACAGCATATACTACCGGAACGATAACCAAGGTTAGGAATAATGATGACATCAATCCACCAATAATTACCCAAGCCAAACCATTGTTCATTTCGGCTGCGGCTCCTTTTGCCATCGCAATTGGAATCATACCGAAAACCATCGCAATGGTAGTCATCAAAATAGGGCGTAAACGAGCGTGATTTGCTTGTACCAATGCATTGTGGGTGCTTTCACCTGCTTCTTTTCGATGGTTGGCAAAATCTACAAGTAGAATTGCATTTTTACAAACTAAACCAATCAACATGATAATACCTAAAATGGTAAATACGTTCAGCGAATTGTTTGTCAAAGCCAGAGCCATCAATGCTCCGATGAATGACAGAGGAATAGAGAACAAGACCACAAACGGTGTTACAAAACTATTATATAGGGCAACCATTACCAAATAAACCAAAATAATAGCAGCCAATAAGGCATAACCTAAGGTACCAAAACCTTCTGTTTGATTTTCCATATCACCACCCCAGATGTAGTTTACTCCGGCAGGACGTTCCATTTTTGAGAATATGGCTTCCCACTCTGCCGCTACAGTACCGGATGGACGACCAACGGTTTGCGCCTGAATACTTACGGCTGGTGACTTATCGCGACGTTCCAATAAACTTGGCCCCGATGTTTGGGTGATTTTGGCAAACTGCGATAATTTGACTTGTTGTCCGTTATTGTTAACAAAAATTAATTCGCTTACATCATTAATATTGGAACGGTTGAATTCGTCGTAACGGATGTTAATGTCATATTCATATTCACCAGCACGGAATTTACCATCGGTATTCCCGTTAAAAGCAGTTTGCATCGTCATACCTACTGTTCTTAAATCAAGTCCTAAAGCCGACATTTTGTCTCGGTCGACCTGAACATTAATTTCAGGATTTCCATCTTCTGAAGTAAGTTTTACCTCTGAGGCCCCGGGAATTTTTTTAAGTTCAGCGGCGGCTTTTTCGGCAAAAGTCATAGCATCTTTTTGGTTTGACCCAGTTATGGTCAACATCAAAGGGGCTTGGTCAGCTCCGAACAGACCAACAGGAACCGTTTTTATTTTAGCATTCACTAAAACTTTTTCAAGTTCTCGTTTGATTTTGGCGGCATAAACGAATGTATTGTCTTCGCGTTTAGATTTGTCATTGAGGGTAACCTTAATTTCTGATTTAAAAAGCGTAGACTGTGAACCTCCAAAACCGTCACTGGTTTGTCCAACGGTAGTGATTAGACCGGTTACTTCTTTTTTGTTTCGCAAGAAATTTTCAGCTTTTTGAACCATAAAATTTGATTGTTCAATAGAAGCATCTTTGGGTAATTCTATTTGGACCATAAATTCGCCTTTATCAATTTTGGCAAAGAATTCACCTCCTATATACCCTCCGCCTACTAAGGCAAATGAACTAAAAAACAATACTACAACTAATGCCAAGGTGGTTTTCTTGTACTTTAACGCCCATTCTAAGATTCCGGTTACCCAATGGGTGAATTTATCTAACTCTTTTTCAAAGGCAAGGATGATTCTTCCGAAAAATGTTTTGTTTGTGATGTGTTCCAGTTTTCCGAAACGTGAGAATAACCATGGCACAATTGTAAATGATGCCAGCAATGATAATAGTGTTGCGATTACAACTGTCATACAGAATTGCGTAATGATGTTTGACACCAAGCCGGTACTCATGGCAATAGGAAGGAATACCACCACAATTACTAAGGTAATCGCCATTACAGTGAATCCAATTTCCGATGCTCCGTCATAAGCTGCACGGACTTTATTTTTACCCATCTCCATGTGTCGGTGGATGTTTTCAAGAACCACAATGGCATCATCCACAAGAATACCTACTACTAGTGACAGACCCAGTAAGCTCATTAAGTTTAGGGTATACCCTAACAAAAAGATTCCGATGAAGCTGGCAATTAATGATGCCGGAATGGAAACCATAACAATTAACGCATTCCTAAAACTGTGTAAAAAGAACAACATTACGAAGGCTACCAAGAATACCGCTATGAATAAGTCGTGCATAACTGAATCTGCCGCAACCAGGGTAAACTTGGTAGTATCATCGGCAATGTTAAGCTTTACGTTCTGAGCTTTGTAATCTTTTTCGAGTTGTGCCACTGTTTTGCTAACGGCTTCGCTTACGGCAACGGCATTGGCATCAGACTGTTTGATTACCTGTAATAAGATGGAACTTTTTTGATTGATACGGGCAATTTTTTTTACTTCTTTTTGTGAGTCCTGAACATCGGCAATATCACCCAAACGAATTTGGATTCCGTTTTTGGTTGACACTACTAAGTTGCGGAGCTCTTCTACACTTTTATACTTTCCGGATAAACGAATCAATGTGTTGTTTTCTCTCGTTTTGATATTTCCGGTTGGGAAATCAAGATTTGAAGTCAAAAGCATTTGTTGAACCTGAGGAATGGAAAGTCCGTAGCCTTGTAATTTTGTTGCATCAAGACTTACCTGAATTTCACGTTCTTCACCACCAACAAGATTTACTTGTGCTACACCTTTTACGCGCGATAGGACAGGTTGTATTTTTTTGTCTAATAAATCATAGAACTCCACGTTATCCATATTGGAAGTCGCGCCGATGGTAATAATAGGCAAATCACTAATGGAGAATTTAACTAAGGAAGGCGGATCAACATCTTCCGGTAAATTTTTCAGGATGGCATTGATTTTTCGTTGTGCATCGTTTAGTGAATAATCGGCATTGGCATCAGCAGTAAGGGTAACCATTACTAGCGAAAGACCTTCGTAGGATTTGGATTCTACTTTTTTTACATTTTCAAGTGATGCAATAGCATCTTCAATCTTTTTAGTTACGGTGTTTTCAACTTCACTGGGAGAGGCCCCCGGGTATACGGTTGAAATTGTAACCACATTTATTTCAAACTTAGGGACTAATTCGTAGCCTAATTGGGTATAACTGAACAGGCCACCAAGGGTCAGTATTATAAATAATACCGCAATTATGGTAGGACGTTTTATGGATATTTCTGCTAATTTCATGTCTTTATTTTAGTTTCATGTTTGATGTTTAGGTTCAGCATTGATACACTTTCAGATTGTGATGTTTTGTACGACAATACAGGAACCGTTAACGACGACTATTTTACGATTTCTACTTTTGATCCGTCACTTAAGTTAATTTGACCACTTATAACCACTGTGTCGCCATCATTCAAACCATTTAAAACTTCTACTTTATCACCAAAGATTCTTCCCGAAACAATTTTGGTTAGTTTTGCGGTATTGTCTTTGATCACAAATACTTCATTATTGCTTACACTTCCCACAAAAGCATTTCTGGATACTGTTTTAATTGGTGCTTTCTGTTTTTCGTTGCTTTCAAAATGTGCTGTACCATACATTCCGGCTTTTAAATCACCGCTTGGGTTGTTTGCAATTTCAACTTCAACAACAAAGTTTAACGAAGCATCTGCCTTGGCAGCTATAAAGGTGATTTTACCGTCAAATTGTTTGTCAGGATAAATTCCGGCGGTTACCTTTACTTTGTTTCCGGGTTTTAAATTACTTACCTGACTTTCGTTTACGGTAACATTAAGTTTGAGTTTTGCCGTATTTACTATTTCAAACATTTCGGTTGCAGGCATTGAAGTCAGCATCGAACCAACTTCGATATATTTTTTGTTGATGATACCATTTATAGGAGCTTTAACCCGTGTATCACCTAAACTGATGTTGGCTTGTTTCAAACGAGACTGGGCATTGACCATGGCAATTTGTGCCTGATCTAATTGTTGCTTGGTAACACCTCCGGTTTTGTAGGCATTCGCAAAACGATTATAATCGGCAACGGCATTTTGGTAGGTTGCATTTGCGGTTTGGGCTTCAACGTTTGCAACATCACCTCTTACAATGGCAAGCGTTTGTCCTACCGTAACTCTATCGCCTTCTTTTACCAGGATTTGAGTAACTTTTCCTGATTTTTCAGCCGAAAGATTCAATTCCTGAAAAGCGGCAAATGTTCCGTTCGCTACAAAATCTGTTGTAATGTTTTCGCTTTTTACAGTTTCTGTTTTTACTGCTACGGAGCTGTTTTTTTGTGCCACAACGGCTGTTTCGGCTTCGTTTTTGGCTTTGTTATTTTTTAGTGTAAAGAAAAATAATCCTAATACGGCAACAGCTATTACTATGTATATTATTTTTTTCATCGGGATAAAGTATGTTTTATTTTTAGTTAGTTAATGATTTTAATTCGCCTTTTGATTTGATTAATTGGATTTCTGCAAGTTTATAATCCAAAAGAGCCGTATTGTAATTGTTTTGTGCTTCGACCAATGAGTTTTCAGAATCCAAAAGATCTGTCAGTGAAGCTAATCCGTTGATATAATTATTTTGGGTATTTTGATAAACTTCTTGGGCCAATGTCACGTTTTCTTTTTGGTTTCCGATGGTGATTAAGCTGTTTTCAACCTGAGTTTTGGCATTTTTATACTCTAAATCCAAAGCCTGTTTTGTTTCGGCTAAATCAGCTTCAGCTTTACGGACTTCTATATCTGCCTGACGTACTTTGGAACGAGTTCCGAAACCAGTAAAAATTGGAATATTTAGATTTAAACCAATAGAAGAAAAATCAGACCAATACACGCCGTCTGACGGTTTTGCACCCAATGGCATTTTTGGGCCCTGACCTATATAATTGTATCCGGCAGTAGCAGAAAGCGTTGGGTAATACAATGCTTTCATGGCTCGTTTGTTAAACTCTAATAATTTCTTTTGGGTTTCAGCCAATCTGTATTCGGAACGTTTTGAGTTTTCAATGGTTTCTTCCAAAAGTACCGGAGTGACTTTCACTTCTGAATCAGGAATAACAATGGTTTCGTTTATTGGCATTCCCATATAAAATTTCAAAGCATTTTCCTGAATTACAATCCCATTGAGTAATTGTTGACGCAAAGTGGAAATGTTATTTAAGGTTACCGTGATTCGGTCTAAATCGATTTTTTTTGCCAAACCATTGTCAAACAGGTTTTTGATAATGTCTTTAACCTTGGTGGTGTTTTTTAGATTGCTTTCAATAACCGTAAGTTTTTGACGTTGTAAATAAACCTGATAGTAGGCAGTTGCTACGCGTTCTATGACTTGTTCATCTGTCAATTCCTTGTTTATTTTGTAAAATTCACGAGTTGTTTTTGCGGCTTTCAATCCGGTAAAAACTTGTTCGTTAAAAATAGTTTGAGTTAGAGAAACACCTCCTACCGAGTTCCATTTTTGTCCCAATGGAGCTAAAATGGTTGTCCCTGGAGCTCCGAAAAAATCTCCCGGCAATGCATTTAATTGCAGAATAGGATTATAAGTGAGGCTTCCGTTAGCAGAAATTTGTGGTAAGGCTCGTGCCCGCACTTCCTGAATTTTGTATTCGGCATTTTCTACATCTAAAGCCGCTTTTTTTGAATCAATCTTATTTTGTAACGAATAATTTATAGCTTCTTTTAAGGTAAGTGTTTTTATCTCCTGAGCTTCTATAAGATTGGCCATTAACAGGAAGAAGATGATTATTGCTTTGTTTTTCATATATTGATGATTAAATGTTTATTTTTTTTAATTGTTTTTCCAATTCCAAAATTCC
>CAYPSB010000058.1:0-12160 GCA_964413435.1 uncultured Flavobacterium sp.
TTTAAAAATAAAAAAACGCTCAAGAATTTGAGCGTTTTTTTGTGACCTCGACAGGGTCGTAACTTTAAGCCTTCACTCCACAAATTTACTACATTTTTATAAATTGTAAATTATTCAAGGGGAATAATTAGGGGAAAACTAATTGAATATCATTTTTTTCTTTTTATTACTATTAAAATATTTTTTTATAAAACAGCACTAGATATTAAAAAATATTTGCACGTATTCTTTTTACTTTTTCATATCGCTCTTGATGGACATTTTCTATAAAATCAAAAATATTCATTTGCCAATTTCTATCGTGGAATGGAGCTATAAAAATAATAGGGATATTATTTTTTTGATAAATCAAACTTCTTCTTTCGTAATCAGGTAAATGAGGATTTCCCATAACTTCAATGTAAATACCTAATTCAGGTAAATAAAAATCAGGTGCGAAAATTCTAGGTCTATTTGCATTATATCAGATAAAAATACTGGTTGCTCATAAATCCAAAATACACGCATTTGTTTTAAATAATCACAAACCAATAATTCGGCTTCTGACATGTCATCATAAACTTGATACATAAATTTTAGTTTAATTATAAAAAACTAGTTTTATTAGACAATTATTCAACAATATTTAACAACTGAATTAGTTTTCTACTTAAAATTAATGCTGAATTGTAAGCATAAAGCTGATTCATATCTTTATATCTTATTTGTCTAAATGTCATAATGAATAGAGAAATAAAGTAATCGAGATTAGACATAGTATATGATTGTCGGATAGCATTATTTCTTATAGCTTTTATCAACTCTAATAGTTCAATTAATTCCTTTCTTTTAGTCTTTGTAAATCTAGTTGATCTTTGAAAACTTGACTCTAAAGCCAATTCCTCCTCTAACTCAGTTAATTCAGAAAGTAAAATATATGATGGGAAATGCTTAAATTTAATAGAACATTCTAAAGAACTATGGTCAATTACAGAATGTTTTTTTCCAGTATATCCAAAATCAATTAAATAAATACCGTTATTATCAATGAAGAAATTATCAGTATGTAAATCTCCATGACAAATTTTTATATTACATTCTATCACATGATTCCAAATTTTCAAAAAATTAATTACTAATTCATCTTGCTGAAGTTCCAAATTATCTTTGTTAAGAATCAATTTCAATTGTTCAAATATTTTCTCTACGTTGACATAGTCAGAATATAAAACAGAAATTTTTATATTTTTTTTATCAACTATATTTGACCAAACCTGATATAATGGAGATTCATTAAATAATGAATCAATTTGCTCAATTTTAGTGTGATAAAATGAATTTTCAGAATTTTCAATAATTTCGCTGTAAGAGTATGAAATTTTTTCTAAATCATTTATTGCATAACTATAAAGAATACCCTCATGGGTCAAGGTTTTAGTGTGATGGCACTCATAATCTTTGAAACCTTTATATCCTCTAATAAATTCATCAAAATTCTCTTTTTCAACTTTAATTTTTCTTTCTTCGTTTAATTCAGAATATTTAATTATATATCTTTTTTCATATTGTTCGCCAAGTTCTTTCTTAGGTCTAATTTCAATAACTTTTGAACCACTATTTCCACCCTTAAGTGTTTTATATAAAACAAGTGGTGTTTTGAAATTTGTAGCTAGTTTTTTTATGATTTTTTCTTCTTCATGATTTATTGAAGCATTAGATAGTAAAGTACAATTCACATATTTTAATTCTTCAAAGAAATCGTCCTTGTCTATACTTCTGAAATAATCATTTTGATTTTCATTTATACCTTTTTTTAAGGATATATTTTCAAAATATTGAAAACTATTAACTAAAGTTCTAATGTTATGAAGTAATTCTTCTTTTGCTTCAATATTATTAATACGAGGCATTAGAAGTAGTAAGCATAAATAGTTTGTATTTGAGTTATCAGTTTTTGTTAAATCATCTATAAAATCTTTTATTTCTTTAAATGAATTTTCTACTTTAACATTACTATGAATTTTCTTTTTTATAGGTTCAACTATAAAAGACTTGTCATAGAGTACCAATAATTTATACGAGGATTGAGGATTGTTTTCAAGTTTTAAAATGAAATATCCTTTATATACATCAAAATGCTCTTCAATTGTTGTCACAAGTTCATTATATAATTCTAAAAAACCAATGTTGACTTGATTTTCTTGTGCTTGACTAGATTCAGTATCTTTTATTATCTCTAATTTTTCAGAAACAAAATCATCAATATTAAGTCCTTTAATATTAACATTTCTTGCAAACATTTCTTCCTTTAATTCTAAAGCAAAATCTTCAAATTTTGATTTATCTTTTTTAGGAATAGAGTTAAGTTTATTAATTATAAAACTAATTTGTGGAGCGTTTGGAACAACATCCGAAAAGGCTATTTCTTTTAAGTTCTTTAATTCGGAAATTAATACTTTGATTTCTTCTGATTCCATACTCTATTAATAGCCATAGGTTTGTTTTCTTCTTTTAAAAGCGTCTTCACCTCCCTCTAAAAGTTCAATAATATTCTCTTTCACTTCATCTACATTACCAACTCTTTCAACACTCGATTTTCTGTCATACTTCAAAAAGATGTTGTTTTCAGATTCAGACAATACTGGAATATTTGGATTATGCGTAATTAAAATAAGTTGTCTTTCTCTTTTTTGAGCTCTAATTATTTCATGTATTTTGCCACTTATATACTTGTTATCTAAATTATCTTCTGGTTGGTCAATTATTAGAGGGTTTTCAGAAACCGCAAAAATTATTGGTAAAACTGTAGTACATCTTTGCCCCATAGATAACTCATCAGAATTACGATAATTTTCTTCTTTAAGCGTATTTCCATGAATTCTGAGTTTAAATTCAGGTAAATCATTACAATACAATTTTTCTATTTCATAAATTGCCTCAGTTTCATATAATGAATTAATTATACTTTCTGCTCTTATGTCATCTATGCCAGTTATTATTTTTAGTTTCTCTTTATCTTGATTATGTATAACAGAAGCAAATTCATCGCTAGAAAAATTATTAATTATTCTTGGAATTAATTCATTGTATCTCAATCCAGAACCTTTTAAAGATTCTCTTAATTTGTCTTCAAAAGGAGTAGTAATTCCTGAAAAGGTTAATGTAATTAATATATCTCCATTAAATGCAGAATTTAATTCATTAATAGATTGAAGTCTAATTTTAAAAATCGACTGTTTACAATCGTTTAATTTCGATATTTGTTGTATTCGAGTATTTTTTAATTTATCTCTTTTTTCACTTAAATCAATTTTATCTCTTTTAAGTGTTTCTTTTTCATTGAGCCTTTTAGATAAAAGATGATATTTATTAATATATTCTCTATGAGCTTCAAATTTTTGCTTTATTTTTATAAATTCAGCTTGTTGAATGTCATGTTCTTCATATAATTTGCTTGATGATAAATCAAGTTTAACTAACAATTCATTAATTGTTCTGGAAATAATATCAACATTATTTTTAATCCCAGAAATACTTTCCTCTGTATAGGTAAGTACATCATTCATTAAAGCCTTGTTAATAAATTCTTCATTTTTATTTTTATTTAATGTATCAATAAGTTCATTGCCTTTTGATTCAAATTCAACTTTTAATTCGCTAAATAAATCAATAAGCTTATTAATAACTCTTTTCTCATTTTTACGAACTTTTTCTTTAGTATCTGCATCCTCAAATTCCTTTTTCTCATCATCTTTCAATCCAATAGGCTGATGATTTTTATGAATTTCAAATTCGTTTTCAATTCCATCATATTGTAAAATTGCATCATCGATTCGCTGAAGCCTCAGATTAAATGTCTTAATATCTTGTGCATTTGCATCAATCTCAATTTGAAGTTGTTTTATTTGTGATTGAAATTCTATAATTTCAGAAGAAATTTTTTTGTCAAGTAATTGTAACCTATCAATAGCTGAGCGTCCAATTTCCTCAATTTTACCTGTTTCATAAAAATCACACTCTATATCATCAAATATTTTATCTATTTGGAAAAATTCGGACGAAGGATGTTTATATGGTTGCGGTTCATCATTAAAAGTTTTTAAGATACGATAAAATGAACCGTCAATTGACTCAATTTCTATAGCAACTTCACCTGATCCTAAATTATTTTTTAGAATCCCATATGCTTGACTATCTTCTTCAATATTTTTAAAGATAGCTGCTTTTATTAAGTAAAGAAGAGAAGATTTTCCCGTTCCTCTTCCTCCCATTATACAGTTTAAATTATCAGAAAAATTTATTTTTGTATCTTCAAAAAATGGTGAATTTTTTATTTCTATTGATTTAATTCTTTTCATTTTATTTATTTCATTAAATTTTAAAATAATCAATTAATGATTATCTTAAGTTGCTACAATTAAATTTCGATTTGATTAAACAAATAATCTTTTTAACTAAAAGTTTTAAATAAGCCTTTTAATAATTATCTAATTTGATAGTTTTTAGATGTTTTATATAACTTGATTTGTCAAATATCGTTAAACAATTCCATTAAAACAAGATTTAGTAGGGCGTTTAGTATAATTCAATAAATGCTTAATATGGAAAGCCCCAAAAGATGTTTAATCTAATGGGGCTGAACTAAAAGCATTTATCATTTTGAATTAAAAGTAGATTTGTGTCTTCTTAGAACAAACAACTCTTTTTAAATCATTTTAACCAATTATTATTTTTTTTAAATATAGAATTGGGTTTTTACTTTATTAAATCATAGAATCAAATAAAAAGACCAAAATCAGTACAATTTAAGCTAACTTTCAATTTAAAATAAATATTAATGACACAATTAAACTCTAACAATTTCAATAAAATCTTGAAATGAGTTTTTCTTAATTAAATTATTTAATGTAAATACAAATTTTTCCAATTCTCTATTTAGAATGTTCTCGTATTCTTCACCAAAAGTTTTATATTCATCAGGTAGCAATTCTTTTATCGCATAATTAATCCCCGTTAAGGTCGAGGGAAAATCAACAATTAATAATTCCCCTGATTCTAACAATTTACTATTAACTTGGAATGGTCTAGGTCTTCCCATACATTCAATTTGTACCTGTTCAACTCCAACCTCTCTTTTAATTCTTTCAAATTGAAGATTAATATTTTCATCAATTTTTTTTGGTACTAATATCTCAAATTTACAGCGTTCATATTCAACCTCTCTCACTTTTAATTTACCATCTTCAACAATTTTAGCACAAATTGCTTTGATAAAATTTTCAAAATAACCATAAGCCAACGTATTAGATGGAAAAAAATTAAAAGTATCTAATTCAACTGATAAGAATGCTCGTTTTATTTCATCTACTTTATGAACTAAATTTTTATCATTAAATTTAGAAATAAAAATTCCACTTAAATCACTCAATTCTTTTACGTTTTCATGTACTAAAAAAGAACATCGCTTTAATCCTAATCTACCAATGAATAGACCAAGCTCAAATAAAATATTATCTCTGGCTTGTAAATATTCTTTCCCCCGTACTTCGACTTTATCATCAGGAGAACCAATTAAAATTCCAAAGTCAAATTTTAAGGGAGCTTTTAGTAAATCATGTAAAAAGTTATTATTTAGTTTAAAAACAGATTTATCCCATAAATTTTCATTCCAAATAACCACATCAAAATCATTTTCTAAAAGTTTTTGTACAGTTTTAGCAGTTTCAATTTCTTCTGATGAACTGCCTATAAATACCTTTTTTTTCATTTTACAAAAATTTAGTGAATGAAGTTTGAGGTAATAAATCTTGATAAATTGGGAGTAATTCGTTAAAAATTAATCTCAATAAGCGTACCTTTTCATTTTTATCTTTAAAAATAAACTCGGTATTATCAATAGACCTTATAGAATTTCTATAATTTTCATCTTCAATAATTTTCTTTAATTCAGAGTAAAGAACAATCACTAATTCATAATAAGGTTTGTCAGAATATTTCCAAGTAGGTATATTATAACAAATTGAACTAATATCAAAGCTTGATATTTCTTTCAAATTATATTCAGAATCAGCCTTGATAGTTTTTAAAAAACGAATCATTTTTTTTAAGCGACCATTTACAGATTTATCTTTTTCATTCAATAATCGAATTTTAAGAAAAGGAAAATCAACAGGAAGCCTTAAATTTTTCTCTTTATCATATATCTGAATACCGTTTTTATCAGCATCATTGTCTAATACTGAATCTACATTTTTATACCAAGATGCAGTTACCACATCTACAAGTCTATTTGGATTCGTAGGGTTTACTTCAATAGATTTTGATTTTGTAATATCAACATATTTATAATTTGATGTTAAAACAGTTTCAGCATCAAGTCTTATTTTTCTCAAGTTATCCCTTACATCGTCTTTATATGGAGTACCATTAATAACACTTAATAAGTTTTGTTTTTGACTTAGAGTTAAATAAGATGAACTAGTAAATTTTTCATTAAATTTTACAATCGGTTCATGAGAGTAGAAAGAATTTGTTATTTGTACCAAATCAATATCACTATGACCTTTTATATGTGTATTACACATAACAGAACCTTGAAATTTATAGTCCAAACTAGAATTATTCCTTTTAAGATGTTCTTTAATCTTATTTCCAGCTTCAATCGTCCTTTCAGTGTATTCTGATTCAACGCCTTGCATGGCTCTTTTAACATATTCAAAAACTTCTGAATAGGGTATGCCCAAACCTCTAAAATCTTCATTAAATGATTTACTAAATAATTCAGTCTCTCTAATTGAATCGGGATTACTTCTATTTTTTGCTCTTTGTACTAAATCAGTGTAATTTTTTTGCATAAATACTACTTTAATTGGTTAATACTATCCTTTACTTTTTCTTGGGTCATTAGACTTCGGATAAGTTCTTTCTTCTTGAAATCCACCATCGTTTTTATGGATTTTCAAAGAACCACCACCTTGTTTAACAATAAAATCTTTCGATTGGCTAATAGCATCTTGCTTATTAGAATCAATTACTTTAGAAGCTCTTTCAGCATTCTCTCTTTTTAGTTTGTACACGCCATCTTCATGGACTAAATGAAAATTTTCCATCGGTTAATAGAATTAAAATTTAGTAGCAATCGGTGCTACATTTCCGAGAAAGGACGATAAAATTTGTAGAAGTAAAAAAAAGTAGTATTTTCGCACCCACAAATAAAAGGACGGCTTCACCTTTTCTTTTAAAACCGTCCATTGAATATATTTTCAAAAGTCCTATCGGTCAGAGGTTAGGACTTTTTTATTAGTAAAATTTTAACAAGTATAGTGCCAACAAGATAAAAATGACAAGTTGTCATATCTTTTATCGATATTTCAATAATTTTTACTTATGAAAAGGTTTTTTAATTATAATTTGCATCTTTTGTCATAAAAAAGTGAATTAAGGCAGTTTAAGCACAGAATTTTTATTATTAAAAGTATTTATATTTTAAAGTATTAGAAGTGCCTAAAAAAACATTCATTTATTAAATTAAGTACAAACAAAGCGGAGAAAGTAATTGACCTTGTTTACTTATTTCCGCTTTGGCTTATTTTTCAATTTCGTTTGGCTCTAAAAGGGTATTTTATTTATTATATACCTTGTTATATTTACATTAGGTATTTATATATCGAAAGTTACCCTTATTATATAACCTGTCCGTTTTCTTCTTTAATTCATATAAAATAATAGCCTTGTAATCCTTTTCGCTGATAATATGCGATTTGTATATATTCATTAAATCATTAAAATGTTTAGATTTATTATTTGGCAAAACCATTTCATTAAAGTCCATTATTGTCTTATGTATTCCAGTAATTTTCATGTAGGAATAAAAACCCCAATTTACAAAATCATTTTTAGAGATTTTCGGTTTATTATTTTCATTGATTACTTCATTCTTTGAAATAGTATCTACAAATTTAACCGCATTCAGATATTTGTAAAGTTCGTTAGGCAATTCATTCCAATTCGATTTTAATGAACTTAATTTGTGATATTTCATTTTAAAAATAGGAATACTAACTTTATTAATGTCTATTTCAAATCTTAGCATTAGATATTTACTGATAATTCTTTTATCCGTTTTGGTCAACTCTTTTTTGCCTAAAATTTCAAGATATTTATCATAAATTAACAAATCGTAATTAGTAAATCTAAAGTAAACACTGGTTACATTTTTATCATCTCTTTTAGCATTTCTATATTTTACAAAACAATCTAGTATGTCATTAGTAAATGATTTTAATAATAAAGTAATTCCAATTTCCAATTGGGTAACTTTAAACATTCTCCAGATTTCACCTTTTTTTAAACCAAGTTTACAACCCAGTATTTCTATACAATCAATAAATTCGTAATAGTTTAAGTCTTTTCGAGAATTTTTATCAAAATACCATTTTCTAACACTTCCGTTTATTGATAATGAATAAGTACCAGTTTTTAAATTTTCAGTCAATAGCATTCTTAAACTAAACATCCTTGATTTTTTAGTTACATTAGTCTGTAAATATCTATTTAATTCAAAATTAAGTTCTGTAAACTCTTCATCGTCAATTTCAATCTCTCTCCATTTAAAATTTTCCTTAATGAAGTCGGGATTAAAATTTTCAGCCATTAATTTAATTTTATCTATCATATCCATGTTTCCTTTAATTGTTTTTCAAGTCTATTTAACTTTTCATCACTAAGATAATCCATACAAATACGATATCTATACTCATCATTTTTATGATATAAAAGCATATGTTTTGATTTAAAAAGTCTTCTTTTTCTTGGAGTAAAAATCAAATCAAGTTCTGTATGTAATAATTTCAAACACTCTTCATATTCTTCATCTGTTAATTCATTTTCTAAATATTCTTGATGGAACCAAAACTTTAATTTGCCCATTATTAATAAGACGCAAGAATTATCAAGTTCATTGTATATAGTATATAGTTTTAATGAATACTTTTTTCTCTTCATAACACTATTGTACAAATCAGCTTTAAAAAACGTTAAATTTTTAGTGTCAGATGAGACATCTCTTATCCATTTTATTTTTTTGATTGGATAATAATTTTCACAACATAAGGCGATATCATATATTTTCATGTTTATTATTTTTCAAGTTAATACTTTTTCTATTTTTTTTTATTGAAATGATTTACATTTCATACATATCCTTTTTTAAAAAATCCTCTAAATCTTTTCTAACAATATGTACATAACCTTTCTCTGAACTTTTAGAATATTTTAGACCTTTACATCGGTATCTATAAATAGTTTTTTTAGAATATCCATATTGTTCTTTTATATCATCAAGATCCAAAATATCGGTTGGTAATTTTGGTTTCATTACCTTGACTATTTCAGCCATATTTTTGCCTTTTTCAATATTCAATTCTTTCTTTGTTTTAGCCAATTCAAGAATCTTTCTTTTTATCAATTTTTGATTTATTTGTATTTTAGTTTCCATAGATTAAAATTTTACGTTTTTCATTAATTTGCTTAAAGTATCTTTATCAGTATTCATATAAATTTGAGTAGTCTTTATGCTTCGATGTCCCATAGCACTAGCTATATAGTTAATTGGCATTCCTCTCAAAGCTAGAATAGAACCAAACGTATGGCGTCCATCATGGAAATTAATTTTATTTTTAATTTTAGCTACTTTACCAATGATTTTTAAATGTCTATTTAGAACAGCATTACTTTTTAATTCAAATACTAAATCATTGTCTTTCTTTTTATCAAAATCATATTTTTTTAATATTTCTAACCAGTAATCATTGTAAGGAACAGAAACCTCTTTTTTTGTTTTAATTTGCCTCCTTTTAATTTCTTTTTTATCAATGATATCTTTTTTCTTCAAATCTTTAATATCACAATCTCTCAATCCTGTGTAGCAACTAAACAAAAACAAATCTCTAGTATATTCCAGACCCTTGGTTAAGTTCCCTAGTTTTAAATCAGCATTTCTTAATCGTTCTAATTCTTCTGGGTTTAAAAAATTTATTCGTGGTTCTTCATATAATTTTTTAAAATTTATACTGGGGTTTTCTATTATTTTTTTATCATTAACTAATTTCTTCAAGATAGTTTTAAAATACTTTGCATAGTTATTAGTTCCTGAATTGCCTGTTTCTAAATCTATTTTTATGAAGTAGATAAAATCATCAAAAAATTTTGTATCAATTTCATCTAATGTTAGTCTTGGTCTAAACAATTTCAACCTATCTCTTAATTGTTTATAATGTCTTTGTGTACCAACAGCTAATTGTTCAATAGCAAACTTATTTTTAAGTATTTCATCAAAATGAAAATAAAAGTCGTTGTTGATTTTAACTTTATCATCTCCTTTAATTTTCTTCAAAATAGTTTCCTTAGTAAATGCTTCATCATTATTTTCCATTTCTAAAAGAATCTTGTAAATTCTACTTTCTTCTTTCATTAGAACATTTTTTAATAATGAATCTTTTGGGCATTTTTTCTTTTCGTCCCATTGACTAGGGTGAATTAATTTTCCAGATGGTGTTTTAGTTTTTCCACCACGATAAATAATCTGAAAGTAAATAGGACATCTTCCAGTTCCATCTTTTCTTGGTTGCTCTTTTCTTAAAATAGCTTTAACCGAAAACGAATTTTTCATAAGTATAAAATTTTAAGTGTTTATATTTTACATAACTCCCTGAAAAAAATGAAAAAGCCGATTTTTGAAACTTTAACATAACTTTAACTAAGTTTGTAATCTTATTTTTACAAATAATAACTTTTTACTAAAAACAGGGTATGAAAAAAGCGACTTAAACAAGTCGCTTTTTTAAAAAAAGGGTAATTTTTAGTTAATTTTGAATAGTAAAATTATAAGTTAAGTAACAAATTTGTTTTTCTGGAGCATTTAAATCGGTTTCCCATTTTGTATTTTTAGCATTAATTTTGGCAATATTAATTAAACAAGAACTAGCTCTTGTTCTATTGCTGTTAAAAGCACTTATTACATTACCATTTCTATCTACAATAACTTCAATGATAACTTTACCAAATTCATTACAAGTATTTTCAATAATTGGCTTATAACTAACTTTTCTCCCGACTAAAGAACTTTCTTCCAATTCTTTATTAGTTTCATTATCTGAGTTAGTTTTATCCTTATCAGATTTTAAGTTTTTTAAAGTATCGTTTTTGTTTTTATTCGATTTTAAAGTTTCATTTTCGGTTTGTGTTACTTTTAAATCAAAAGCCTTGTTTTTTTTGCCAAATATTTTTTTTCCGCTATAATTAACTACATAATTATTATTTGTCACATATTCATAGTAATATACAGCATTACTTGTTTTTTCTACTAAATCTTCTGGATTAATACTTATTTCATTATCGCAAGTACCTCTATAAAAAGAAAATGGTTCAATTAAATAATAAGTTTCTTCCTTTTTTATAGTAAAAGTTTTTACAAGCCCCAAACAACCATTCATTGGGTCTTCACGAACACTTAATTCGTCTGAACCATCATTATCTAAATCTCCTTCATTTATAAGTATAAACCAATAAAAATCATCTTTTATAGATTTAATAGTAACATCAGAAAAGCAAACTTCATATACATCAGGCGTACCATCTTCTAAAGGATTTCCAACTCCTTTTTTAATTAGTTTTCTGTATGCATATTCAAATTTTTTATCTCCATTAAAATCCCCATAAATTGAATCGCCAACTTTATTATTAGCTTTTTGTCCTAAAGTATTATTTACAAATAATATTACAAATAATGCTGAAAAAAATATTCTATCCATGTATAAAATTTCAGCTAAAATAATAAAAAGTTCTAATATATGCGGTTTTTTAATAAAGACTTATTTCAAAACTTCGCTTCCTTATGGAAAATAGCGAAGAAAAAACATTATTACTATTAGAAAAGATTGCAAAAAAGATTAAGCAACTCAGAAAAGACAAAGGATATACAAGTTTCCAAGCCTTCGCTTATGATTTTGAATTAAACAGAGTTCAATATTGGAGAATAGAATCAGGTCAGAATATTACATTAAAGACCTTGATTAAAGTATTAGAAATACACCAAATTTCTTTGGGTGAATTCTTCAAAGATTTATAAAAATTTACAAAGGGGAATAATTAGGGGAATAAAGTTGTCCAATATTGTCCTTTA
>CAYPSB010000059.1:0-6902 GCA_964413435.1 uncultured Flavobacterium sp.
ATACCAATTGACCTGTTTTGTCCTCACGAACGTCAATTAATACTTCTACTTTGTCCCCAACTTTTAAGTTCGGGTTGTAACGGAACTCGTTCAATGAAATTACACCTTCCGATTTCGCGTTAATGTCAACAATAGCGTCTCTGTCAGTAATTCTTACTACTACACCTTCTACAACCTCTTCTTGGTCTGTTGAAATGAAAGTTTTAGCTACTAAGTTTTCAAACTCTTCCAAGTTCTTTTGATCTACTGCGTCAATTCCTTCTGCATAATTATGCCAGTTGAAATCATTTAAAAACGCTTCTTGTTCTTTGTTTAATACAGCCATGCTGATAAAAAAATTTGTATGTTGTATTCTTCGAGTTTCTTGATGCGATTAAAAACACAACAGTGTTATCTTTTAAATAGTTGATACCTAAAGGAAACTCTTCTTCGCCAAAAGGTGTGCAAAAGTAAGCATAAATTATTAATTACAAAACAATTAGATAAAGAAAATAGAGGAAAGAAGCAAGAAAAAAGACATTATGATTTTAGAAGCGAATGGCTTGGGATAAAAAGTATCCATGTTCCCGCTATCCGCGCTACACGGTAGCTGCTCCTATCGGGACTAATCAGTATCAATAAGGCATAAAAAAACCCGATAGATTATCGGGTTCTGATTTTTTATTAATGACTCACATTCGCCACATCTTTAGGGTTGTGTTTGTGCTTAAACAAGACCGCGAAAGCAATGGCTATTACTAAAGCGTAACCCGCAAACGAAAGCCAAATGCTGTGCCAGTCGCGCGTACCGTCGTGAGTAAAAAACTCATCAATAATATAACCGCTTATCAATCCGCCAAAAAAAGCTCCAAAACCGTTAGACATCATCATAAACAAGCCCTGAGCCGAAGAACGGATTTTAGAATCGGTAGTAGTTTCAACAAAAAGAGAACCGGAAATATTGAAAAAGTCAAATGCCATTCCGTATACAATACACGACAAAATAATCATCCAAAGTCCGTCAGCCGGATTTCCGTAAGCGAACAAACCGAAACGCAATACCCAAGCCAACATCGAAATAAGCATTACCTGCTTGATTCCGAAACGTTTTAAAAAGAAAGGAATCGCCAAGATAAACAAGGTTTCTGATATCTGTGAAATCGACATAATCAGAGTAGACTTAGTTACAATAATACTGTTGGCATATTCCGGCACTTTCCCAAATTCGGATAAAAATACATCCCCGTACATATTGGTCAATTGCAATGCACCACCCAAGAACATCGAGAACAAAAAGAACAAAGCCATTTTATAAGTTCCGAATAATTTAAAGGCATCCAATCCCAGTTTCTGCGCTAATGATGCATTCTCGGCAATCAACTTCTGCGGTGGACATTTTGGCAACGTAAACGAATAAACTCCCAGAATTACAGCCGAAACAGCCGATATGTAAAACATGTTAGCAGAAGCTTTATTTCCGGATAAGTTGGTTAACCACATCGCAGCGATGAATCCGATGGTTCCCCAAACGCGAATCGGAGGAAACACTTTCACCACATCAAACTGGTTATTCTTTAAAATATTATACGCCACCGAATTCGACAATGAAATAGTTGGCATATAGCACAACATGGCGGCAAAAATCACCCAATAAAAAGTAGTAGGATTGTCCACTTGCGGGATATAAAGCAAGGCCATTCCGCCCAGTATATGTAAGATTCCGTAGAGTTTTTCGGCATTAATCCATTTGTCGGCAATGATTCCAGTGATGGCCGGCATCACAATGGAGGACAAACCTAAAGTAGAAAAGATGGCTCCAAATTGTTCTCCGCTCCATTGTTTGGTGGCAAACCAATAATTACCAACGGTAATCAACCACGCCCCCCACACAAAGAACTGGAGAAAGCTCATCAATGTTAATCTGAATTTTATATTCATAAAATAATAGTTTTTGGTTTTAGTAAAAAATAGCCGGTAAATCTACTATTTAAATTGAGATAAACAAATAGTTAAATAGATTTCCTTACCGTTTCTACCATTTCTAAAACAGCAGCAAACTGCTCCTCCCGGGTAAGGTGGGAGTTGTCTATTTCGAGAGCATCATCCGCTTTTCGCAACGGAGAATCACTACGGTGGGTATCAATATAATCGCGTTCTTCGACGTTTTTCAACACTTCTTCAAAAGAAACATGTTGTCCTTTAGCTTGTAACTCATCAAAACGTCTTTGAGCACGGGTTTGAGGACTTGCAGTCATGAAAACTTTGAGTTCTGCCTTTGGAAAAACAACAGTACCAATATCGCGTCCGTCCATCACTATGCCTTTTTCTTTGCCCATGCTTTGTTGCTGCTCCACTAATTTGGCACGTACTTCAGAAACTTCCGCCACTTTACTCACAAAATTAGATACTTCAATGGTTCTGATTTCAGCTTCCACATTAACTCCATTTAAAAACATTTCGGCAAAGCCCAATTCCGGATTGAATTCAAAATGCAACCTAATGGATGGCAGACTATTTATCAACGTTTCCTTGTCAAAGTAATCTGCTGTGATGTATCCGTTTTGCATGGCAAACAATGTGATTGCGCGGTACATGGCACCCGTATCAACATAAACATATCCTAAATGTTTGGCTAATTGTTTGGCTAAAGTACTTTTTCCGGTAGAGGAAAATCCGTCGATGGCAATGGTAATTTTTTTACTCACAATTTTTAATTATTTTTTGGTGTTCGTGAACCTTAGGTTTCAAAGTTATTTTATGTATTTAATATCGGTTTCCCGAAAAATCTATGGTTAATCCGAATAAACTGGTGTTGGCAGCTAATGTATAGCGCGAATATGAGTAGTTGAATTTCAAATTATTGACTCTCAAACCGAAACCTATGGAAAGTCCGGAGAAATTTCGCTTTTCTAAAATACGCAATTCTTCGGCTCTTCTGAAATTATACCCCAACCGAATGTTAAAACCCTTATCAGGAAACAGCTCCGCTCCTACCACCACATGTCGTAAAGCGTTGTTAAAAACAGAAACCTTTTCTGGAGTCGAACCGCCGTCTAAATTGCCTTGTGCTCTATTCGGATTAGAAAATGCCAACTGCCATTGTTGCATGTTTTCCAAAGTCAAATGCCACCGAATGGGAACATTTTCCATCAATTGAGAAACACCTATCATTACTTCTAAAGGCAGTTTTTCACGGGTTTCATAATAAGGTGTTATTTGAGTTCCGATATTTCGAATAACCAGCGCCCAGTTGACATCATTACGGGTATCTATAAACAAAGCCCCTAAATCAACAGCAGCTCCGAAAGAATTATAACTTTCTAAAGTAGAAGAAATCAGTTTGGCATTAGCTCCTATATAAAAATCAGAAAAAGGAATATTGTAAGCATAGCCAAAGGTTAAAGCAATCTCACTTCCTGTAAAACCGGAGGTTTGCAGACCGTTTTCGTCATAGCCGTCAAACTTCCCGTAATTTACATAGTTAACCCCGCCAAAAAAAGTTTGCACATGACGATCGTAAGTATAGGCGTAAGAGGCCGTTCCGTAAGTAACTTCCCCAAAATAACTGCCGTAATTCAACGCCAGTTTATTATCCATTTCGGGATTAATCGTTGCCGGGTTGAAATGCGCCTGATTGACATCCTGGTCATAAAAAGTCAGTACTTTTCCGCCTAGAGCAGCTTGTCGTGGCGAAGTGACCAAGTTTAGAAATTGGTATACCGACTTCCCGCCAATTTGACCAAAAGCGGTCAAAGCGGTGAGGTAAAATCCAATACAAATTGTTTTTCTAAACATCAAAAATGGCTTATGCTACATACTATAACGGAAATGCGAAGATATTATTTTATATGGTATGAAAAAAAGTTAAAAGAAAAAGGCATAAGTGTTATCGACTTATGCCTTTGGAGCAATGTTTTTATTTAGAATTACAATTTCTTGGCGTTTTTCACTTTCTGATTGGTAACGGCTATATCAATCACTTCACTCATTTCTCTTACATAGTGAAACGTCAATCCTTCAATGTATTCCGATTTGATTTCATCAATATCACTTTTATTTTCGTGACATAAAATGATTTCTTTAATGTTAGCTCTTTTAGCGGCAAGGATTTTTTCTTTAATTCCGCCAACCGGCAATACTTTTCCGCGAAGGGTAATTTCTCCGGTCATGGCTAAATTTTTCTTCACTTTTCTTTGCGTCAGCAATGAAACTAAAGAGGTCAACATAGCAATACCGGCACTTGGACCGTCCTTAGGAGTAGCTCCTTCCGGCACATGCAGGTGAATGTTGTATTTAGAAATCATCTCAGAATCTAATCCAAAAATTTCAGCATTGGCTTTAATATACTCTAAAGCAATTGTAGCCGATTCTTTCATGACTGTCCCCAAGTTTCCGGTCAGGGTTAAAACTCCTTTTCCGGGTGAAATCAACGATTCGATGAATAAAATATCTCCTCCAACAGAAGTCCACGCCAATCCGGTTACAACACCGGCTACATCATTATTTTCTGATTTATCGCGTTCTAATTTTGGCGCACCTAAAATCTTAACAATGTCTTCATCGGTAAGTTTCTTATTGTACTCTTCTTCCATGGCAACCGATTTGGCTGCATTTCTGACTACTTGCGCAATCTTAGTTTCCAGGCTGCGGACACCCGATTCACGAGTATATCCTTCCACAATTTTTTCTAATTGTCTCTTGCCTATGGTTAAATCTTTAGCTGTCAACCCATGCTCTTTCAACTGTTTGGGTAACAAATGCTGGCGGGCAATTTCTACTTTTTCTTCAATGGTGTAACCCGTCATTTTGATAACTTCCATACGATCTTTCAACGCAGGTTGAATGGCTGCCATATTATTAGAAGTAGCGATAAACATAACTTTAGACAAGTCATAACCCATTTCCAGGAAATTATCGTAAAAGTCGTTGTTTTGTTCCGGGTCTAAAACTTCCAGCAAAGCAGAAGAAGGGTCTCCGTGATGGCTGTTAGACAGCTTATCTATTTCATCTAAAACGAAAACAGGGTTAGAGGTCCCGGCTTTTTTCAAGCTTTGAATAATTCTACCGGGCATGGCTCCAATGTAAGTTTTACGATGTCCTCTTATCTCGGCTTCGTCGCGTAAACCACCCAAAGAAATACGAACATATTCACGTCCCAAAGCTTCGGCTATCGATTTCCCGATGGATGTTTTTCCCACTCCCGGAGGACCGGTCAAACAAATGATAGGCGATTTCATATCGTTTCGCAATTTCAATACAGCCAAATGTTCGATGATTCTTTTCTTTACATCTTCTAAACCAAAATGGTCGCGGTCGAGTATTTTTTGTGCTCTTTTTAAATCGAAATTGTCGGTTGTGTAATGACTCCATGGCAACTCCAAAAATAATTCCAAATAGTTTCTTTGAATACCAAAATCAGGGGCCTGTGGATTCATGCGCTGCAACTTTAAAATCTCTTTTTCAAAATGCTTTTTCGTTTTTTCATTCCAATTTTTAGTCTTGGCTTTTTGACGCATTTCCTCAATTTCCTCTTCATAGGAAACTCCACCTAGCTCTTCCTGTATGGTTTTCATTTGTTGATGAAGAAAATACTCTCGCTGTTGTTGGTCTAAGTCGAAACGCACTTTGGACTGAATGTCATTTTTCAATTCGAGCTTTTGCAGTTCTACGTTCATGTAACGAAGAGTCTCCAATGCTCTGTCTTTAAGAACATTGATCATCAGCAAATCCTGTTTCTCTTTTACTGAAAGGTTCATGTTAGAAGAAACAAAATTGATCAGGAAAGACTGGCTTTCAATATTTTTAATGGCGAAAGTAGCTTCGGTTGGAATATTTGGGCTTTCTTTTATAATCTGAATTGCCAGTTCGCGCATTGAATCAATGATAGCCTGAAATTCGGTATCATTTTTACCCGGACGTTGCTCTTCAACCTCCTTTATAGTGGCTCTGAGATAAGGACTCTCAGTAGTTACTGTATCAATGGCAAAACGCTTCTTTCCTTGTAAAATAACAGTAACATTGCCATCAGGCATTTTCAAAACGCGCAAAATTTGAGCTACAGTTCCAACATTGTAGATGTCGTTCTTGGTCGGATCTTCATCGGCTTCATTTTTTTGAGCCACGACACCAATTATCTTATTTCCGGCATTGGCATCATTAATCAATTTTATGGATTTATCTCTTCCGGCAGAAATGGGTATAACCACTCCGGGAAAAAGAACCGTATTGCGCAACGGCAAAATAGGCAGCGAATCAGGAAGGACTTCCTTGTTCATTTCTTCCTCGTCTTCGGGGGTCAAAAGAGGAATTAAATCGGTTTCAGTATCAAATTCTTGTAGTGACAGATTGTCAAACGAAAAAATGTTGTGATTTGGCATAGTATTTTTTTAGGTCAAAATGACATTATAAACTAGTCTTTGCTACACAAATGTAGCTCAACTTTTCTAACTAATACATTAAAATCGTTATGTGATGGTCTGAACGCTGTAAAATAATCATTCAGACGAGTCAAATCGATTCGGGCATTAATAAGTCAAGGACTGTGCCAAAAAAAAATCCGCCGAAATGGCGGATTCTTCTACTCGTTATAATCATGTATTATTGAAAAACAGCATCTTCAGCCTCGAAATCAAACGAGCCATTCGTAACCTGGAACGGTCCGGTTTCAACACTATTCGCATCTATCAACATATATGGAAAGCTGAAAGTTCCTTTTACTTTTTTGGTGGCAGAATTAAACTCTGTTATCGTTAATGTTCCCTGAAGTTCATCTTCAAACGTTTCCCAAGGATTAGTTGCATTAACAATAATGATATCTGCTGTGATAACTTTATCAGGATCAGCCGGACTGTCCGGGTTTACTAAATAGGTACCTGGTGTCCAATATTGTTGATTAATCTTTATATTGATTTGAACAAAATTAT
>CAYPSB010000059.1:7002-11872 GCA_964413435.1 uncultured Flavobacterium sp.
GTACCTGGTGTCCAATATTGTTGATTAATCTTTATATTGATTTGAACAAAATTATTTGGAGAAGGATTAAGCGGATCTGTATCTCCTTGAATTGATAAAATCTTATCACCGTTAGCACTGCTGATTTCCAATTTAGCTTTCAGTCCCGTGAACGGATAATAATAAGGCTTCATTCCGGTATAAGATTGTCCGTTAACAGTAGCACTCATATAAGTGGCCGTAGTGGTAGGTGGTGGTGTTGAAGCAACAGCTACATTAACCGGTCCAATCCAACCGCTGTTTTGGGTAGCTGAACAAGTAGCTCTCACATAAAAATCATAGGCTACAGTAGCAGATATTCCGGTAACTTGTTTTGTAGTTGTTGTAGAGGTCACCGTATTTCCCGTTCCGATTATAAATCCTGCCATACCGTACTGAATCTCCCAAGATGTTTCAGTAGCACCGGCAGTCCAGGTTACGTCAACGTTTGTATTGGTAGTAGCATTTCTGACTGCTGTTAAATTAGACGGATTAGGACAGTTTGGATTTAAAACAATTCCTTGAACATTTACAGGTCCAACCCATTGACTACTGGAAGTAGCACTACAGTTCGACTTTACATAAAAACTATAGCTGTTTGTTGAATTCAATCCGGTAACTAAGTAAGTTGTTGAAGTTGAACTCACTGTTGTACCCGTTCCCAAAGCAAAACCTTGAATACCGTATTCGATGGTCCAGGAAGTTTCACTACCTCCTGCTACCCAACTCAAACTAACTGAATTGTTATTTATAAAATTGCTAGCCTGAAAAGCAGTGGGCACATTACAAACAGGCGGATTAAAATCATCCAAAATTATAGCACTGTCTATAGGCTCAGTTTCACAAGAACTGAAGGTCATTACTGTAAAAACAAAAAATAACCCAGCTAAAAGTTTTATGGTTTTCATAATCAATTTTTAAAGAAAGCTCAAATATAATTTTTTTTTGAAGTTACGCCAATGATTTTCTCGGAATTCTCAATAACAACAACAATCCCGTCATAAAAAAGACACCGAGAAACACTATCGCAAACCTTGGACTTCCGGTAACTTGATCGATTAGACCATAAACCAGCATCCCAATTACAATTCCTATTTTTTCGGATACATCATAAAAACTGAAGAAGGAAGCGGTATCCTCTGTTTCGGGCAAAAATTTTGAATAGGTTGAACGTCCCAAAGCCTGAATCCCTCCCATTACTAATCCAACCAAAGCAGCCATAATGTAAAAATGAGTTGGTGAAGTGATAAAATAAGCAAAACCGCACAACAAAACCCAAAAAGCATTCAATACAATCAAAACCTTAACATTTCCAAATTTAGCTGAGGCTTTTGATGTCAAAACAGCTCCGGCTATTGCTATCAATTGAATTAAAAGTATACAGGTAATTAAACCTATTTGACTTTCTTCGGGACTGCTCCACTGAATTTCCTGAGAACCGAAATAGGTAGCCACCAACATTACCGTTTGCACAGCCATACTGAAAACAAAGAAACTCAATAAATATCTTTTCAGAGGCACTTCAGATTGGAGCATTTTCCATACTTTTTTCAACTCTCTGAAACCGTTAAAAATGACCGCCGTTGTTACTTTCTGCTGATTAGAATTTCCTTTTGGTAAATAAAAATAAGTATACTTACTAAAAACAATCCACCAAATACCAACAGTAGCAAACGAGTATCGCATAGCTTTCATCGAAGCTTCTCCCGGCGTACCGGTTATATGAAACAATTCGGGTTTCATAATCATAGCCAAATTAATAATCAACAGCAAGACACTTCCTATGTATCCTAACGAATATCCTTTGGCGCTCACTTTATCTTGCTGTTCCGGATAAGCAATATCGGGCAGATAGGAATTGTAAAAAACCAAACTTCCCCAAAAACCGATTAAGCCAAAAAAATAAAAAGTCAATCCCAACAGTATATTTTCTAAATCAAAGAAATACAATCCTATACAAGACAAAGCCCCTATATAATTGAACACGCGCATGAATATCTTTTTATTCCCCATATAATCGGCAATTCCCGATAACAACGGAGAAAAAAGTGCCACACACAAAAATGCTGCTGCGGTGACAAAACTGATGAGTGCCGAGTTTTTAAAATTATGCCCTAAAACAACTATATACGGATGATCTTTATCAAACAAAGCATTATAAAAAATGGGGAAAACGGCCGAAGCGATCACTAAACTGTAAACAGAATTGGCCCAATCATAGAACGCCCAAGCGTTGAGTAATTTCGGATGACCTTTTGGAAGTATTGGCATAAAATAGTTTTTAAATAAAAAATCCCGAATGATCGGGATTCAAATATAGTTTATTTATGGTTAAAATTTCACTCCAAACTTAGCGGCTTCAGCTTTAGCTTCGGGAATAAGTCTTCTGATATTGGCTATTCTGGTTTCGTCAGAGGGGTGAGTACTCATAAACTCAGCCGGTTTACTACCTCCCGATGCTTTTGACATACGCTCCCAAAAAGTAACCGCAGTCTCCGGATTATACCCCGCAATCGCCATTAATTTAAGACCAATCATATCTGCCTCACTTTCATGACTTCGGCTAAAAGGCAGCATTCCGCCATATTGCGAAACACCCGAATAAGCCAACATGGCCATTTGTTGCGTTTCTGAACTTTTATTACCTGTAGCCAATGCTACTCCGGCAGCTCCGGCTTGTTGCAACATTCCGGCACTCATACGTTGTTGCCCATGATTGGCCAATGCATGCGAAACCTCATGTCCCATAACGGTAGCCAAACCGGCTTCATCCTGTGTAATAGGTAAAATCCCCGAATACACTACGATTTTTCCACCGGGCATACACCATGCATTTACTTCTTTATTTTCTACCAAATGGTATTCCCATTTATAATCTTTCAAATACTCCGTATAACCATTGGCATTCAACCATTTTTCGGCAGCAGCTTTTATTTTCATTCCAACTGTTTCCACTTTTTTAGCATCTGCAGTACCCGAAACCACTTTGTTTTCCTTCAAAAAAGTTCCGTATTGCTGAAAGGCTGTTGGAAAAATTTGACTGTTGTCTACCAAAGCCATTGTGCTTTTACCGGTAAACGGATTCTTGGCACACGATACAACTAAAAGTAATGCCATTGATGCAAATAACAAGATTCCTTTTTTCATAGTTTTGAATTTGAATGACAAATTTACACAATCTGATTTCAAAATTAATTATATAATTTCATTTACAAATTACATTCATACCACTAACCCCAGATGTTTTCAAAATTAAGAGAGTTTCTTTCCGGGTTTTAGATTATATTTATAGTGTAAATCCTTTTTTTTTGAAAGAATAAAACCCATTACAATGGCAACGAAGTCCCAAATAAAAAACCAATCATTACAAATCCCCCGAACAATAATCAACGTTGCCCTATTTTTACAAGCTATTTCACCCAAGTTAGCCACTTTTTTTGCAGCCAAATTATTCACTACTCCCCTAAAACACAAAATGCCAAAAAGGGAAATGCACATGGATAAAGAAAGCCAACAAAGCAAACTTTTCATTCCAAGCATTAAAAAAGAAATAGTAGTCTATCAATACGGCACAGGCATCAAAAAAGTTCTTTTAGTACACGGATGGTCCGGAAGAGGTACACAATTAGTTAAAATAGCCGATGAGATGGTAGCCTTGGGGTACACCACCATTAGCTTTGATGCACCGGCACACGGAAAATCAAATGGAAAAACCACCTTGATGCCCGAGTTCATTGCCTCAATTCTAGAACTCGAAAAACAATTCGGTCCGTTCGAGTTTGCCATAGGACATTCGCTCGGAGGCATGTCTGTATTAAACGCCGTAAAACAAGGGTTAAAAATCAAAAAAGCCGTAATCATTGGCAGTGGCGACATCATTCAGGACATCATAAACGATTTCATCAAAAAACTGCAACTCAAACCGCAAATAGGGCAATTACTCAAAAAACATTTCGAAGCAAAAACCCGGGAAGACATGGAGGATTACGCCAGCCACCATGCCGCACAATCTGTCAGTATTCCGGTGTTAATCATACATGACAAAAACGATGAAGATGTACCGGTGAAAGCAGCCCATCACATTCATGCCCACCTTAAAAACAGCGATCTGATGGTAACCGAAGGCTTGGGACATCGCAAAATTTTAGGCAATGATAAAGTACTCAAAACAATCAACGAATATTTAAACAAACAATGATGAATTTATTTGATGATAACACAAACTGGGCAGAGAAACTCGAACCTCTCATAACCCTATACAAAGGCAGACCCCATCCGCTAGAATACAAAAATCCGTATCAACTCATGATTATGGTCATCCTCTCCGCTCAGGATTCTGATGCCAACATCAACAAAATTGCCCCGGCCTTGTTTGAAGCCTATCCTAATTTAGAAAGCATAGCCGTTTCAAATCTAGAAAGTCTCATTCCTTACATCAGCAAAGTCAGGAATTTTGGAACCAAAGCAAGTTGGATTCTTCAAATCGCACAAGAGCTTAAAGAAGACAAAAACATCCCCACCAATCTCGATTCTTTAACCGCGCTAAAAGGCATCGGTCGAAAATCAGCCAATGTCATCCTGCGCGAAACCAACCAACCCGCCGAGGGCATCATAGCCGATTTACACGTCATTCGTGTGGCACCCAGAATAGGTATCATTAAAGAAGCCAAAGACGGCAACAAAGTCGAAAAACAGTTGATGGAAACCTTACCAAAAGAAATTTGGGGTGAAATAGGCATGGCTATTTCCTTCCTCGGAAGAGAAACCTGCAGACCCACCCAGCCAAAATGTCCCACATGTCCCGTGCAAAATCATTGCAAATATCCTCTAAAGACTCTCTAATTGGGCGTGT
>CAYPSB010000060.1:0-11099 GCA_964413435.1 uncultured Flavobacterium sp.
CAATAGGTAAAACTGGTATTTTTGATTTTGTATCTGTTTTTTGACGGTTTTTGAAAATCCATTTCTCTCCATCAATGCCTATACCAATATGATCCTTTTTCAATCCTTTTACATCAATGTAGGCTAAACCAGTGTAGCAAGAAAAAATGAAAATATCTCTAACTAGTTGTAGTCTTTCTGATGAAATTTTCTTGTTGTAGATTTTCAACAATTCCTCTTCAGTCAAAAAGTCTCTTTCAACTTCTTTCATTTTACCTTCATATCGAGTAGTAGGGTCTTTATCTAACCAATCATTATCCAGGCATATCTTAATGATTTTTCTAAAATTTCTAACATATTTGACAGCTGTATTGTTGTTGCATTTTTTTACACTTCTTAAATAAAATTCAAACTCGGTTACAAAGGCATAGTCGATTTTATTGATGCTTATATCATTCATGTTATATTTCCATATGATAAACTCCTGCAAGTGTTTTAATGAGATTTTAAATCGTTCTAAGGTTCCATAGGCATAACCATTTCCAATTAGGTCTTTAATTTTATCATTATGGCTTTGATAGATTGGAATGATCATTCGCTCACGTTCTTGTGCTCCAGTTAGTTTTGATTTAAAATTTTCAATTGTCAAATCATCATTCTTGTGAAGTAATTCCATCTGAATATCAAAAACTTTAGATTTCATTAAATCAAGATAATTATTTATTGTTCTAGCTTCTTCTGAATTACCTTTCATTTTTGATTGTTCTGCTGACCATTTTGATTTATCAATGAATTTCTTGGTGCTGAATTCAAAACGTTCTCCGTTTACAGTTAGCCTGAAATAAATTGGCAATTGACCGTTTTTGTTAGCTTTTGAAGTTTTTGCATAAATATGCACAGTAATTTTTGCTTTCATGATGGTGACCTTTTAATTAGTATTCAATTTAATTTTTAAACTTTTAGTAAACAAGATGTACACTTTTTGAACCAGTATTAAACTGGTTGTTAGTATGGTGTTTACAGTGCTTTAGAGAATTTAGCGAGACCCAAAATTGTAGAAATTTTTAGGGTCTCGATTTTGTCCCTTTAGCATTAAGATTGAATGAATAATTTGGTATATGTCCCAAAGCATAAAGCCGATAAATCATAAGATTTATCGGCTTTTGAAACCATTGTTTTTAAATGTGTGGGCGATGAGGGATTCGAACCCCCGACCCTCTCGGTGTAAACGAGATGCTCTGAACCAACTGAGCTAATCGCCCTAATGCTTTAAGTCATTACTTCCTTATTGCGAGTGCAAAGATACACTAGTTTTTTACTTCTGCAAGGATTTTTTAAAAAAAATTACAAAATTTCTGCAACGACAAATGTGCTTCCGCCCACGTAAATAAAGTCGCTTGGCGCTGCTTTTTTTCTACTGTTTTCATAAGCGTTTGATACAGAATTATATATTTCACCTTTAAGTTCAAATTCTGCAGCTTTTTCTTTTAAAATGACAGCATCTAATCCGCGAGAAATATTTGGTCTGCAGAAATAATATTTTGCATTTTTGGGAAACAACGGAAGGATTTCGTCCAAATTTTTGTCGTTTACCACACCTAAAACAATGTGAAGTTTATCAAATTTTTCTTTTTGCAGTTGGTTGAGTACAATTGAAAGTCCGTGAGCATTGTGTGCCGTGTCACAAATAATTTTCGGATTGCTTCCCAGCTGCTGCCATCTTCCCTGAAGACCGGTATTTTTAATCACATTCAAAAAGCCTTTTTTAATGGCGTTCTCTGGGATTGTCAAGAGGTGTTTTTCATTGAGTACCTTCAGCGTTTGCAAGACCGTCTTTTTATTGTGGTATTGGTAATCGCCCAATAACGCCGACGGATATGTTTCATCAATCAAATCGGAAGCAAAATAAATCTCGGATTGCAGTTCTTCGGCCTTTGCTTCAAAAACCGGTTTGGTTTCCGGTACGTACTCGCCAATGACTACTGGTATTTTATTTTTTATGATTCCAGCCTTTTCAAAAGCAATGGCTTCTAAAGTAGTGCCCAGAAATTGAGTATGGTCTAATCCAATGTTGGTAATCACAGAAATCAAGGGCGTGATGATGTTGGTAGAATCCAAGCGGCCGCCCATGCCAACTTCAATAATATTAATATCGGTGCGCTTATGTACAAAATAATCGAAGGCTAAGCCAACAGTCATTTCAAAAAAACTCAATTGGTTGGCTTCAAAAAAGGATTGGTTTTTATTGATAAAGTCGCACACATATTCTTCGGGTATGTGTGTTCCGTTGATGCCGATGCGCTCCCGAAAATCTTTTAAATGAGGAGAAGTATACAATCCTACGGTATATCCGGCTTCTTGCAAAACCGATGCTAGCAGGTGAGAGGTAGACCCTTTTCCGTTGGTTCCGGCTACGTGTATGCATTTCAAATTTCGTTCCGGATTTCCTAAATGATTGGCTAGTAAAACGGAATTGGTAATGTCCTTCCGATAGGCCGTAGCACCTTGTGTTTGGTACATTGGCAGCTTATGGAACATCCAATCAAGGGTTTCTGTATAGTTCATAATTTTCGTAAAAATTAACCGGGAGTTATACTTTTTTATCTAATTTTTCGTTTATATTGTCAGGCGTATTCGAGGAATACAAAATTGATATTATTTTCAGAATTAATAGCCAAAAAACAGATAAATATGATAAGTACATTTTTGCAGTTACAAGTTGATACTCTTGCACAAGCTCTGCCTACAGCGGCTCCAACCAATCCTGCTTTAACCAATGAAGTTTCCGTTTTAGAGTTTATTTTTAAAGGAGGTCTTTTCTTAATTCCGATTGCTATTTTGTTATTCTACACGCTTTACATCATTTTTGAACGTTATTTGTACATACATAAAGCCGCTAAGATTGACACGCATTTGATGTCGGATGTACGCAATCATTTGAATAATGCCAATATAGATTTGGCAGTTTCTGCTGCGGAAAGAAGCGGGAATGCTCAAGGGACTATTATAAAAGAAGGAGTGCTTACCATAGGAAGACACATCAACGAGATAGAGTCAAACATGGAACGTGCTGCCAATATCGAAATCGGATACATGGAGAAGAAATTAGGACAACTGGGTTTGATTGCCGGTATTGCACCCACATTGGGGTTCATCGGAACGATTTCGGGAGTTATTAAAATTTTCTACAGCATTTCAGTAACCGAAGATATCAGCATCGGTAATATTTCGGGGGGATTGTATGAAAAAATGATCAGTAGTGGTGCCGGACTTATAGTAGGGATTATCGCCTACAGTGCTTACCATTTGTTCAACGGAAAGATTGATAATTTTTCGTTGTCAATCCAAAAACAAGTATTAGAATTCATCAATATAATCCAAAGACCAAATGGCTATAAAGCGAAATAAACGATTTCATGCAGAAGTCGCTACTTCCTCTTTGAGCGACATCATGTTCTTCTTGTTGTTGTTCTTTTTGATCATTTCAACTTTGGCCAATCCGAATGTCATCCGAATGACCTTGCCAAAATCGAAAACAAATGAAAAGACCAACAAACAACTAATCACACTCTCCGTAACAGAAGAGAAGCGGTTTTTTGTAGATAAAGAAGAAGTAGGTTTTGATCAGTTGGAGGCCAAACTTTTGTCGAAAATGGATTCGGCCAAAGACCAAACTGTGGTTATCCGAATTCCGGCCACCATGCAGGTACAGGATTTGGTTGATGTGCTTCAAATAGGGGTGAAGAACAAGCTTAAGTTTGTAATTGCCACCAGTCCGAAATAAACCATTAAAATTTATACTATGAAATTAAAAGCATTTTTGTTGTTGGCTTTTATAAGCATTACAACTTTTGCCCAGGATACCGAATTTAAGTTTGCCAAAGAAGGGTTGACGGATTTTATCGTGGGTAAATACGAAGGTTCAGTTAAAGATTTGTACGGACGTACTCTAAGCTGGATAAAAGAGAATAAAGGATACAGTGTAGTGTCTTCGGTTGAAAATGAGAAGATAACATTCAAGGGTAAAAAAGATCCTTTTATTTGCAGTAAAGCAGGCGGAACCAATGTGTGTACGATTGCCACATTTGTTATCGAAATCACATTTAAAGACGGAAAATACAAATTGGATCCGATTAGTCTGGAAGAGTTCGACCGAAAAGAAACTACGACTCCGCAAAACCTGAATGATTTTTCAAATTATTACAATAAAGACGGTTCGTTAAAAAAATACAAAGACAATGTACCAGCTGCCTATGAAGATTTGTTCAACGGTGTAAATAAAAATTTATTAGACTATATGGACAAAAAGAAGAAAGCCGAGGAATGGTAATCGTCTCAAAAAGCAATAAAAAATCCCGATGAATATCGGGATTTTTTTATGTTTAGTTCAAACTGAACGTATAGATTATTTTACCAACTTGTTTTTCCGGTGCAGCGGGATCAGGTTGCCATTTGGTATTCATAGCTGCTATTCTGGCTTGATCCAACAAACATTTTGCCGTATTGGTTGTTCCTTGTACTCCGGCCGTTACGCTGATAGTATTGCCATTGCGGTCAACAGCAACCTGAACGGCTACCCGTCCTTGTTCCTGGCAGGTATAATCGGGTTGTGGTTTGTTGAGCGCTTTTCGGTTTCCTAAGGAATACCCCGAGCCACTGCCGTTTCCACCACCACTGCCACTGCCGTTTCCTGAACCGCTTCCGCTTCCTGTGCCGGTCCCGTTTCCTGAACCGTTTCCTCCGCCGGTACCTGTTCCGCTTCCGTTGCCGTAATAGCCTTTAGAGTTTAAATTTCCGTTGGCACTTCCTTTATTGCCGCCTTTGTTATCATCACCGTCGCCACCTTTGTTACCTAACAAGCTCGACAAAGCATCGTTGGCATTTTTCGAAACTTTTGGTTTTTCAGGTTCAGGTTTTGGAAGGTCTTTTTTTACCGTCACCGGCGTCTTTTTCACGGTCTCGTGTTTGGGAATCACAGCGTCAGTAGCATCCGAATTGTCGTCGGCTATAACATCTTCCTCCGGTGTTGGTGCCACAGGAGTCGTTTTGGCTTGGTCTTTTACATTTAAAACCTCGCTTTTATAATTGTCGCCCATGCCGTAATCGCTATCGCCAAAATTCATCTCGATGCCGCCACCGCCACCGCCGCCCATAATTTTCATGTCGGCAGGAGGCCAAAAGCGCAAAAAGAAAAGTAAAAGAATCAGTAAAGCATACACTACTGTTGTGATGCCTAAAGATTTTTTGTCTTCGTTTGACAGTTCAAAACTCATAACTATTCTTTGTTCGTTTACTTAATAACGCTTAAAAATAATAAATATTGTGTAATCTAAGCAGTTAATTGTTTACTAAACTAATTGTTTTAGTGCAATTTCAAATGCTGTAGCGCTAATATTCTTTTTGTCAGGATTCAAAGCATGAGCTTTATCTAACGCTTTTTTGATGGTTTCTGAAATGTCGTAAAAAATAGCTTCGTCCGTCATTTGTACTTTCTTTTCCATGAAATAAGCAAAGACTCTGGCCATTCCGCAATTTGAAATGAAGTCAGGAATCAAACTCACTTTGCTGTCGGTTTCTTCCATAATGCTTCCGAAGAAAATTTCCTTATCGGCAAAAGGAACGTTGGCACCACACGAAATGACTTCCAAACCGTTTTGGATTAAGTTGTCAATTTGTTCTTTAGTTACCAATCTTGAAGCCGCACAAGGAGCAAAAATATCAGCACCTATGGTCCATATTTTTTCATTGATTTCTGCAAAAGGGATCATGTTTTGGGCTACCAATTTGTTGCCGTCTTTATTCAAAAATAAGCGTCTGATTTCATCAAAAGTAAAGCCCTCTTCGTTAATAATACCACCGTCTCGGTCAATGATTCCGACGATTTTGGCACCCATTTCCGCTAAATAGAAAGCAGCAGCCGAGCCCACGTTTCCGAATCCCTGAACGATGGCTTTTTTACCGTGTACATCACCGCCGTAAATGTGGTAGTAATGACGTACAGCTTCAGCCACTCCATAACCGGTAATCATATCGGCTACGGTATATTTGCGCAATACATCAGGAGAAAATTTCGGGTTTTCAATTACTTTTATTACTCCCTGACGCAATTGTCCGATTCGGTTAATTTTGTCCGCTTCCGTAGGTTTGAAATGGCCATTAAAAACGCCTTCCTGCGGATGCCAAACCCCACACTCTTCAGTAAACGGAATTACTTCGTGGATTTCATCTACATTCAAATCACCTCCGGTACCATAGTAGCTTTTTAACAAAGGAGAAACCGCTTTGTACCAGCGTTGTAACACGCCTTTTTTACGCGGGTCATTCGGGTCAAAGTTGATGCCTGATTTCGCGCCGCCGATTGCCGGTCCTGAAACCGTAAATTTCACTTCCATGGTTTTGGCAAGTGATAATACTTCATTCATGTCCAATCCTTTTCGCATGCGCGTTCCGCCACCGGCTGCCCCGCCACGAAGGCTGTTGATTACCGTCCATCCTTCGGCATCGGTTTCGTTATCTTTCCAGTGGAATACTATTTCAGCTTGTTTGTTTTCAAATCTTTTAAGTAAATCTTTCATTTCAGTTGCATGTTGTTTTTAATATTTGGGATAAGCAAGACGAGTATTCACATCGGAATGCTTATACGTCTTTTTTTGTGGCGCAAATATAAGAATAAGGAATTAGGATTCAGGAATAAGAATTTGGGAAATTCACACAAAAAACGCCACTTATAAAGTGGCGTTAGGGGTTGTTATTTCTTTTTGTTTTCTTTAAAACGTTTGTCCGGAGTACCGTCTTTTTTGAGTGGTCCTTTAGGCTCTTTGTTTTCTTTGAAACGCTTGTCTGGCGTGCCGTCTTTTTTTAAGGGGCCTTTAGCGTCTTCTTTCTTTGCTTCGGGAGCTTTAGTTTCTTTGGTTGCTTTAGCTTCTTTTTTAGGTGTTTGCTGTGCATTAGCAGTTAACGTAAATCCTATCAGAGCCATCAAGGCTAACATTAATTTTCTCATTTTTATTTATTTTTTTGGTTTGAGTAGCTAAGTTAGGAAAAAGAGAAATATATTCCTCTTGATCAAGGTTTAAAAATTACACCGGAAGAATGATTCTTTGCCGCTCCGGTTACGCTATTTAATACATTGATTTCATGACGCAATTTGAGCACGCCCAGCAATCCGAAAATTAGGGCTTCTTTGTATTCTAAGGTTTTTAAATCAGGAATGATGAGTTGCAATTGCGGCAAATGATGTTGCATGCTTTCAATCAAAAAAGCATTGTATGCACCTCCGCCGGTAATGAGCATTTTTCCTTTTGGGTTGGGCAAAGCCAGAGAAGTCTGCACTGCAATATGCTCCGTAAAAGTGCGCATTTTATCTGCTGTTGTTATCGGATACTTTTCCATTAGAGGCAATACAACGGTTTTTACAAATTCAAAACCTAACGATTTTGGATAGGGTTTGCTGTAATAATCCAACGAGTTCAAGTCATTGAGTAAATCAGTATCAATCTTGCCTGAACGAGCAATGTTTCCTTTGTCATCATAATCAAATCCCAACAGGTTTGCATAAAAATTCAAAACCGTATTAACCGGAGAAATGTCAAACGCTATCCGCTTTTCGTTTTGTTCAAAAGACACGTTTGAAAAGCCTCCCAAATTCAGGCAGTAGTCGTACTCAGCAAACAGAATTCGGTCACCAATAGGAACCAAAGGCGCTCCTTGTCCGCCCAGTTGTACGTCCTGCACTCTAAAATCACAAACAACGGTTTCACCAACAATGTCAGCTATGTTAGGAAGATTGCCAATTTGCAATGTGAATCCGTTTTGAGGTTGGTGTAAAATGGTGTGCCCGTGGCTGCAAACTACATCAAGATTTCGGATGGTGTGTTTTTGAATGAAGTTTTTAATGACGGTTCCTAAAAGCTGCGTGTATTCTTCGTTCAGTTTTTTCAGTTGTTCTTCAGAAAAATCAACCGCAGTCTTCAATTTGTTTAACCAATCGGCATCGTACGGAATGGTTTCACTTTCGTGTATGGTGTACGTCCATTTGCCCTCATCAACCGTGAAATGAATATGTGCTAAATCAATGCCGTCCAGGGAAGTTCCCGACATGACTCCGATAACTTGGTAGGTTTCTTTAAACATTGGCTAAATTTACGAAAACGTTTGAAATTTTGACTTTATTATCATACTTTTGGGCACCAAAATTAAAGAAACAACAATCATAATTTTTTACAAGTATGGATTTTAATTTAACCGAAGAACAGTTAATGATTCAACAAGCCGCCAGAGATTTTGCTCAGGCCGAATTGTTACCGGGTGTTATAGAAAGAGACGAACATTCAAAGTTTCCGACGGAACAAGTCAAAATGATGGGAGAACTCGGGTTCCTTGGGATGATGGTAGATCCTAAATACGGAGGTGCTGGATTGGACAGTGTTTCTTATGTTTTGGCCATGACCGAAATTGCAAAAGTAGATGCTTCTGCCGCAGTAATCATGTCGGTAAACAACTCTTTGGTGTGTGCCGGTATGGAAAAATACTGTTCAGAAGAACAAAAAATGAAATATTTAGTGCCTTTGGCCAAAGGAGAAGTAATCGGGGCGTTCTGTTTGTCAGAACCGGAAGCCGGAAGTGATGCTTCTTCGCAAAAAACAACCGCCAAAGATATGGGCGATTACTATTTGCTGAACGGGACTAAAAACTGGATTACCAACGGTGGAACTGCTTCAACATATTTGGTAATGGCGCAAACCGATGTGGAAAAAGGACACAAAGGAATCAATGCTTTTATCGTAGAAAAAGGTTGGGAAGGTTTTGAAATCGGTCCGAAAGAAAAGAAAATGGGTATCCGCGGAAGTGATACACACTCGTTAATGTTTACCGATGTAAAAGTTCCGAAAGAAAACCGAATTGGTGCTGATGGTTTCGGATTCAACTTTGCCATGAATGTATTGAACGGCGGAAGAATCGGAATCGCTTCTCAAGCTTTGGGAATTGCTACCGGAGCTTACGAATTAGCCTTGAAATACGCCAACGAAAGAAAAGCTTTCGGTAAAGAAATTTTCAAACACCAAGCCGTTGCTTTCAAATTGGCTGACATGTATGTAAAAATCATGGCAGCTAAAATGTTAATAATGAAAGCAGCCTGTGAAAAAGACGAAGGAAAAGATATCGCTCACTCAGGTGCGATGGCTAAATTATATGCTTCTGAAATTGCTTTGGAAGTAGCCAATGATGCTGTACAGATTCACGGAGGTAACGGTTATGTAGCCGAGTACCACGTAGAGCGTATGATGCGTGATTCTAAAATTACACAGATTTATGAAGGAACTTCTGAAATTCAAAGAATAGTAATTTCAAGAGGTTTGACCGTTTAAATTTTCATATCTTTGAATGACATAATTTTAAATTTTAAAGAGTAGTACTCATGGAACCCTTTCACTTTGAAAGGGTTTTTTGTTTGAAAAGACGGAATGAAGGTTTGCTGCCGGTTCAATTTCAATATACCGCATTAAGCCGAAAGAGGAAAACCTGATTTCATTTCGGGACTTTTAATATCTTTACAACAAGAATCGAAAAAGAATATCTCAGATTCACAAACACAAACCCAATCTGTAAACCGTGAGTAAAAATATCATCATCACCGGAACCTCAAGAGGGATAGGTCACGAACTGGCACTGCAATTTGCCCATGCCGGTCACAACGTTTTAGCCATTTCACGCAAAACTCCGCAAACCTTATTAGGAAATACTAATATTACCTGTTTAGCCGTCGATTTATCCCATGAAGATGAATTAGTCGAAGTAGAAAAGTTTCTTTCTTCCGCCTGGAAGAAAGTTGACGTTATCATTCACAATGCCGGGAGTTTAATCCACAAGCCTTTTGCCCAGACTACTCAGGAAGATTTTGAAAAAGTTTACCGAGTGAATGTTTTTGGTGTGGCCAATTTGACCCGGGTATGTTTGCCGTTTTTGCCAAAAGGCAGCCATGTGATTTCCATCAGTTCCATGGGAGGCATACAAGGCAGTATGAAGTTTGCCGGATTGGCCGCCTACAGTTCGAGTAAAGGAGCCGTGATTACACTTTTCGAACTTTTGGCAGAAGAATATAAAGAACAAGGCATTGCTTTTAACGTACTGGCGCTCGGTGCTGTGAATACTGAAATGTTACAGGAAGCTTTTCCGGGGTATGAAGCACCGCTTTCGCCCAAAGAAATGGCGGATTATATTTTTAATTTTGCCTTAACCGGAAACAAATACTTCAACGGTAAAGTGCTCCAGGTTTCATCTACAACGCCATAAACTTTGAGTGAGGTTTTAGCCAAATACCTGCCCGAACACGCCGTTCTTCCTTGCTTTGAGTTAATCAAAAGCAATAACGTGCATTTAAAAATTGTCAACGAACGGCAAACCCGTCATGGCGATTACCGCAGGGCTGTTGGAGGCAAACACGAAATTACGGTAAATGCCAATCTGAATAAATACCGTTTCCTCATAACATTGGTTCACGAAATAGCTCATTTGGTAGCCTATGAAAAATACGGACGGTTGATCAAACCACACGGCAATGAATGGAAGCATACCTTCCAACGACTGATGGTACCGTTCATTCGTCCCGAAATTTTTCCGCACTCGGTGTTGCCTTTGGTGGCCAATCATTTTCGGAATCCTACCGCCAGTAGCGATACGGATGCCCGATTAGCCTTTGCCTTAAAACAATTTGACGAAAGAAAAGCCGATATTCATTTTATACACGAGGTGCCCAGTGGCAGTTTGTTCCGAATAAAGAATGGCAGAATATTTCAAAAGAAAGGCCTGCGCGTAAAGCGTTACGAGTGTCTTGAAATCAAAACCGGACGATTGTATTTGTTCAACGCTAACGCTGAGGTTGAAATAATTCCGGGATAAGTACTAAATAACTTTGGGGCTTTGTACCTTTGCCAGTCAAATCAGATACCGACATTCTGAGACTGATTCAGAAAGTAATAACAGCATACCATGAATAAAAATTATTACGCAATATTAATGGCCGGCGGTGTAGGTTCACGCTTTTGGCCGGTTTCCACTACCGATTTCCCCAAACAGTTTCACGACATGCTGGGTTCGGGAAGTACGTTGATTCAAAAAAC
>CAYPSB010000061.1:0-10618 GCA_964413435.1 uncultured Flavobacterium sp.
ATCCTGCAAGCTGCTCGTATGATTGGAGGCGAATCCGTGCCGCCAGCCATGTGTTATTATTCCAAATTAAAAGGAACCGGAGGAAAATGCCGTTGTTGTTTGGTCGATGTGACCAAAGGAAGCGAAGCCGATCCACGTCCGATGCCAAAGCTTGTTGCCTCGTGTGTAACGGGTTGTCAGGATGGAATGGAAGTGGCCAGCAAATCGTCAGACCGCGTGAAAGAAGCCCGCAAAGCCGTAACCGAATTCCTTTTAATCAATCACCCGCTCGATTGTCCGGTTTGTGACCAGGCAGGCGAATGTGATTTGCAGAATTTAAGTTTCGAACACGGAAAACTGCAGCACCGCTTTGTAGAAGAGAAAAGAACCTTTGAACCGGAAGATATCGGCGATAAAATCCAATTGCACATGAACCGTTGTATCGTGTGTCAGCGTTGTGTGGAAGTGGCCGACCAACTAACCGATAAAAGAGTACACGGTGTGTTGAACCGCGGTGATCATTCGCAAATTTCGACTTGCGTTTCTGCGGCTATCGACAACGAATTCTCAGGAAACATGATTGATGTGTGTCCGGTGGGTGCTTTGACCGATAAAACCTTCCGATTCAAATCGAGAGTATGGTTTAACAAACCTTTTAATGCGCACAGAGAATGTACGACTCCGGGTTGTTGCGGAAAAGTAACCTTATGGATGTTCGGTAACGAAATTCAAAGGGTAACGGCTCGCAAAGACGAATACCACGAAGTAGAAGATTTCATCTGTAACACCTGTCGCTTTGACAAAAAAGACGTAGCGGATTGGGTTATTGAAGGCCCTAGAAAATTCGAAAAAGACTCAGTAATTAACCAAAATAAAAAATACGATACTACTGAAAAAGTAGTGATTGAAACCGAAAAAGGAATACTGATGGGTCGCGATGTCGATCGTAAAAAAATCAGTATGGCCGAGATTGATTACAACGAAAAAATAGATGGTAACCCTATAAATTCGAAAAACAATGGATAGTGGATTTATCATAGAAAAAAGCGTTTTAATTGTGGTGGTTTTTGCCGTGACTATGATCATGGCCATGTATTCTACTTGGGCGGAACGTAAAGTAGCGGCCTTTCTTCAGGACCGTGTAGGACCAAACCGTGCCGGTTGGGGCGGATTACTACAACCGCTGGCCGACGGGATGAAACTGTTTGCCAAAGAAGAATTCGAACCCAACACCCCAAATAAATTTTTATTCTTTGTCGGACCGGCCATTGCCATGAGTACGGCTTTGATGACCAGTGCGGTTATTCCGTGGGGCGATAAATTGGAAATCTTCGGGAGAACCGTTTATCTTCAGGCTACTGATATTGATGTTTCGTTATTGTACATTTTCGGAGTAGTTTCTGTGGGTGTATACGGCATCATGATTGGAGGTTGGGCGTCTAACAACAAGTTTTCATTGATGGGAGCGGTTCGTGCCGCTTCGCAAATGGTTTCGTATGAAGTAGCCATGGGATTATCGATGATTGCCTTGTTGATGATGACCGGAACCTTGAGCTTAAAAGAAATTTCCGAACAACAAGCCGGTATGAACTGGAATGTGTTCTACCAACCGGTAGGATTCTTAATCTTCCTGATTTGTGCTTTTGCCGAAACCAACCGTACCCCATTTGACTTAGCTGAATGTGAAAGTGAGTTGATTGGTGGGTACCACACCGAATATTCTTCCATGAAAATGGGATTCTATTTGTTTGCGGAATACGCTAACATGTTTATTTCTTCTACCATTTTGGCGGTCTTGTATTTTGGAGGTTACAACTACCCGGGCATGCAATGGATGGTGGAGAATGTAGGCGTAAATGCGGCCAATGTTTTAGGAATCGGAGTCTTATTTGTGAAAATATGTTTCTTCATCTTCTTCTACATGTGGGTGCGTTGGACCATACCGAGATTCAGATACGACCAGTTGATGAACTTAGGCTGGAAGATTTTAATTCCGCTTTCCATCATCAACATCATCATTACAGGAATTTGCATTTTAGCTTTTAAATAAGATACAGCAACTATGTCAACAGCAATTCAAAATATATCGCTTTCCGGCAAAAAGAAACAGGTTTCTAACAAGGAAATGACGTTTTTGGAGCGATTGTATTTGGTAGCCATCATCAAAGGATTGATGATTACCATCAAACACTTTTTCAGAAAAAAAGCCACCATTCACTATCCGGAGCAAGTACGTACGTTTAGTCCGGTGTACCGTGGCCGACACATGTTGAAACGCGACGAACAAGGTCGTGAAAACTGTACGGCTTGTGGTTTGTGTGCTTTGTCTTGTCCGGCGGAAGCCATCACCATGAAGGCAGCCGAACGCAAAAAAGGCGAAGAACATTTGTACCGTGAAGAGAAATATGCCGAAATCTATGAAATCAACATGTTGCGTTGTATTTTCTGCGGTTTGTGCGAAGAAGCTTGTCCGAAAGATGCCATTTACCTAACCATTTCAAAAGAATTGGTGCCGGCTCAGTACGACCGTGAGGATTTCATCTTCGGAAAAGACAAATTAGTGATGCCGTTGGAAATGGCTATAAAAAATACTCAACTTAAAAACGCTAACTAATGTCGCCTATATTAATTACCTTCTACTTTTTAGCAGCCATTACGTTGGCCACGGCGTTTTTAACCATTTACAGTAAAAACCCGATTCACAGTGCTATTTACTTAGTGCTTTGTTTCTTCTCTATTGCCGGTCATTACCTGTTGTTCAACGCGCAGTTTTTGGCCATTGTTCACATCATCGTTTATTCGGGTGCCATCATGGTGCTCTTCCTCTTTACCATCATGTTGATGAACCTCAACAAAGAAGACGAAGTACACAAACCCCGCATTACGCGTTTGGGAGCCATTGTGGTTTTCATCCTGACGAGTATCGTATTGGTGACGATTTTCATCAACTCCAAAACCATCATGGGCGATTACGATACTTCGGGCGAAGATTTTCAATCCATCAAAAAATTAGGAAATGTGTTGCTCAACGAATATATGGTACCATTCGAATTCGCTTCTATCCTCTTGTTAGTAGCCATGATTGGTGTGGTGTTATTGTCTAAAAAAGAAAAAACAGAGAAAAAATAATGAACAATATTTTAAATCAAATAGGGATAGAAAACTACATCTTCCTTTCGGTACTGCTGTTCTGTATCGGTGTTTTCGGAGTGTTGTACCGCAGAAATGCGATCATCGTGTTCATGTCGATTGAAATCATGTTGAACGCTGTGAATTTATTGTTCGTGGCCTTTTCCACCTATCATCAGGATGCCGAAGGACAGGTATTTGTATTTTTCTCTATGGCGGTAGCCGCGGCCGAAGTTGCCGTAGGATTGGCCATCTTAGTTTCGGTGTTCCGCAACTTGGGATCGATTGATATTGATAATTTAAAGAATTTAAAAGGATAACCCGGAATGGAAACAAATTTAGCTTTACTATTACTCTTATCTCCGTTTGTTGGATTTCTTTTCAATGTATTCTTCGGAAAAAAAGTAAGCCGAACGGTTTCGGGTGCCATCGGAACGTTGACCGTAATCGTGTCTTTCCTGTTGAGCATTTGCTTTTTTGCGCAATTGAATCAAAACGGAAAACCATTCGAAATTTCCTTATTCGACTGGATTTCGGTGCATAACTTCAAACTCGACTTCGGTATTTTATTAGATCAATTGTCGTTGTTGTGGTTGTTATTCGTAACCGGAATCGGTTCGTTGATCCACCTTTACTCCATCAGCTATATGCATGATGACGAGAACATGCACAAGTTCTTCGCCTACTTAAACCTGTTCGTTTTCTTCATGATTACGTTGGTTGTTGGCAACAACTTATTGGTAATGTTCATCGGTTGGGAAGGAGTTGGATTGTGTTCGTATTTACTCATCGGATTTTGGTACAAAAACCAAGATTACAACGATGCTGCCAAAAAAGCGTTTATCATGAACCGCGTGGGTGATTTGGGTTTCCTTATCGGAATGTTTGTAATTGCCGCCTTGTTCTCGACTTTAAATTATACAGAATTAAAAACCGCAATCGGACACGGTGATACCAATGCCGTTATGTTGGGTATAGCTGCTTTGTGTTTGTTCATCGGAGCTACCGGAAAATCAGCACAATTACCGCTTTACACTTGGTTACCCGATGCGATGGCCGGGCCAACTCCGGTTTCCGCGTTAATCCACGCCGCGACGATGGTAACTGCCGGTATCTTTATGGTAACGCGTATGAATTTCTTATTTGACTTAACGCCTGAAATTCAAAATATTATTGCCATAGTTGGAGCGTTGACGGCTTTAATCGCCGCTTCTATCGGACTTTTACAAAACGATATCAAAAAAGTATTGGCGTATTCTACCGTTTCCCAATTGGGATTGATGTTCCTGGCCTTAGGGTTTGGAGCCTACAACGTAGCGGTATTCCACGTGATTACACATGCCTTCTTCAAAGCGTGTTTATTCTTGGGTTCGGGTTCGGTAATACACGGTTTGCACGGTGAACAGGACATGCGTAACATGGGCGGTTTGCGCAAAGCAATGCCGATTACGTTTTGGACGATGATGATTTCAACCTTAGCCATTGCGGGTATTTTCCCGTTTGCCGGATTCTGGTCGAAAGACGAAATTTTGATGGTGGCGTTTGAGCACAACAAAGTATTGTATGTAATCGCTTCGATTGCTTCTATTATGACGGCGTTCTATATGTTCCGTTTGATGTACCTGACGTTCTTCAGAGAATTCCGCGGTACCGAAGAGCAAAAACACCACTTACACGAAAGCCCGAGTTTAATCACCATTCCGTTAACCATCTTAGCGATTTTAGCTGTGATTGGTGGTGCTATTAACTTACCGGGCAGTGCTTGGTTAAACCATTTCTTAGAACCGATTTTGGCAGCCAAACACGAAGAACATGCGTTAGGCACTCATGAATTCATGTTGATGGGAATTGCCTTGGCCGGTGCTATTATCGGTATTATTTGGGCGAATGCCAAATACATCAAACAAGGTTTTGTGCCGAAAGCCGATGCCGAAATCACCGGATTCAACAAAACCATTTACAACAAATATTACGTAGATGAATTGTATACCTTCCTGATTGTAAACCCTATCAACGGTTTGGCCAACTTCTTCCGCACTACGTTAGAACCTGCTTTGGGTAAAGTAGTGTACAGTTTGGGTACAGCCGCCAACGGATTGGCAACACAAGGAAAGAAACTGCAAAACGGCAACATTGGTTTGTACCTTTTTGCTTTTGTGATCGGCGTTTGTGCCATCATCACCTATTTATTTATAACGCATATCGCTCAATAATTTTTACATAATGGATGTAACTACTATATTATTATTACTTCTGGTTGGTTCAATCGCTACTTTTTTGGCGGGAGATAAATTAGCTTCCAAAGTCGCTCTGTTGTTCAGTTTGGGTGCCTTGGGTTTGTCTTTGTATTTGTTAAACGTATTGAATCAGGGAGCCAATATCAGCTTCACAGGAAGCTGGATAGACTATCCTAAAGTAGCTTTGGCATTTAAAGCCGATGGTTTGGCCATGGCGATGGTATTGCTGACTACCGCCTTGACTCCGTTGATCATTTTATCGTCATTGAGCAACCGTTTCAACAACAGTAAAAATTTCTACGCCTTAGTCCTGTTCATGTCGTTTGCCATGACCGGTACCTTCCTGGCGGCCGACGGATTGTTGTACTACATCTTCTGGGAATTGGCCTTGATTCCGATTTACTTCATCGCCTTGATTTGGGGTAATGGCGATGCCGAAGAACGCAAAAAAGCGGTATTGAAATTCTTCATCTACACCTTAGGAGGTTCGTTATTTATGCTGATTGCTTTCGCGTATTTGTATTCCAAAGCCGGAAGCTTCCTGTTAGAAGATTTATATAAATTAGACTTATCGGCTACTGAAGAATGCTGGATTTTCTTTGCTTTCTTCTTGGCTTATGCGATTAAAATTCCAATTATTCCGTTCCATACTTGGCAGGCGAAAGTGTACCAAAAAGCGCCTACCGTGGGAACCATGTTGCTTTCGGGTATCATGTTGAAAATGGGATTGTACAGTGTGATTCGTTGGCAATTGCCCATCGCGCCACATGCTGCTAAAGAATACATGCCTATCCTAATCGGGTTGAGTATTGCCGGAGTGATTTATGGTTCGATTGTAGCCTTACGTCAAAAAGACCTGAAAAAATTATTGGCGTATTCGTCTTTGGCACACGTTGGTTTAATTGCTGCCGGTTGTTATACCTTAACTCAGGACGGATTGAGTGGCGCCGTGGCTCAAATGATTGCGCACGGTTTTGTCATCGTTGGGTTGTTTTTTGCCGCTGAAGTGATTTTCAGAAGATTTGAAACCAACACCATTGCCGATATGGGCGGTATCCGAACTGTGACGCCTAAATTCACTTCGATGTTTATGATTTTGGTATTGGCCTCAGTAGCCTTACCGGGAACGTACAATTTTGTGGGAGAGTTTACCGTATTGTACAGTTTGAGTCAAGTCAATATTTGGTACGCTGTTTTGGGCGGAACGACTATTATTTTGGGAGCGTATTATATGTTGAAAATGTTCCAAAATGTAATGTTGGGTGACACCAATACCAAGGCCTTTGCTGATGTTACTACCCAAGAAGCAATCACCTTCATCGGTATCATTGCCTTTTTATTATTCTTTGGCTTGTATCCAAAACCGATTACGGATTTGGTGGCACCGAGTATAAAAGAAATTCTAACTATTATTAATAACTAAGTCCATAATGAATACATTAATTGCCATATCAGGTTTAGGTGTTTTTTGCCTTATCGCTGAAATCTTTAATTTAAGAAAGCTCTTGGTTCCAGTTGCCGTATTGGGATTAGTAGCCATTCTTGGACTTACCGTTTCCGAGTTCAATACCCCGAACACTTTCTATAACAACATGATTGTGGTGGATAAATTTTCGGTGGCCTTCTCGAGTTTATTTATTATCCTGACGATATTCTTGGTAGCCTTAAGTGGTGATTTTTATAAAGACCATCCAACCAAGCTATCCGACTTTGTGGCCATCAAAATATTCCTTTTGGCCGGAGCCGTGGCCATGGTTTCTTTTGGCAACTTAGCCATGTTTTTCTTGGGCATTGAAATCTTGTCGATCTCATTATACATCTTGGCCGCCAGCCGAAGATTGGACGTAAAAAGCAACGAAGCCGGAATGAAATATTTCTTGTTAGGCTCTTTCGCTTCAGGAATTATTCTTTTCGGAATCTGTTTGATTTACGGGGCAACCGGTTATTTTGACATTGCCGAAATCAAAGATTTATCTTCAGGAGCCGGTATTCCTGTTTGGTTTCCTATAGGTGTCACCTTAATGATTATCGGTATGTTATTTAAAATAGCCGCCGCTCCTTTCCACTTCTGGGCACCCGATGTATATGAAGGGTCACCTACTATGACAACAGCTACCATGAGTACTTTGGCCAAAGTTGTGGCTATGGCTACCTTATACAAATTGTTGAGCGGCATGACTACTTCGCTATCGTTAACGTTTGAGATGGTAATTGTCGTGATTTCAATACTATCTATGACAGTGGGTAACATCATGGCCTTGCGTCAAAACAATGTAAAACGTATGTTGGCATTCTCCGGAATTTCGCATGCAGGTTTTATGTTGATGGCTATCTTAAGCCTGTCAACCGCAGCCGGTAGTCTTTTATACTATACCGCTGCTTATGCTTTGGCCGGTATCGCTTCATTTGCTGTAATCATTTATGTAACACGCAACAAAGACAACGAAGATACTCTTAACTTTAACGGTTTAGGAAAAACCAATCCGTTATTGGCTGCTGTATTAACTGCTTCGCTTTTATCTATGGCCGGAATTCCGATTTTTGCCGGATTCTTCGCCAAGTTTATGTTATTCAGCCAAACCATACAAGCCGGTTATTTGGTAGTTGTTATTGCCGGAGTAATCAACTCTATCATCAGTATTGGTTATTATTTCAAACTGATTTTGGCAATGTATACCAAAGATGCAACCGAAGAAAAACAAGCTGTACCGTTTGTGTATTACTTTGTGGCTGTAACTGCTGTTTTACTGAATATCCTGATAGGGGTCTATCCGTCATTAGTGACTAATTTACTGAACTAACAGAATTCATACTGTTGTAATATCAAAGCCATCAAGAAACCTCTTGATGGTTTTTCTTTTAAATAAAACCTTATATTTGAGTAACCCAATTTATTCCCGTATGGAAAACTCGACTAAAGCATCGGCAGTACTCCGAAAAATTCCTTTTGATATTATCCTGTTTCACTTGTTTGCAGTTGTCATTGTAGTCTTTAGCTTTTATTTGGATTTGGATAGCAATAAAGGTCTGGAAGCCAAATTAATTCCCTACACCGGTTGGGGATTTGGCAGAGGGTATTTGTTCATCTTATTTTTCATTCCGTTAAGCCTGCTTTCATTTAAAGGGACCATTGACAAAACCCTGACAATCATCCGTATTTTTATTATTGTTTCCATGTTGATGAATGTTTATAACGGAATAGAGGATTGGCGTAGTATCACCCCCGAAGATTATACCAATCCTAATCCTTACCTGCGCTACGATGCCTTAACACCCGTTTATACGATTGCCACACCCTTGTTCTGGGCATTACTGATGGCGGCAACACTACTGTGGCATTACTTTAAAAACAAAAAGAAAAAAGGCCTTAGCTCGGATACCGCTTCTTAAAATTCAATAAGCCATCAGGAATTCTTTTGATGGTTTTTTGTTATCAACAAACGGTAAAAATTAACTTTTGTTCCTCTGCAAAATCCTTACTTTTATACCATGTATGCCTTAGTTGATTGCAATAACTTTTACGCTTCCTGCGAACGTGTTTTCCAGCCCAAACTTATGGGTAAACCCATTGTTATTTTATCCAACAACGACGGCTGTATTATTTCGCGCAGCGATGAAGCCAAAGCACTCGGTATTCCTATGGGAGCACCTGAGTTTAAAGTGCGCCAAGAATTAAAAGACAAAAACATTCACGTTTTTTCTTCCAACTATCCTTTGTATGGCGATTTGAGCAGCCGTGTGATGAAAATCCTGGAAGGATTTACGCCGCATGTTGAACCCTACAGTATTGATGAGGCCTTTATGAATTTTGACGGGGTACCGATAACCGATTTTCACGATTATGGCCTGCACATCAAAACCCGCATCCTGAAATGGCTGAGCATTCCGGTTTCTGTTGGTTTTGCTCCCACCAAAGCCTTATCGAAAGTAGCCAATAAGATTGCCCGTAAGTACCCCGAAAGAACAAAAGGTGTCTACGTTATTGATACCGAAGAAAAACGCTTAAAAGCCCTGAAATGGACTAAAATTGAGGATGTGTGGGGTATTGGCTTTCGCCTGAGCAAAAAGATGAAAGCCAAAAACATTGCTACGGCTTATGATTTTACTTTACCGCAGCACGAAACCTTTATCAAAACCACTATGGGTGTTACCGGACTTCGGCTGAAATATGAACTCGAAGGGAAACCGGTTTTGGAAATGGAAGTCCCTAAAGACAAAAAGAGCATAGCCATTACCCGCAGTTTTGCCGGCAACATCACCACCCTCGACGAGATGAAGGAGCGCGTTTCCACTTTTGCGACGGTTTGTGCCGAAAAGCTTCGCAAACAGAAGTCCTGCTGCCACAGCGTCATCCTGTATTTGCGCAAAGACAAATATAAAACCGAAAGAGAGCGGTACAACTTTTACACCATAGAAACCCTGCCCTTTGCCAGTAATTCCTCTATTACCATCAGCAATGCGGCATTAAAATTGCTTAAAACCATCTTTGAAGAAGGCGAAATCTATAAAAAGGCCGGGGTAATCGTTACCGGTATCATTCTTGAAAACCAAAAGCAGTTCCATCTTTTTGAAGAAGAAAATCCGAAGCACCTGAAACTGATGCAGGTTATGGACGCTTATCAGAAGAAAACCGGAGAACGCAAAATACGTCTGGGTTGCCAGGACCTACAACGCACCTGGAAAATGAAACAGGAGCATTTGTCTAAAAAATACACTACCGATTTTAAAGAAATACTGCAGATCCCATGTCGCTGAAAAACAACCTTACTTTCTTTATCCCCGATGGCGAAAACCCTCAGGAGCTTCCCTATTTCACAGCGGGCATTAAAGCCGGTTTTCCCTCACCTGCTGCCGATTTTGACGAAACCAAAATCAGTCTCGACCGGGTACTGGTCAAAAATACCGAGGCTACTTTTTATGCCAGAGCTGACGGAACCTCGATGAGCGGAGCCGGAATTGACGATGGCGATATCATGGTCATAGACCGGAGCCTTGAACCCGCCGACGGCAAAATAGCTGTGTGCTGCATTGATGGTGAATTTACCGTAAAACGCCTTACAATAAAAGAAGACGGGCTATACCTATTGCCCGAAAACCCCTCCTTTCAACCGATAAAAGTAGAGGAAGAGCACAAACTCATCATTTGGGGAATTGTGACTTATGTGATTAAGGCTGTGTAGCAACAGCAAAAAGATAACTGTCCCATCTGATGCTTTATCTATGCCTTTGGTATACCTTTGGTATGCTTTATCCATACTGTAAGGGACAAGACA
>CAYPSB010000062.1:0-2749 GCA_964413435.1 uncultured Flavobacterium sp.
GGAAACGCCGCATGAGCGTATTCACTTTTGAAATAATCCAAAAAAGGGTCGTAAAACAATTGGTTTTCAAAAAGCCGAATGCCCGCAAGCAATCCGATTAAAACCGTTGACCAAAACAATCTCTCTTTATTTTTTTGAAGCAGCTGCAGCATGTAATGAAAATTTATTAACCCAAATAACCCATAATAAAAAAACCACCCCGTAAATAATCAGCGGAAAAACAACGCCATGCAGCAATTGTTCATATTGCGGAAAATGATACAAGGCAATGCTCAAAAGGGCAATTCTTCCAACATTGAGAACATGTATCAACACAACTCCGAACAAAACAAACAAAACGGTCGGCCTGAATTTTCCGGTGAAAGCAATGACAAAAGCAACAAACAAAATCATAACACTTACGGCATTACAACCTTCAATGATTCGGGAAACATATTTATTGTGGTAAAATAACTTTACACTAGGCTCACTGGGATGTGGCTCGATATAAGACTGAGTATCAACCCATGACAAAACAGTTCCTGTCTGACTGGCCACCCATTGGGTAAAAGTATCAACTTCCGACTTGGCAACATCAAACCGATTCAAATAGGCCTGATATAAAATAGTCAGCACCAAATAAGTCAACAAAAATTTCCCCAGAAAAAGTAAAAAAGGTTTGTATTGCAGGAGCAGATCTTTCAAAACAGAATTTTTAACAAATTTATGTAAAATAAAAAAAGTCCAGTGGTTACTTTTGCATAAAAAATTGAAAATGAATTTAGAGAACTTAAAACCACAAGTCGTTAGTCTACTGACTGAGGATAATGTTGACAGAGATACCAAACTTAAAAACCTATGCCAATTCTTATCTGACAGTGTTTCTTACTACAATTGGGTTGGGTTTTATTTTGCCAACCATGAAAACAAAACATTGCATTTGGGACCTTACGTAGGTGCCGAAACCGATCATACTGTGATTCCTTTTGGGAAAGGTATTTGCGGTCAGGTCGCCGAATCAAATGCTAACTTTGTTGTGCCCGATGTGTCGGCTCAGGACAATTATATTGCCTGCAGCTTTACGGTTAAATCGGAAATCGTAGTTCCTTTGTTTGTAAACGGAATCAACATCGGTCAAATTGACATCGACAGTCATGTTCTTGATCCGTTTACCGAAGCTGACGAACGCTTTTTAGAGTTTGTAAACCATGAAGTGGCCAAACTTTTTTAAAATAATTTAGAAATCATCTTTCAAAATTCACATTTATTTTTATCTTTGCACCCGAATTGAGATAGCCTCATTTCATACATAATAATCATTTAAATAAATATTGGAATGTATTTAACTAAAGAAACAAAAGCTGAAATCTTCGCTAAACACGGAGGAAAAGCTGAAAACACAGGTTCTGCTGAAGGACAAATCGCATTGTTCACATTCAGAATCTCACACTTAACTGAGCACTTGAAAAAAAATCGTCACGATTATAACACGGAGCGTTCGTTAGTACTTTTGGTAGGTAAAAGAAGATCGCTTCTTGACTACTTGAAGAAAAAAGATATCAACAGATATCGTGAGATTATAAAAGAATTAGGTATTAGAAAATAATACATATCTAAAGAGGTGCTTGCGCGCCTCTTTTTGTTTTATAAAAAAAAGAAAAGTTTCGGTTTTTCATTGGGTTACAAACAACTACTAGCACACACAACAACAACACAACTAACCTAATAGTTTAAACGAATTAATTTTTATGATTCCAAAAGTAACCCAAGAAACAATCGATTTGGGAGATGGGAGAACCATCCTGATCGAGACCGGTAAATTAGCCAAACAAGCCGACGGTTCTGTAGTCGTAAGACTAGGCGACTGTATGCTTTTAGCAACTGCTGTATCAGCAAGAACATCCAATCCGGGTGTAGACTTTTTACCATTAACGGTAGATTACCGTGAAAAATTTGCCGCTGCCGGACGTTTTCCAGGTGGATTTTTCAAAAGAGAAGCACGCCCTAGCGACAGCGAAGTACTAACCATGCGTTTAGTAGACCGTGTTTTACGCCCGCTTTTCCCGGATGATTACCATGCTGAAACTCAGGTGATGATTCAGTTGATGTCTCACGACGAAAACGTAATGCCTGATGCCCTAGCCGGTTTGGCTGCCTCAGCCGCCTTGGCGGTTTCCGACATTCCTTTCTACAACTTAATTTCTGAAGTGCGCGTAGCCCGCGTTGACGGAAAATTGGTTATCAACCCAAGCAAAGCCGATTTGGAAAAATCAGACATCGACATGATGATTGGTGCTTCAGCCGACTCTGTTTGTATGGTAGAAGGTGAGATGAAAGAAATCTCAGAAGCGGAAATGGTAGAAGCTATCAAATTTGCTCACGAAGCTATTAAAGTTCAAATTCAAGCGCAAGAAAGATTGAGAGCCGCTGTTGGTTCTCCGGCTTACCGCGAGTATGAAGGCGAGAAAGAAGATGAAGCTATCTACAAAAAAGTAAAAGCGGCTTCTTACGACAAATATTACGCTATCGCTCAAGAAGCTTCGGCCAAAAGCGAAAGAGGTGAAAAATTTGCTGCTGTAAAAGAAGAAGTAAAAGCTTTATTTACAGAAGAAGAGTATGCTGAAAATCCGGATTTAGCCGAATTGGTTGGCAAATACAACTACAAAACGCAAAAAGAAGCCGTACGTAACGTAATCCTTGAAAAAGGAATCCGTTTAGACGGAAGAAAAACGACCGAAATCAGACCAATTTGGTGTGAAACCGATTACTT
>CAYPSB010000062.1:2849-10228 GCA_964413435.1 uncultured Flavobacterium sp.
TAGACGGAAGAAAAACGACCGAAATCAGACCAATTTGGTGTGAAACCGATTACTTACCTTCGGTACACGGTTCTTCATTATTTACTCGTGGAGAAACACAAGCCTTGGCTACGGTAACTTTGGGAACTTCAAGAGAAGCTAATCAAATCGACTCGCCATCAGAACAAGGAGAAGAAAAATTCTACTTGCATTATAACTTCCCACCATTCTCTACCGGAGAAGCTAAACCTTTAAGAGGTACTTCAAGAAGAGAAGTTGGTCACGGAAACTTAGCACAACGTGCTTTGAAAAATATGATTCCTGTCGATTGTCCTTACACAATTCGTATAGTTTCTGAAGTTCTAGAATCTAACGGTTCGTCATCTATGGCTACAGTATGTGCCGGAACTATGGCGTTAATGGATGCCGGAGTTCAAATGATCAAACCGGTTTCCGGAATTGCTATGGGATTAATCACAGATGGTCAAAAGTTTGCGGTTCTTTCCGACATCTTAGGAGATGAAGATCACCTAGGTGATATGGACTTTAAAGTAACCGGAACCAAAGACGGAATCACAGCTTGTCAAATGGATATCAAAATCGACGGATTGCGTTATGACATCATGGAGCAAGCGTTAAACCAAGCTCGTGACGGTCGTATGCATATCTTGGGCAAATTGGTAGAAACTATCCCTACTCCAAGACCTGACGTTAAGAAACATGCTCCGAAAATCATCATGAGAACCATTCCTGGAAACTTCATTGGTGCCTTAATCGGACCTGGTGGAAAAGTGATTCAGGAATTACAAAAAGCTACCGGAACCACCATCGTTATCAACGAAGTAGACGAGCAAGGTGTGGTTGAAATTTTAGGAACTGATCCGGATGGAATTGCAGCAGTATTAGCGAAAATCGACTCTATCATTTTCAAACCTGAAGTAGGAGAATCCTATGAAGTAAAAGTGATTAAAATGCTCGACTTTGGAGCTGTAGTAGAATACACTGCGGCACCAGGAAACGAAGTACTGTTACACGTATCGGAATTGGCTTGGGAAAGAACGGAAAACGTTTCTGACGTGGTTAACATGGGCGATGTGTTCATGGTAAAATACTTAGGAATAGATCCTAAAACCAGAAAAGAAAAAGTGTCCAGAAAAGCACTTTTACCGAGACCTCCAAGAGATGAAAACCGTCCTCCGAGAGAAGACAGAAAAGACACTCCAAAAGCTTAAATAGATTTTTATTAATTCATCATAAAGCCCGACTTAGCAATGAGTCGGGCTTTTTTGTTTAATCCAAAGACAAACAACTATTTATCATTTCAAACAAAAAATCACCACATCAAACAAAAATTGCTTACCTTCATATAATCAACCATTTAAATCAATATTATGAAAAAACTATTTTTGTTCTTAATTCTTGGTACATTGACATTATCATGTTCAAGCGACAGCTCTTCAGGCAACAGCATTTCAAATACTCCTGAAGCAAAATCACAATACGACAACAGCAACTTCGGAATTTACAAAGGGGTTTTCGTTGGATCCTCCGGAACCGTTCATATTGACATCAACAACAACGGAACTGTTGTTGCCAGCCTTGTCATTGACGGAACGACGTTTACTTACACAACAACCGAAACAGTTACTTTAAACTCAGCGATAAATGGACTCACTTTTACAAACGGCAGTTCTTCATTTGATTTTAGTGTTGATGCCACCGGTAATTCAGCTACGATATCCAATATTGTAATCAGTGGCCATCCAAATGCAAACATATACATAGTTAAGGAGTTTTCAGATGCATTGGTTAAATGCTATACAGGTAGTTTCTCAGGTGATGATTCAGGCGTGTTCAATCTTATAGTCTCTGATGGCGAAATTAACGGATTGGCTAAGTCAAATTCAGGAAACGAGTCCATCAACTTGCAAGGACTGGAAGCTAACAATGTAATAACCGGCAGTTTCAGCGGCGGGACGTTTAGCGGAAATGTGAGTGGTAATAATATCAGTGGCACATGGCAAAACATAAGTTCCGAATCAGGAAATTGGTCCGGCACTAGAAAATTATAACCTTAGATTTCTCTACTATAAAAATCCGTTCCCATAAGAACGGATTTTTTATTTAGTCTTACGCAACCTTTATAAAATTTAAAGACTTGTCTGTAATTGACTTCCCAAATTATAAGGTGGTATTTATAATTTGTTGATAGAAATGAATCCCTGTTTCCTTCATGTGAGTCAGGGATTTTATTTTTTTGAAACAACTACGCAACCTTTTCATTATTTGCTGACTATAGAATAAACAACACAAAAAAATCATGAAAATAAAAAATACTTATCTGAGTTTTTTAATGGCATCATCCCTATGTCTTTCCTGTTCAAATGACAGCAATAACAACACTACTACCTATTCGGAAGAAAATCCGTTACCGGGATTTTTGTCTGTCACAGGATTTAACAACAAAACCATTACTTATATAGATGACAATACTGCTTATGAGTGTGGCTTAGAATTTACCCCCACGGTAAACGGGAATATTAATGCTATTGTTTTAAAGATTCCGAAAACTGTTAATAATATTAGAGTCACCATTTGGGATGCTGAAACGATAAGCCCTATAAGAACGGAATATGTAAATGTAACCGTTGCCAATGCAAATAACAGGAAAAACATATCCCCTATTCAACTGACCGCTAACCACATATACGCCATAACCATGAATACACATAATTATTACATTAAACATAATGATTATCAGTCAGTATCATATCCGATAACTTCCGGTCATATCATTATTAACAAAACCTTACACCACCCGGAGGTAAATCAAGTATTACCTACTTTTGCTCCGGTCAATGCTCATCAGGGTGATTGTAGTTTTATTTTTCAACAAACCAACTAATTGCAACCATGAAAACAAAACTAAATTTACTCCCCCTAGTTATGCTGTTGTTCTTGAGTTTAATTACCAACAGTTGTAAAGACCTTGATGATTCGATTAAAATACCGAACTCAGAGGATTTGATTCGAAGAGACTCTGAATTATACAATCTTATCGACCGAGTTACAAAACAAGAAGATGACCCGTTACAGGATATCGTTTGCATTGATTTTGTGTATCCGATACACTTGGAAATTTATGATTCCACTTTACATCCTATCGGCTCCGTAACAATCATCGGCGATGATAATTTCAGTGCTTTTCTGAGCTTTTTACCTCCCGATCAATCTCTGAGTATCAGCTATCCCATCTCAACAACTTTGGCAGACGGGAGTGAATTTACTGTAAACAACAATTCGGAATTGAAATTAGCCATTGACAGTTGCTCCCGAGAAGATATCATCAGTTATTGCAGCGGTTTGTTTAGCACTTCAAGCCCCACTATAGTAACACCCTGCGTATGGAAAGTGCAATATGACGCTGCAGGTGATAATCGGTATTTGGGAGGCTATTTTGACGCCAATGTTGACGGAACCATCACTTTTTACTATGGAGGCCAACAGTATACAGGCAGTTGGATTTTCTTATTTGTAAATGACGAATTTCACATCAATATCAATCTTGAAGGAACTTCTCAAGTTGCCCAAGACTGGAACATTGATCGAAGGGTAATTGTGGCAGGTGATGAAATCTATATCATAAATCCAACTAAAAACATTCACTTGAAAAAAACCTGTCAATCCGTAACCTCATATGACGTGGGTGATACCGGTCCTTCAGGAGGAATAGTTTTTTACGACAAAGGCTTTTATAGTGAAGGATGGCGATATGCAGAAGCTGCACCGATTGACTTATCCTACTTTGAATGGGGTTGTGCAACCACTTCTGTTTCGAATGCTCAGAACACCGTCATTGGAACTGGACTATACAACTCGGGAGTCATTTTAAATTTTCACGATTCTTTATTGAATTTTTATACCAATCCTGCCGTTTGTGATGTTTTAAACAACGGAACCGTAGCAGCCAAAGAATCATTAGGTTATGAGTTCAATGGCTTTAAAGATTGGTTCTTACCATCTGTAGACGAATTGAGTTTACTATACTCCAATTTACACCAACAAAATTTGGGCAATTTTGCTAATTCTTTGTATTGGTCATCTACAGAAAATGACGCTACTACTGTAAAGACAATAGATTTTAGTAACGGACAAAGTGTACCGAGTTTGAAAGTTCCGGCTGTCAATACTGTAAATATCAGATGTATTCGTTATTTTTAAAAAAACATTTTTTTGAATTTAGAAGCGCTAATAAAAAAATGCATTGCTAACGATATTTCGGCTCAGGAGGAATTATACCATCTGTATAAAGATGTTTTATATACTCTGAGCCTGAAGTATTGCATTAATACTGAAGAAGCCGAAGATAATTTACAAAACGCATTTCTGGAGATTTTTACCAACATCAAAAAGTTCAACAACAGCGGTTCATTCGAAGGATGGATGAAACGAATAACCATAAACAAAGCCATTGACAGTTATAAGAAATCATTTCACTTGATTCCCATAAGTGACAAGATTTTTTTGGATACCGAAATGGATGAAAATGAATTAGACGAATTTTCACTTGACTATTTACTATCGTTAATTCAAAAATTACCTAATCAATATCGCCTAGTATTTTGTTTATATGAATTAGATAACTACTCTCATGCAGAGATAGCAGAATTACTGAAGATATCAACAAACACCTCAAAATCTAATTTACACAGAGCCAAAATGATTTTAAAAGAGCAAATCAAAGCAAATAAAACCATCCATAACACAACTATGAAATATGGAAAATAGAAAAGACATAGGTAAAATTTTCGCCGATAAGCTCAGTTCTTTAGAAAAAACTCCAAAGGACAATGTATGGAATGGTATAAAACACGAGCTTGAAAAAAAGAAAAAAAGAAGGGTCGTTCCTATTTTATTCTGGACCAAAACAATAGGTGTACTTTTATTGGGAGCTCTGACAATCTTCTGTATTTATAATTATGAATGCAACAAATTACCAAAAAACAACTCAGAAGAAGTAAACAATATTGACAAAACATCGCCAAACAACAAGAATAACAATAGTGCAAATGACTCAGGCAATCCGATTTCAAATAGTAGTGGCATCCATGAAAAAACAAAGCCGACTGTAAATAAAGAATTCAATGTTTTCATGAAAAATGAAAAATCCCTAAAAGACATTCGAAATGAGAAGAATCTCCACAATGAGAAAATTTACAAAAAAGACAATCTGAAACGAGGTTATAAGTACACAAAAGGTGATTATCAAACAAAAAACAATTCAAAACTTCTCTCCAAGAAAAAGAAATTGATTACCAATAACCTTTCTGAAAAAAGAAAAGGAAAATTTAAATCTAAAAAAAGCAATCCAAAAAGTAAAAACATTGCTGAAGAAAACATCGCATTACCACTGAATGTCACTTCTCTACAAGTTTCGCAATCAACAGTCAAAATCAAAGAAAGCAGCACTAAAAAACCAGATAGTGTGGCCCAGAAAAAAGAAAAGGAAAAAACCATCAACATCAACATGTACGCGGAAGACAAAACCCAAAAAGACAGCATCAAACGCTTCAGAAAATTTGATCTGGATGTCTTTGCGTCACCTGTTTATTATGGTTATTTTGTTAATGAATCAACATTGGACAAAGATTTAGATTCACAAAGCAAGAAGTCAAACATTAAGTTTGGTTATGGAATAGGTTTAACTTATGAGCTCACGGAAAAAATATCGGTTCGCATCGGGTATTCCAAAATCAATATAAATTTAACGACTAAAGACGCTCCTGTAAACACAGCCAACTACAGTGGAATAGAATACTATCCGAACATTACCAATCAAACGATTGCCTCGGCCTCAAATGGGGCTGACAAAATGGATATTATTCAAAAAATAGCATATTCGGAAATTCCTCTTGAAGTGAAATACCAATTTTTAGATGCCAAAATAGGATTGAAAGCAAATTTCGGTTTTTCGTATTTATTATTAAATGAAAACTTAATAACCATTGAAACTAATAATGGATACAACCAAGAAATTGGCAAAACTAAAGATCTTTCTAACACTTCTGTATCCCTTAACGGGGGCTTGGAATTAGACTATCAAATTTTCAAGAATACCAAACTATTTGTGGAAACCATATTTAATTATCACATAAAATCGAATAACAACAACGACTACAAACCCTATATGCTTGGACTTCGCACCGGAATTCGTTATACTATTTTAAATAAATAAATCATTTCTTATGCTTTGAGAGGTATTAAAGATTTTGCCATTCTGCATATAATTTATTTTAATAAATTGTAACTTTTTTGATTTTCTTTACGTACAACCACCCGAACACTTTAAAGTAAAGGAGATAAATAAATGAGACAGCTCAAAATCACCAAGCAGGTAACCAATCGTGAAACTGCTTCCCTAGACAAGTACTTACAGGAAATTGGAAAAGTTGACTTGATTACTGCCGATGAAGAGGTAGAATTGGCACAACGCATCAAAGCAGGAGACCAAAGAGCTTTAGAAAAATTGACCAAAGCCAACTTACGTTTCGTAGTTTCGGTGGCCAAGCAATACCAAAATCAAGGTTTAACGCTTCCCGATTTGATTAACGAAGGAAACTTAGGTTTGATAAAAGCAGCGCAGCGTTTTGACGAGACCCGTGGTTTTAAATTTATTTCTTATGCCGTGTGGTGGATTCGTCAATCTATTTTGCAAGCTTTAGCAGAACAATCTCGTATCGTTCGCTTACCATTGAACAAAATTGGTTCTATTAACAAAATCAACAAAATGTATGCTTTGTTAGAGCAATCTAACGAACGTGCACCTTCTGCCGAGGAAATTGCAAAAGAATTGGACATGACGGTTAACGACGTTAAAGAGAGCATGAAAAACTCCGGTCGTCATTTATCAATGGATGCACCACTAGTTGAAGGAGAAGATTCTAACCTATATGATGTTTTACGTTCAGGCGAATCTCCAAATCCGGACAGAGAGTTAATCCATGAGTCTTTAAGAACCGAAATTGAACGTTCTTTAGAAACTTTAACGCCACGTGAAGCTGACGTCGTTCGTTTGTACTTCGGTTTAGGTGATCAACACCCTATGACGTTAGAAGAAATAGGAGAAACTTTTGATTTGACTCGTGAACGCGTTCGTCAGATAAAAGAAAAAGCCATCCGCAGATTAAAACACACTTCCCGAAGTAAAATCTTAAAAACGTATTTGGGATAATAAAATAAGCAAATTTTAAGTCTGTTTTGTTTTGAAAAATAAAAAAAAGACTTTTATTTGCCTTTATAAAATTGATAATTGGAATTTACCATAACCGCAACAACAGTCTGATTAACTGTTCGTTTTTTGATTGATGATTGAAACTCCGGCTGATTACCGGAGTTTTATT
>CAYPSB010000063.1:0-9506 GCA_964413435.1 uncultured Flavobacterium sp.
AGGACCCTCTGATTAACAGTCAGATGCTCTAACCAACTGAGCTAAGGAGGAAGATGTTGTATCTTTTAAGCGGTTGCAAAGATAGAACGAATTTTATTTTTTGCAAATAAAAATGAATAAAATTTTAAAAAATATTACTTGTGGAAAATTGCCTTGTAAATATCGTTCCCGTTAGCAAAAAGCAACAAGGAAATAAGTAGTACAAAACCAACCAGTTGGGCTTTCTCCAGGAACTTATCGCTGGGTTTTCGACCCGAAATGATTTCGTATAATAAAAACATTACATGACCGCCATCAAGAGCCGGAATCGGTAATAAATTCATTACACCAAGCATGATGGACAGTAAAGCGGTAATCCCCCAAAAGGCTTCCCAGCTCCAAGTGTTCGGGAAAATATTGAAGATAGCGGCAAATCCTCCCACTCCTTTATAAGCTCCGGTACTTGGATTGAAGATGGCTTTGAGCTGTTTGCCGTAATTGCCTAACTGCGTGCATCCCTTTTCAATTCCGACCGGAATCGATTCGAAGAACCCGAATTTTTGGCTGCTCACTTTGTAGTATCCCAATTTTTCCAAAGAGGCTATGCTGATACCACCTAACTGTACCCCTAATTTTCCTTCGTTGTTGACTTTAACAGTCAGAGGAACTTCTTTTTCCTCTCTGAGCACTACGGCTGCCAATTCTTTACCTTTATTGTTTTCGAGTATAGGCTTTACTTCGTCCAGGTATTTGGTTTTTTGACCGTTGAGCGACAGTAAAATGTCTTTAGGTTTCAAATGCTGATTGGGAGAATCCGAAGGAACAGCCCCGATGGTAAACGGCATACGCAATTCGGCCAAAGGCATTTTAGGCCCCGACAATAATTTGTCGATAAAGTTGATTGGCATTTTGATTTCCTGCTCAACCCCGCCACGGTCAACCACTACTTTTTTCGACATCAATATTTTTTCCGAAATTGTTTGGTCGAATTTGTCAATTGGTTTGCCGTCTATGCTTATAAACTTATCTCCGGTTTTAAATCCTATTTGCTGCATGGTAGGATTCTGAATCCATACCCCATCTTTCACTTCGCTGTTGGCAATGTATTGTTCACCATAAAAGAATGTCATTCCGATGTAAATGATGAACGCTAAAATGAAATTTACCGTTACCCCACCCAACATGATGATTAAACGTTGCCAAGCCGGTTTAGAACGGAATTCCCACGGTTGAGGCTCCTGAGCCATTTGCTCAGTATCCATACTTTCATCTATCATGCCCGAAATCTTAACATAGCCTCCCAGAGGCAGCCATCCGATTCCGTATTCGGTTTCCCCTATTTTCTTTTTGAGCAACGAATATTTAACATCGAAGAACAAATAGAACTTTTCTACTCTTGTTTTAAATAATTTGGCCGGAATAAAATGCCCCAGCTCGTGCAGTATGATTAGTATTGATAAACTCAGTAAAAATTGAGATAATTTAATTGCAATTTCCATTTCTTATTTTGTCAGTTTCTTTTAAACGCACAAAAGTAAGGTTTTCACCTTACTCCTGCATAGTATATTGAACGAAGATTAGTTTTTTATGAATTTTTTATGATAGATGCCTTCAGTCGTTTGGATATCAATATAATGAACCCCCGATGACAAGGTGTTTACCGAAAAATCCAGGGTAGTACTTTCCAATACTTTTTGGCCCAAACTGTTATAAATAATTGCTTTTTGCAAACCGAGTGTGGCCGGCATCTGAATGTGTAAAAATTCCAAACTCGGATTAGGATATACCGCAACGGCCTTGTCCATTTCAAAACTCTGATTGCCCAAAGTCATGGTAGAATTGCGCGAAATCAAATGTTTTTCGGGGTCAAAGTCGACTCCGGTGATGGTAAAAGGAACGTTCATGATGAATTCCTGACCGTTGAATGTATTGTTTAACACCAAATCCGCCGTATCTCCGTTGGCACTGTATACTCTTACCGGAACAGGCATTTCAAAATAGGTTACCGAAGGATGCGATTGGGTTTGGTTGACCACAAATTTAGCCTGACCCGCGCCCCAGTTTTGAGCAGTGATGGTATACGTAGGATAACCTTGGTTGTAAATCCAGTCGTTGAAAAATTCGGTTAAGCTTTGCCCGTATACTGCCTCTAAATGTCCTTTTAAATCGGTAGTCACTGCATATTTATACGCCAAGTTCGGGTCGGCTAAATAATTTTTAACTCCCTGAAAAAATAAAGCATCTCCCAATTTGAAACGCAACATTTCAAGAACCATAGCCCCTTTGTTGTAACTAAACTGATCGCTGAAAATACGATTGACATTCGTTGCCTGAGTGTCGGTCAGGTAAACGGCTCCTCCGGTGGTAGAGGTGATATTATCAATCATGTTTGCTTTCTCAAAAATAAACGAATCCAATCCGTCAAAATTCTCGATAACCAATGCCGCCAGGTAAGTAGCAAACCCTTCATTGAGCCAAACATCTTTCCAGGAACCGCAAGTAACCTTATCGCCGAACCACTGATGGGCTAATTCATGAGCTATCAATTGACGGCTGAAGTTGACCATAAATGATACCGTAGTATGCTCCATACCACCACCCCAGCCAAACTGAGCATGCCCGTATTTTTCATTGTGGAACGGATAAATTTCAAACAAACTCTCGTACAAATCCAATATCGCCGGTGTTTCATCCAATTGAGGTTGTACTGTGGCTAAGTTTTCGGGATAAATGTAATTGATGATTGGGTACTGATTAGGTGCTGTGCCTCCCGTTTGAGTATAAACGCTGTAGTTTGTACAAGCAATGGCTATTAAATAAGCCGGTATAGGATAGCCGTGGTGAAAGTGCGTGGTCTTATTGCCACCCGAAATCACTGGTGCTGTAGTTTGTATTCCGTTGGAAACACTGGTATACTGTGACGGTGCTGTGATGTATACATCGATGCTGTCAATCTTGTCGTTCAAATCCTGCTTGCACGGCCACCAATCGCGAGCTCCGAAGGGCTCAGAAAGCGTCCAAATAATTGGGGTTCCATTGTGCTGGCTTTGTACAAAAGAAAAGAAACCATTGTTAGGAGGAACACCCGAATAGCTGATTTCGACTGTTGCCGAAGTTCCGGCCGCTTGGGTAGCGGGAAGCGTTATCACCAATTCATTATTGGTATTTTCAACATACGTCAGACTGGTTGTTCCCATTTTAACCGAGCTCGCGGTCAGTTCATTGGCAAAATCAAACGTAATGGTATTCATGTTTGACAATGCGGTGTAAGTAGTGGTTACTTTTCCGGTGATGAATTTTGCATTCGGATTAATGGTAAACTCCAACTTATGATACGTAATATCGTAATTTTGGGTATTGGCATTGATCTGAAGATTCATTGTTTTGGCTGCCGATTTCATCTCAGCTTTCGCAATAGATTGCGAAGTGATTTCTCTTTTTTGGGCAAATGCCACATAAATGGAAAGACAAAACAATAAAACGTAACTTTTTCTCATGGTATTTTAGAAATTTTTGCGAATATAGTAATAAAGCTGTGTAACAATTATTAAAATTGTGGTAAAATAACCCCTTATAAACAGATTCATAATAATTTACCCTAAAGACTAAGTTTTCAGGCAACTGAAAGGTTTTATCAAACATTTCATTAAATTTGCCTCCTTATAAAGAAAATGCCATGTTACAAATAAGTTACATCAGAGAAAATCAGGAAAAAGTGATTGCCGCTTTGGCCAAAAGACATATGGATGCGAGAGCCTTAGTGGAAACCGTTATCCAATTAGACGAAAACAGAAGAAGCACTCAGGTAGCGCTCGACAATACTTTGGCGGAAGCCAACAAACTATCGGCCTCTATTGGTGAGATGATGAAAAGCGGAGAAAAAGCCAAAGCCGAAATTTTAAAACAAAAAACCAGTCAACTGAAAGAAACCAGTAAAGAGCTTTCGGAAAAACTGGAAGCCTTTGCGGCAGAATTGCAACAAAATATGTACTTGCTGCCCAACCTTCCTGCAGACATTGTACCCGAAGGAAAAACTCCGGAAGAAAACCTGAATGTTTTTCAGGAAGGCGAAATTCCCGTATTGCACGAAGGGGCTCAACCGCACTGGGAACTGGTAAAAAAGTATGACATCATCGATTTTGAATTGGGTGTAAAAATTACCGGAGCAGGATTCCCGGTTTATAAAGGCAAAGGAGCCAAATTGCAACGTGCCCTGATTGCTTATTTCTTAGATAAAAATACAGCCGCGGGTTATCAGGAAGTGCAGGTGCCTCATTTGGTTAACGAAGCTTCGGGTTACGGAACCGGTCAATTGCCCGATAAAGAAGGACAAATGTACCATGTAGGTCTGGACGACTTGTACCTGATTCCAACTGCCGAAGTACCAGTTACCAATTTATACCGCGATGTGATTTTACAGGAAAGCGAACTGCCTATTTTGTGCACCGGGTACACGCCTTGTTTCCGCAGAGAAGCCGGTTCTTACGGAGCACACGTTCGCGGTTTGAACCGTCTGCACCAATTTGACAAAGTAGAAATAGTTCGCATTGAACATCCTGATAAATCCTATGAAGCTCTTGACGGCATGGTAGAACACGTTAAAGGCATTTTAAAAGAGTTGAAATTGCCTTACAGAGTGCTTCGTCTTTGCGGTGGCGACATGGGATTTGCTTCGGCATTGACTTACGATTTTGAAGTATTCTCAACAGCACAAGATCGTTGGTTGGAAATCAGTTCGGTTTCTAACTTCGAAACGTTCCAGGCCAATCGTTTGAAGCTGCGTTTCAAAGGAAAAGACGGTAAAACCCAATTGGCACACACCCTGAACGGAAGTTCGTTGGCATTGCCGAGAGTTTTGGCCGGTATTATCGAAAATTACCAAACTCCGGAAGGCATTGTAATACCTGAAGTTTTACGTCCTTACACCGGATTTGACATCATTAACTAAAAAAGTTAATCTTTAGCAAACAATGTACTAATCGAGCACAAAAAGTGTTACTTTAGTACATTGTTCGTTTTAACGGAAATTATGAAAAAACTCCTGCTCACCGTATTCTTGTTGGTGTCGCTTTTGGGCCGTGCTCAAAGCGAGCAATTGGCCAATAATTATTTTGACCGAGGTGAATTTGAAAAAGCCTTGGTGAGTTATGAAGAATTGCTCAAAGGTCAGGAAGGCAATTTCAATTATTTCCAAAGAGTCATCGAATGTTACCAGCAATTGCAACAATTTGAAAAAGCCGAGAAAGCTTTAGAGTTGCGTTTAGACAAATACAAACAAAGCAATCTTTTGGTAGAGCTGGGATTTAATTACCAACTGCAAAAAAACCAGGAAAAGGCCAAAAAATATTACGAGCAGGCTCTTGACAGAATCAAGAAAAATGCCAACGAGGTATATGGTATTGCCTATGTTTTTGAAAAAAAGGCTTTGTTTGATTACGCTTTGCAAGCCTATAAAACTGCTTTGGAAAAAGAACCCCGCATGAGTTTCGGGTTTCAAATGGCCACTCTTTACGGCCAATTGGGAAATACCGATTTGATGATTGAAACTTTTCTGGACGAATCGGTTAAAAATCCGCAAAACCTGCCCATCATTCAAAATCAATTGTCCCGTTTTATGACGGAAGAGGTAGATGCCAGTTTTAACGAAGCACTGAAAAAAGCTTTACTGATCAGAGCTCAAAAAACCCAAGATGTTGTTTGGAATGATTTTTTGAGCTGGTATTTTGTGCAAATCAAAGAATACGGCAAGGCATTTATTCAGCAAAAAGCCATCTATAAAAGAAACCCGGATTCTTTTGCAAACATTGTCAATTTGGGGCAAATGGCTATAGAAGACAATGATGAGGATTCGGCTAAAGAAATCCTGACTTTTGTTTTAGATAACACTCAGGATCTGGAGTTGTTGATACAGTCGCATTCCTATTTGCTGGAAATGAAAATCAATCATGCTTTAGCCAAAGACTATCCTACCATAACACAGGAATTGGACGACCTGATTAAACAATTCGGACCCAGCCCTTACACACTTTCTTTGTTGGAACTGCAGGCAAATTTTACCGCTTTTCATTTAAACAATCCCGAAAAAGCAAAAGCCATTTTAAAAAATGCGATGGAAATGCCCATCAACCGGTACCAAATGGCAGAGGTAAAAATGGCCTTGGCGGATATCTTTTTATATGAAGAAAAATTCAATCAGGCCTTGATTTATTATTCGCAGATAGATGAAGAAATGGGCGGAGATGCCATTGGGCAGGAAGCCAGTTTGAAAACAGCCAAAACCAGCTATTTCAAGGGCGATTTCGAATGGGCTTCACACCAATTGAAAGTCCTGAAATCAGCACCGTCACAACTGATTGCCAACGATGCTTTGGATTTATTTTTACTAATCAGCGACAATACGGTAGAAGACTCTACCCAGGTAGCCCTTAAGAAATTTGCCCGGGCTGATTTTCTTTTGTACCAAAACAAAAAACCGGAAGCTTTAGCCGGATTTCAATTGATTTTAAAAGAAAACAAAGGCGATGCCATTGAACCCGTTACTTTGCTGCGCATAGGCAAGATTTATGAAAAAATGGGGGATTTTGCCAAAGCTTTGGACAACTACAACGAAATCATCAGCAAGCATAAAGACTGTATCTATGTTGATGAGGCGCTATACTATTCGGCTGAAATTTACAATCTGAATTTAAACGATCCGGAGAAAGCCAAACCGCTGTACGAAGAAATGATTTTCAAACATGAAGACAGCATTTATTTCGTAGACTCAAGGAACAAATACCGGAAACTGCGCGGCGACACTAATTTATAGTGTTCCGTAAGCAATAGCCGTTGGCATAAAATACTCATAATTCATAATTTTTAATTCGTAACTCAACATGATATTATATAACGTTACCATCAACATACACGAAAGCGTGCACGATGCATGGATGCAGTGGATGCAGGAAAAACACATTAACGACATGCTGGCCACAGGTAAATTTACTTCGGCCCGTATGGTCAAAGTTTTGGTAGAGGAAGAAATGGGCGGCACTACTTACTCTATTCAATACACCACAGACAGCAAAGAAACCCTGCAAAAATACTATGATGAAGATGCAGAGCGCCTACGCGAAGAAGGACTTCGTTTGTTCGCTGATAAAATGTTAGCTTTCCGTACCGAACTGGAGTTAATCAGTGAACACTGATAGATTGTTGGATTGTTAGATTTGCAGAAATCCGAATGGAAATAAAATCTAACTATCCGAAAATCCAAACATCCAACAATCTAATAATCTAATAATCAAAACCACAAAAATGGATAACGTAAAAGCCAAAAAACACCTCGGTCAGCATTTCTTAACCGATGAAAATATTGCCAAAGATATAGCCGACACTTTGGGGTTTCAAGGCTATGACAAGGTCCTGGAAATCGGTCCGGGCATGGGAGTCCTTACCAAGTATCTGTTGGAAAAACCCGCCACAACTTATGTCATTGAAATTGATACTGAATCCGTTGAGTACCTGAATGCCCATTATCCAAAATTACACGGCAAAATCATTTCCAAAGATTTTTTAAAATACGACATCAACGAGGTTTTTAAAGGCGAACCGTTTGCCATAACCGGGAATTTCCCTTATAATATTTCTTCCCAAATCGTGTTCCGCTGCTTGGATTTGCGCGAGCAGGTTCCGGAATTTACAGGGATGTTTCAAAAAGAAGTGGCAGAACGGATTTGTTCCAAAAAAGGGAATAAAGTTTACGGGATTTTATCGGTTTTGGTACAGGCGTTTTATGATGCCGAATATTTGTTCACAGTTAATGAAAATGTTTTCAATCCGCCGCCCAAGGTAAAATCGGGCGTGTTGCGCTTGTTGAGAAAACCAAATTTCCATTTGCCCTGCAACGAAAAACTATTCTTTACCGTGGTCAAAACCGGTTTTCAACAACGCCGAAAAACCCTTAGAAATAGTTTAAAATCCTTCAACCTTTCGGATAATTTAAAAGAAGACACTATCTTTGACCTCCGTCCGGAGCAATTATCTGTAGAACAGTTCATCGAACTTACTCAAAAAATAGAAGCCCATGCAGTTTAATATCAGCAAAGAACTCTTAACGCAAATCGAGCAACTCATTCATCAAAAAAATGACCAGGAATTGGCTGTTTTGTTGAATGATATGCACCATGCCGATATTGCGGAGATTTTTGATGAATTAGATATTGAAGAAGCTACTTATATTTTCCGAATTCTAGACAGCGAGATTACAGCTGAAATTCTTCCCGAGCTGGAAGAAGATGTGCGTGAAAAAATTCTTCAAGGGCTTTCTGCCAAAGAAATTGCAGAAGAGCTTGACGAATTAGACACCGATGATGCGGCGGATATTATAGCCGAATTGTCGCAGAGTAAAAAAGAAGAGGTAATCTCGGAGCTGGAAGACGTAGAGCACGCCAAAGACATTGTGGATTTGTTGCGTTACAGCGAAACCACTGCCGGAGGTTTGATGGGGAAAGAAATGGTAAAGGTCAACGAAAACTGGAATGTGTTGACCTGTGTTAAAGAAATGCGCATACAAGCCGAAAACGTAACCCGCGTACATTCTATTTATGTAGTAGATGATGACGGAAGACTGAAAGGAAGGTTGTCGTTGAAAGATTTGTTGACCACTTCTACCAAAACACCCATCAGCGAAGTATACATCAAAAAAGTAGACTACGTAAAAGTAGATACTCCGAATACCGAAGTGGCCCGTATCATGCAGAAGTACGACCTGGAAGCCATTCCGGTAGTAGATGAACTGGGAAGATTAGTAGGTCGTGTGACCATTGACGATATCGTAGACGTAATCAAAGAAGAAGCCGATAAAGATTACCAGTTAGCAGCGGGTATTACGCAAGACGTAGAAGCTGGTGACAGTGTTTTCGAAATGATTAAAGGTCGTTTGCCTTGGCTATTAATAGGGATGATTATCGAGATTGTAGCTTCTTTTGTTTTGAAAGGAAACGAAGAAGCATTCAAACAGTATTCTACATTAATTATTTTCGTACCATTGCTTTCAGCAACTGCCGGAAACATAGGCGTTCAGGCCTCAGCCATCGTGGTACAAGGTTTAGCAAACGGTTCACTAAAAGAATTCAGTAAAAATTATTTCAAAAAAGAACTGATAGTGGCCATGATTTCAGGAACCATCATTTCTTTATTTTTATTGATTTTCCATTCTATTGTTTACCAACAATATCACGTAGGGATTGCTATATCGATTTCGATTATAGTTGTTATTCTTTTTGCTGCCATGTTGGGTACTGTTGTACCATTATTTCTGCACAAAAACAAGATTGACCCTGCGATTGCAACAGGACCTTTTATCACAACAACAAATGATGTATTCGGTATTATTCTTTATTTTACGATTGCCAAACTGATTCTCGGTTTGTAAAATCAGGTATTATTCGAAAATAAAAAAACCTCTCATTGCTGAGAGGTTTTTTCTTTTAGTACCCGGAGTGGGAATCGAACCCACACTCCTAAGAACACGAGTTTGAGTCGTG
>CAYPSB010000064.1:0-9242 GCA_964413435.1 uncultured Flavobacterium sp.
GACCTTTGAACACGTGGTCAAAACCACCATCTTTATCATGGATATGGGGAATTTTACCCGCATCAACAGGGTGTACGGAGCCTACTTTGACGAGGCGACTGCCCCGGCTCGCGAAACCGTTCAGGTAGCCGGTTTGCCCAAAGGGGTTAATGTGGAAATTTCCATGATAGCAGTTAAAGCATAAGTCAACCTTCCCTTTTATAAACCCTGACAGGGTTTGGAACCCTGTCAGGGTTGAATTACAAAGGTTTGGAACCCTGTCAGGGTTGAATTACAACAACAAAGCGAAAGACTCCTCTTTCGCTTACCTTTTTTCTACGCCTGCAATAATTTTATGATTGCATCCCTGAGCAACCCTAACCTACAAAATCAAAAAACACAACTGAAACCACAACTGTCACCCTGAGCCTGTCGAAGGGCATCATTCACAATTCCCCTGCCTCCCTTAGCCTGCCTGTCCTTAGCCTGCCGAAGGATTGAAGGGAAGGATCGAAGGTAAAGATACAAGCCCCCAAATCCCCTCCTAAATTCCCGAATCCAACACTAAACCATTTGATTCCGCAATCCCAATCCTATAGCTTTGTTCCCTTCAGTACGACTCGTAATGCAGGAACAACCCTTCCATATCCATATTAAAAACATCTACCAAATGCTGTTTGAACTGGCAACGGGGAATCTTTCGTTCCGGTTAGTGCCTCAAGTAGAAAATAAAGAAGTCGAAACCTTAATCAACAAACTAAACGCCTTCGCCACCAGCCTGCAAAACACCATCGACATGTTAGGGCACGTAAACCCGGTATACAACTATCAAAACCTTGTACAGTTCACCCTCGAACTCGATGAACAGCACAACATCAAAAGCTTCAGCAGTGCCGTTCCCAAACTCTTAGAATACCCACCGGCTCAACTCATCACCACCAATATCACCACTCTGTTACAGCAAACCACTTTGGAACTTTGGAGCCAATTAGAAACCGAGCTCAAAGCCAACAGTGTTTACGAATCTACTGCCCTGCTGTTATTTCACACTGCGCAGCACAAAGTTCTCCCCTGTCATTGCACCATCGCCAAACACCACTACAGCAGCAAAATAATAGTCTCCTCGGTAACTACAATTCTTGAGGACTTGATGGCAGACGGCAACAACATACAATCCATAAAACCCCGCAAGTCCGATGCAGCCATCATGCAAAGCATCTACGAATACATCAAAGAACACCTCGAAGAGCCCATGCCGTCAGCCAAACAATTGGCACTCCTGTTCGGGACCAACGAATTGAAAATCAAAAGAGGCTTCCGCCACTACTACAACACCAGCATCTACCAATGCTATACCAACGAACGCCTGAAAAAAGGCCACTACCTCATCCAAAAAACTGACTTCCCACTAAAAGAAATCGCTTTCATGAGCGGTTTCAACGACTACCCTACGTTTTCCAAAGCTTTCAAGAAAAAATACAACTACTCCCCAAGCGATGTCAAAAGAGAAAACAACTAACACACTCATTTACAACATCTAACCCTCCGGTTTCAACATCAACTAACAGTTTCTGATTCAGAATTTTACACTACAAAAACCAACTGTAATGAAACCACATCCGGCACTCCAAAACAATTTTGTCTATACTGTTGCATTGCTATACATACTGTTGTTCTCATACGCAGCTATGAGTAAGCTGTTAGACTTTCAAAACTTCCAAATCCAGCTCGGGCAGTCTCCTTTGTTGAGTGCATTTGCAGCTTCCGTATCCGTAGCAGTCCCTGTGGCAGAATTCATCTTGGTGCTACTCCTGATGTTCAAAAAATCAAGACTGATAGGATTGTACGGAAGCTTTGTCCTCATGACCATGTTTTCAGCTTACATCGTCATAATCCTGAATTTCAGTTCGTTTACACCTTGTTCATGTGGCGGCATCTTAGAAAAAATGAGCTGGACACAGCATCTGATTTTTAATATTGTTTTTGTGGTAATCGCGGCAATCGCTGTAATAGTTCAATCAGCCACAAGAGGCACCTATGGGTTCCTTACAATGCTTTTCACATCTGGGATAGTGGTAATCACAGTACTGTTTCTGATGTCAGAGGATATCATACAGCATCGTAATAATTTTGTACGAAGGCTGCCGGAACAGTTCCCTCAGGAACACGACATTGACCTTGGGTTCAACTCCTATTATTTTGCAGGAACTGCTAATGGAAAAATATATTTAGGAAATGTAACTGCACCATTATTACTTACCGAAATTGATGCGGCACTACAGCACAAAAAGGAAATTGTAGTTAAACTAAACAACCTGAATTTTCCGTTCCGCGCTTTGCATCTTAACGTCTATCCAAAATACTTTTTTGCATCTGATGGTACGGTGCCGGTGATATTTAGGGGGGAAACAGGGCAATGGAGTGCACAACAGCAGCACAGAATCACTCCTCGCTTTACAAATCCTGTTTTTACTGATTCAGTTGCTACGGCATTCAGAACCGACAAACCGAATGGCGAAAATATCCTTGGTGCCTATTCTCAAAGTGCCAACAATCTAATCCTAAACCCCTCTTTACTGCAGAAGCAAATAGATGGAGTTTTTGATACTGATGGAATGTTGAATTACGACCCTTTTACAAATCAGTTGGTCTATACATACTATTACCGCAATCAATATATAGTTACCGATACTAATCTCAAATTAAAATACCGGGGAAACACTATTGACACCATAAGTAAAGCACGAATAAAGTTGGCATACAATGCAGCAAGAAACGAAACAAAGATGGCAGCACCTCCGGTATACGTCAACAGGCAAGCCTTTGCTTACAAAGGGCTTTTATTCGTCAACGCTGCTTCAATGGGCAAATTCGAGGATGCAAAAATGTGGAAACAGGCAAGCCTTGTTGATGTCTATGACCTCAAAAACCGAAGCTATATAGTAAGTTTCTATGTATACAACGTCGATGGCGAAAGATTAAGTCACTTCACATTGCAGGGCAACCATTTTTATGGATTAATAGGAACGCACCTGGTTAGTTACCGAATGAGTCCCCTGGTACTACAACGGTATTCGGAAAATACCATTAAAGCCAAACCTACTATGGTTCAAAGAACGAAAGTTGCAACACCAAATAAATAAAAATATAACCGGCCGGTTGTCAGGAGAACGATCGAAAACCTGTGAACAGAGTAGATCAATAACATTAAATTTAATAATCATGAAAAGATTCAGCAAATTCATTCCAATGGCAGTACTTGCCTTGGGATTGGTTGGAGCACTCAGCTCATTCACAACGAGCAAGAACTCAAAGTTGACCATCAACATTCCGGGATTTGTACAATTAAATCCACAGGGAACACAGTGTTCAACATCCATTATGTGTTCTGATGATGTAGGACCACTTTGTACCTTCGGAGGAAATAACCTTTGGGGTAAGGATGCCAGTGGAAACTGTGTGGTAAAACTATACCGCAACCACCAGTAGCAAAAAGCAATGCAGTTCCCGTGGGAACTGCATTGTTGTTTTATAACCTATCGGGCATAAGCCAATCCGGCTTTACTCCCCCTTTTAAATAGTAATCAAACCATTCCTGGGTTCGATGCGTCAAATCGACCTGATGCTCCCTTTTCATTAGTACGTGGTCCTCTCCCTCGTACAACAGCAAAACATTGGGTTTCTGCAATCGCCGCAATGCCAAGTGAAACTCTATACTTTGATAATAATCTACCTGTCCGTCAGCGTCTCCCGACCATAGTAAAACAGGTGTCTGTATCTGCTTTGCAAAAGTAATCGGAGAATTATCCAGATACTTTTGAAATCCATCAAACAATGATACACCCATCCTTGACTGATTAAATTCATACCGCCAGCCATTCGGTCTCTTATTGCCTACGGCTAAGTAACTGCTTATGAAATCCGCCATACCCGAACCTGATATTGCGGTGGCAAACCTATTGGTTTGTGTTATAATAAAATTAGTTTCATAACCTCCAAACGAATGACCAAAAAGGCCCAGACGTTTTGGGTCAACGGATTCGTTAGCCAATACTTCATCAACCGCAGCAGTTACACAATCTAAGGCAGATTGGCCGGTTTTACCTTCTTCATAGGCAATATCAGGTAACAGCACAAAGTAACCCTGTGCGGTTAGGTTACTGATATTGAACCCCTCACCATTTAGCAGACTTGGATTCACATACTGGTTATAGAAATCAGACAACCGCTCATAAATATACACCACCATAGGATAGCTTTTATCCGCATAAAAACCGACAGGATAAAAAAGAGCTCCGTGCAATACCTTCCTTTTCGAATTTTCATACGTTATCAACTTTGAAAAACCCCATTGGTAGTTTTTCTGCTGTGGATTGCTTTGATAAAGTACTTTCTTTTTATTTATGTTATATTGAACTACCAATTGAGGAGACAAATGATAATGTTCTTTTGTATATACAATCACACCATTTAAAGAACGTTTGATGCCTCCTATCCTATTGCTTTCGTACACCAGCTTTTGTAGCCCTTTCCCGGCAGTCCATGTAAAATAACCGCTTTTTGTATCACTTACAGCCTCAAGCAGCAATCCGTCATTCAAATGTAAAACCTCGCTATCTGACGAACGGAGAGAAGTATAAGCATTTCGGGGCACAAGCCTGTATACAGTTTTTTCCTCGCGACCTCTTGTCAAACGCACAGCAGGGCTGCCATCTGTTCTCAAAAGCCAGATGTCATACGTATCATAAACCAGTACTTCTTTATCATCCTGAGTCCAGCCCGCAATACCGGATACCTTTTCTTCTCCTGAGCGGTCATACTTTTCCTCTGTAAAGGATTGCCCCGTATGCGAAGTAAGGTTGCGACGCATGTCCGATTTTACATCATAGAGCCACCACTGCTTATCCTTGAAGTAGGCAATAAACCTACCCTCACCCGAAATACCAATCTTATTTTGGTCGTCACTAAATTTTTGTAGAATGAGTTTGCTTTGCCCCGTTGTACTATTTTGCAGGTAATAATCAATGGAAGCATCACGGTTAAATTGCGGCTCATTGTAAATCGGATTGTAAAGCAATGCCCATTCCTGACCGGGCAGTAATTGTTGATACGGAAATTGTGCATCCGTCACCATCCTAAACTGTTGCAACTCCGGAAACCATACGCCCAATTTGGGACGAACGGCCCAATCCTTAAGCGCGGCTCTGGCAGGATACAATATTTTGTCTGCCGTATTCCAAACCTGTACACCGGTCGGTTCCACTGTCGGTTCCTTTTCCTTAATTCCAAAGAATATACGTTTGCCATCATCGGAAACGGCTAATTCCGCAACAGATGCACCACATACTAAAGCTTCTTTTGGAAAATTAGGGAATCGGTTTCGGTCAAACTTGTACTCCTTCTTTTCGTTTAGGCTAAAATACCCAACTGTGCTATCAGTAAGATAGGCAAAAGAAGACCCATTGCTTTGCCAGGCTATTTGACGGTAGTCACGCGCCACCTCATCAACAAGTACAACTGTCTTTAAAACCTTTAGGTCAATAACCCGAAGTTTCCCATCACTGTCACAGGCCAGTGTATTAGAATCAGGACTAAGCGAAAACAAGGTAACCTTTGGTATTGTAAGCACCACTCTACCATCCACTCCAATACCTAGTAAATCACCTCCACCACCGTTTCTATTTTTCAGCAGGAGCAACATACTCCCTTCTAAAGCTATAGTGTAGTTACTAATCTCTGTATACGTTTGCTGCCTGCCGCTTTTAAGGTTCAGCCAACTTATTCCGCCATCAGTTCCCCGGCACACAAAAAAATCTTCCTTGGCAAAGCGCCCATCCATACCTCCTGCAAAAGCATAGGTTTTTAGGCTCTTAGTATGCCTTACAAACAGGGTATCCTTACCGCTTTCATAGCGCACCGAATAGCTCATCCAGTTGCCATAATCCGACAACTGATTACTATCCATTGTGCCCCACAGTTTGTATTCCGATTCAGTAACAGGTCTTTTTATAACCTGCCCAAACAAAGGGCAGGCTATTAATAGTATAATAATAAAACTTTTCATCAATACCCGGGGTTTTGAGGTAGCAAATTAGGGTTTAGTAACAATTCCGATTCGGGCAGTGGCAGTAAGGCATCCGTACTACTCCATCCCGGTTTTATCGGGCTTAATACAGCATCCAATAGCTGCGCACGCTTCAAATCAAAAAAGCGGTGCCCACCTTCCGTAAAAAACTCCACCCTACGTTCCTGAACTATGGCAGAAAGGATTTCCTGTTGAGTCACAGCAGTGGTATTGGGCAATCCGGCAAGGTTGCGAATAACATCAAGGTCTTCTTTCGCACCCGTTAAAAATCCCTGTTTTGCCCTTGCCTCTGCCCGAATCAGGTATTGCTCAGACAAGCGGAGCACTATTGAATATTCCATCGAAGTGCCGGTAGCAGTAGGTTCCTTGTATTTATAGGCATGATACCAGGTGCTGCTCCCATCCGTAACCGCTTTTACCCAATGGGTTTTGCGTAAATCCCCGCTCTCAAAGGCATTTATCAGTTCATTTCGCAATGCTGCAAAAGGGGGCGGTCCTGCCACGAAAATATAGGTACTCCCCTCTTCCGTGTTGCGCCCTTCTGCCGGCGGACTAAATTGCCACAGGGTACCCGGACTGTCCTTCAAAAAAGCAGTATCCAAATCCGAATCCAAAGTGTAAGTTCCTGTTTCATTCAGTACTGCCGATGCAGCATTCGATGCCGCGGCATAATCTCCATGGTACAGATATACCCTTGCCAATAAGGCGGTCGCCACAAACCGATTAGGGCGCACCCTGTTTCCGCCAACGTAGCTGGTTGGCAATAATGTCTGTGCCATTTCAAGATCGGCTATGATTCTTGTATACACTTCAGCAACAGACATCCTATGTACCTTTTGATTCTGCCCATAATCAGTAGTAGTTATGTAGGGCACATCACCATAGAGGTTCACCAGATAAAAATGCAGCATCCCTCTAACAAATAAGGCCTCTCCCATCAATTGGTCTTTTACAGGTTGCGACAGTTTTGCTGAGGCACTAACGCCTTCATAAACAGCATTAGCGGCATAAATCTGATTGTAGCTGCTGCTCCACCACAGACTTACATCACCATTATTGGGTAACAAAGTGTTGGTATAAAAAAATGCAGTGCCTCCGCCATAGTAATCCAGTTCGTCAGCATACAGTCCCAGCGCAGCATGCATGCCATACCCATAGCCGGTCAGCAAACCGCTGTCACGCATTTTGGCATAGATATCCGTCATAGCAGCATTGGCGGTTGCAGGCTCTTCAAACACAGTTGCCAAACTCAATTGCGATGAGGGCAAATCTACCGCAACAAACGATTCGCAACCAACAGTCAACATAAGAAGTACAACAGCCATCAGCCTGCGGAGGCCGATAAAAAGGGTTTTATTTTTCATTTTAAATAGTGTTTAAGTTAAAAAGTAAATTGCAGTCCTGCTGTTAGTACCCGCAAAGGCGGTAAATAACCACTAAGGGTAAATTCAGGGTCGCGACCTTTATAGGAAGTAAATGTCAATAGGTTTTGTACTTCCAGCGTGGCACGGCAGCTGGCGCCAAACAGCCATTTCTCAGGTACCTTATAGGTCAGGGAAACATTTTTTAAGCGTACATAAGAGGCATCGCTTATCACTGCATCACTCTCAAGATAATTGTAAAAGGCATCCACAGCATCATAGTTGTACCCTGCGGTATATTGCTGAAACCCGGTCGAATCACCGGCAGACTGCCAATGAGTAAGCACCTCTACCGGCTGATTGCCTCTGCTTCCCGGCAATCCGGCCATTGCCGCCGAAGTATAGTTTCGCTGTTTCACAAACTGCAGCAAAAAATCGAGCTGCCAGCGTTTGTAGGTAAACTGGTTGCTTAGACCACCAAAAAAAGCAGGATTAAAATCGGCAACCGTTTGTTTGTCTTGAGCATTGGTAATACCGTCACCATTCACATCCTCAAAAGTAAAGACTCCCGTTGCAGGATTGAGTCCGGTATAATGGTACACCTTTTGGATATTCAATGCCTGTCCTATCACAAATTGATTGCGATAGGTCGAACCTTCTAAAGCGGGAAACGACAACAATTTGTTTTTAGCTACCGAGATATTGAAATGGGTAGTCCAATTAAAATTCCCTTTCTGAAAGTTCACAGTCCTCAAAGTTAACTCAACCCCACGGTTCTGTACCGTGGCATCAAGATTCCCCTGTATTGAGGAAAATCCTGTAGTAGCCGGCATCGGAATCCCCACCAGCTGGCTCGAAGAACGATTGTTATACCAACCCAAGGTTAAAAAGATACGGTCCTTAAAAAAACCGGTTTCAAGCGCTACCTCAAGCTTTTTATTGGTTTCCCATCCAAAATTAGGATTGTACAACCTCGTGGGCTGTAAACCTATCACGCCCGCATAGCTCACCCCCGAGGACAGATAGGTATCCAAAAACTGGTAATCTCCTATTTGATCGTTACCGGTGATGCCATAGCTGGCACGTAGCTTTCCAAAACTCAGGATACCATTATCTTTCAAAAGCTTCTCCGCGCCAAACAGCCACGCTGCCCCCACAGCCCCAAAAGTAGCAAACTGCCTCCCGGGGCCAAACCGGCTCGACCCGTCACGCCGGCCCGTTAAGTTCACAATGTACCTTTCTTTATAGGAATAATTCAACCTCCCAAAAAAGGCCTGATACTTGTAATCGGTCTGCTGATCCTTTAAGGTAAAAACATGAAAAGCAGCACCAAGGTTATAAATCAAACTATTACTGGCAAAGCCATCCGCTTCAAACAACTGGTTACTGCTTTTCTGTTGCTGAAAAGTGCCTCCCGCCAGTACTTCGGTTGTACCAAACTTCCATTGGTGCGACCAGCTCACTTGCGGTTCCACTATCCACGACCGGCGTTTACTATTAGTAACATACAGGGAGGAATACTCAGGTCCTACCTCATAAACAGGGTCGTATAGCGTTGAGGGCTGGGTGCGGGTTTCCTCGTGCTGCGTGTCAGTTATGCCAAAACTCGTTTTCAAATCCAGTCCCGGCAGTAGCGTGTAGCTTAGTAATGAATTAACAATAAAATCATGCGTTTTGGTGCGGTACTTCCCTTCCAGCAAAGCTATCGGATTCGCCCAAGTACTGCCTTCCCAGTTCAGGCTGCCATCGGCAGTGTACAACGCCGGTGCATTAGGCGCTAAGCTAAGCGCAACACTACTGAGGTCGGTGGATGTTTG
>CAYPSB010000065.1:0-9056 GCA_964413435.1 uncultured Flavobacterium sp.
CAGCAAAAACAAAACAGCCCGAATTACGGTGCGACTGGAATATGAGTTAGAATAATTTGTCTGTTAAAATAACCCACAAAAAAACCGCCAATCGTAATGAAAGGCGGTTTCTTCTTTTATTCCTTAATCTCATTTCCATCGTTATCGAAGAAATGATACTCTAAATACTTGTAAGCGTCGCGCGGTATGATTTTCACCCATTTCTTATGCTCAAAAAACCATTTCGAGCGTAAGGATGGAAAACCTTTTTTAAGGTATGCTGCCACAAAAGGATGAACATTCAATTTCAAACCACTGTGGTCTTTGACAATCTTTTCCAAAGCAAAAGAAATCTTGTCAATAATCTGTATCGGAGCATCTATATCCCCGGCCAAATTATTCGGATTCTCTTCTCTGGTTTCGATGTTTACTTCAGGTCGTACCCTTTGTCGTGTGATTTGGACTAATCCAAATTTACTTGGAGGCAAGATCTTGTGTTTGGCTTTATCATCGCTCATTTCCTCTCTGAGGAAGTTGAACAACACCTGACGGTTTTCGGCATTTTGCATATCGATAAAATCAACAACAATAATACCCCCCATATCCCGCAATCGCAATTGTCTGGCAATTTCGGCAGCGGCAATCAGGTTAACTTCCAATGCGGTATCTTCCTGATTATTGGCTTTGTTAGAACGGTTTCCGCTGTTTACGTCAATAACGTGCAGAGCCTCCGTGTGTTCTATAATCAAATAGGCGCCTTTACTCATCGAGACGGTACGCCCGAAAGAAGTTTTGATTTGCCGCTCAATATGGTATTTCTCAAACAAAGGCGTGTCTTTCGACTGATAAAGCTTAACGATTTTTTGTTTGTCAGGGGCTATTTCGGCTAAATAGTCTCTGGTTTGTTGGTACAACTCTTCATCATCTATTTGAATACTGGTAAAAGTATCGTTGAATACGTCTCTCAGGATTGAAGAAGCTTTATTCATCTCACCCAAAATTTTAGACGGATGATGAGCAGTTGGTAATTTTTTACACATTGCAGTCCATCTATTCATTAAGTTCTGCAAATCTTTTTCTAATTCGGCTACATTTTTGCCTTCGGCTACTGTTCTCACAATAACCCCAAACCCCTTTTGTTTGATAGCCTGTACGAGTTTCTTGAGTCGGTCTTTTTCTTCTTTGGATTCTATTTTTTGCGAAATAGAAACCCTGTCCGAAAATGGAACTAAAACCACATAACGACCGGCGAATGAAAGCTCAGAGCTTATTCTGGGGCCTTTAGTGGAAATAGGTTCTTTGACTACCTGAACCAGTACCGATTGATTGGCGCTCAGTATATCTGAGATGGCACCGTTTTTATCAATCTCTTTTTCAAACTGGAAGTTTTTTAGGGAGAAATCTTTTAGTTTACCTGCGCTTACAAGTTTTATGAATTTCAAATAAGAAGCTAAATTGGGGCCTAAGTCATGATAATGTAAAAAGGCATCTTTTTCATAGCCTACATTTACAAAAGCAGCATTAAGTCCGGCAACCGGTTTTCTGATTTTGGCAATAAAAATATCGCCCACCTGAAAGTTACTGGTTTCTTCTTCTTTGTGTAATTCAATTAGTTTTCCATCTTTTAATAAGGCAAAATCTACAGCATTTTCACCACTACGGATGATAAGTTCTTTATTCATGTTGTAAATTTTTATCCAAGCTGGTTGTTGGTTATCGGTCATTGGTCATTGGATTTTTCCATCAGCCATCAACTGGTAACCATCAACTCCTCAAGGATGGATTAAACATTTTAAACAGGTAATGTGTTACCCGGTGAATTTTAGAAAGCAGTCTTCAATCGGCAGAATCCAGTTAGTATTTCTGTCTTCTGCGGTCCTGTATCTGCAGTCTGAATTCCTTTTCAATGAACGTTTAAAAAAAGAAAAGTAGTTTAGAACTACTTTTTCTTTTTGTGTCGGTTAGCTCTTGCTCTTTTTTTACGTTTGTGAGTTGCTACCTTATGTCTCTTTCTTTTTTTACCACTTGGCATAAGCGTTAGGTTTTTATGATTAATAAATAAGTTTTATACTGCTACTTCAGTGTTTGTTTTTACTGATTCAACAAATACTTTAGCAGGTTTGAATGCCGGAATATTGTGAGCTGGAATTTTGATAGTAGTGTTTTTAGAAATGTTTCTTCCTGTTTTCTCAGCTCTAGTTTTGATTATGAAGCTACCAAAACCTCTCAAGTAAACATTGTCTCCAGTTTCCAAAGAAGTTTTAACTTCCTCCATAAACGCTTCAACAGTTGCTTGAACATCTCCTTTTTCAAGACCTAATTTTTCTGAAATTTTCGCTACGATATCTGCTTTCGTCATTTTCTTTCGTATTTAATATTATGTGTAAATTTTTGAGGTTGCAAATATATGAATTAAAAAAACAATATTTCAAGCATAATCTATTAAAATTTAATCACATAAAGATTTATTTTTGCGGGCTACATTTTGGCTATGAAATTTTCCAACTCACTTATTCAATGGTACTTACAAAACAAGCGTGATTTGCCTTGGCGGGATACAACCAATCCGTATATCATTTGGCTTTCCGAAATCATGCTTCAACAAACGCGCGTTGCCCAGGGTTTGCCTTATTTTTTGCGGTTTACCGAAGCTTTTCCGACAGTCTTTGATTTGGCTCATGCCGAAGAAGAAGAAGTGCTCAAGTTGTGGCAGGGTTTGGGGTACTATTCCCGAGCCAGGAATTTGCATAAAACTGCCAAACAAGTAGCCTTTGAATTCAACGGAGAATTTCCCAAGAGCTATGAGGCATTACTTGGTTTAAAAGGAATCGGGGCCTATACCGCCGCCGCTATTGCTTCGTTTGCATACAATGAAAATGTGCCGGTTGTAGATGGCAACGTGTTCAGAGTTTTAGCCCGCTACTTTGCTCTGGAAACCGACATTGCGGCTAACAGTGCCAAAAAGGAATTTACAGAGTTAGCAGCTGAGCTATTGCCTAAAGGACAAGCAAACCTCTTCAATCAGGCTATAATGGAGTTCGGAGCGCTGCAATGCGTGCCCAAAAATCCTGATTGTTCCGGTTGTATTTTTAACGAAAGTTGTGCGGCTTTACAATTGAAGAAGGTTGGTCAACTTCCGGTAAAATCAAAAAAGCTGAAAGTACGACCGCGATTCTTTAATTATTTGGTGTTTTCGGATGAAGCAAATAATACGCTCCTTCACAAAAGAACTCAAAAGGGCATTTGGCACAATCTATATGAGTTTCCGTTATTAGAAACAGAGGTTATGGAGGATGATCATGTTGTTTTTGATTTAATTCAGGGTCAGGAATTTGTTAGCAACGACATTCTCCAAATTCAGTTGTATAATCCGGAATTCATAATCCATAAATTATCACACCAACAGTTGCACATCAAGTTTTGGAAAGTCAAGGTTAGCGGAAAACTTGAAGACGGTATCGACTGGGAATCAGCTCAAAAAATGCCATTCCCGATTGTAGTTTTTAATTTTATTGAAAAAGTTTCGTTTTAAATTTCAAAAAAAGTAGTAAATTTGAAAGTAAGAAAGGTATAAACGATGAATGGTACTTTAAATAAAGTCATGTTAATTGGTCACTTGGGAGATGATGTCAAAATGCATTATTTCGAGGGGGGGAATTGCATTGGTCGTTTTCCTTTGGCTACCAATGAAGTTTATATCAACAAACAAACCAACGAAAGAATCGCTTCTACCGAATGGCATAATTTAGTAGTGAGAAATAAAGCTGCCGAAATTTGCGAAAAATATTTGTCCAAAGGCGATAAAATCTACGTCGAAGGACGAATCAAATCACGTCAGTGGCAAGCGGAAGACGGAACTACAAAATACACCACCGAAATTCAGGTGACAGAGTTCACTTTTTTGACTACCAAAAAAGAAATAGATGGTTTGAAGACTCCTCAAAATCTGGAACCTAAAAGCTCTAATTTAGAAGCGCCAAACACTGCAAGTCCCGAAAATGATTTGCCGTTTTGATATTGTTTAACTAATCCCGTACCCTTTGGACCCGGAGCCCAGTCTTGCTTTTTTTGACACCATAGATACCCGCTTGCTTTTCGGGAGTATCGGAATTGCATTTTTTTTGTTTTCTTCAGCATTAGTTTCGGCTGCCGAAGTAGCTCTTTTTTCGCTTACGCCAAAAGACATCAAAACTTTATTTGATGAAGATGCAGCCAAAGCCAATCTGATTTCACAACTGTTACAACGCCCCAAAAAATTATTGGCAACCATATTAATTGCCAACAATTTCAGTCATATAGGAGTGGTGATTATTTTCTCATTTGTAGGGAATAATATTTTTGCTGCCATAACATCACCGCTCGTGAAGTTTTTGGTAGAAGTACTTCTAATCGCTTTTCTTATTTTATTGTTTGGAGAAGTATTGCCCAAAGTATACGCCAGCCGAAACAACATTAAATTCTCAAAATTCATAGCCAATCCCATATTGGTTTTAGACAAAATTTTGTCTCCCGTGAGTTTACCGATGAGAGCCGTTACTGTCTTTTTACATGAAAAACTCGGAAAACAAAAATCCAACATTTCGGTAGACCAATTGTCACAAGCTTTGGAACTGACATCAACAGACGATACCAGTTCTGAAGAGCAAAAAATTCTGGAAGGAATAGTATCTTTCGGAAATACAGATACAAAACAGGTGATGAGTCCCAGAATTGATGTCTTTGCCCTAGAAATTGATGAAACTTTTGCCGAAATTTATCCCAAAATTGTTGAGAAAGGTTATTCCCGAATTCCAGTATATCGCGAAAATATTGATCAGATTGAAGGAGTGCTCTTTGTGAAAGATTTGATTCCGCATATTCATAAAAAAGAATTTGATTGGAATAAACTCATGCGAAAGCCGTTCTTTGTGCCCGAAAACAAAAAACTCGATGACTTGCTCAAGGATTTTCAACGGTTGAAAAGTCATTTGGCTGTGGTGGTTGATGAATACGGAGGAACCTCGGGGTTGGTGTCATTAGAAGATGTAATCGAAGAAATTGTGGGCGATATTTCAGATGAGTTTGACGATGAAAACATCAATTTCTCCCAAATAGATGAAAAGAATTTTCTTTTTGAAGGCAAAATTAATTTAAAAGATTTTTACAGAATTGTAGAAGTAGACGAAGATACCTTTGAAGACCGAAAAGGAGAAGCCGAAACCTTAGCCGGATTCATATTGGAAATATTAGGAAACTTTCCGAAAAAAGGGCAAAAAATCCATTTTTCGAATGTATATTTCACCGTTGAAAGCGTAGATAAAAAAAGAGTAAAACAACTCAAAGTAACATTAGAATAAATAGTAAAATGCACAAAAAAATAACAGCCGGAATAGTACTGATTGTGCTCGTGGTTTTTGTCGGCAGTTGCAAAAAAGATACGCTGCCCAAACCCGCCAGTCAACTAAGACTCGATTATCCGGAGGCAAAGTATGCTTCTTTCAGCAATCATTGCCCTTTTGAGTTTGAAATGAATGAAGATGCCATTATAAAAGAAGACAAGAATTGCGGTTTTTCCATTCAGTATCCAAAGATGAAGGCAACGATTTATCTGACCTATAAAACGGTGAACAATAACATTACTGTTTTATTGAGAGATGCCCAAAAATTGACTTACGAACATGTGATTAAAGCCGATGATATTTTGGAACAACCTTTCATCAACTATGACCATAAAGTATACGGTATGTTTTATCAGGTAGATGGTAATGCGGCAACCAATTCCCAGTTTTATGTTACGGACAGCATTAAACATTTTGTGACGGGTTCGGTGTATTTTTATGCGAAACCCAATTTTGATTCGATTATGCCCGCGGCCAGTTACATTAAAAATGACATGCAGCGTTTGATGGAAACGATACGTTGGAAATAAAAAAAGGAACTCAACTGAGTTCCTTTTTTTATTTAAATAATTGCTTCTTAAGCTTTATTATTGGTCTTTACACCAGATACTTTATAGGTAGCACCATCACCGGTTGATTCAACCGCTTGTACCAGTTTTTCCGGAGTTAATACCGAAGCATCAAAGTCAACAGTAGCTTCTTTTTTGTCAAAATCTACAGTCGCTTTTTGAACACCGTCCATTTTTGCTAATTTCTTTTCAATGGTTTTGGCACAACCAATGGCGCAAGTCATTCCTTCAATTTTGAAACTTGCTGTTTCAGGTTTTACCGCTACGGCAGGAGCTTTCTTTTCAACAGTTGTCGAGGTTTCGTTGCCGTCAGCTGTAGTAGGTTTGCTGGCAGAGTCTTTACAGCTCAACAATAGGGTTGAGGCCAGACCGCAGATTAATAATGATTTGGTGAAATTCATGAGTCTTATATTTTTTATGTTGTTTGTAATGACAGTCTTCTGATTGCGGACAAAATTAATGAAAAATAAAGACGTTAGTTCTTAAAAAAATTACAAAATTTGACGGGTTAAAAACAAGCTATGAAATCACCACATCTAAAATGGTTTATCTTAATCATCCTGGCACTCATTTGGGGAAGCTCATTCATACTGATTAAAAAAGGGTTGATTGGGTTAAATCCTTTTCAATTGGGGTCGTTGCGTATTATATTTTGCGCTTTGTTTCTTTTGATTGTTGGTTTCAAAAGTTTGGCTTCGATTCCGTTGCACCAATGGAAATATGTAGCGTTGACTTCTATGTTCGGAACATTTATACCGGCCTATCTTTTTGCTTTGGCCGAAACCAAGGTCAGCAGTTCTATTTGTTCGATTTTGAATTCGTTGACGCCGTTGAATACCCTTATTTTGGGTTCCGTCGTCTTTGGGTTGAATTTTAAAAGAAGTCAGTTTATAGGTGTGCTAATCGGATTGATAGGCACTACGGTGCTTATTTTTACCGGCAACAATCAGCACGGAAGCGAAAATTATTATTATTCGGTTTTGGTGTTGATTGCCACAATATGCTATGCCACGAATGTCAATTTGATTAAAAAATATTTGTCAGATGTAAAGCCGCTGAGTATTACAACGGGTAATTTTGTAGTGATGTTGGTACCGGCGGTTCTCATATTGTTGCTGACCGATTTCAGTGCTAAAATGCACTTACCGGTTACCCAACATGCTATGGTATTTGTAATGATTCTGGGCATCATAGGCACCGGAGTGGCCAATGTGATTTTTTATAAACTCATCCAAATTTCTTCTCCGGTATTTGCCTCCTCGGTAACCTATCTGATTCCTATTGTGGCATTGCTTTGGGGGTTGTTGGACAACGAATCACTGACTGCGACACAGCTGGCAGGAGCTTTTATTGTTTTGGCCGGCGTTTATCTGGCCAATAAAAAATAAAAAAACCTCGGGAATTCCCGAGGCTTTTGGTATGAAATCAGTTTGATTTGATTATTGGAAATCTACATCTGAAACTCCTTCGTTGATTTTTACTTCAGACATTTTAATGTCTAATTCAATACCAACATTAAGAATTGTGTTGAAAGGTAGTTTCACGCCTTTTACATCTCTGTAATCAGCAAAGCTAGTTACACGGGTCATTTTTTGACCTCCTCTTTCCTGTGTAGTAGATTCAGCCGTTTTTAAGCCTGATTTTACATCAAAGTAATAGGTAGTGTCACCATCAACAACAGTATAGGCATCACTTCCGTTCATCGGCTCAATACCGGTTAAGGTAACTCCTTTTTTGGTAGTCAATAACGTTTCGTTGAACAGTATAGCATTCTCTTTCATATTAGCTAATTCTTCGCCTTCCATAACTTTTTTCTGCCCTTGTTGTACCATATAACCGGTTGTACCGTTGTAGGCTTGTTTCATTAAACTCATGCCCGGCATTGATATTTCTACCATCATTCTTCCTTTAGCATCTGATTTTTGAGTGTAAGTTAAAGGAGAAGGGATTTGTGGAATAGTAGTTGAACCTACATAAGAAACCGATTTAACAGTTTTCAATGCTTTCTCTCCTCCAATGGCAGCTACATAAGCATCGATAACTGATTTTACAGTAACTCCTGCCGGAACCGGTTTTTTCATTGCCGGTTTTTCGGTAGGGTTACCAAATTTGTCAAAGTAGAACATCGGGATTTTTAATTTTTCCAATCCTTCAATTACTTCAGATCCTTTTCCGGTAACTACAATTCGCAAGTTGTCAGCCAAGAAGTATTTGTTAGCTACTCTCATAACGTCATCCGCAGTTACGGCACTGATGTTTTTGATGTAATTTTCGTAAAAGTCAGCCGGTAAACCTTCTGTCTCAATATTTAAAGCATAACGAGCCACAGTTGCCGGTTTTTCAACCTGCATCACGAAACGTCCGATGTAACCTGCTTTTACGCTGTTTAACATCTCGTCAGTTACTTTCTCGGTTCTGATTCGTTTTAGTTCACTTAAAGCTTCTACTACCGCACTGTCCGTAACGGCATTTCTCACTTGAGAATTGGCTTTAAACATACTGTTCAAGTATTTGTCGAAACCAACACTAGAGCGTGCCCCATAGGTCCAGCCGTGTTTTTCTCTCAAGTTCATGTTCAAATAACTGTTGAAGTCTCCACCATATACTTGGTTTGCCAAGATAACCGGGAAGAAGTCAGGGTCAGACATTTTTAAGTTTACGGTGTTAATCAACGAAATTTCAGATTGCACCGCGTTAGGCATGTCAACAAAGTTGATTTGTGTGTACTGCACATTGCTTGGGTTGGAATATTCAATTCTTGGAGCCGTTGCTTTTACCCAAGAGCTGAATAGTTTTTCAACCATTTTCTTTACTTCTTTGGTTTTTACATCTCCAACTACTACCAAATAAGCGTGCTCAGGAACAAAATAAGTACGGTAGTTATCTTTTACGTCTCTCAACGAAACATTGTTGATGGTTTCTTCTGATAAATACTCTCCTTTAGGATTGTTTTTACCGAAGGCCAAAACGTTTTCCACTCTTCCGGCTACCACAGAAACGTTTTTCTCCTGTGTTTTTAATCCTTCAATTAGTTTGTCTTTTTCTTTGTCGAATTCTTCTTGAGTAAAGTTAGGCGTTAAAGCACCTTCTGCCATTAACTCCAGGATTCTTCCTGAGTATTTTGACAATC
>CAYPSB010000066.1:0-8215 GCA_964413435.1 uncultured Flavobacterium sp.
CAAACATATTAATTTTTATTTCAAAAATTGTTTGCTAAAGTTTGGATGAATAGGTCTTTAGCCTTGCACACAACGTTCCACGGCTTGGCGCAGTAGCGGGACGTTAAGTGGTTGTTGTAAAGATATGTAAATTTCCTTTCGATTTTCCGGCTACGGAAAATCGGATGCAGCTATTGCGTAAAACCGCTGTTACCAGCAGTTGTTTTTTCAGTTATTCAAGATGAATTGCTTCTATATTTATCTCCTGATTGTTTTTCATGTTTTGTCCAACTATGTCTTCTGAGCCATAAATAAATGGTGCTCCGAGTAACAAATGATAGTTTTCTGTGCGGTCTAATTTAATTTTAACAGAACCCAAAGAATCAGTTACATATTCTGCTATTTTAGGAAATCGTTTCGTCGGAAACCCAAATGATTCTATTCTAACATCAATTGTGTCAAAAGTATTTATTCTCGGCAATTTAGTTTTACTATCTATTGAATTTACTTTTATGGTAATCTGATTTTCTAAATCAGTTTTTCTATTACAACTTGAAGCAACTAAAACAATTATGGAAATTAATATAAATATTTTTGGTTTGATAGTTCTTGATTGCATATAAGTCTATTCTATCAGGTTTTTTACAATTGCTGGTAACGTTCTGCGGCTTCGCGCAGTAGCGGCAAGTTAAGAAAAAATGTTATGCGGAAGACAAGGTTTCAGGAATCCGTTAGGATTCCGGCGCAATGCTTACCAGCTATTGCGCGAAACCGCTGTTAGCTGTAGTGCTTATTCTGTGCCTAAAGATGAGTTATTGTTAGCTGTTTTCTGTGAAGATTTAAGTTTTAAAATAATCCAAGTACTTAGAACAAATGGCGCAGTAAGTACAATTATTCCTAATTTAGCAAAGCCTATATTTAAAATTACAGATAGAATAGTAGCTATTGAAATCCATAGAAATGAACTTCGTTTAGTGTCGGCTAATGCAATAGCACAGAGTATAGCATTATATCCCATAAGTCCTGCATTGATATTAGAAACGGGTTCTTTAAGAAGCAATCCAATTAAAGAAACTAGAATAGCGGCATAAAGTCCATAAATAGCTGAAAGTTTAGAGTTTATTATAATTGCAAGAAGAAAAAATATACCGGTTATACTATTTTCCTGAAACATTACTTGTCCAAAACTTTTTGTTGAAACAGAAAGCAAATCAAAAACATTTTCTGTTAGTGTAGAGGGTGGTACAAGTGGAAAGTCAAAAACGAGCAATAAAAGGTATATTGCAATCCAACTTATGATAATAAATGGAGCCGTGAAGGGTAGAATTACTTTTTTTAAATAATAAAATAGTATCGGCGCAAATGTTGCACCAATGATTAAAGCAAAAAGTGTTGTGGAGTTAAAACCAAAAAAATACCATAAAGCAATGCCAGTTAGTGCACCATTAAACCCATAAAGTCCATTTTCAATATCTTCCTTTGAATATTTTAAAATTTGAGCAGTGCTTATACTAATTATTGTTCCCAATAGGGCAGCCAGACCTAAAATTGGTGAATTGTAAAAGATTCCAATTAAAAATAAAAGTCCAGAATAGATGTTGTTTTGGAACATTATCTGTCCCAAGCTTCGCAAAATGGATTGAATATAGCTCATTAAATGTAGTAAAAAATGTTTTCTATTTTTAAAAATTGTGTTAGATTCTTGAGTCTGGGTGAGCATTACAGCTAACGTTTCGCGGCTATCAGTCTGTAGCGAAGCCAACGAACTGCGTACTTTCAGCTAAGATAATAGTTTTACGTGAAAAAAGAAGTACAGCTCAAGAAAAACCAGCTATAGCTGATAACCGCTGTTATAGGTGGTTTTTCATATCCATCATTCCATGCAAAATTCTAACAACCTCAATTTCTTTTTCCGTTACTATTCTGTAAAAAATTACGTGTTGTCCAGTTTTGAATCCTAAAACATTTTTTTCGACCACTTCGTATGATTTTCCTTGATTTGGTTTATTGGCTAATACTTGGCAAGAATCAATGAGTAAAGAATAATAAATTTCGGCTTGGTTTTCAGACCAAGTCTCAACAGTATAATTCCAAATTTCTCCTAAATCTTCAACGGCTTTGTTAGTCAAGTAAAACTTAGCCATTACTTTTTTCTTGATTTTAGAGTTTCTAAATGTTTTTTTGGATCAAAGTCAACAGCTCGACCACTTTCAATTCCTTCACGGATTGCATTGCGCAAAATGATTATGCGGTTTTCTTCTTCTTCCAAAAGTCTAAGACCGGCACGTACTACTTCACTTGCGTTACTGAAACGACCTTTTGAGACAGTTGATTCGATAAAACTTTCAAAATGATTACCTAAAGATATTGATGTGTTTCTTCCCATGATTACTTGATTTTTTTGGAAAGTTACCAAATTTTGGTAATTAAGCAAATAGTTCTTAGAAATTCTGAGAAAATCACCTATAACGTTTCGCGGCTTTACGCAGTGGTAGGAACGTTAATGATTAGTTGTAAATGTAAACAAAAATTCCAACTTAGTAATTTCCGGCGAAGAAAACAGGGGAGGAGCTATTGCGTAAAACCGCTGTTAACTGCAGTTGTTTATTTTTAATGGGCTGGTAGATGAACAGAAACTGAAACCCAAATTACAATTGGCAAATAAGAAAGCATAAGAATAAAAAACCAATACCAGTTTTTAATTTTGTTTTTATAATATTCTATAGTAAAACCCAAAGAACAGATAATTGTGAAAAGTATCGGGCAATAATAGTGGAGCCATTCACCAACTGCGTAGGGAAAATCAACAATAAACCATCCGCCGTGGTTTCCAAAAATTAGAAAACCAACAAACATTAAGAAATTTACAATTGCTAAAAAAGTGAATATTTTTTCAAGTATTTTCATAATGATAAGAGATACAATTGCAGTTAACGTTTCGCGGCTTGACGCAGTAGTGAAACCAGCGAACGGATTATTTTCTGTTAAAGATAGAATTTTTTCGTGAAGAAAAAACGTCAAGGTAACGAAGCAATCCAACTATTGCTTCAAACCGCTGTTATAAGCAGTGCTATTCCACAAGAAGTTTTGAATTTTCAAGATCATAAATTACATCGATAAATTTACCAACTAAACGGTTTTCAGCTTCAATATTGTTCTCATCAGGAGTGATTATATTTACCCTAATTATTTTTAGTCCCAAGCTGTCTTTATAACAAACTAGTTGCTTATCCAAAAAGTTCATTTGCTTTTGGATATTTCTTATGTATTTAATGGTTTCCCTGTCCCTTATTTTATAATCATTTTCGTTAGGTAACGAACTGTAGTCAAAAATATATCGTTTTTTATAAAAACTTAGATATCCTGTTTTTAACTTATTATTCAATATTCTTATATCTTCTTCTGATATTGAAATCGGAATTTCTGAATCGTTTCTAATTAACCAGGACTTAGTTAAACTATCATTGAAAACAATTGTTTTAGAGTTCTTAAATTTATAAACTGTTGAAAATCGATTGGATGTAACACCTAACACTTTGTCTGATGTATTACAGCCGACTAAAGTTAAAAAGAGTAATATATAGACAAAGGTTTTCTGCATTGCTTATAACGTTCGTTTCGCGGCTTTACGTCAGTAGCGGCAATTTAAGAAAAAATTTCATGCGGAAGAGCGGGTTTCAGGAAACCGTTAGGTTTCCGGCGGGACTGTTACCAGCTATTGCGTAAAACCGCTGTTATACCGCGTTTAGTTTACTACAACATCTTTTCGAATTTCTTTTTTCCATTCTTCTCCGTATTCCATCTCTATGATTTTTAAAATCTCTTTGTTGTATTCAATTATACATTCTAATGGAGCAGGAGTACACCCAAAATCGAAGTATTTTAGGTTATATTTTTTTTCAAACTTTTTGTCATTTTTAGAATTTGCAATTGGAGCAATTGAACCAATTAAATAAAGCTTGGCAGATTTGTTTTTCCATTCTCTTTTAGCGGTTTCACTGTCAAAATCACAGTTAGCAACAACTTCGAAAGTCTTTATAATTTGATTATCACTTTGAGTTTCAAATTTCATGTTGACCTTTCCATAAAGAAATGACATTAATTCAAGCGAGTAACGTTTGTTTTTGTCGAGCTTTAACAAAGTAAAATTTCCTAGGGAATCAGTAAAAGCTTTTTCGTTAGTCTCTTTCACAATAATCATTATCTCTTCACTTGGTTTTAGTTTTGTTTTGGCAGAAATTATATTCCCGTCAAGTTTGACTTGAGCATTCACGTAAATGATTGTTAAGAGATTTAAGAATAGAAAGATAAACTTCTTCATAGCACTTTCGGTTAAATGCGGTATAACGTTCCGCGGCTTTACGCAGTGGCGTAACGTTTAGTGATTATTTGTAAATGTAAACAAAAATTCCAACTTAGTAATTTCCGGCGAACAAAAAAGTAATGGAGTCATTGCGTAAAACCGCTGTTAGCAGTAGTTGCTATCTCAATTGTTTTTCAAAATATTCGTCTTTTTCAATTTCCAGTTTTCGTTTTTTCATTTCACTAACAAACTCTTTTAGTTCAGTTTTTGAAAACCAAATTAAATAATCTTCTGACTCTTTATTTTCTATTACTATTAGTTTTGGACCACCTCCTAATCTCGTATTTTCAAATTTCATTTTGATTTTTTGAATGCTTAGAAAACTATATACTTTATTCTTATTAAAAATCCATAACGGCCTTCGAATAATTAAATCTTGTTCAGTAAGTTGAATTTTCTTTATTGAAAAACAAAAAATTAAAATTGCAATTATTGATGCAAAAATCCCAAAAATATACACTTTGTCAATTACTACTTTTATCCAAATAAGTAAAACCGCAAAGCTTGGGATAGAAGAAAGTAAAACTGATTTTATAGATATTTTTGTTTCAAACATAAGGTTTCGGGCAATTACTGCTAACGTTCCGCGGCTTCGCGACAGTTGCGATGCCAGCGAACGGATTATTTTCTGCTAAAGATAAACGTTTTTCGTGAACACATAAAAACAAAAACCAGCAATTGCGCGAAACCGCTGTTATGAGTAGTGCTTATTCTTCGGCTATCAACTTTCCGTTTATCTCAATATTTTGGTTTTTTATTTTTTCAATATTTTGTTGTATGAAATCACAACTGAGCAAATTATCTTTCGATGATTTTCTTCCACTTACAACACTAATTCTAACGTCATAAGTTTTGTTTTTAAGAAGTTCTAAAACACTTTTCGAAATCTTACAATTATCAAACTCTATTTCCCGTTCTTTTGTTTTCTCAATGGTTTTTTTACCAATTGTAACTTGACCATTTTCATCATAGTATTCAAACTTATATTTTTCAGAAACTTTTTTTTCAGGTGTTCCAATAAATTCAACGCTAACTAAAACAGTCTCATTTTTTGCTTTCAATTCTTTTTCTGCTTTCTCGGATAATGTTAAATGGATTTTGAAACTTGGAGCTGTTATTGAATCTCTGTTTTCGGTAATAGGTTTCATATTTTCCAAATTCTCTTGCTTAGTATTGCAAGAAATCAAAATTGTTGAAACTAAAAGTAGAGATAAAGTCGTTTTATACATTTTCTGTTGCATTACTCATAACGTTCCGCGGCTTCGCGACAGTAGCGGCAAGTTAAGAAAAAATATTGTGCGGAAGACAAGGTTTCAGGAATCCGTTAGGATTCCGGCGCAATGCTAACGAGCTATTGCGCGAAACCGCTGTTATAAGCCGTTTCTTAAAGTCTGTTTGGAATATCCATCATTTGGTGTAGAACTCTCACGATTTCTAGTACATCATCATTCCCTTTAGTATAAATGATAAGATGGGATTTAACTCTGGCTTGTCTGTAACCGGCTTTTATTTTTCCAATATCCTTTCCGCTTTCAAAATCTTCTGATATATATTCTATTTCTTGATATATAAGACGATAATAATGATTGGCTTGATTTACTGACCAATTTTCAAGAGTATATAACCAAATTTTATCAATATCTTCTAAAGCTTGTTTACTTATTCGAAATTTATTTTTCATAAGTACTTTTTATGAAGACTTGCTAAATGAGCTTCAGGGTCAAAATTTTCAACCATTCCGCTATCTATTCCAATCTGAATTTCTTTCCGCAACTGTTTAATTTTCTCCTCTTCAATTTCTAATAATCTTAAAGCAGTTCTTACTACTTCACTTGCAGAACTAAAGCGACCTGAAGCAATTTCTTCATTGATAAAATTCTCAAAATGGTTTCCCAATAAAATAGATGTGTTTTTTGCCATAACTCAAATTTTTATCAAATATACCAATTTTTGGTATAAGTTGATATTCTATTTAAAGTTTTTTCGGAAATGGCTTATAACGTTTTGCGGCTTGCCGCAGTAGCGGGATTTTTAGTGATTAGCTGTAAAGATAGCAAAAAGTTCGACTTTCGATTTTCCGGCTACGGAAAATCGAGTGCAGCTATTGCTGCAAACCGCTGTTGTGAGCAGTTTATTTTTTTAGCGCTTTCTGTAATTCGGCGAACTTTAAATTTTCTCCAAACTCTAAATCAAATTCCGGAATTATATTTTTAAACCTTTTCAATTCTGTTTGGCTTTCTAATTTCAAAGGTTTTTCCGGTTCGTAAATTATGTCGTATTGTTCAAGTTTGTTTGTTCTGTGAACATCACGATTATCATAAGCATAAAACCCTAATTCCGCATACTTTTTCCAGTCTTCATAATTGCCTTCACTTTCTGTTCTCAAAATCGTTTCTGTCAACTTCGGCAACGTTTCCATTAGCGAATCTAACTTTAAAAACTCTTCAAAAGATTCAGTTACACTTTCTGGTTTAAATCCTCGATTGAATGTGCTAAAAATTGCAAGTTTTCCATTTTTGTCAACTGCAACATAATCAAATTCAATATCGTAAGTTTCATTTACAATATCATTCCATTCCGTGATTTCTCGATTAAATAACATTTGTTCAATTTTATGCAGGGTTCGAATAAATTGCTCACAACGTGCCGCGGCTAAGCGCAGTAGCGGCAAGTTAGCAAAAATATTATAAGAAATGGTGAAGTCCAGAGTATTTTCCAAGAAAGACCAACCAGCTATTGCGCTTAACCGCTGTTACCAGCTGGCAGTTTAATCCCATATTAGAAAACATAGTAATACTGAAACTGACAATATAAGTCCAATTGTCAAAATAATTGGGATAAGCTTTGTTCGTTTTCTATTTTCATTTTTCATTGTTGTCCACATAATCAAACTAATTATTCCAGCTGGATATCCAACAAAAAGTGCAGCACTATATGTCCAAACCATTCCAAACAATGCAAACCAAATTGCTAATAATAAACTTATATAAAATAAAAGGTCATTTTTGGTAAGTTTCATTTTTCTATGGAATTATTAAAGGATAGTTTCTATTACAGGATTTTCGGCTGCTTGCTGGTAACGTTCCGCGGCTTTACGCAGTGGCGTTACGTTTAATGATTAGTTGTAAATGTAAACAAAAATTCCAACTTAGTAATTTCCGGCGAGGAAAACAGAAATGGAGCTATTGCGTAAAACCGCTGTTACCAGCAGGTTTATTCTTCATCTTCTTCATTCTCATAATCACTATCACCATTCTCATTTTCTTCTGAAGAACTTCTGTAATTTCCATTTTCTTGATTTTGATGTTGCCAACATAAACCATTTGCATTATCTGTTAAATGTCTACATCTTTCACCATCTTCGGTTATTCCAGTGCATTGTTCAGCAGCAGGCATGCTTTCAAAGCAGCCACTTTCACCGCCAATAATATGAACATCATAATCATAACCTGCATCTGAAGTAAAACTTGCATCACCATTCTCATCAAGTTCTGCTGTGAAATTATCATTGTCTAACCAACCTTGTGGAAAATTTATTTGTGTAATCTCATTGTCCGTTACTTCAACTGTTAATGTGTATGAAGATTGAGTTCCTGTATTTGGATTATAATATTCTACCTCTGCGCAATAAGTTCCATCAGGATAATTTTCTGTTATTTCGGTTTCATCTCTTTCTTCCGCGGATACTCCATCTTCATCACTAACTCTTCCATTACATGATAAAAAAATTGATAAAAGTAAAAGTCTAATGATAATTGATGGTTTCATAAACTTGCTGGTAACGTTCCGCGGCTTCGCGTCAGTAGCGGCAAGTTAAGAAAAAATAGTATGCGGAAGACAAGGTTTCAGGAATCCGTTAGGATTCCGGCGCAA
>CAYPSB010000067.1:0-4291 GCA_964413435.1 uncultured Flavobacterium sp.
AAAAACTCCTCAAAAGAGGAGCTTCTTACTTATTTTGATTGGTTTGTTATCCATTTTCTAGCATTGACAAAAAGTTCCTACTAATGTGTGAACTTGTATTCTATTTTAAAATTCCGTCAACAGCTTGAACGGTTGTGGCGTGATAGCCTGAATTTGCTTTGTTGAAGATTCGATTTGCCCAGGTTTTGCCTTCGGGGGTTTTGATCATTTCTTTGTATAAAGGCAGTAAAGAACCGGTTCGGCTATAAGTGCTCAGAAAGGTTTCAATGCCCGGGTAGGCGGGCTTGTATTGGTGTTTTATGGCTTGTATGAACCATTGTCGTTTGATGACAAAATTGCCTTTTTGAGTAAAATGAAATTCCTCGTCGATTGCGGACATTTCTTTCAGGGTTAGATCTTTCGGCAGGTAATCGATGAAATGTTGTTTTTCATTGGTTGATTTTATTTTTTGGCTCAGACCTTTGATGCCTGTTGTTCTCCATATTTTTTGAATGGTATCAATGGCATTGAACTCATCGGATACCGGAGTGATTATGTTTGAAGGAATGCCCGGCTTATAAATCCATTCCTTCATTCTTATCTGATCAGTTAATTTTTGATTTCCTTTAATTAAATGCTTTTCAAAATAGGTGACAAAGTCTTCCGTAGTTATGGATTGGAAGGCGTGTGCTTTGAAATAGTTGGTAATGAAGGTGTCAAATTTTTGACGCCCCACAGCGGCTTCGATGGTCTGTAAAAAGGCATATCCTTTTTCGTAAGGAATGTCGCTTAATCCATCATCTGGGTTTCTTCCGGAGGTGTTTACTTTTAAGCGTGTATCAGGGCTATTTATGCCCAATTCATCTATATTGTCCTGAAGCACTTTTCGGCTCAATACGTCCTGCATTTTTGCTTCTTGTACTCCAAATACCGCTTCGCCGATACGATGCTCTACATAAGTTGTAAATCCCTCGTTGAGCCAAATGTCATCCCAAGTTGCATTAGTCACTAAATTACCACTCCAGCTATGACCTAATTCATGAGCCAACAAGCTGGTCAATGAACGGTCTCCGGCCAAAACAGTAGGGGTAAGGAACGTTAGGTTAGGGTTTTCCATTCCTCCATACGGAAAGCTTGGCGGCAACACAATCACATCGTAGCGCCCCCATTGGTAAGGGCCGAATAGTTTTTCGGCGGCATCTACCATTTTGCCTAATTCGGCAAATTCCCACTGGGCTTTATCAATTACAGAATGTTCGGCATACACGCCGGTTCGTTTGTCAATAGGTTTAAATGTAATATCGCCTACCGCTATTGCCATCAGGTAAGACGGAATGGGTTTGTCTTGTTTGAAGGTGTAAATTCCGGTATCGTTTTTCTGTTTTGGATTTACAGCGCTCATTACTGCCATCAAATCTTTTGGAACCGTAACTTTGGCATTATAGGTAAAGCGAATGCCGGGTGAATCCTGGCACGGAATCCAGGTGCGTGTCCAGATGCTTTCGCCTTGCGAAAATAAAAATGGTTTCTTTTTATCAGCGGTTTGTTCCGGTTTAAGCCATTGTAGAGCCACACCTTCTTTAGTGGTCTTATAGTAAATGTTGACTTTGGTTGTGTTCGGCTCGATGGTTATATGAAGTGGTTTGCCGTGAAATTCTACGGAGTCACCCAACTTGAATTGGGTTGTTTTTTCGTCATCGCCCAAAGTGACTTTGGTTATGGTTAACGCGTTTTCATCAAAGATGATTTCTGTCCCCTTTCCTAAATTTTCAATATCCCATGATGCTTTTCCCGAAATGGTCTGTGTGTCAAAATCAACGTTGATATCTAAATTCAGGTGTTTGGCTACCGCTTTATTTGGTTGGGCAAAGGAATGACTGTCTTTTATTGTTTCAGATTGTGTAGCCGTTTGTTTCGCCGATTCGCTGTTACCAGAGTCTTTTTTTTGACAGCTTATCAAAAGGAACAGCAAAGAGATAACGAGTGTATTTTTCATATAATGTGATAATTACTTTCAACCGTAAAAATAAATCAAAATACTTCTCTTATAAGTGTTATCTGGAATGTTTTTGTATTTTTGGTAAAACACTTACAATATGAGAACAAAGTTAACTTTGGTATTTGCTTTTTTAGCCATTCAATTTTCAGTTGCTAACACATTCGTAACAGTTGACCCAGTGGCACCCAGTCTTTCTCCATTACTGTATTGCGATTCTAACAATGATGGGGTTGGGGTTTTTAATTTGAATGAACAAAATTCGGCTATACTGGCTGCACAGTCGGGTAATGCCTCGGATTATGCGATTAGTTATCATGAAACGATAACCGATGCTAACGTTGGTATCAATCCGATGTCGAGTCCGTTTGTCAATATCAGCGCTTGGAATCAGGTGGTTTATTACAGAATTACAACGATTAATACGGGTACTTTTGCTGTTGGCAGTTTTCAGTTAATTGTAAATTCGTCTCCAGAAGCTATTGTTCCAAATGATTATCATCTGTGTGATTTTAGTGGTCCGGCTGGGTATGAAGTTTTTGATTTAACGACTGTTGTTCCGGAAGTGTTAGGGACGATTGATTCCGCCACTGTATCGGTGCATTTTTACACTGATGCGGGATTGACCAACCAGATTGCTAATCCGCCAGTTTATACCAATTCGACAGCTTGGATTCAAACTGTTTATGTAGAGGTCGTGGTTTTGGCCACAGGTTGTTATGATGTGGTACCTTTGAACTTAGTTGTTGACCCGTTGCCCCAATTGATTGCTCCATCAGGACCTTATGAATTTTGTGATAATGATCAAGATGGGATTGCGGTTGTTGATTTGACTCCATTAATTACGGGGTTGCTTAATGGAGGAACTTACAGTGTGACTTTTCATGAAACGCTAATCGATGCAGAATTATCGGGTACCACAATACCTTCTCCTTCTTCTTATGCAACAATCAATCCCTATTATCAAACAATTTATGCAAGAGGGACTGATCCTGTAACGGGATGTTATAGTATAGTGTCTGTCGGACTTCTGATAAACCCTGCACCAATGATTAGTTCTTTACCGTCAGTTGTAGTTTGCGATCAGGATTCTAATCCGCAAAGCGGCAGTACAGTTGTCAATTTAACCGTTCAAACACCCGCTATTCTGGCAGTTCAACCCTTGATGGCTTCGCAATATACGGTGACTTATTACACAAGTCAGTCAAGTGCTCAATCCGGTGTTACTCCGATTATGAATCCAAGTACTTATTTTGGTGCCAATGGCGAAGGCATTTGGTACAGAATAGTTCAAAACGCAACCGGATGTTATAATATTGGAAGCTTTCATTTAGTTGTAAACACCCCTTTAAATTTAACAACACCTACACCTTTAGCTGTCTGCGATAATGATGCTCTTCCGAATAATCAATATACTACTTTTGATTTGACCGTAAAGAGCAATGAAATCTTAAGCAGTATGCCGGGATATACCATTACTTACTATCCGAGTTATCCTGTTATGCCTTCCAGTGTTGCTATTGCTAATCCAAATGCCTATATTAATGCTCAGCCTGCAGTACAAACCTTGGGAGTGAAAGTTACCAGTCCGCAAGGGTGTGTCAGTTATACGACGCTGGATATTAGGGTTTATCCTATTCCTACTCCTCAAACCAATCCAAGTCCTATAGCGGTTTGTGATAGTGATGGCGATGGTTTTGTTAATGTTGATTTAACGGTGAACAGTGATTACATTGTTAACGGAAATCCTTTTTTGACCTTGCGTTATTTTGCAACACAAAGCGATGCTGTGGATAATGTAAATCAGATAATGAATCCGTTTGCAGCTGCTGTAGGAGGGAATGTATGGATTCGAGTAGAGAACTTTGCAGTTGATTATAACGGGAATCAATGTTATGTTTTGGTAGAGCAATCCATTATTATAAACAGCTTACCAATGGTAATGCAGCCTAATTATCCTCAGTATTTTCTCTATGATTATGGGAATGATGGTACGGAAACATTTGATTTAACCACACAGATCAGTAATATAGTAATGGGGCAATCCGGGTGTACAGTTTTCTTTTACCCAAGTTTTGCGGATGCACTAAATGGTACTAATGTTATATATAATGCTTCAGCCTTTACCAATACTTCTATTTATGTTCAAACACTGGGGATAAGGGTTGTTAATGCAGCAGGTTGTTATGCGATTTCAACTATGGATATTGTAACATCACCGGAAGTTCCGGCTCCTGCGGGTCCTTTTTCGCAAAACTTTTCAGAAGGGGATACGTTGGCCGATTTGATTGTGAGCGGAGTTGATGTGCAATGGTA
>CAYPSB010000067.1:4391-8153 GCA_964413435.1 uncultured Flavobacterium sp.
TGTTTAAGAGCAATAAAAAAACCCATTCAAACAGAATGGGTTTTTTTATACATATAAATTGATTTCGATTTCAATTGCCTTTTAAGCTAACATTGTTACCGGATTTTCGAGATAGATTCTCAAGGTTTGCAGGAATTGAGCCCCTGTTGCTCCGTCAACGGTTCTGTGGTCGCAGGCTAACGTTAATGTCATGGTGTTGCCCACTACAATTTGGCCGTTTCGTACTACCGGTTTTTCTTCGATAGCTCCTACGGATAAGATGGCCGAATTCGGTTGGTTGATAATCGATGTAAACGATTGGATGCCGAACATTCCCAGGTTAGAAACGGTAAACGTGCTGCCTTCCATTTCGGCCGGAGTCAATTTTTTGTTTTTGGCCTTTCCGGCTAAATCTTTCACGGCTGCACCAATTTGAGACAAGGTCATTTGGTCGGTAAAGTTTAGTACCGGTACCACTAATCCGTCCTCAACGGCTACTGCAACTCCAACATTAACATGGTGATTGATAATCATAGCATCTTCTCTCCATTGCGAGTTTACCTGAGGGTGTTTTTTCAACGCCATAGCACAAGCTTTCACGACCATATCGTTAAAGGATACTTTGGTGTCGGGAACAGTGTTAATCACTGCACGCGATTTCATGGCTTCGTCCATCGCTACTTCAATGGTTAAGTAGTAGTGTGGTGCCGTGAATTTCGATTCTGCCAAACGACGTGCAATGGTTTTACGCATTTGCGAATTCTTGATTTCTTCAGAGAATTTCTCACCGGCCGGAACAAATGGTTTTACTGCCGGTGCCGAAACAGCTTGTGGTGCTTCCGTTGCAACTGCTGTCGGTTGAACTGCGGATGGTGTAAAGTTCTCCACATCGCTTTTCGTAATTCTGCCGTTTTCACCGGTTCCTTTTATGTGTGCCAAGTTGATACCTTTGTCTTTGGCAATTTGTTTGGCCAAAGGAGAGGCAAATATTCTTCCGGTGTTTTCAGTTGTCGGTTGCTGGTTGCTGGTTGTTGGCGTTGTTGCCTGAACGGCTTCTTCCGTTTTTGATGCAGCAGTAGAAGTGCCTCCAGTTTTGAAGTTTTCAGCTACACCGGTAATGTCAGTCCCCGCAGGGCCAATAATGGCTAATACACTGTCAACCGGAGCCGATTGACCTTCGTTGATTCCGATGTATAATAACGTTCCGGCGTTGAACGATTCAAATTCCATCGTGGCTTTGTCGGTTTCGATTTCGGCCAGGATATCGCCTTCTTTTATTTCGTCACCCACTTTTTTCAACCAAGTAGCTACGGTACCTTCAGTCATGGTATCGCTCAAACGAGGCATGGTCACTACCACAACACCTTTGGGTAAAGAAGCTGGAGTAGCTGAAGCCACAGGTGTTTCTGTAGAAGTTGGAACTTCCGTTTTTGCTTCAGGAGCAGCTGCGGGCGCAGAACCTCCTGCAATCAAAGCTGAAATGTCTTCTCCTTCATTGCCAATAATGGCCAAAAGCGAGTCGACAGCAGCCGTTTCTCCTTCTTTGATTCCGATGTATAATAACGTTCCGGCATTGAACGACTCAAATTCCATGGTCGCTTTGTCGGTTTCAATTTCTGCTAAAATATCTCCTTCAGAAACTTTGTCGCCCACTTTTTTCAACCAAGTAGCTACGGTTCCTTCAGTCATCGTGTCGCTCAAACGCGGCATGGTTACTTTTGTTGCCATAATTTATAGTCTGTGAGGGATGAAAGGATAATTTTCTTGTTCGTATACTACATCGTATAATTGTTGTGCTTCCGGGAATGGCGATTCTTCGGCGAATGTAGCACATTCTTCTACCAAATCTTTCACTCTTTCGTCTATCACTTCAATTTCGGCATCAGTAGCAAACTTGTTTTCTTTGATGATATCCAAAACCTGAGTAATTGGATCTATTTTTTTGTATTCATCCACTTCTTCTTTAGAGCGGTACAATTGGGCATCTGACATCGAGTGACCTCTGTAACGGTACGTTTTCATTTCCAAGAAAGTTGGGCCGTCTCCGCGTCTTGCTCTTTCGATGGCTTCGTGCATGGCTTCGGCTACTTTTACCGGGTTCATACCGTCTACCGGTCCGCAAGGCATTTCATAGCCTAATCCCAATTTCCAAATATCAGTGTGATTCGCTGTTCTTTCTACAGAAGTTCCCATAGCATATCCGTTATTTTCACAAATGAAAACTACCGGTAATTTCCATAACATGGCCATGTTGAACGCTTCGTGTAATGAACCTTGGCGTGCAGCACCGTCACCAAAATAGGTAAGCGTTACTCCGCCAGTGTTGAAGTATTTATCAGCAAAGGCCATACCGGCACCTACAGGAATTTGTGCTCCTACGATTCCGTGACCCCCATAAAATCCGTGTTCTTTAGAAAAGATGTGCATCGAACCTCCCATACCTTTAGAGGTTCCTGTTACTTTTCCAAGTAGTTCTGCCATAACTGCTTTAGGATCAACACCCATTCCGATAGGCTGAACGTGATTACGATACGCGGTAATCATTTTGTCTTTAGACAAGTCCATAGCGTGTAAGGCACCTGCTAATACCGCTTCTTGTCCGTTATATAAGTGAAGAAATCCTCTAACTTTTTGTTGAATATATAGTGCGGCAAGTTTGTCTTCAAACTTTCTCCAAAACAGCATGTCTTCATACCATTTTAAATAAACTTCTCTGGTTACTTCTTTCATTTTTTACTTTTTACTAAAGCGTTATTAAGTTCTAAATTGGATTCAACGCAAAATAGTTCACTCACTCACAAATTTGCGAATGGCAAAAGTAAAACATTCCCTTTAAGAAGTAAAATTTAAAACCGTAATTTTTGCTCGTTACAGGAAGTTTTTATCGAAACTCAACGGCAGTAAATTTTTAATCGAATCCGATTTGTATACTTCACCGGTTTCTCCCATAAAATAAATTTCAATTGGAGTGTCTTGTTTGAATTCATACTCCGAAATGGATTGTCTACAAGCTCCGCATGGTGGAATCGGTGATTTGGTTTCGTTGGTGTCTGACGCTGCAGAAACGGCCAGTTTTACAATTTTGGCTTCAGGATAAAGAGCGCCACTTTGAAAAATAGCGACTCTCTCGGCACAAAGTCCGGAAGGGTAAGCAGCGTTTTCCTGATTAGATCCTAAGACTATTTTGCCGTTATCCAAAAGCAAGGCCGCGCCCACACGAAATTTTGAATAAGGAGCATATGCTTTTTTTCTGATATCTACAGCTTGTTGCATTAATGCCTGAACTTCCTGCGGCAATTCGGCTGCCGATGAAAAAACCGTGAACGAAGTGTTGATGTTTATTTGTTTCATTCGAATTGAGAATTTTTTTTATTGGTAAACGAAACAACTAATGTTGCGCTTTGTTTTGCTTGGCATGACTTAAAAGTTGTTTCATTATTGAGGAAAAAAAATCCAAATTTCAAAAGCAGAAATTTGGATATTGTTTGTTGTATTTATTGACTGTTAATAATCATCGTATTTTTCACCAAAGTTAAAGGTTAAGGAGAAGCGAAGCGTGTTTTCCAGTGGATTTTTCACTTTGGATGCAGAGAACAAATAAGACACGTCTACTTTTACCACATTGTATTTGAATCCGGCGCCTAAAGAGAAAAACTGTCTGTATCCTTTAATAGGGCTTTCGTGAAAATATCCTAAACGAAAAGCGAATGAATCTTGGTATAAATATTCGGCTCCTACAGAGTAGGTGAATTCTTTAAGTTCCTCGCTGAATCCGCCCGGTGC
>CAYPSB010000068.1:0-7875 GCA_964413435.1 uncultured Flavobacterium sp.
TAACTTCTTCCCAAAACATCGTTGGTCGTAGTTAAGCTGGCCCCTATCTGCTCCACATCGCGGCGATTACCTCCGGAGATGATGATGCGGTTTTTCTTGTCAATCATCCATTTTGCGGATGCTCCGTATTTGAATTTATTATCATCAAAACCGTAAGCGGTATACCCTTGCAAGCGCCATAAATCATTAGGCCCAAAATAGGTACGGGCTCCCGCTCTGAGTCTAACTCCTTCAACCTCATTGTAGCCAATGGTAGAAAAAATAGGTCCGTAATCGAGATGCCATTTCGGAATTTCGATATAACCACTGCCTAAAATAGAAACCAAGCTGTACAGGTGCTTGAATTTCGGAACCGTTTTGAGGGTGTCAATCATCTTGTAGATTTTCTCCTCATCCTTATTCAGTTTTTCAAAACGGTTTTCACTCCAATAGGCATTATCACGATTGTACACCGCATTGTCTATGTAATTGACTTCTTCCTTATAAAACTTATCCGGTTTCTTTTCGTTGAATTTGAAATTTTGATACATGGTGGTTCGCTTCCCGTAAACCCCTTTGGATTCTTCTTTTTTGCGCAAAGCAAAATCCGACATCATGTAATCGCGGGTTGGCAAAAAGACCGAATCGTTCAACACATCATATTCCTGCTCAATATAAATATCTTTTACCCAGTTGATGTTGGCGCTTTTGGTGACCGCCATGTTAATTTTCTTGATGGCAAACGTTGTGTCATTCACCCAAAAATCTCCTTTAAAAGTCAACTCGTTTTTACGTCGCGGATAGAACACTATATTATAGCACAACTTATTATCAATGACAGCGGTATCGGCCAAAACGTAATTATAAACATCAATTCCGGTGCGCGACAACGGACTGGTAAAACTCTTGTCAAAGAAATTCAGGTAGTTATCATAAATATCGAAATCACTGTATAAATCTTTGATGAACATATTTACTCCGTCACCATTCCCTAACCCGGAGTTTTTATTGGCCTTCAATATTTCCTTGGTTCGCTTGTTTTCATTATCACCGTAGACTTCGGAAAGCGATTCGTTGATGAATATTGGCAGGTATGTTTTTCCGGTTACTTTGGAGGTGTCTATATTTTTGAAAACGAATTCCATACCTTTGAAAATCTTACTTTTCATGAAGGCGCTATCGATGGTATTCATGTCAAACTCTACCTTTTCGTATTTATCATACTGGTATTGTTTGAACATTTTGAGTCCGTTTTTGCGGCGACGTTCCCAAATTTTTCGCAAAATATCAAGGGCTGGATTGTTCTTTTTAGACGTTTTCCCGGCGTAGATTTTTACTTCTTTGAGCGAATTGCCTTCGGTTAAAATGACTTTGAAATCATAGTTAACCAGTTTAGGCAATTTTACTTCCTTATCCGGAAAACCAACAAAAGAAACAATAATCGCCGTGTAATTGTCCGGAGACTCTATGTAAAAACGGCCATCTTCGTTTGAAACCACACCGGTTTTCGATCCTTTAAAAACGATATTGGCATATGGAACCGGTTGTTTTGAATTATCCAAAACTACACCGCTGACTTTGGTTTGGGCCGAAATCGTATGGGTAAATACGATTAAAAACAGACTAAAAAGTATCTTTCTCATAAACAAAAAAAACTTCATCAAAATAGGTTTGATGAAGTTTCAAATATAGTTATTTAGATAATTAGACATCTTAGATTTTTAGATTTTTAGATTTTATCTGACAATCTCAGAATCCAACTGCCTGATAATTTATTTTTTATAGGTTACTTTTTTAACGGCTTTTACAACATCGTTAGCATTAGGCAACCATTCTTTCAACAAGGTTGGAGAATACGGTGCCGGAGTATCAGCCGTTGTAATTCTTTGGATTGGTGCATCCAAATAATCGAAAGCACGTTCCTGAACCATATAAGTAATTTCAGAAGCCACGCTGGCAAACGGCCAAGCCTCTTCCAATACTACCAATCGGTTGGTTTTTTTAACCGAATTAATGATACAGTCATAATCCATTGGACGAACTGTTCTCAAATCAATGATTTCACATGAAATTCCTTCTTTGGCTAATTCGTCGGCAGCAATGTATGCTTCTTTAATGATTTTACCGAAAGAAACTATGGTTACATCTGTTCCTTCTCTTTTGATGTCGGCTACTCCCAGTGGAATAGTGTATTCCTCATCCGGAATTTCACCTTTGTCACCATACATTTGTTCTGACTCCATGAAAATCACCGGATCATTATCGCGAATGGCTGATTTCAATAATCCTTTGGCATCATAAGGCGTTGAAGGCACTACCACCTTTAATCCCGGCGTGTTGGCAAACCAGTTTTCAAATGCCTGTGAGTGTGTAGCTCCCAACTGTCCGGCAGAAGCTGTAGGCCCACGGAATACCATCGGCATCGGGAATTGTCCTCCCGACATTTGACGCATTTTAGCCGCATTATTTATAATTTGATCAATACCCACTAAAGAGAAGTTAAAAGTCATGTATTCTACAATCGGGCGGCATCCGTTCATGGCTGAACCTACTGCAATTCCGGCAAAACCAAGCTCTGCAATTGGAGTATCTATCACTCTTTTAGGTCCGAATTCATCTAACATTCCTTTAGAAGCTTTGTAAGCCCCATTGTATTCTGCTACCTCTTCTCCCATCAAATATACCGATTCATCGCGGCGCATTTCTTCGCTCATTGCTTCGGCTATGGCTTCTCTAAATTGTATCGTTCTCATAGTATGATTATGTTACTTTCTGTAATTTTCGAATGGCAAAAATAAAAATTAAAAACGATTAAAAAACATTTATTCTTCTTAAATGATAGCGTTTTAAACAGGCATTCATTTACAATAAAATAACCCTTATTTTTTATTTGTTACGAAATCGATTGAAATTTAAAAATTTGTTATGCGTGCATATAAAAAATAGAAATATATTTTATACTTTTACGCACTAAAATTCACTTAATAGATACAATAATGAAAATATTAGTTTGCATCAGTCACGTGCCTGATACTACTTCAAAAATCAACTTCGTTAACGGTGATTCTGAATTTGATACCAATGGGGTACAATACGTAATTAATCCGAATGACGAATTCGGCTTAACCAGAGCCATTTGGTTCCAAGAACAACAAGGCGCCAATGTAACAGTTGTGAATGTAGGAGGTCCTGATACTGAAGCTACCCTCAGAAAAGCATTAGCCATCGGAGCTAATGAAGCTATTCGCGTTAACGCTACTCCAACTGATGGTTTTTTTGTAGCCAAACAATTGGCGGAAGTGGTTAAAGCAGGCGGTTATGATTTGGTAATCTGCGGAAAAGAATCGTTAGACTACAATGGCGGAATGGTGCCGGGTATGCTGGCCGGTTTACTGGATTACAACTTTGTAAATTCTTGTACCGAATTAACCATCGACGGAAACACAGCCAAAGCTGCCCGTGAAATTGACGGCGGTAAAGAAACCATTTCAGCTTCATTGCCATTGGTAATAGGCGGACAAAAAGGATTGGTAGAAGAAAAAGACCTTCGCATTCCAAACATGCGCGGAATCATGACAGCCCGTACAAAAGTTTTAACTGTACTGGAGCCTGTAGCAGCCAATGTAAACACCAAAGCCGTAAAATTTGAAAAACCGGCTCCAAAATCAGCAGTGAAATTATTTGCTGCCGATGACCTTGACGGATTGGTAAATGCCTTACACAACGAAGCAAAAGTGATTTAAGAATGAAGAATGTTGATTTAAGGTTGCAGACTGCATTTCTTATCACTTCAAAAATCAAAAATCGTTAATCTAAAATCAAAAATTATTATGTCATTATTAATATACGCAGAATCAGCCGACGGAAAATTCAAAAAAGTAGCTTTTGAATTGGCTTCGTATGCCAAAAAAATAGCTGAATCATTAGGAACAACCGTTACTGCAGTAACTGTTAACGCCGGTAATGTTTCCGATTTATCCAAATACGGAGTAGACAAAGTATTAAAAGTAACCAACGACAAGTTGGCCAATTTCAACGCAAAAGCATATGCCGATGTGGTAAAACAAGCCGCTCAAAAAGAAGGAGCCAAAGTAATCTTATTATCTTCTACCACAGATAGTTTATACATGGCGCCGTTGGTTGCCGTTGGTTTAGATGCCGGTTTCGCATCCAACGTGGTGGGCTTACCGGTAAGCACTTCGCCTTTTCAGGTAAAAAGAAATGCCTTCTCTAACAAGGCGTTCAACATTACCGAAATCAATACCGATGTAAAAGTATTGAGCTTAGCCAAAAACTCTTACGGTTTAGTAGAAAGCACTGCTGCTGCTGCCGAAGAAGATTTTGCACCGAGTTTAAACGATGCCGACTTTAACGTAAAAGTAGCATCAGTTGAAAAAACAACCGGAAAAGTAACCATTGCCGATGCTGACATTGTGGTATCAGGAGGACGCGGTTTAAAAGGTCCTGAAAACTGGGGAATGCTCGAAGAATTAGCTTCAGTATTAGGCGCGGCCACTGCCTGTTCTAAACCGGTATCCGACTTAGGTTGGAGACCTCACAGCGAGCACGTAGGACAAACCGGAAAACCGGTTGCTACTAACTTGTACATTGCCGTGGGAATTTCGGGTGCTATCCAACATATTGCCGGAATCAACTCTTCAAAAGTAAAAGTGGTCATCAATTCAGACCCTGAAGCACCGTTTTTCAAAGTAGCCGATTACGGTATCGTAGGCGATGCTTTTGAAATAGTGCCTAAATTGACGCAAAAACTAAAAGAGTTCAAAGCTCAAAACGCATAATTCAATCTATTAATTCAAATCAGGAGCTGTCGAAAATTATTTTTTGACGGCTCTTTTTTTATTCCTTTCCATTTTTAGAAGCGAAAAGTTTTTGTTACTTTGCAGTCCATTTTCCTGCCATACACTGCAATCTTTTTTTACATTTCCCTTCCGCTTACGCTGCAGGGCAATCCAAAAAAAGGATTTACGTTGCTGTCAGGGCTAAGACGGGAATTGCATTGAATTTTTGGAATCTTTTTAAAGTTCTTTCAATTCAGAAATCAAGAATCTAATACCAGCAATCTAAAATCTAAATGAGTTTAGTAAAACTAACCATAAAAGGAATTTCTTATAGTCAAACGCAAAACGGCGCTTATGCTTTGATACTGAATGAAGCCGATGGAGAAAGAAAACTACCAATCGTCATTGGTGCATTCGAAGCCCAATCCATCGCCATCGCTTTAGAAAAAGAAATCAAACCGCCACGTCCGTTGACTCACGATTTGTTTAAGAGTTTCGCCGATCGTTTTGACATCGTAGTAAAACAGGTCATCATCCACAAACTGGTGGACGGCGTATTTTACTCGAGCATCATTTGTGAAAGAGACAAAATCGAAGAAATCATTGATGCCCGAACTTCGGATGCCATTGCTTTAGCTTTGCGTTTTTCGGCACCAATTTTTACCTATAAGAACATTTTAGACAAAGCCGGTATTTACCTCAATCCGAATCCGGCAGAATTGGAAAATTCCGGTTCCGAAGATGAAGGCGTACTCTCTACCCCCGAAACTTTCGGTTTAGACAGCGAAGGAAAATCAACAGATGCCTACGTAAGTATGAGCTTAACTGAGTTGCACGATGCTTTGGAAAGAGCCGTGCAAGATGAAGATTATGAGAAAGCCGCTAAGATAAGAGACGAAATTTCGAAAAGAGAAAGCTAAAAATTATTTTGAATGTTAAATGACTATTCGTCTAACTATGAATGATTTGACCCATTCAACATTCAACACACAACATTTATAATAAAACCATGAAGCAGTACCACGATTTAATGCGACACGTTTTAGAGAACGGCTGTCAAAAAGGAGACCGAACCGGAACCGGAACCAAGAGCGTTTTCGGCTACCAGATGCGTTTTGATTTAAACGAAGGCTTTCCGATGGTTACCACTAAAAAACTGCATCTGAAATCGATTATCTATGAATTGCTCTGGTTTTTAAAAGGCGATACTAACATTGGCTATTTAAAAGAAAACGGAGTTAAAATTTGGGATGAATGGGCTGATGAAAATGGTGATTTGGGTCCGGTATACGGACATCAATGGCGCAATTGGAACAGTGAAGAGATTGATCAAATTGCCGAACTGATTGACACTTTAAAGAAAAACCCCAACAGTCGACGCATGTTGGTTTCTGCTTGGAATCCTTCGGTTTTACCCGATACTTCAAAATCATTTGCCGAAAATGTAGCCAATGGGAAAGCCGCATTGCCACCTTGCCATGCTTTCTTTCAGTTTTATGTAGCTGATGGCAAATTGTCTTGTCAACTGTACCAAAGAAGCGCAGATATTTTCCTTGGGGTTCCGTTTAATATTGCTTCGTATGCCTTGTTCACTATGATGATTGCTCAAGTTTGTGATTTGCAGGCTGGTGAATTCATTCACACCTTTGGCGACGCACACATTTACAACAACCATTTCGAACAAGTAGAATTGCAGTTGTCACGCGAGCCAAGACCTCTGCCTAAAATGATATTAAACCCCAACGTGAAGAACATTTTTGATTTTACTTTTGAAGACTTCACCCTAGTTGATTACGACCCGCATCCTCATATTAAAGGAGCCGTAGCCGTTTAAAACATTTCTGGCAAAAACGCACTGAGTCTATTTGCAGCATTAAGCCAACGAAAATATTTTTAGTCTGCGGAGAATTTCTTTAGCATTTTAAAAATAAATTCTACCTTTAATGCACTAATTTCAGTCTTATGGAAAGAGATCAACACGAATTATACGAATATGCCCGTGACAGAATCAAACAAAAAAAACGTTTGTATTTTCATTTTACGGTGTTGTTAATAGGAAGTTGTTTTTTGTTTGTAGCCAATAAATGGTTGTCTTTTTATCCGGACAGAACTTGGTGGACATGGGCTGTAGCCATTTGGCTGTTTCTTTTTTTACTTCACACCATTAAAGTTTTTATCGTTGACAGTTTTATGAATAAGCATTGGGAACGCGCTCAAATTGACAAACTAATGTTGCAGCAATCCAAAAAAATTGAGCAATTGAAAAACGATCTTGAGAATGCCAAAACCCCAATCAAATGATTACACTCATAGCGGCTGTAGCTGAAAACAATGCCTTGGGCAAAGACAACCAACTGCTTTGGCATTTGCCCGACGATTTCAAAAGATTCAAAAATTTGACCTCAGGTCATTATATCATCATGGGAAGGAAGACTTTTGAGAGCTTTCCCAAACCTCTCCCCAACCGAACTCATGTTATTATTACACGACAAAAAGACTATGCTCCTGATGGCTGCATAGTGGTTAATTCGTTAGCAGAAGCCGTATCTGTTTGTCCAAAAGATGAAGAAGTTTTTGTTATAGGGGGTGGTGAAATATACCATCAGGCTATTACACTGGCCGATAAGATTGACGTAACCAAAGTACACCACCACTTTGATGCTGATACGTATTTCCCCGAAATTGATTCCAAACTATGGAAGATGGTCTCTGAAGAGTTTCATCCTAGAGATGAAAAACACGCCTTTGATTTTACTTTTACTACTTACGAAAGAACATAAAAAAAACACCCCGAAAGGTGTTTAAAATCAAAATAAATAATTTGGTTTTTGTTAGGCGTCCAATAGTATTTGGCAGCTTAGAACAAAAATAATCAGTACCAAGATTAGGCCTGAGCATATCATTATCACATTGGAAACTTTTTGTGTGTACATTTCATAGAATCCTTTAACACCAAATACCACAAAAGTGCTGAAGGTAAAGTACGTCAGAATTTCCAAAAATTTATTTAACCCAATAAACAAACGCCATTCAACCTCACTGCCCCCAATAAGATTGACTGAATCTTTTAAAAGAAGTATAAGGATAAAAGTTATTG
>CAYPSB010000069.1:0-7206 GCA_964413435.1 uncultured Flavobacterium sp.
TTCCTTCCAGGGCCGTTTCTAGTTCTTTTAACTTTTCGTCTAAAAAGCTTCGGGATGGGATGACTTCGCTCTGGGGAGATACAATGGCACCCAATTTACTGCCGTCCGGTCTTGAATCAAAGTAATTATCAGAAGTGATGGCAGAAGTTTTCTCGGCTATTCCTTTAATAATGACTTGACGTTCCATACTGTGCCAAAAAAAGGAAAGGCAAATTTTGGGATTGGCCGCTATGGCTTTTCCTTTTTCGGAGTTGTAATTGGTGTAAAAAATAAAACCTTCTTCATTAAACTTTTTAAGCAAAACAACCCTTGACTTAGGAAAACCGTCTAAACCGATAGTAGATACCGTCATGGCGTTTACCTCCTCGGTTCCGTTGAATTCCTCGGTTTCGTAGAACCATTTATGAAAGAGATTGATAGGGTCTTCCGGAATTTGGGTTTCGAGCAATTCGCTTTTTTCGTAAGATTTTCTGTAATCGCTTAAGTCTTTCATTATATTGTGAGTTGTGTGAGTAAAGGTACTAAGTTTTTAGGTAAAATATGGACTCCTCTTTAGCCCCGATGGCAGCAACTACCGCGTAGTGCGGACAGCGGGAATTACCATTCCAGGTAAAAACCAATCCATTCGCTCCTAATCAAATTCGAATACTTTACCGTCATCGGCCAACACGGTGTTGGGGAAAATGCTTGCGGCTTCCTCTCTGAACAATTCGATGTTGCTGTAGCGCGTGCTGTAATGCCCGAGTATAAGCTGGCCCACATTGGCCTTGTGTGCGATGGTCGCAGCTTCTTTGGCTGTGCTGTGCATGGTTTTTTCGGCTTTGTCGGCTTCGGTTTCTAAAAATGTGGTTTCATGGTACAGTACATCGGCATTTTGGACATGGGGAACGATGGATTCATCATACATGGTATCGCTGCAAAAAGCGTAGCTCTTGGGTTTTATGGGGTCGAATGTCAGCTCGTCATTTGGGATGATGGTTCCGTCGTCGAGGGTGATGTCTTTCCCGTTTTTAATTTTTTGGTAGTAACAGGCGTCAATTTTATACTCGCGGACGGCATCGATATCAAGTTTGCGGTCACCCACTTTTTCCTGAAACAAAAATCCGTTAGTGTAAATGCGATGCTTTAAAGGAATGGTTTTAACTACTACTTTTTCGTCTTCATAAATAACTTCGCTGGTTTTGGCTTCTAACTCATGGAAATACAAATTATAACCGGTAAACGAATTGGAATAACGCAACTGCAACAATACGATTTCCTTGATGCCTTTGGGACCGTAAACATGTAAATCAGTTTGGCGGTTCAGGAGCATGAAGGTGGATATCAACCCGACCAATCCGTAAAAATGATCACCGTGCAAATGCGAAATGAAAATATGGTTGATTTTGGAAAACTTGAGTTTGTTTTTGCGGAGCTGTACCTGTGTTCCTTCTCCGCAATCGATGAGGAACATGTGGTTTCTGATTTCGAGTATTTGAGAAGTTGGGTTGGTAATGGTTCTTGGTGTGGCTGCATAGCAGCCCAGTACGGTTAATTTCATTCTGTTAAAATCCTAAATCGCGTTCAATTTCTTCCAATTCGATAATGTCGTGGGCTTCTAATAAAGTAGGCACTACCGTAATGCTTTTAGGTACGGCATTGTGGTTCACATTATCGGCTACCAACACCAAAGACTTTTTTTCCTTTTTATGCGACTTGGTGATATCGGCAAATGCTTTTACATCATCAATAGTCAATGCTTTATCATGGGATAAGTCGAGAATCAGGTTTTGATTTTTAAAAGTATGGTATTCGTGAAGCAGTTTTTGAAGAAAGTCTTCGGTTTTGCCTTGGGTATTTTTGATAATAGTGGTGTGTCCTTTGTGTTCTACTTTCATTTTGATTAAAGATTAAGGATTTTGCTATTGCGGATTTTGAGGAAGAATTCAAATCTAAACTCCGTATTCACAAATCCTGCATTTTGATGATGCTAATTTACTAAGATTTGGTCACTCATCGACTATCCAATCGGTAAAATGTAAAGAGGGTTGTCGTTCATGGAATATACTGGTTTTTCATCGATAAAATACCTCTTTTTTTAACACTTTCTAGACAAACTGCATCAAAAAAACGCTGAAAACCCCCGAATTTACTGGTTTTGTGCTTTAATCGAGTTTTGGAGTTAGTTATCGAAATTTTTTCCGCTCTGAGTACCATCGCCGTAGTTTTGACTCAGAAATAACAACAAAAACAAAATATCATGACAACAGCTAATAACACTACAACTCAAAAAAATGTAACTAACGTTAGATTATTTGTTTTATTCGTTTTATTAGTATTATCATCAACCGGAGTTTTTGGACAAAACACTACAGCTAAAGTTTTACCAACTACTACAACTCAGGTTACTGTTGCCAAAGAAACTACAATGACTGTTACTACTGAAAACGCTGTAGCTTCAAACAATATGGATGTTGCTGCTTGGTTAGTTGGAGGAAACAACACTAACAGTGTTAAAACAAACGCTTCTAACTTCGGTAAAAAACAATTGATTAATGCCGGTGTAATTACTAACAGTGTTTTGGTTAGATCATTCTTGAAAAAAGTAATCTCTCAAGAAAGCAGCGTGGCATAATTAGCAATAGAATTTAGTTAGATTCAATATATAATTTGGTTAGTTTTGGAAATGAAGAGTCCCGATGAAAATCGGGACTTTTTTATTTTGTATTTTGTTTGAAATAAACTTCGGTAGCACCCGAACCGTACTTTTGGTAATTGGCATCCTGAAACGAAAGGTTATCGTATCGGCTCAGCATAAAATCGAGTTCCGATTTAAGAACTCCTTCTCCTACTCCATGTATGAATACAATTTTGGGAATTCGGTTTCGCATGGCAAACTCGATGTGGTATTTGGCGGTATCCATTTGCAGCGTCAGTATATCAAAGTTATTCATGTGCTTGAAATTCTTCACCAATTTTTCGATATGCAAATCAAACTCGGGTACAGGAAGTTCTTTTTTTGACTTTTTTTCTTTGTTGATGTAATTGGGTTTGGCGACTTCCTTTTCGCTGATGATTTTGCTTTTATTAAAACTGAAATTCATGGCTTCGTCTTCAACTTTAATCAACTCATGCTTTTTAAACTTCATGGTAAAGCCATCCGCTGTTTCTATAGTCACCTCTGAACCGGCTACCGAAACAACTACTCCGTCAATAGCATCATCCAATACTGAAACTTTATCTCCTTTATTCATCACTTTCTTGATTTTCTTCAGATTCTTCTTTTGAACTGCGGTTTTTATAATGCAGGGTTTTAGCACTCAACTGCATCATCCCGTACATGAATATGACTATAGCTACAATTAAAATGTAGATGTTGGGCTTGGCTTTGGTTTGTTCGTATAAAGCAACTGCGATTGCCACCAGCATAAGGGGCAGTATTATTTTTTTCATTTGAATAAATTGAAGAATCAAAAATAAAAAAACCAGCCGGATAAGCTGGTTTTAACTGAAATATATTTTGTTTTACATACCCGAAGCCGCACCCGCCATACTTACAGCGAAAATCATGGCTCCCACAAACAATAATATGTATAACGAAATGATGACAATAGTCATGATGCCCAAAAACTTGTGGTGTGATTTAAGGTAAACCAAGGCTTCAGAAAGTATATCACTGTTGCTTGATTCTAAGGCATCTTTCATTCCTTTGGCATATTTATATAAATAATATATCGGAAAGAAATACACTACCGCTAAAACAATATATATCCCGGAAAGAATTCCTCTCATGGCTCCAAAAATTCCGGCTCCCATGCTTGGAGGCATTCCTCCTCCTGCTCCTGCCATAGCCATATCGGGTATGGCCGACATTGTAGCATACATAACCATAGCACCGATTAAGAGTAATCCCAGTCCGATGAATCCGACTATAGATAAAAATAGACACCACTTGCCACTGACTCTTAAGGCATCAACGGCTTGGTCGTTTAACGTTAAATTGTTTTGGTTTTCCATAAATATAAAGGTTTGGTTGGTTACCGGCGGATATTATTTTTCGAATTGCTTTAACGTTTTGATGATTATCGAAACACAATCCAATAATTGTTCTTCATTCATGACCAATGGCGGTGCAAAACGGATGATATTACCATGAGTTGGTTTGGCCAACAATCCGTTATCGCGCAATGCCATACAGATGTTCCAGGCTGTATCACTTTCTTCTGTATCATTAATAACCACAGCATTCAGCAATCCTTTACCGCGTACTAAAGTAGCAATGTTAGACGTTTGGATGTATTTGGCTAGCTCTGCACGGAAAATTTTACCCAAACGCTCGGCATTGTCAGCCAAGTTTTCATCTTTCACCACTTCAAGTGCTGCGATGGCAACTGCCGCTGCTACCGGATTACCTCCGAAAGTTGAACCGTGTTGTCCGGGTTTGATCACATTCATGATGGCATCATTAGCCAACACTGCCGAAACCGGATAAGCTCCACCCGAGATGGCTTTTCCTAAAATCAGAATGTCGGGTTGAATGTTTTCGTGGTGTACAGCCAATAATTTTCCGGTACGGGCAATTCCGGTTTGCACTTCATCAGCAATAAATAAAACGTTATTGTCTTCACACAACGATTTGGCTTTGGCCAAATATCCTTCGCTTGGCACATAAACTCCGGCTTCCCCCTGGATAGGCTCTACTAAGAAACCGGCAATGTTTTTCGACGATTTGATGGCTTTTTCCAAAGCATCGATATCATCGTAAGGAATTTTTATAAATCCGGCTGTATACGGTCCGAAGTTTTTACGGGCATTTTCATCATTGGAAAACGAAATGATGGTAGTCGTTCTTCCGTGGAAGTTGCCTTCGCAAACGATGATTTGTGCCTCGTTTTCATGTATGCCTTTCTTTTCATAAGCCCATTTTCTGCAAAGCTTCAAAGCCGTCTCTACTGCTTCAGCACCGGTATTCATCGGCAACACTTTATCAAAACCAAAATATTTGGTTACGTACTCTTCATAAACACCTAGTTTATCATTGTAAAAGGCACGGGAAGTTAACGTTAACGTTTGTGCCTGCTCTATCATAGCTCCCACAATCTTAGGGTGACAGTGGCCTTGATTTACGGCTGAATAAGCCGAAAGAAAATCGTAATATTTTTTACCTTCTACATCCCAAACATAAACACCTTCTCCTCTGCTGAGCACTACCGGCAGCGGGTGGTAATTATGGGCTCCATACTTGTCTTCTAATGCAATAGCATCGGCTGAAGTTACTTTTTCTAAAACTGACATTGTAATTGAATTTTTAATCTGTTGCGGTGTTACCGAATTTTTACAGATTATTTATTAAATCGCCATTCCTTCTTAGTGGAGAGAAATCATCCATATGATAGCAAAAATATAACTTAATTGCGAAATATAAATGCTGATTTGCGAATTGTTCGCCTGAACAGTTTTGGCTCATCAGCTGTAACTCACATTAAATCAATTCTTTTCTTTTACAAACTAAAGCGTACAGCAGAACTTCTTTTAACTTTTAAATTGCAAATACAACAAGGTTACCGCGGCAGCTGTCATCAATATAAGAGCCGCAAATCCAAGTATATTTGAAAATCTGCTGTTGGTAAAATTACCCATCACCTTTTTATTATTTGAAATATGCAAAATAATAGCAATCAGAACCGGAGCGGTCAAACCGTAAAGAATAGCGGTATAAATCAACGCCTTTACCGGAGAAATACCTATATAATTGAGTGATAATCCCAATATGAGTGAAATAGCCATGACTATATAAAAAGCTTTGGCCTCGTGAAACTTTTTATCCAATCCCTGCTCCCATCCGAAAGTTTCGGTGATAATGTACGACAGTGAACCACTCAACACCGGAATGGCTAGCAAGCCTGTACCTATGACTCCGATAGCAAATAACAAATAGGCAAAGTCACCGGCCAAAGGTTTCAAAGCGGCGGCTGCCTGTTCTACAGTATCAATTTGATGAATACCGCCTTTAAACAATACGGTTCCGGTAGTCAGGATAATAAAAAACATTACCACACCCGAGAATCCCATACCAAAGTCAACATCCTGCTTCATGTCGTGTATGATTTTTTTGTTGACAATCAAATGCTTTTTTTTGTGTTCCATTTCTTCAACCTCCATAGATGCCTGCCAAAAGAACAAATAGGGTGAAATCGTCGTCCCCAAAATCCCCACCAAAACGGCTACGTAGTCTTCATTGAACTGCAGATTAGGAATAAACGTATTCTTGGCAATATCCAACCAATCTTGTTTGTATAAGAACGGAACGATTAAATACACCAAAAGTACTATACAGAGGTATTTAAGGATAGCCGCAATTTTCTGATACGGCAAATAAATAATCAGAAATAAGAGTATTATGGTAAAGACCACACTGAAATAAGTGGCTTCAATTTTCGGAAATAACAAATTACCGACGGCTCCCATACCGGCTATATCGGCGCCAATATTCATGACAATCGCCGGAAAACTAAAGAGCAGCATCAGGTATAAAACCCACTTAGGATAATGCGATTTCAAGGCTCCTGTAAGTCCCTGTGAAGTGACCAACCCAATCTTGGCACACATTTGTTGTATGGCGGCCATTAACGGAAAAGCAACTATGGAGGTCCATAAAGTAGAAAGCCCGTAAGCTGCACCGGCCTGAGAATAAGTAGCAATACCCGAAGGATCATCATCACTGGCACCGGTTATCAGGCCGGGACCGAGTACTTTCCAAAAACGCATAAACTTGTTGGGTCGCTTCACTTTGATGTATTTAAGGCTAATTTACAATTAAAAGCTGTTAGTCTAAGAGCGTTCCTGAAACATTTTCAACAAAGTATTAACGGTGTTCCAATTGCGGGTGGTTGAAATTACGTTCATGCTTTTCTCAATCCATTTATTGTCGAGTTTTGTTTTGGCGGGCGAAATGTCGTATTTCAGATAAATTCGTTTGCCGTCCAATTGAATTTCATCAGGATGAATAAAGTTTAAATTGAGTTGGGTAATCATGTTTTCGGGCAGTTCAGAGGAGATAAAGGAAACATAAAGCTTTTTCAAATCAACTCCTTCCTCATTCAAAAACTCGTTGCGGTCTAAACAGGCCTGCAAGTCTTCCTGACCAATAACAATCACGGGAACATCGTGACTAAACTGTTTGTAAATTTCCTGCTTAATCAAAAAACCAACTTTGGCCGGACTCTC
>CAYPSB010000070.1:0-1548 GCA_964413435.1 uncultured Flavobacterium sp.
GTTTGGCGACTAAGTTTTTGGTGGGCGGAAGTGAAGCGCCGTTGACTGCTTTTACATTGGCTCAAATGCAGGCGTTAAAGATTTATGCGACCCCTGATGAGCAACAGACGGAACCTGTAGAATGGCCTTGTCGTGCCTTTGATTTGACTAAAACCAAAAACTCTATGGTATTGGGTGAAGGGGCAGCAATGGCATGTTTGGAGCCCGGTGAAAATGCAAAAGCATTGGGCTATATAACCGGAATTGGTTTTGCAACCGATGATTTGGAGCACAATATTTCTATTTCGGAAGAGGCTAATTGTTTTCAAAAATCGATGCTGATGGCTTTGGAGGGTACGGCTCTTGATGCTGTTGATGCTATAGTGATGCACGCTCCGGGAACGGTAAAAGGCGATCTTTCGGAGTACCGAGCGATTCAGAAAACGTTTGGCAGCCACCTTCCGATGCTTACGACTAATAAATGGAAGATCGGCCATACTTTTGGGGCTTCGGGGATTTTGAACTTAGAGTTTGCCCTGCTCATGATGCAACATCAAACCTTCGTTGGTGTACCTTTTGGCGAAAGCCAAACTCCCAGAAAAGAAATTAAAAATGTGCTGATTAATGCCGTAGGTTTTGGCGGTAATGCGGTGAGTATTTTAGTTTCAAAATAACAAGGTTAACGCTTCAATCACAATTTACTTTTTTTGAAAGACGTTAGTGTTGCCCTTCGACAGGCTCAGGGTGACATTGTCTTTCTTATTGGATTTTGCTTGGTTTGCCCTTCGACAGGCTCAGGGTGACAATGTCTTTTTCATTGGATTTTACTTGGGTTGTGCTTCGACAGGCTCAGCACGACATTTGTTTTTCTGGTTGGATTTTGCTTGGATTGAGGTTCTTGCTTTTTTAAAGATATACTTAAAACCGACATTGTCAGTCTGAGCCTGTCGAAGACCTTTTCTATATCGACAGTTTTGATTGATTCGTGGTAAGCAGTTAAGTATTTTCACTATTGAAAGGCTTGCCAAATTCTGTATAATTTTTTGAAAGAAGTACAAGCCTATCCCACTTTGCCTGTATCAGGGCTTCTTTTTTTGCTCTTGTCCATCCTTTTATTCTTTTTTCTGTGGCAATGGCGTCCAGTACATTGTTGAAAGTTTCAAACCACATTAGTTGTAATGGTCTTTTGTCATAAGTATAACAGTTTTTGTTTTTACCACTTGTGTGTTCAGTGAAGCGTCTCTCCAGATTGTTTGTGAAACCGGTATAGTAAGAGGCATCGCTGCATTTGATTATATAAACAAAATAGGTTCTCATGATTTATAACTGATATACTAATATAGTTATTTTCTTATAATCATGTCGTTTTTTTTGTTTTTTAGATTGTAGAATAGTTTTTTGGCTCTTCGACAGGCTCAGGGTGACATTGTCTTTCTCATTGGATTTTGCTTGGGTACGTGCTTCGACAAGCTCAGCATGACATTGGTTTTTGATTGTGATTTGTTTTGTTGTTCGGCTCTTCGACAGGCTCAGGGTGACATTGTCTTTCTCATTGGATTTTGCTTGGGT
>CAYPSB010000070.1:1648-7129 GCA_964413435.1 uncultured Flavobacterium sp.
ACGTGCTTCGACAAGCTCAGGGTGACATTGGTTTTGATGGGTTATTCTTTTTCTAACTGTTTTACTTTTTCGTATACCCAATCGCTTTCCCAGCCTTTGCGGAGGAGGTAGTCGCAGAATTTTTTTCTTTTTTTGAGTTGGTTTTTCTCGGTAATGCTATCCCAGGTCTTTTCGGCTATTTTTTCGAAGGTTTCTGTGTATTCCTCATTACTGATTTCGGTTAGGGCTAATTTGATGTTGGTGGCTGATATGTGTCGTGCTTTGAGTTCGGTAATGATGCGGTTGTGGCCCCAGAACTTGATGCGGTGTTTGCCCCGGGCGAAACTACGGGCAAAGCGTTCTTCGTTGAGAAAATTGTTTTCTATAAGGTTGACTATCAGCAAATCATCTTCGGGTTTTTGAATGCCCAACTGTTTTAGTTTTGAAGCTACTTCCTGATGGCAACGCTCCTGATACGCGCAGTAGTGTTCGAGTTTTTTGAGGGCTTCGGCAAAGGATATTTTTTCGGGCATGTGGTGGCGTTTGCTGACAACCACAAATGTAACGAATTACCGTTTAGGAAGCGAGGCCTTAAAATGAAAAATTATTCTGATAAAAATCAGCTTTATTCGTCTAATGAAAAGTTATAAAATTGTAAATAAAAACTTTAATTTCGTGCTATTTTATTCAAATGTTAAAAAACATATCGTTTTATTAATAACTTCTTAATATGAAGCGGTTGGATTTTAGTAATTTAGATGTAGTTTTGCTTCCCCCATTTCTACTGACAGTTCTTAACCTTTTTTTGCGGCGCAAAGACAGGCGTACACTTATGGTTATCAACGTACTAAATAATTCATTGTAGAATGAAACTAAAAATACTTTTTGTAGCGCTTTTGATAAGCTCTTTTGTTAAAGGTCAGGTAACTATTGCTTCAGATGGGTTAAATAACTCCAGCAGTTTGTTTACGGTAAGCGGTGGTGTTTATTACACTGGGAATTCTGCTGCAGCAGACAGGCCTGCTACTTCTCCTTTTGCTGCCGAAGGGACTCATGCTTGGGGAGTTACTAATGGTACCGCTACGCTTTTATCCAATGATATCAATACATCACTTTATACAGCCATTTCTGCTACTTTCAGATTGGCTGCTTTTTCGATTGGTTCAACCACAAACGGTTTGGATGGAACTGATGTTGTTACAGTAGAAGTGAGCCCTGATGGGGGAATAACTTGGTATAGTACTATAAGGGTTTTAGGAAATTCAAATGCCTATTGGGCTTATAGTGCAACAGGAACAGCTTCAACCGCTTATGATGGTAATGTAACTCCGGTTGATTTTACACCTGCCGCCGGAGGTAGCCGAACAACAGACGGATACTCAACTGTTACCGTAACCTCTTTGCCTGCGGTTACGAATTTGAAAATTAGGATTACGTTAGTGAATAACGTAGCCAGTGAGCGTTGGTTAGTGGATGATTTCAAATGCCAAGGGACATTGGCCTGTTCTCCTGCTACCAATCCTAACGGGAGTATAGTGCTGGCTTCAAGTACTTGTGGTTCTACTACCTTGACTTATAACGGTACGGATAAAGCTACGTGTATTTGGCAAACTACTTCGTTAGGCACCGATACGGCAGGTACTCCGGCCAGTTCTGATATTACCGTTACTACATCGGGAACTTATTACGTAAGAAACTATGCCGGTAGTTGTTGGTCAACTGCTGACGTTTCTTCTACTATAACGGTCAGTAAAAATCCGACTGTAACCGGTAATCCTTCGAACGCTTCTATCATTGAAACCGCTAATACCAGTTTTACGGTTACGGCTACCAATCCGGGAACGTACCAGTGGCAGGTAAGCACTGATGGCGGATCGAATTACAACAATATTACTAACGGTGGAGTATACAGCGGAGCTACTACCGCTACCTTAACCCTTACCGGAGTTCCTTTATCGATGAACGGATACATGTATAAGTGTATTGTTTTTGCCAATGTGCCTTGTGCTTTGCCTGCGGTTAGTACGGCAGCTACCTTAACCGTTGCTCCTAATGTGAACAGCAATTCGGATTTGGCAGCAGTTGCCAGTTCGGAAGCAGCCACGATTTCTACTACAATCAATAACATCACCATAGCCAGTTCCACAGACGGTGTTAAGGTATGGGAGTTTTATGTACGCGACGGAGGAGCTAGTTTGAATGACGCAGATGCATATCCGACTATATTGAATAGTTTGACTATTACCAAAACCGTTGGAAATGCGGTGACCAGTTGGTCTGATGCTATTTATTCGGTTGCTTTGTTTGATGGAACCACATTTGTTGCCAGCGGTTCAGTATCGGCAACTCAAATAGCATTTACCGGGTTGACCGTTTCGGTTAGTGACAATACCCAGAAAAAATTAACCCTGCGTCTTTCGTTAAAATGTCCGTTAGGAGTAGGAGCGGTAGACGGCGATGATTTTGGATTTTCAATTGCTAAAGCCAACGTAGTGTTTTCTGCTTCGGGCTCCGGAATGTTGAGCAGTTTTACCACTATTGGTTCGGCTAACGGTTCTGATGTAATTGATGTTACTGCTACCAAGTTGGCTTTTACCACTCAGCCCACTAATACCGGACAAAATAACACTATGTCTTCTGTAGTGGTTAAAGCTACCGATGCCTGCGGTAATGTAGATACAGGATTTACAGGAACGGTTTCGCTTACGAGTACCGGAACGATGAATGCCGTGACACCGATTGCCATGACAGCGGGTGTGGCCACTTTTTCTACAATAGTTCATACTGTAATTGGAACGGGTTATACTTTAACAGCGACTGCTTCGGGATTGACCGGTGCGACCAGTACAACTTTTAACATCACAGCCATAACCATTTTTAGTGAAGGAGACTTTGCGGTAGTTGGGGTGAACTCTAATATGAATCCGGGTTCTCCGGCCCCTCCATGTACTTATACAGGTCCTAATGCACCGTACTCTGCCGGAGATGACGAGATTAGTTTCATCACTTTTAAAGATATTCAAAACGGAGATGTGTTCTATATTACCGATAACGGATACGAGAAAGCCTCACTTGGTTTGTGGGGAGAAGGTGAAGGGGTTTATCAAATTACACGAAATGGCTCTACAATAACGGCAGGAACAGTTATAACTTTCCGCTTTTTGAATCTGTCGCCTTATATGGAGTTTGTTTCGCCGGATACGTCTTGGACTTTTACAAAAGCTACCGGTTTTACAGGTAACTTGGTTATGAATTCGGGAGGTGATCAAATCTTTTTTATGCAAGGAGGAACATGGAACAATCCTGCCGGAACTGATAATGCAACGTATACCTCAGGAACGTTATTGTATGCTTTCAATACAAATACATCGTGGACTTCTTTAGCAAATGACACAAAAAATTCTGCCTTGCCTTTAGCCCTGCGTTGTTTTAATATGATGCCGGGTAGTGCTACTGATTACTTGGAGTATACAGGGCCAACAACGGCAGCCTCAAAATTTGATTGGATTGTCAGATTGAATGACCCGGCTAACTGGACTAACAGAGGAAGCTGTGCGGCTTACACCCGAATGCACGTGGGACAAACCTATCCGGTTACTACCGATACTTATATCAACGGTGTTTGGACAGGAGCAAAATCGACTGACTGGTTTGATTGCGGTAACTGGCAAACTTTAAAAGTGCCAACCGCAACCACTAATGTGAGTGTAAATGCTACTTATGCAACCAAGGATGCTGTTATAGATGTAGTGGCCAATGCAGCCAATGCAGCTTTATTCAGCAATCAGGCGGTGTGTAATGACTTGACAGTTTCAGCCAGAAAAGTACAGTTAGAAGGAACTGCCAGCAATACTTTGGATGTAAACGGAAACTTAACCATTTCTTCAACAGGAGCCATAGATATGGATGACAGTAACTCGGCTACGACAGACGGTATTATTAAACTGTATGGGAACTGGACGAACAGTGTGGGCAACGCGGCTTTTGCTGAAGGAAACGGAACGGTGCAGTTTAACGGTACCGGTACACAAGTCATCAGCAATGTAACGCCGGAAGGAACGGAGACGTTTTATGATGTGGTTTTGAATAACAACTTTAATACGGGGCTTTCAAATGATTTGATTGCTTCGAATAATCTAATCCTTAGTGCTGCTAAAACCTTAACAGTGGATTCGGCCGGTTATGTGCGCGTGAATAACAAATTGACTAACAACGGGAATATATTCATAGATAGCGGCGGACAATTGATTCAGGTTAATGACGGTATTACAAATGACGGAACTTACACCGGAACCACATTCCAAGTAAAAAGAACCGCTATGGCCAAGAATGCGGATTATATTTATTGGAGTTCTCCATTGAGCAGTTTTGCTATATCGAGTTTGCCGACCAACTATCGTTATATATGGAACACCACTTATGTTAATACCAATGGTACCCAAGGAAATTGGAATGCTGCTCCGGGAGGTTCTATGGCGGTAGGAAAAGGCTATATTGCCAGAGCTTCGAACGGAGCCTCTAGTGCTACTGCTTTTCCGGTGACTTTTTCGGGAAGTAATCCTAATAACGGAGTGTGCAACGTTACCGTTTACAGAGGAAATTATACCGGTCCGGACTATGATGCTGATCCTACAGTAGTAAATGCAGATACCACCAAATATGACGACAACTGGAACTTGGTTGGTAATCCATACCCATCGGCCATTGATGCTGAAAAATTCCTGGTGCTCAATCAATCTGTAATTGACGGTTCTGTTTGGATTTGGAAACACGGTTTGCCTCCAGCTGCGATTGATAATCCGTTTTACGCTAATTTTCAAGAAAATTATTCGAGCACTGATTATATAAAATACAATGGATTGGGGTCTAGTGAGCCTGATACGTTTGCGGGGAAAATAGCTTCGGGGCAAGGGTTTATGGTGAGTATGAAAGATGTGGGAACTTTTGTTTCAGCCGGTGCTACTACTAATTTAGATGTGTATTCGAGCAGTATTTCTTTCAAAAACAGTTTGCGATACGATGATACGACCAACCCGTATACTATGAGTCATGACAATAGTGATTTTTACAGAACGTCTAATTCGGCAACGGTAGTAGGCAATCCGACAACAGCAGAAGAAAAACACCGCATTTGGCTTGATATTGTTAATAATGCCAGTAACCAATCCGACAGAATGTTGGTGGGATATTCCACTAATTCTACCATGGGAAGGGATAATTTATACGATTGCTTTTTCGTTCCGAGAGGAGAGGTAAGCTTGTACTCATTGATTGATGATCAATCTTTCATCATACAGGGACGCGCCTTGCCGTTTGATGCTAGCGATAAGGTTCCGCTAGGGGTAAAAATTATTCAATCGGGTAATCACACTATAGCCATTAAAAAAGTAGATGGTATGTTTGCAGGCGGAGTGCCGATTTATTTGGAAGACAGAAAGCTTAATATCATTCATGATTTGAAACAGGCTCCGTATGTTTTCACCAGTGAAACAGGAATATTCA
>CAYPSB010000071.1:0-6654 GCA_964413435.1 uncultured Flavobacterium sp.
CCAAAATTACTAAAGTCACCCTCCGCAATTTTTCGCAAAATACGTCGCATAATTTTACCCGAACGGGTTTTAGGCAAACCGGAAACAAATTGGATTTTGTCAAGTTTAGCGATAGGCCCCACCTGATCGGAAATCAATTGATTAATTTCTTTGGCCAAATTGTCTTTATCACGGCTTTCACCTACTTCTTTCAGAATTACAAATCCATACAACGCATTGCCTTTGATATCGTGCGGGAAGCCCACGATGGCACTTTCGGCTACAGCCGGATGCTCGTTGATAGAATCTTCTATAGGAGCGGTTCCTAAATTGTGTCCGGAAACGATGATTACATCGTCTACCCTACCCGTAATTCTGTAATAACCCACCTCATCTCTCAAAGCACCGTCACCGGTAAAATATTTACCCGGAAAAGCAGTAAAATAGGTTTCTTTAAACCGTTGGTGATCGCCCCAAATGGTTCGCGCCATAGACGGCCACGGAAACTTAATACACAAACTTCCGGTAACCTGATTGCCTTCTATTTCATTGCGCAATTCATCCATCAAAACCGGTTGTATACCCGGTAAAGGCAACGAGGCATAAGTGGGTTTGGTAGGCGTTACAAACGGAATCGGAGAAATCATAATCCCCCCTGTTTCGGTTTGCCACCAGGTATCTACCAACGGGCAACGTTTCCCGCCTACGTGGTCGTTGTACCAATGCCAAGCCTCTTCATTTATAGGCTCTCCAACCGAACCGATTACTTTGAGCGAACTCAACGGAAAACGCTGTACATAATCCAAACTTTCTTTGGCCAAAGCACGAATGGCTGTCGGTGCTGTGTAAAACTGGGTTACCTGATGTTTTTCGATTACTTCCCAAAAACGGCTCGAATCCGGATAAGACGGAACTCCTTCAAAAATGACTGTAGTAGCGCCGTTCAAAAGCGGTCCGTATAAAATATAGGAATGACCGGTAATCCAACCAATATCGGCAGTACACCAAAAGACATCATTCTCCTCATAATTAAACACATTTTTAAAGGTATAGGCCGTATATACCATATAACCGGCAGTAGTGTGCAACATTCCTTTCGGTTTTCCGGTAGATCCCGAAGTATACAGGATAAACAACGGATCTTCGGCATCCATAATTTCGGCAACACTGTTTGATAATGCGGCATCTAACAACGGTTGTAACCATTGGTCACGTCCTTCTTTCATCTGTACCGGTGTGTTGGTGCGGTTTACGACCAAAACTTTTTCCACACAATCGCATTTTTCCAGAGCTTCATCTACTATGCCTTTCAGGTCAATCGACTTATTCCCGCGGTAACTTCCGTCAGAAGTGATGACCATTTTACATTCGCAGTCGTTGATACGGGCTGCTACAGCCGAGGCCGAAAAACCGGCAAACACCACCGAATGTATCGCTCCGATGCGGGCACAGGCCAAAACTGCAATGGCCAATTCCGGAATCATGGGCAGGTAAATGCAAACCCGATCTCCTTTTTGAATGCCTTGCTCACGCAATACGTTGGCCAATTTTGAAACTCTCGCATACAATTCATTGTACGAAATATGCTGTGCCGCTTCCTCCGGATTGTTCGGTTCAAATATAATGGCGGTTTTATCGCCTCTGCGTGCCAGATGCCTGTCGATACAGTTTTTGGTGATGTTTACTTTGGCATCTAAAAACCACTTAAACTTGGCTTCCTGAAAATCAAACTCAAAAACCTTTTCCCATTTTTGATACCAGGTAAAATTTTCATCGGCAATTCTATCCCAAAACTTTCTGGGTTCACGGATAGATTTTTTATACATTTTAAAATAATGTTCTAAATTCTGTATTTTATAATAACTCATGGGTATTCTAATTTTATAATCAATTTCTAAGTGTAAAGATAGCCATTATGCTCGCGCTCAATTCAAATTTATTGCTAAATTACTATAGCTATTTTTTAAACACGCCAATCTTATCTCTTTCAAAATCAGCTTGAATTTCTCCGATGATAGCTTCGTCATCTATAGTAGATGGAATTTGGAAATTTTCACCGTCGGCTATGCTTCGCAATAATTTTCGCAAAATTTTACCCGAACGCGTTTTAGGCAAACGTTGCACTATGACCACATCGCGCAAAGCTGCCACAGCCCCGATTTTTTCTCTGACCAACTGTACGATTTCATGCTGTAACTGAAAGTGTTCAATACTGTCACCCGATTTGGTAACGACCATAGCCAAAGGAATTTGTCCTTTGAGCTCGTCGTTGATTCCAATCACAGCACATTCCGCCACCGAAGAATGCGAAGCCACAATTTCTTCCATCTCGGCCGTAGACAAGCGGTGCCCGGCCACATTAATCACATCATCAACCCTTCCGGTGATGAACAGGTAACCGTCTTCATCTCTATACCCGCCATCGCCCGAGAAATAATAGCCCGGAAATTTATGCAGATAACCGGCTTGAAAACGCTCGGTATCGTTCCAAATCGTCAACAATGTTCCCGGAGGCAAAGGCAACTGCACCACTACATAACCTTCTTCGTTAGCGGCCAACTCCTGACCGTTTTCTCCCAAAATCTTAATGTTGTACCCCGAAACCGCTTTGCCCGAAGAACCCGGTTTTATGGGTAAATATTCAACGCCCATCATGTTGCAAATCATCGGCCAGCCCGACTCGGTTTGCCACCAGTGATCGATAGCCGGAATCGGAATGTGTTCGCGATACCATGACAGCGTAGCCACATCGCAACGCTCTCCTGCTAAGAATTGGGTGCGCAGACTTGACAAATCGTATTGCTTAATAAATTCACCATCAGGGTCTTCTTTCTTAATCGCGCGAATGGCGGTAGGTGCGGTAAACATGACACTTACTTTATGTTCGGCAATCACTCTCCAAAACGTACTGGCATCAGGTGTTCGGATTGGTTTTCCTTCAAACAATACAGTAGTGTTTCTGTTGAGGAGCGGTCCGTAAACGATAAAACTATGACCAACAACCCAACCCACATCGGAAGCCGCCCAAAACACTTCATCTTGTTGAACTCCGTAAATGTAGCGCATCGAAAATTGGAGTGCCGTGGCATATCCGCCGGTGTCTCGGACAATTCCTTTTGGTTTTCCGGTAGTACCCGAAGTGTACAATACGTACAACGGATGCGTCGCATTCACGGGAACACAAGGCGTTTCCTCTGAACCATAGACTAAGGCATCGTAATCGACATCGTATTTTTTGAACGGAATCCGAGCACCGAGTTTGCGGTTTAAGACCACTACTTTTTTGGGTTTGTGTTGGGCCAATTCAATAGCTTCATCCACCAACGGTTTGTAAGCAATCAGGCGATCAATTTCAATTCCCGAAGAAGCCGTCAATATCACTCTTGGTTTGCAATCGTCAATCCTGATGGCCAATTCATGAGGTGCAAATCCACCAAAAACCACGGAATGGGTTACACCGATTCGGGCACAAGCCAACATGGCAAAAGCAGCCTGTGGAATCATGGGCATGTATATAACTGCCGTTTCTCCTGTTTTCAATCCTAACGACAACAATCCGCCGGCCAGTTTCGCCACTTCCGACTTGACTTCATTAAAAGTGTATTTCTTAATCGTTTGGGTTACGGGCGAATCGTAAATAATGGCCACTTGATCGCCATGACCATCTTGTATGTGTTTGTCTAATGCCAGGTAGCACATGTTCAACTGGCCATCTTTGAACCACAGCGGATATTCGTTTTCATCTTTGGATAAAATCACAGACGGTTTTTGATACCATTCAATGGCATCAGCTTGATGGGCCCAAAATGCTTCCGGATTTTCTATACTTTGTTTGTAAAAGGCTTCGTAATTCATAATGTTGTGTGTTGTCGTGTTACATTTCTAATAATTCGTTGACTTGTTCAACGATCTTTTTGACCGAGAAAGGCTTGGTCAAATAGGCATCTGCACCGAGAGCCAATCCTTTTTCGATGTCGCTTTCTTTATTTTTAGCCGAAAGGAATATGACTTTGATGTGTTTGAGATGACTGTCATTTTTTATCTGTTCCAAAGTGGCGTAACCGTCTACCATGGGCATCATGACATCCAGAATAATCACATCGGGGAAGGTCGACTTTAAAATATCGAGCGCTTCCTGCCCATCGCGGGCGATGAATACTTCGAAATTGTTCTTTTTAAAAGTATACTCTAACGACATCACGATGTTGGGTTCATCATCTACAATCAATATCTTTTTCATAACTGTTGGTTTTCAGGTTTTTTGGGCAACGTAAAAGCAATACAAGCGCCTTTTACCGCAGGTTGTACTCCAATTTTTCCTTTATGGTGTTCTATAATTTGTTTACAAATGGCCAATCCTAATCCGCTGCCAACCGGTTTTTTGAGGTTCTGATTCATGGATTGGTAAAACTTATCAAAAATAATTTCGTAATCGCTCGGTGGAATGCCTTTGCCGTTGTCGTGCACGCTGGTTTGAATGAAATCGTCTTTTTCTACAACCTGAATCGTTATCAACCCCTCTTCCTCGGGGCAAAACTTGATGGCGTTGGAAATCAGATTGGTCAAAACCTGCACTATTCGGTCTTCGTCATAATAAGCAATAACCTTGTCTTTCGATTCGATGTGAACCGTAATCTTTTTATTTCGAATCAACTGCTGCAAGGGCTCAACGGCATTTTCAATGGTTTTCACCAAATTGTGTTTGGCCGGATGAATGGTTTGTTTTCCGGTTTCAAATTTTTCCAAATCGAGGATTTTATCTATCAATCGGTTCAACCGGTCGGATTCCGAGATGATGTTCTGTAAAAATTGTTTGCGCAATGCTTCGGGAATATCGTCATCATCGTACAAAATTTCACTCGCGGCCCGAATGGCGGTTATCGGAGTGCGCAATTCATGCGTGACCGTGTCGAGGAATTCGTCTTTTTGTTGGTCTTTCAGTACCAGTGATTTGTTGGCATCCTGCAACTTGGCCGTGATTTCTTTCAGCTCGTTGGAAGTTTCAGTCAGTTTCTTATTGATGATGATGTTCTCCTTTGATTCTTCGAGTATTTTTAATACTTCGGGCAGTGTTATTTTTTCTTCTTTCACCACACTGGAAATCAATATTCTGGCGGAAGCCGTACCAATGTGACCGGTCAACAAATTCTCCGAAAACTTAACCAATCGGGCATCGGCCAGTTCCTGATCTTTATCGACATTGTATTTCAAATTAAAAATATTCATGGCGCGTTTGGTACGTTCTTCACCCAAAAACCGAATCAATACCTTTTCAATATCGCTGGTATAAGCCGTCCCTTTCCACACAAAAGCATTTTCGTGGTTGGTGATGTATTTGTTGATATCAATAAACATTTCGGCGTAGTTGCGCTCGCGGTAATTGCCTTTGAAACTCACCGAAATCGCAAAATACGCTATAGTATTGAACAACAAACTCCAAAACAAGGCATGCGGTACCGGTTGCAAATAATCCAATCCGAATAACTGAAACGGTTTAAGCAAACGATATCCGAGCCAACCTTCGGAAATAAAGGTGCTTTGGCTGTTGGAAATACCAATAGCATACGGAATCAACAAGGTGTACAAGCAAATCGCAAATCCGATTAAAATGCCGTAAACCGCTCCCAAACGGGAACCTCTTCGCCAAAACAGTGCTCCAAAAAAAGCCGGAGCCAATTGGGCTATAATCACAAAAGCGATTAATCCTATGGAAACCAAACTGTAATCCAAACCAAAAAATCGGTAGAGCAAGTAGGCAATGATAATCAGACTGAAAATGCCTATTTTTCTGCTGTTGACAATGGTTTTACTGCTGATGGTTTGTTCTTTGCTTTTCAGTTTACCGAGCAGGTTGTACGGAATTAAAACGTTGTTCGTAACCATAGTCGACAACCCGATGGAAGACACCACTATCATGGAAATGGCTGCTGAAAATCCGCCCAAAAATACCATGACCGTCATGACTTTGTTGTCGAAGAACTGCGGAATTAAAAGCGAGTACAAATCGGAATTGACCGGATGGTTCTGAAAAATAATGTTTCCGCCCCAAGCGATGGGATAAACAAAAATATTGAACAGCAATAAATACAATGGAAACAGCCAAATGGCTTTGTTGACGTGATTTTCCCGATTATTTTCGATAACAGCCACCTGAAACTGACGCGGCAATAAAAAGATGGCAAACATGGAAAGGATGCAAAGGAAAAACCAATTGATAACTTCCGGCAAACCGCCTATGGTGTTCTTTTCCTTGAAATGCGCTAAAGCGGAAGCTTTTTGGTAAATATCGCCAAAACCGTCAAAAACAAAATACGTGACATAAAGCCCGATGATGACAAAGAACACCAGCTTCAATACACTTTCCATGGCAACCGCGGTCACAATTCCTTTTCGTTTCTCGGAAGCATCTACATAACGGGTTCCGTAATAAGAAGAAAACAGCGCCAAGGCAATGGCCACATAGGTCGTCGTATCATCAAATATGTACCGGCTGGTAGTAGTTTGAGTAACCACATGAAAGGTTTCGGCTATGGCTTTTAGCTGCAGCGCTATGTAGGGCAAAATAGCAAAAAGCGCGACTACGGTAACAATAGCTCCCAAAAAACGGCTGTTTCCGTAACGAAGCGAAATGAAATCGGCAATACTCGAAATTTTATTGACTCTCGAAATGCGAAT
>CAYPSB010000072.1:0-6597 GCA_964413435.1 uncultured Flavobacterium sp.
TCTAATGAAACCAGTAATCGTATTTTGAAATTCAATAATCTTATTTTCTATTTCACTTGCTTTTTCTTCGGTTATATAACTATTTTGATTTGCTATTAATAATTGTGTTTGTAATTCAGATAAGGTGTCCAATTTGGAACTCTAATCCTAATTCTGTATATGTGAGCTGCTATTTCTATTGAAATCAACCTTATTTTCAATGCTTTTAAGGTTACGTTTCATAAATCTTGCTTCTTGTTTCTTTTCTCTTGCTTCTTGTTTTTTTTCTCTTGCTTCTTTTAAAATATCTTTTTCTCTGCTATCAAATCATTGATGATTTCTGCCACTTCAATAAAATGTTGCAGTTTTTCATCGGGTACATTTTGTTTGACGATTTCGTTAAATTTGATGACGGTAGTTTTAGAGAGTTCTCTTTTTTCTTTTCCCAATTCGGTCAAGTAAATCAATACCCCTCGGCCGTCTTCCGGATTTTTTTTTCGGATGATTAGCCCTTTTTCTTCCAGAGTTTTCAGGGTTCTGGTTAAGCTGGTGGGCTCCATGCCCATACGATTGCTTATAGATGTTGAGGGAGTTCCCTCTTCTTTATCAATACTGAGCAAAGCAAAACCAATGGCCATAGAGCCTTCGAATTTTGAAGCTTCCTCGTTATACATTCGGGCTACTGCTTGCCAGGTTGCTCGGAGTATATAATCTATTGTTTTATCTTTCATACCTAAATCATAAGAGTACCAAAGATAAGAAAAAAATATTATGCACGCATAATATTTTAATCAAAAATTATATTTTAACAATCAAATAATAGTTTTTTAATACAGATATGACTTATTCTTAAGATTACAGTCAATTAAAGTTAGTTTGCTTTGCATGGTAATTTGATTTCATTTGCCATGAGGATATATGATTTATTGAGCAAGACAGATGAGTTTGTAAAGTTCCTATTTAATCAGCTGTTGAACTTTTTCTAATTGAAGTCCCATGTAAGTACTAAATTCATCGATACTCACTGCCTGATGTTTTTCTTTTTGCAAAGAACTTTTTATTTTGTCTAACAAATATCTGGCTTGTCTTTCTGTTTTTCCGGTTATGATGGTTACATCTTTTGGGTAAATAATTAAGCGATTCATGTTTTTAAAGATTTTTAGTTGGTAATTGATTCATCATGAGTTGTTTAGTCGAATAAGATTTCAGTAAAAATCATACCACTATATTTTATTTAACATTTTTTAACAGATTTTTAACTACAAAAATGACCGAATTCGGCAAAATGTTACACTTTCGACATGTTCTTTGATTTTGGTAAGTTAATTGTTCTCAGAAGTTTAAACTTTTAAACTAAAAAACTATGTCAGTAAAAATTAAAGCAGTGTCGAGAAAAAATCCTCAGGATATGGCGGCACCAGAAAAATTCTACGCTAAAGCCATTGCCAATGGTGAAATTGATTTGGATTATTTAGCACAAATGATTTCAGATCAAAACACAGTTACTGAAGCCGATTGTTATGCCGTGTTGATTTCGTTAGAAAAAAACATTATTACCGAACTGGGGCAGGGCAGAATAGTAAAACTAGGACGATTAGGTACTTTTCAGGTGAGTATTAGTTCTGAAGGGTTTGCTACTCCCGAGGAAGTTACAAGTAATGCTATTGTCAAAAAACGAATTAACTTTCGTCCCGGCAAAAGAATGCGTTCATTTTTAAAAGATGTTTCATTTAAAAAAGAAAGTTAGCAAAGCAAATCGATTAGACAATTTCGAGTAAAAGTAAGCTCCGATTACTGATGTAATCGGAGCTTTTTTATGCTTTTACCATAATGCTGTTTTAATTGATGCCGATAAACCGTTTCGTTTATGCTGATAAACGATTTGATTTATGCTGATAAACAGATACGGTTATACTGATTGGTTGAAAATAGTTCTCTTATTTAATAAATGACTTATTGCTAAACAGGATTTTTTGTTAGGAATAAGGGTGTTACCCCATAGAATAAAAAAGTCCCACCGAAGCAGGACTGAAGATTTTCATCTACGGCATATAGCCTTATTGTGATAAGATTAAAGATTAGAAATTTTAATCAGTTCAAATATATGTAAATATTTTATTCACAAAGTAGAAATGAAAGAAAAATATTTTTGTAGTTTTATTCTTTAAGCAAAACAAGAATCACTATGGCAAAAATTTTAGGATTGGATTTAGGGACTAATAGTATTGGTTGGGCATTGATTGACGATAAGCAGAATCAAATACTAGGAGTAGGGAGTAGAATATTTCCAATGGGAGTTATTGATTTAGGAAATGGAGAAAGTGAAATGTCTAAAAATTCGAGCCGAACCGGTGCTCGTGGTGTTAGAAGGCAATTTTTTAGAAGACGTTTAAGAAAAAAAGTTTTACTAAAAGCTCTTTCTGAAAATCAAATGTGTCCACTAACACAAAAGGATTTTGAGGATTGGAAAGAGACAAAACTATTTCCTACTTCAAAACTATCTGAATGGTTCGCCATAAATCCTTATTTGTTAAGATACAGAGCATTAAATGAAAAATTGACACTGGAAGAAATTGGAAGAATATTTTATCATTTAATACAAAGAAGAGGCTTTTTAAGTAATAGCAGAAAAGGCGGAAGCGATGATGGAGCGATATTTAAAGGTAACATAAAAGAAGGAAAAATTGGTATTGATGATACACTTGAAAGTATTGAAGGTCAAACTCTAGGTTCATACTTATACTCCATTTATCCCAAAGAAAGCCAACCTTTTCAAAATGGATTAGAACGTATTAGAAACCGCTATACTACAAGAAAGATGTACGTGGATGAGTTTGAAATGATTTGGAACAAACAAGCTCAATTTCATACTAATCTAAATGAAGATTTAAAACAATTATTTGGAGGCAGAAAACAAGATGGCTTTAAAGAAGATGGAATTTTATTTCATCAACGCCCTTTGCGTTCTCAAAAGCACTTAGTGGGAAACTGCTCTTTCGAACCAAATAAATCAAAATGTCCTGTAAGCGCTATTCCTTTTGAATTATTCAGAATTCATCAATGGGTTAATACTGTTGAATATAATGGTAAAAGGATTTCTGATGAAGAACGTGATAAAATGATTGATTTATTACTATTGTCTGAAAAAATTGAATTTAAAAAATTGCGAAAAGCCATTGGGAAAGAAAGTGCTGAGTTTAAGTTTAACTACAAAGACGATGATAAGATTGTTGGCACACACACCATATCTAATTTAGCCAACAAAAAGTTTTTTGGTAGAAAGTGGTTTGATTTTACATCTAAAGAACAAGAGGATATATGGCATGTGTTGTATTTTTTTGATAGTAAGTCAAATTTAAAATATTATGCGATTAAAAACTGGGGATTTGATGAAGAACAAGCCACTGCAATTTCAAAGTTTAATGTTAAAGATGGTTATGCGAGTTTGAGTAGAAAAGCTATTGAAAATATTTTGCCCTTTTTGCAACAAGGTTATATTTATGATATAGCTGTTGCTCTTGGCGGAATTAAAAATGCTTTTGGAGATGGATGGACAAATTTATCAGAAGAACAAAAGAATTTTATAGTAGATAATGTTCCCGATATAGTGAGATCAAAAATATCAGGTGGTTACATTGATACCATAAAAGATTTACTCAGAAAAGAATATAATCTTGATGAAAAGCAATTAAAGAAACTATACCACCACTCTGCAGTTATTGATGTTAAAAAAGTATTAGAAAAATTACCTATAGGGAAAGATGCCGATAAACAAATTCAAGCCATTAAAAACCCGATTGTTATTACAGCATTGTTTGAACTTAGGAAATTGGTTAATGAACTAATTGATGAGCATGGTGCTATAGATGAAATAAAAGTTGAAATGGCTAGAGATTTAAAAATCTCTAAAATGCAGCGAAACAAAATTCGTAAAGAGCAAAAAAGATTAGAGCGTGAAAATGATAGGGTTATAGGTCGGCTAAAAGAAGAAGGACAACGGGTAACACATGACAACATATTATTATATAAACTTTGGGAAGAATGTAAAAACACTTGTCCATACACCGGAAAACACATACCGTTACATAAATTGTTTTCAGGCGAAGTTCAAATAGAACATATTCACCCATGGAGTCGTTCTTTAAATGACAGTTTTAATAACAAGACTTTATGTTATGCAGATGAAAACAGAAGAAAAGGAAATAAAACACCTTTTGAGTTTTATGGCAGTGATGAACAAAACTGGAGTTCCATTAAGGAACGTGCTTTAAAATTGTTTTCAGACACTAAAGAATACCCAAATGCTTATCAAAAGTTTAAAAGATTTGTGCAACAAAAGTTTGATGATGATTTTAGCTCCAGACAACTAAACGATACGCGATACATAAGTAAAGAAGCAAAAGAATATTTATCACAAATTTGTAAAAATGTTATGGTTTCTCCGGGTCAGGCTACTTCTAACTTACGTCAAAAATGGGGAATGAATAATATATTGAATGACGAGAATGAGAAAACAAGAGAAGACCACCGCCATCATGCCATAGATGCTTTGGTAATGGCTTGCACTAAAGTCTCCTATGTTCAGGAATTATCGAAATGGAATCGATATAACCGCAATTCAGAGTTAAAAGATTTTCCGTTGCCGTGGGAAAGTTTTAGACGGGATGCGGAAATAGCGGTTGACAAAATACTAATATCTCACAAACGAAATATCAATGACATTACTGTAAGAACACATACGGTAGAAAAAAACGGAAAAAAATATAAAAATACCGGAGTCGCTGCACGCGGACAATTACACAAAGAAACAGTTTTTGGTAAAAGAAATTTTAATGGTGAAGAAGCATTTCATGTTAGGAAACCAATCGATAGTTTAACAACTGAAAAACAACTTGATAAAGTGGTTGATGAAACTATTAGAATGCTGATATTAAAGAGAATCCAAGAGCTTGGCGGATTTGTAAAAGGTGCTATTCCTGCCAATACTTTTTTTATTGTAGATGAAAAAGGCATAAAACAACCACAAATATTTTTACCTAACAAAAATGGAAACCCTGTGCCTATTTTGAAAGTAAGAGTTAAAGAAAATATTGGTGGTGCAGAGCAACTCAAGAGCAATGTTAATCAATGGGTAAATCCAAGAAATAATCATCACGTATTGATTTACAAAGACGATAAAGACAATTTAAAAGAAGAAGTAGTAACCTTTTGGACGGTAGTTGAAAGAAAAAGAACAGGTCAGCCGGTTTATCAATTACCACCAGATGGTAAAGAGATAGTCACTACTTTACATATCAATGATATGTTTTTACTTGGAATTAATGAGGATGAGGTTAATTGGGAGAATCCTGATTATGATGACTTGAAAGAACGTTTGTATCGAGTTCAAAAATTATCTTCTAAATTTTATGAGTTTAGATTAAATACTGAATCCTCTATTCAACAAAATGTATTGCCTTTTTACAGAAGGATTACTGGTTATGGCGAGGGAATTGGTGGTTGGTTAACTCACAATCCAATTAAGGTGAAAATTTCAGTATCTGGAAAAATACAAAAAGCATAGTATTGTCATTTCGACCAACGGGAGAAATCACATAATATGGAGTAATGTAATGTGATTCCTCCTCCGTCGGAATGACAAACGCGCTAATCATTATTACGGTTAAGTAGTACCCATAAAATATAGATAATAATGAATAATAACATGATTGAATATAATGAAGGGCATTATTCTTTTTATGTATATATCATTACAAATAAATACCGGTCAACCTATTACATTGGAATGACCAATAATCTTGGCGAACGATTAAAACAGCATAAAGAAAACATAGAAAAAGGCATAAAAACTTTTGCTTCGAAATACAATATTGAGTTTTTGGTGTATTATGAAAAATTCACATGGGTACAGCAAGCTATTGCCAGAGAAAAAGAGTTAAAAGCTTGGCGTAGAGAAAAGAAGTTGGATTTGATAAGGAAGTTTAATCCTGAATTTGAATTTTTGAATGATAGGTTCATGAATAGTAGGTAGTATTGTCATTCCGACGAAGGAGGAATCACATATTTTAGGATAGTGTAATGCGATTCCTCCTTCGTCGGAATGACAAAACAGTTCTTTGACATAAAACGTTTTAATCTTAAACAACCAAACCACAACTGAAAGGTGGTGCATCCGCCCAACAGGGATGCAGTAGCTTTCAGTTGTGGTTTGATTAAAGATTAGAAAACACGATATTCGACAGCTTTCAAAGTAGGAACGCAAAATTGTTGTGGTTTGATTAAAGATTAGAAAACACGATATTTCTTGACGGGAGAAGAAACAGTTGCCGAGAGTTGTGGTTTGATTAAAGATTAGAAAACACGATATTTCATTGCCGGAAAAGGAAAAAAGGATCGGCGTTGTGGTTTGATTAAAGATTAGAAAACACGATATTAACAGGTACAGCAGTAGACAATACAGACCCGTTGTGGTTTGATTAAAGATTAGAAAACACGATATTTGAACGATTTAATAGCTTTAATAATACTTGTTTGGGTTCGATTTAAGGATAGAAAACAAGATATTTACTCATTGTTTTGTTAATTGAGAATTAATGTTTGGGGTTGATTAAAGATTAA
>CAYPSB010000073.1:0-6368 GCA_964413435.1 uncultured Flavobacterium sp.
CCGTAACATTTTCCCCCTTACAGCTACTCATGCCTCAAAATAACATCAATCAAATCAACAGCAAATGAACAAAATCACCGCCTTTTCAGTGCTGAGCCTCATAATGGCAGCCTGTACCCCTTTCAAACCGGCTCTCAACAAAGCCGATGCCCTGACCGAATACCCCGTAAAAGGACGACAAGGCCTGCTCATCAACCAAAAAATCAGTTTCGACACTTACACCTCCTCCAAAGTAAAACGCTCCTGGACCAAAGGAGGCAACACCCGCCTGCCGGTAGCCGTCAATCCGGTGGTCGATTTCTGGTACCCCGAACTGCTGGCTGTAGACGCAACCGATAAATCGCAAACCTTCAGCTTTCAGTTGAGCGACGGACATCAAAACCATAGCGATGCCTACGCCTCCGCCCATTTTGAAACCGAAAGACTGCTCGTAGGCAACAACCCCAACAGCGTGGTAAACATCATGCGGGATGTGATGAGCGTTGACATCGACCGGGAAAACATGTTTTATGCTCAGGTGTTCATCAATCAGGACGCCAAACCCTGGCAATTGGTCTTAGACAACATCGAGTCGCAAAAGAACGCCAAACAATACACCGGCCTGTTTGAATACGACAAGAGCCGCTATTACCAACTGAAACCCATCACCCATTTGCAAACCTCTCAAGGGCCCAAAGCCGTGTGGATGGGCTCAGTAGGATACGAAATCAGCAATCCTGCCGGACAAACCGTAGCAGCCGTTTCCCTGATGGACAAAGGCATGGTTTACCTGTCAAACGCCAACGCTGAAGAGCGCTTCCTGCTGGCCAATTTGTGCACCATCCTGCTGTTGCAGCAAAATTTAGCCGAGTAAAGCACGGCTTAAAATACACCTACTTATAGCCATCAACAGTAAGAGCCGCCTAAATGAGCGGCTCTCGTTGCAAATGGGGAAAACTTAACTGAGGAATAAAAAAGTAATACCTCTGCCGGGAAAGTGTTTTCCAAACAAAAGGTTTTATAAAAACTTTCCTTATCTTTAGCAGCACTAACTGTGGTATGGCTAATGCTGTCATACTCCATAACACCAATTTTAGCCATGCGAATATTTATGCCTGTAGTATTCATAATCCTCTTTGCCGGTTGGGTACTCTACCGCTTACTGCTGAAAAAAGACTTACTGAAACACAAAGCCGAATTATACTTGGGCATTTTTTTTATAGCGGTTTGGGCAGTCCTGTACTACTGGATTGAGCTCTTTTAGCTTGCCGCCACTGAATAACGGCAAACCTTCTCTGCTAAACAGCTCAGACAGCAATCCTGATACAGCTACTATTGTTAACCTCAGATAAAATACCATTTTTATGAAAAAAACAGCCTTATTTGCTTTGGCTTTACTCTACTCTGTTTTTGTTTCGGCCCAGGACATCACCGGACAGTGGAACGGACTTCTGACAGTACCCGGAGCCAAACTCCGTTTAGTGGTACACATTACAAAAACCGCAACAGGATACACCGCCACCATGGACAGCCCCGATCAGGGAGCCAGTGGCATACCGGTTGCTACCACCACTTTTGAAAGCAACAAACTGAGTTTAGCCATTCCGGCCGGACGCATAACGTACGACGGCGAACTTAAGGACAACCAAATAATGGGTACTTTTAAACAAAACGGAATGGAATTTCCCATGAACCTCTCGCGCGAGGCCATCGCAAAACAGGAAATCAAAAGACCGCAGGAACCCAAAGAACCGTTTGGGTATTACACCGAAGAAGTAACGTTTACCAATACCAAAGACAATATCACTTTAGCCGGAACCTTATCCTTACCCAAAAAAGAAGGAGTTTTTCCGGTAGTGGTACTAATAACCGGGAGCGGCCCCCAAAACCGCAACGAAGAACTGCTGGGACATAAACCGTTCCTGGTATTGGCCGATTACTTAACCCGACACGGCATAGCTGTCTTGCGATACGACGACCGCGGTGTGGCTGCCTCAAAAGGAAACTTTGAAACCGCTACCACCGCCGATTTTGCGACCGATGCGCAAAGCGCCGTAGCCTACCTCAAAACCCGAAAAGAAATCAACCCCAAAAAAATAGGACTCATAGGCCACAGCGAAGGCGGCATCATAGCCCCCATGGTAGCCGCGGCATCCAAAGACGTGAGCTTTATAGTGCTCTTGGCAGGAACCGGGTTGCGGGGCGAACAACTGTTGTTGTTGCAACAGGAATTGATTGCCCGTGCCGAAGGCGCCACAGCAACCGAAATCAAAGACACACAAATAATGAACAGTTACTGCTTCAACAAAGTCCTGAATTCAAAAGACGATACAACGCTCAAAAGCGAACTGACCACCTATTTGAGCGGCATTCTGAAGGACACTCCCAAAGAGCAAAAACCGGAAGGCCTCAGCGATGAAGAAAACGTAGCCCAGCAGGTCAAACAAATCACCAGCCCGTGGATGCTTTATTTCCTGCGTTTCAACCCGGCTACCGTATTGGAAAAAGTAAAATGTCCGGTACTGGCCGTTAACGGCGAAAAAGATTTACAGGTACCGCCCAAAGAAAACCTGGAAGCCATCACCAAGACGTTGCAAAAAGCCGGCAATAAAAAGCTAACCACCAAAGTATTCCCCAACCTCAACCACTTGTTTCAGGAATGCAAAACCGGTTCACCGAACGAGTACGCTGAGATTGAACAAACTTTCGCCCCCGTAGCGCTCGAATATGTTACCCAATGGATCAGCAATCAGACTAAATAACGGTCTTTTAACCAATCTGCCGATGAGAATCGATACAATTAATCGTTAAAAAACAATCAGATACCATCGGTAATTCGTAAATTTGAGGTCATTCTGCTCCACTTGTTCACAGTCCTGAACAACATGACCTACGACCTTTTATTAACGGTTAACAGCAAAAAATCATGGAACAACAACTCGAAGAAATCCGGGAACAGCAAAAAGCCTCATGGAATAAGTTTTCTCCCGGATGGAAAAAATGGGACGCCCTCATGATGGAGTTTCTCAAACCCATGGGCGATGAAATCATCGGTGTACTGAACCTTCAACCCACCGATACGGTTTTAGACATAGCAGCAGGAACGGGAGAACCCGGACTTACCATAGCCACCCAAGTGCCCAAGGGCAAAGTGATCCTCACCGACCTCTCGGAAGACATGCTGGCCATAGCCCGCGAAAATGCTCGGTCGAGAAACATAAGCAACATTGAAACCCGCGCTTGTGACGTATGCGAACTGCCCTTTGAAGACAATACTTTTGATGCCATCAGCTGCCGGTTTGGCTTCATGTTTTTCCCCGATATGCTGCTGGCTGCCAAAGAAATGGCCCGTGTCTTAAAACCGGGCGGACGCATAGCCACCGCAGTATGGAACGGTCCCGAGAAAAACTTTTGGGTAACTGCCGCCATGGGAACCATCAACCGCAACATGCAATTGCCGCCACCGCCACCGGGGGCACCGGGAATGTTCCGCTGTGCCCGGGAAGGATTCATGGCCGATTTGTTCAAACAGGCCGGTTTACAAAATACCCAACAAACAGAGGTAACCGGTAAACTCAACAGCCAAACCGCAGATAACTACTGGAACATGATGACCGAAGTAGCGGCTCCCATAGTGGCAGCGCTGAGCAAGGCCGATGAAGCCATGAAAGCTAAAATAAAAACAGAGGTCTATGAAGCCCTGCAGCAGCAATACCCCGACGGAAAGGTCTGCATCGACTCGAGTGCCTGGGTCATTTTCGCAGAAAAATAAACAGATTACACCTTCAAAAATGCAAATAGGGATAAAATAAAAGTATCCCTATTTTTTATGCTTATAAATTAAATACTGAGTAAAAAAATACCAAAAAATAACGTTAATTTGTAATAAACAAACAACACTATGCAATTTGATCCCAACGAACTGGAGCATACTGCCGTTTACAAACTACTGACCGGAGCCATTATCCCAAGACCCATCGGCTGGGTTTCAACCATCAGTGAAAACGGCATCAACAACCTGGCACCTTTCTCCTATTTTAACGCTGTAGGCGAAGACCCGCCACACGTCATGTTTTCTACAGGCCGCGGAAATAACACCAACAAAGACACCTTAAACAATGTGTTGACCACCAAACAGTTTGTCGTAAACATGGTAACCGAAGAACTGGCCGAACAGATGAATATAACCGCACAATCGGTCCCCGAACATGTGGACGAATTCGAACTGGCCGGAGTAACTCCCATCCCCTCTCACAAAATAAAGCCCATGCGGGTAAAAGAAAGCCCTATCGCATTCGAATGCGAACTGGTACACCACTATTTTCTGGAAGGACACCAACACGGCGGTGCCTGCGTAATCATCGGAAGGATTGTCATGATGCATTTTGCTGATGAAGTACTGTCTGAACATTACAAAATCAACTTAGACGCTTACAAACCCATTTCAAGATTGGCAGGGGCTAATTATGCCAAATTAGGCGAGTTATTTGCCATCAAAAGAAACTAACCCAAAAATTGATACAGCACAATTATCAATAATCAATTACCAATTGAACCATGAAAATAGCAGTTATAGGTGGAGGTCCGGGCGGACTCTACTTCTCGATACTTACTAAAAAAGCAATGCCGCATTGCCAAATTGATGTGTACGAGCGCAACAAACCCGATGACAGTTTTGGTTTCGGAGTGGTATTCTCCGATGAAACGCTGGGCGAATTCCTCAAACGCGACATGCAGTCGTATGAACTCATCCGCACCAATTTTGCCTACTGGGACGACATCATCGTAGCACGCGACGGACAGGAAGTCAGCATAGCCGGTAACGGTTTTTGCGGTTGCTCCCGAAAAACCCTTCTGCAGTTGTTGCAACAGCGTTGCCGTGAAGAAGGCGTTACCCTTCATTTTGAACAAAATATAGAAGACCTGAGCCCATTCAAAGAGGCCGACATCATCATAGCCGCCGATGGTATCGGAAGCCAAATCAGAACCCAATACGAAAAAGAATTTGGGACAAAAATAGCGCTGAAGCAAAATCGGTTCGTCTGGTTAGGCTCTACCAAACCCCTCGATGCCTTTACCTATTTCTTCCGCAGCACCCCTCACGGTACCATAGTAGCCCACACCTATCAATACGAAGCCGGTATGAGTACCTGGATTTTTGAATGCAGCGACGAAACTTGGCAAAAGCATGGCTTTGAAGTTACCCATGAGGCCGACACCATGGCCAAGATAGCTGAAATATTCAAGGAGGAACTCGACGGGCATCCGCTGATTTCCAACAAATCGCATTGGCGCCAATTTCCGCATGTAACCAATGAAAAATGGTACCATAATAATATTGTACTCCTGGGCGATGCCAAAGCCACCGCCCACTACTCTATCGGCTCGGGAACCAAACTGGCCATGGATTCTGCCATTGCCTTATCGGATGCTGTCATCACCAACCCAACCCACGTGCAGGCAGCCTTCGAACAATACGACAAAACGCGAAGAAACACCGTAGAAATGATTCAACATGCCGCATTGGTTTCCTTAGATTGGTTTGAACACATGGACCGTCACATGCAGCATCCGTTCTACCAATTCGCCTTTGGCTGTATGACCCGCTCTAAAAAAGTAACCTATGAGAACTTGAGATTACGCGACAAATCGTTTACCGATAAAGTATTAGCCGAGTTCAATACCACACAGCACAGCATTACAAAACAAACACCCGCAGCTTTTACTAAATTCCGTTTGCGTGCACTCGAACTGCAAAACCGCATCGTCATGGCTCCCATGGGGCAGTACACCGCCGAACACGGCAATATAACCGACTGGCATTTGGTGCATTACGGCAGCAGAGCCACCGGAGGAGTCGGACTCATACTGACCGAAATGACAGCGGTATCCGAAACCGGTCGCATTACTCCGGGTTGTGCAGGCCTCTACACTCAGGAACAAGTAAGCAAATGGAAGGCAGTTACCGATTTCATTCACCACAACTCCTCAACTAAAATAGGCGTCCAACTGGGGCATTCGGGTAGAAAAGGAGCGTTAAAAAAACCTTGGGAAGGAACGAACGAACCTGTAGAAGTACCATGGGAACTGCTTTCGGCCTCTCCGGTAGCTTACAACGACCAAATGCCGATTCCACGGGAAGTAACCCGTGAAGACATGGATAGGCTCGTTGCCCAATTTGTACAGGCCGCCAAAAATGCTGACCATGCTGGTTTTGATATGATTGAGTTACAAGCCCATCACGGATTTCTGCTGGCTTCCTTCTTGTCGCCCTTAACCAACCTGCGCAAGGACGAATTCGGCGGCAGTATCGAAAACCGATTGAAATTCCCACTGCGCGTATTCATCGAAATGCGAAAAGCCTTCCCGAAAGACAAACCGATGTCGGT
>CAYPSB010000074.1:0-6256 GCA_964413435.1 uncultured Flavobacterium sp.
AAACGGTATACCTCTTGAATTTCATTTACCAAGTACTGTTGTACAGCCGATGGTCCTTGAATTCTTAAGATATCTTCCGGAGTAATAGCCCCGTCAGACAACGGCATACCCGCTTTCACGAAGTCGTTTTCTTGTACTAAGATTTGACTCGACAATTTCACTAAGTATTTCTTAACCTCACCAAATTTAGATTCGATGACAATCTCACGGTTACCACGTTTGATTTTTCCGAAAGAAACTACTCCGTCAATTTCAGAAACTACCGCTGGGTTTGAAGGATTACGAGCCTCTAACAACTCGGTAATTCTTGGTAAACCTCCGGTAATATCACCCGCTTTAGAAGAACGACGCGGAATCTTAACCAAGATTTTACCGGCTTTGATTTTCTCTCCGTCTTCTACCATCAAGTGAGCACCAACCGGTAAGTTGTACGAACGGATCAATTCACCGTCTTTACCGTATACCAATAAGGTTGGGATTAATTTTTTATTTCTTCCTTCCGAAATTACTTTTTCCTGGAATCCGGTTTGCTCGTCAATTTCTACTTGGAACGATTGTCCTTGCTCTAAATCTTCGTAAGCAATTTTTCCGGTAAACTCAGAAACGATAACCCCGTTATATGGATCCCATTTACAGATGGTAGCGCCTTTTTCTACTACGTCACCGTCTTTTACATTAATTACGGAACCGTAAGGAATGTTGTGGGTACTTAACAGAATTCCGGTTTTAACATCTACCAATTTCAATTCAGTAGAACGAGAAACAACGATGTCAACTTTGTTGCCTTCTCCGTCTTCTCCTACTACGGTTTTCAAATCTTCGATTTCCAGTTTTCCGCCAAAACGTGCCACGATGCTTGATTCTTCAGAAACACCACCGGCAACCCCTCCAACGTGGAACGTACGTAGGGTCAACTGTGTACCCGGCTCCCCAATAGACTGCGCTGCGATTACTCCGACAGCCTCACCTTTTTGAGTCATTTTTCCGGTAGCTAAGTTTCTTCCGTAACATTTAGCACAGATTCCTTTCTTAGCCTCACAAGTCAATGGCGAACGTACCTCTACTTTTTCAACCGGAGATTCTTCTATCGCTTTAACAATAGCTTCTGTGATTTGTTCTCCCGAGTGAACTAAGATTTCATTATTCAATGGGTTGATTACATCTTGTAAAGCCACACGTCCTAAGATTCGTTCTCCAAGGGTTTCAACGATTTCTTCGTTTTTCTTCAAAGCCGAAACTTCAATACCTCTCAACGTACCACAATCAACTGAGTTCACGATAACGTCTTGAGAAACGTCATGTAATCTACGAGTCAAGTATCCCGCATCCGCCGTTTTCAAAGCGGTATCCGCTAATCCTTTACGGGCACCGTGGGTAGAGATAAAGTACTCTAAGATCGAAAGTCCTTCTTTAAAGTTCGAAAGAATCGGGTTTTCAATAATTTCACCACCTCCGGCAGTTGATTTTTTAGGCTTAGCCATCAAACCACGCATACCGGTCAACTGACGAATCTGCTCTTTAGATCCACGAGCTCCTGAGTCAAGCATCATATATACCGAGTTGAACCCTTGTTGGTCCTCACGGATATTTTTCATAGCCAACTCGGTCAACTGTGCATTGGCAGAAGTCCAGATGTCAATAACTTGGTTATAACGTTCGTTGTTGGTGATAAGACCCATGTTATAGTTCATCGAAATTCCGTCAACCTGCTCACGAGCATCGGCAATCAATTGTGATTTTTGATCCGGAATTTTGATATCTCCTAACGAGAAGGACAATCCACCTTTGAAGGCGAATTTGTATCCCATATCTTTCATGTTGTCAAGGAAAGCTGCCGTGGTAGGAACATCAGTTACTGCCAGGATTTTTCCAATGATATCACGCAACGATTTTTTAGTCAATACTTCATTGATATAACCGGCTGCTTCAGGTACTACTTCGTTAAAAAGTATTCTTCCGGCAGTGGTTTGGATAATTTTGTATACCAATTCACCGTTTTCGTTAAAATCTTTAGCTCTGATTTTAACACGGGCATTCAACTCTACTCGGCCTTCGTTCAAAGCAATGTTACACTCTTCAGCAGAATAGAACGTTAAGCCTTCACCCAAAATTTTGTGCTCAGGAGTCGACAATCTTTCTTTGGTCATGTAGTACAGACCCAAAACCATGTCCTGAGAAGGTACGGTAATTGGAGCACCATTAGCCGGGTTCAGGATATTGTGAGAAGCCAACATCAACAATTGAGCTTCCAAAATAGCTTCCGGTCCAAGCGGTAAGTGTACCGCCATCTGGTCACCGTCGAAATCCGCGTTAAACGCCGTACATACTAACGGGTGCAACTGAATCGCTTTTCCTTCAATCAATTTAGGCTGGAACGCCTGGATTCCCAAACGGTGCAACGTAGGAGCACGGTTCAGCAATACCGGGTGTCCTTTGATTACATTCTCCAGGATATCCCATACTACAGGCTCTTTTTTATCGATGATTTTCTTAGCCGATTTTACGGTTTTAACAATACCTCTTTCGATTAATTTTCGAATAACGAATGGTTTGTATAGTTCAGCCGCCATGTCTTTTGGCAAACCACATTCAAACAATTTCATTTCAGGTCCGACAACAATTACCGAACGGGCAGAATAATCTACACGTTTACCCAATAAGTTTTGACGGAAACGACCTTGTTTTCCTTTTAAGGAATCCGAAAGTGATTTCAACGGACGGTTAGATTCGGTTTTAACCGCAGAAGCTTTACGCGTGTTATCAAATAAGGAATCTACTGATTCTTGTAACATACGTTTTTCGTTTCTCAAGATTACTTCAGGAGCTTTAATCTCCATCAATCGTTTCAAACGGTTGTTACGGATGATTACTCTTCGGTACAAGTCGTTCAAATCCGAAGTCGCAAAACGACCTCCGTCAAGCGGCACCAACGGACGCAATTCAGGCGGGATAACCGGAATCACTTTAAGTATCATCCACTCCGGACGATTCTCACGGTTCAGGTTAGCCTCGCGGAACGATTCTACTACTTGTAATCTTTTTAACGCTTCTGTTTTTCTTTGCTTAGACGTTTCGTTGTTAGCACTGTGACGCAACTCGTAAGACAAAGCGTCTAAGTCGGTACGGGCTAACAAATCCATAATACATTCAGCACCCATTTTGGCGATGAATTTATTCGGATCCGAATCATCTAAATATTGATTTTCCATCGGAAGGGTATCCAAAATATTCAGATATTCTTCTTCAGTCAAAAAGTCTAATTTTTGCAACGATTCACCATCGGCATTTTTGGCTATACCGGCTTGGATAACTACGTATCGTTCGTAGTAAATGATCATGTCTAATTTCTTAGACGGCAATCCAAGGATATAACCGATTTTGTTCGGCAAAGAACGGAAGTACCAGATGTGAGCAATAGGCACCACCAAATTGATGTGTCCTACACGGTCACGACGTACTTTTTTCTCCGTAACTTCAACACCACAACGGTCACAAACGATTCCTTTATAACGGATTCTTTTGTATTTACCACAAGCACATTCGAAATCCTTTACAGGTCCGAAGATACGCTCACAAAAAAGACCGTCACGCTCCGGTTTGTGGGTTCTGTAGTTGATAGTTTCCGGCTTTAACACCTCTCCTCTTGACTCAGCCAAGATGGATTCGGGAGAAGCCAATCCTATCGAAATTCTGTCAAATCTTTTGATAGTATTTTTAGTATCTTTATTTCTATTCATCATAGTCGTAAACTTTTAAAGTATTAAGTGTTCAGTGCTCAGTGCTCAGATAATATATCCGAACACTGACACTGCCAACTATTTTTATTCTTCTAATCTGATGTCTAATCCAAGACCTTTCAATTCATGCATCAATACATTGAATGATTCCGGTAATCCTGGCTCCGGCATAGTTTCTCCCTTAACGATAGCTTCGTAAGTTTTAGCTCTACCGATTACGTCATCCGATTTAACAGTCAAAATTTCTCTAAGCGTACTTGAGGCTCCATAAGCTTCAAGTGCCCAAACCTCCATTTCTCCGAAACGCTGACCTCCAAACTGAGCTTTACCTCCTAATGGTTGTTGCGTAATCAACGAGTATGGACCTATAGAACGTGCGTGCATTTTGTCGTCTACCATGTGTCCTAATTTCAACATGTAGATAACCCCTACCGTTGCCGGTTGGTGGAAACGCTCTCCGGTACCTCCGTCATACAAATACGTATGACCAAAACGAGGAATTCCGGCTTCGTCAGTCAAGGAATTGATTTGATCCAGAGTAGCTCCGTCAAAAATTGGGGTAGCATATTTTCTGCCTAATTTTTGTCCGGCCCATCCTAAAACAGTTTCATAAATCTGACCGATGTTCATACGAGAAGGTACCCCTAGCGGATTCAATACGATATCTACCGGTGTTCCGTCTTCTAAGAACGGCATATCCTCATCACGAACAATACGGGCAACAATACCTTTATTTCCGTGACGTCCTGCCATCTTATCCCCTACTTTCAATTTACGTTTTTTAGCGATATATACTTTCGCCAATTTCAAAATTCCGGCAGGTAATTCGTCTCCGACAGTGATGGTAAATTTCTCTCTTCGTAACGCTCCTTGTAAATCGTTCAATTTGATTTTGTAGTTGTGAATTAAGTCGTTTACCAAACGGTTGGTCTCTTCATCAGCTACCCATTGTCCTTTGGTTAAGTGAGCAAAATCCTCAACGGCCTGAAGCATTTTCTTAGTGTATTTTTTACCTTTCGGCAACACTTCTTCACCCAAATCGTTCATCACACCTTGCGATGTTTTTCCGTCTACAATCACAAATAATTTTTCAATTAATTTGTCTTTCAACTCCACGAATTTGGTTTCGAATTCCATTTCCAAAGACGTCAAATCGTCTTTATCTTTGGTACGTTTCTTTTTATCTTTTACCGCTCTCGCGAATAATTTTTTATCTAAAACCACACCGTGTAACGATGGAGAAGCTTTTAATGAAGCATCTTTCACATCACCCGCTTTGTCACCGAAGATAGCACGTAACAACTTCTCTTCCGGTGTAGGATCAGATTCTCCTTTTGGTGTAATTTTTCCGATTAGAATGTCACCGGGCTTAACCTCGGCTCCGATTCTGATCATACCGTTTTCATCTAAGTCTTTAGTAGCTTCTTCAGAAACGTTCGGGATGTCATTGGTCAACTCTTCGTTACCCAATTTGGTATCACGTACTTCCAAAGAATAATCATCAACGTGGATAGACGTAAAGATGTCATCGCGTACTACTTTTTCAGAAATTACAATCGCATCCTCGAAGTTGTACCCTTTCCAAGGCATGAACGCTACTTTTAGGTTTCTACCCAAAGCCAGCTCTCCGTTTTGAGTCGCGTATCCTTCGCAAAGTACTTGTCCCGGTTTCACTCTGTCTCCTTTTCTTACGATTGGTTTCAGGTTGATGGATGTACTTTGGTTGGTTTTTCTGAACTTGATTAATTGGTATGTTTTTTCATCCGGGTCAAAGCTTACCATACGCTCTTCTTCAGTTCGGTCGTATTTGATGGTAATGATGTTGGCATCTACGTACTCAACGGTACCGTGGCCTTCAGCATTGATCAATACTCTCGAGTCAGAAGCTACTTGGCGCTCTAATCCGGTTCCTACGATTGGAGCCTCAGGACGTAACAATGGTACGGCCTGACGCATCATGTTCGATCCCATCAACGCACGGTTCGCGTCATCGTGCTCTAAGAACGGAATCAATGAAGCCGAAATGGAAGCAATCTGGTTAGGAGCAACGTCGGTGTAGTGAACCTGATTCGGGTCAACAACCGGGAAATCTCCTTCTTCACGAACAATAACTTTGTCTGTGGTGATTTTTCCTTTGTCATCCATCTCAATGTTCGCCTGAGCGATCATTTTGCCTTCTTCTTCTTCTGCGCTCAAATAAATAGGTTCAGAAACCAAATCAACGGTTCCGTTTTTCACTTCGCGGTAAGGCGTTTCAATGAATCCCATACCGTTTACTTTCGCATAAACTCCTAATGAGGAAATCAAACCGATGTTCGGTCCCTCAGGCGTTTCAATCGGACATAAACGACCGTAGTGAGTATAGTGAACGTCACGCACCTCAAAACCGGCTCTTTCACGGGAAAGACCTCCTGGTCCAAGGGCAGACAATCTTCTTTTGTGTGTAATCTCAGCCAATGGATTGGTTTGATCCATGAACTGTGATAACTGGTTCGTTCCAAAGAAAGAGTTGATCACCG
>CAYPSB010000075.1:0-2688 GCA_964413435.1 uncultured Flavobacterium sp.
GTAATGCTGTCGGCTTTATCCCAACCGTTTACAAGGTGTTTGTGCGCCGGAGAACAGGCTGCAAAACCACCAAAAGCAGCATCGATGTGCCACCAAAACTGGTGTTGCTCTTTTAATTGAGCGATGGCTTCAAAATCATCAAAATCAACCGTGTTGACCGTACCTCCACTGGAAATGAGTACAAAAGGTTCGCCTTTCAGGTGGTTGATTTGGGTTTTTAAATCGTTGAGGTCTATGGCTTCCCGATTGCCCGCTGCTACATTCACTTTTATAATGTTATTGCTGCCCATACCCAAAAGGGCCAGCGATTTTAAGGCCGACGAGTGGGGGGTAGCGGTCAGTACTTTCATAGGAGTAGTGACCCCTTCTTTGGCGATATCCAAGCCTTTTTGTTGCCCCAACCATTGCCGACCCACAGCGAGAGCGGTGAAATTCGACATGGTAGCTCCGGTTACAAAACCGCCCAGATAGTCTTTGGGCAAGTCAAACAGTTCCAGTAGCAGCTGAATGGTTTCCAATTCGATTTGAGCAGAGTTGTCCCCGTTTCCATGTTCGGATTGGGTGTTTTGATCATAGACGGTTGCCAGCCAGTCACCCGCTATCGCCGCCGGTGTAGTACCTCCGGTGACAAAACCCCAATAGCGTGGCCCGGACGAGGCTACGATAAGCGGTTCCAATCGTTGGTTGAAGGATGCCAAAGCCCCTTCGGTTCCCAATCCGTGAAACGGTAAAGAATTCCTTTCGGATAGGCGGGCAGTGGTAGATGTTGGACGGTTGTCGAGTGCCTCAAAATAGGCGAGCCCCTGTTGTTTTACGCGGTCTAACAATTGATGAAATTCGGCAGCGTCTTTGGCTAATTGATTGTTCATTTTTGATTGATTTAATGATGATAAAAATACGCAAATGATTGTTGTCTTCGACTTGTTTAATAATGATTGGAACAACAATGCTTTTGTAACACCACAAGCCAAGTCTGCTGACTTGGCTTGTGGTTTATCCTAAATTCTGAGGGATTAACTTTTAATTACTTTATGAGAGAAATTGTAATCGTCTGCATTGACTTTTAATACGTATACCCCTTGGGTTACACCGCTAAGATCTATTTGATGGTGGTCTTCGGCCTGGTTATCCGCCTGCCATTGTCTGATGAGTCTGCCGTTTATATCGTACAATTCAAAGGCTATGTTTTCGCTCGGTTTCAGTTTTACATTTACGATGTCGCGGGTAGGATTGGGGTAGACTTGTATAGGACTCTGATTAAGCGTGGGCACTTCCAAAGCACTTTCTCCATATTTGGCGATGAGGTAGTTGCTGTTGTAGTTGGCATCCTGAACACTACCTACGATGTATACACTCTCGTTGGCCGGATTCCATTTTACAACATCTCCAAAATCACCTGCTGTAGCATAATTTCCAAACGTGATGTGGGAGTACCATTCGAATTGACCGTCAGGACTGTATTTTAGGGTGGTCATGTCAATTCCGTCGCCATAAGGCGTGTTGTCTCTTGAAGAACCCGTGATATAGATATTTCCGTTGTGATCAACCGCTAAATCGCTTTGACGGTTTTGGGCTCCGAGATTGTTTCTGTTGAAATTGGTTGCCCATGCTTGTGTGCCATTGTCTGAATTCAGCGCTATGATGTTGATTCCTTCCGAGTTTGATGTCGCAAAAACCACATTCCCGTTGGGCAATATTTTCACCGGTTGTTTGGCGGTATACCCGGTGCTCGAACTTACTGAAGCCGTTGACCATAAGACCGTTCCGTCGGGCGATAATTTTTCGATGACCACCTGAAGCGCGTTAATGTACAGTCGTTTCAGTTGGCTGGAGGTGTAACAGTTTCCGGCCGCATCCACAGTCAGGTTAATCCCAAAGTCTTCGCCATTGCCGGCACCGTTGAGCCTGCGCTCCCATTGCAAATCCCCGTTGGCGTTCCATTTTAGGGTAAAACTGTCGTAATTGGAATATATATTTCCCGAGTAGGCATAGCCTCGACTTCTTCCAATTGCCCAAATTTCGCCATTGTCGTTTACCGCTAAATCTTTAAGCACGTCATCCGAGCTGTATTGGCTGTTGTACACTTTTCGGAAAATGACGGAGCCATTGTTGGCATTGACTTTATACAGTATGCCGTCAAGATCCTGAGTGGTCCAAAGGCTCTCATCGTACATTGAACCCAACAGGTACAAAGCTCCATTTTTATATTCCAATACCCTGCGATTGGCTTCTTCCGTACGGTTTTCCACCGAGTCGGTTAAGTACTGATTCCAAATCAAATCTCCCGTTGGGCTGTATTTTCGAATAGCAATTCGGTTTCGATTGCTGTCGGTGTATCTTGTTTTTTCGTTGTACATGAAATAGACGTTTCCGTTTTCATCGCCGGTCACCGCGTTGGCAAACAACTGCCAATTCGCATTTACCGCATACAAGAATCTTCTCCAGACTTCCTGTCCTTGGTTGTTTGTTTTTGTAATAACTAAAGCGTCTAAGTGATCGTTGTAGTTCACGATTCGGGCAAAGGCATACGTTTCACCCTCCGGGTTTACCCAAATGTCTGTGGCCTGATCGCTGTTGGTAATGTCAATGTTGTGGGTCCAATCGGGTGTCCTTGAGGTTTGCGCCGTGATTGTTTTGGAGGTCAGCAGTAGTGCTGCCGCTAAAAGAATAACTTTTTTCATGATTGAT
>CAYPSB010000075.1:2788-6188 GCA_964413435.1 uncultured Flavobacterium sp.
TGATTGATGATTAATGATTTATAAAAAATGGATTAAAAATACTTGGATGGGTGATAGGCTCCTAAAGGAATGTAATGAACCTGAATTTTCGAGGATTGAATTTGTTTCGGGTTATGCATAGTCTCTTTTTTTACAATTTTTCGAGTCTAAACAGTTGAAAAATGCATTACCCTACTGAAAAAAAATCTATTAATTCTGTTTAGGAATATCGGAACCGAATTTCTTCTTCGCCTTTGTAAGGAATGAAATTACAGATTTCGACAGATTGTTCAAGTTTAGTAAAAATGTTATGAGGTGAAGATTTTTTGTTAGTAACCTATTGAAAAAAAGAAGGTTAATTTTTTAGTTCATATGTGGTCTCAAAGCCAAGAAGATACCTTCGTGATATCTTTATTAAAGCTTGGTTTTTACCTTATATTGTCATCCCGAATTGACTTTTGAAAAACGAAAAAAAAAATAAAAAAGAATTATGTATTCAAGTACTTTGCTGATTTGTCTTATATTTTTTAATTTTTTATTGTTTCCTATTGCATGTTTATTTCTCATTGTACTTTTAAACTGCTTGGTTTTATTTTCATAAGTTAATCGTTTTACGATTGCAAACCGTTTATCAAGATATGACAGAAAGATGGGGTATGGCAATAGTCGAAACGGTTTTTAGTTCTTTTTTATGAATTCATAAGATGTTTAAATGCTTTTTTTCAAGGTTTTTTTATATGAAAAGTTTAAAAAATAATATAATAGTTTAATGCATTACATTGATTTATTTGTATTTTTGTTGGAAATAAACAACATTATGTCATTTAAAAGCACTTAGTGATGGAAATAACCAACAATAATAATTGGGTTGCAATGAGTGATGGGGCTTTGGTTGGTGTGGTGGGGGCATTTGTTAAGCATCATCGTTTGTTACAAAATCGGACCCAACAAGAAGTGTCTACCGCTGCCGGGATTAACCGTTCTACTTTGGTTCAAATAGAGAATGGGGAACGGATTACCTTGATGTCTTTATTGCAAGTGTTGCGGGTTTTGAATTTGTTGTATGTAATGGATGCTTTTGTAGTAAGAGAACAGTTAAGTCCCCTGCAATTAGCTAAAGCGGAACAAAGTAAACGAAAAAGAGCCCGTTCCGGAGATAAACGAAACCCTAATATTTCCGACTGGTAATGATAACGACAGCAACCATAACACTTTGGGGAGAAAGAGTAGGGGCTGTAGCTTGGGACAGTATTACCCGAATGGCTACTTTTGAATACGAACCTTCTTTTATTAGAAAGGCATGGGATATTGCTCCTTTAAAAATGCCTGTATCAGGAGGACGGACAATTTTTTCTTTTCCGGAATTGATTTCGAGTGCTACTTTTAACGGTATGCCCGGTTTGTTGGCTGATGTTTTTCCGGATCGTTACGGAAGAGAATTGATTAATGTTTGGTTGGCTCAAAACGGTCGGGCGGAGAATAGCTTGACACCGGTTGAGCTGCTCTTGTTTATCGGTTCAAGAGGAATGGGAGCACTGGAATTTGAGCCGGCTCAGTTTTCGCAGGGACGCGGGACATTTTCGGTTGAAATTGACAGTTTGGTTGAAGTAGCTCAGCATGTTCTGCAATCGCGTGAAAAGTTCGCTACTAATTTGCATGTAGATGAGCAAAAAGCACTGATGGATATTTTGAAGATAGGTACTTCTGCCGGTGGAGCCCGTCCTAAGGCAATTATAGCTTACAATCAAAGTACAGGAGAAATCAGATCCGGTCAAGCCAAAGCTCCTAAGGGATTTGTGCATTGGTTGATAAAGTTGGACGGAGTCAGTGACAGTCAATTTGGAGAAAGCAGCGGTTATGGCCGAGTTGAAATGGCTTATTATTTAATGGCTAAAGATTGCGGTATTGAGATGAGTGAGAGTCGGTTGTATGAAGAAAACGGACGAGCTCATTTCATGACACAGCGTTTTGACCGGGAAGATGGATACATCAAACATCATGTACAAACACTGTGTGCCATGCAACACTATGATTTTGCCAATATAACCAGTTACAGTTACGAACAATTGTTTCAAACCATGCGCTTGTTGAGATTGTCTTATCCTGAAGCTGAACAATTGTTTCGTAGGATGGTGTTTAATGTCATGGCAAGAAACTGTGACGATCACACGAAAAATTTTGCCTTTATTTTAAAACAAGGAGAAACATGGGCCTTAGCTCCGGCTTATGATGTTTGTCATTCGTATCGTCCCGGGAGTGATTGGGTGAGTCAGCACTGCCTTAGTGTAAACGGCAAGCGAACCGGTATTACAAAAGATGATTTAATGGTTGTTGCCAAATCCATGAATATTAAAAAAGGAGAATCCATTATCAATCAAATTAACACAACCGTTGCCCGATGGTCAGATTATGCAGAATCGGTAAAAGTTGAACCGCGTTTGCAGCACGTTATAGGCAAGACATTATTGCATTATTAGCCATCAATGGAGTAATGCAGGTGTTGTTAATTACTTTGCTTTAGAATAATTATAACTAGTTCGAAATCCCTTTTAAATGAAATTCAGAATTGCTTTTATTGTTTGTTTTATTAGTTTTAATCTTTTCTCCCAAATTAAAACCCTTTCGTGGAATTTGGAGAATTTCGGGAAATCTAAGACGGATGAAACAATAGCTTTTATAGCTTCTACAGTCAAAGACTATGATATAGTTGCCCTACAGGAAGTGGTAGCGGGCAGAGGAGGAGCACAAGCTGTGGCGCGATTAGCGGATGAATTGAACCGTAAGGGCACTAAGTGGGATTATACCATCAGCGACCCTACCAGTGGTAGTGCCAATAAAAGAGAGCGTTATGCGTATTTGTGGAAAACGGCACGTGTCAGCAAACTGGGGAGGGCATGGCTGGAGAAAAAGTACAGTGGAGTAATAGAGCGTGAACCCTATTGTGCTACGTTTGTTTTTGAAGGCAAGCAAATCACTTTAGTCAATTTTCATGCGATAACTAAGAGTAAACAGCCGGAGAAGGAGATTAAGTATTTTCGCTATTTGCCTGCCGAATATCCCGGGTTGAATTTGGTGTTTTTGGGAGATTTTAATTGTCCGCAGTCGCACAGTGTATTCGGACCTTTGCGAAGTATGGGATATCGACCGGTTTTTACCAGGCAAAAAACGTCCTTGAAAAAACAGTGTCGAAAGGCCGAGTGTTTGGCTTCGGAATTTGATAATATTTGGTATAACCGACAAAAAGTAACCGTTGCCAATAGTCTGGTAATTCCCTTTTACACGTTCTTCAGTGACCTAAAAAACGCCCGCATTATTTCAGACCATATTCCCATAACTACTGAACTCTACTTGAACTAGCCTATACCCCGAGTAGAATAGTGTGTTTCATCTTGTGTGTGGTTATTCTGTTTAATTTGTAATA
>CAYPSB010000076.1:0-6057 GCA_964413435.1 uncultured Flavobacterium sp.
ACTTTTAACAACATCATCATTTCGTTAACTAACAAAAAAGGTGAAGTTATTTCTTGGTCTTCAGCTGGTAAAATGGGCTTCAGAGGTTCTAAAAAGAACACTCCGTATGCAGCTCAAATGGCAGCAGAAGATTGCGGAAAAGTAGCATTAGAAGCTGGACTTAAAAAAGTAAAAGTGTATGTGAAAGGACCAGGTAACGGACGTGAGTCTGCTATCAGATCTATACACAACTCAGGAATTGAAGTAACTGAAATCATTGACGTTACTCCAATGCCGCACAACGGATGTCGTCCTCCTAAAAGACGTAGAGTATAATTTTTACTGAAGTCATTTCAGTATCGATTATAAAAATAATTTAGTATAACTCAAGATTGACCGAAAGATTATCGAAGGATGTGACCTGAATTCATAATCTCAATCTTAAAACAATTTAAAATGGCAAGATATACTGGTCCACAAACAAAAATTGCTCGTAAATTCGGCGAAGCAATCTTCGGAGATGACAAAGCCTTCGAAAAAAGAAATTATCCTCCCGGACAACACGGGATGGCTAAAAAAAGAGGTAAAAAATCTGAATATGCTGTTCAGTTAATGGAAAAGCAAAAAGCTAAATATACTTACGGTATTTTAGAAAAACAATTCAGAAACCTATTTGAAAAAGCAGCAGCTTCTAAAGGTGTAACAGGTGAAATCCTATTACAATTGTGTGAAGCTCGTTTAGATAACGTTGTATACAGAATGGGAATTGCACCTTCAAGAAGAGCTGCAAGACAAATCGTTTCTCACCGTCACATCACTGTGAACGGAGAGGTGGTTAACATCCCTTCTTATCATTTAAAAGCCGGTGACAAAGTTGCTGTTCGTGAAAAATCTAAATCTGTTGAAGCTATCGAGCGTTCTTTAGCTAATTCTAATCATGTATATGAGTGGATTACTTGGAACAACGATACAAAAGAGGGAACCTTTGTTTCTGTACCGCAAAGACTTCAGATCCCTGAAAACATCAAAGAACAATTAATCGTAGAGTTGTACAACAAATAATAATTGACAGTAAGTCTAAATTATGGCAATATTTAATTTTCAGAAGCCCGATAAAGTTATCATGATCGATTCAACCGATTTTGAAGGTAAGTTTGAATTCAGACCTTTAGAACCGGGTTACGGATTGACCGTTGGTAATGCACTAAGAAGAGTTTTACTTTCTGCGTTAGAAGGTTATGCCATCACTTCGGTTCGTATCGAAGGAGTAGAGCATGAGTTTTCTACTATTTCTGGTGTAGTTGAGGATGTTACTGAAATTATCTTGAATCTTAAACAAGTGCGTTTCAAACGTCAGATTGAAGATGTAGATAATGAAACAGTTTCCATCTCTATCTCAGGAAAAGACCAAATTACCGCTGGTGATTTTCAAAAATTCATCTCCGGTTTCCAGGTGTTAAACCCGGAATTGGTTATCTGCAACTTAGACAGTAAAGTGAATCTGAACATGGAATTAACCATCGAGAAAGGTCGTGGTTATGTTCCTGCAGAAGAGAACAAAAAACAAAACGCAGCCATCGGTACTATTTTTACAGACTCTATTTTTACTCCGGTAAAAAATGTGAAATATGCCATCGAAAACTTCCGTGTGGAGCAAAAAACCGATTACGAAAAATTAGTTTTCGAAATCAAAACGGACGGTTCAATCAATCCGAAAGATGCTCTTACTGAAGCTGCCAAAGTTTTAATTCACCACTTCATGTTGTTCTCTGATGAGAGAATTACCTTAGAGGCTGACGAAATCGCTCAAACAGAATCTTACGACGAAGAATCATTACACATGAGACAACTATTGAAAACCAAATTGGTTGATATGGACTTGTCAGTAAGAGCCCTAAACTGTTTGAAAGCAGCCGAAGTTGATACACTCGGAGATCTTGTATCTTTCAACAAAAACGACTTAATGAAATTCCGTAATTTCGGTAAAAAATCGTTAACAGAGTTAGATGAGTTGGTTGCCAACAAAAATCTGACTTTCGGAATGGATTTGAGTAAATATAAACTAGATAAAGAATAATCTGATCTCTTCAACGAGATAAGATTAAATTTCATAAAGCAATGAGACACGGAAAAAAAATTAATCATTTAAGCAGACAGACCGGACATAGAAAATCTATGTTGGCTAATATGGCTTGCTCTCTTATCGAGCACAAGCGTATTATCACCACTGTTGCTAAAGCTAAAGCGCTTAAACAATTCGTTGAGCCACTAGTAACCAAATCAAAAGAGGATACTACACACAACCGTCGTGTGGTTTTCGCATACATCAGAAACAAATACGCTGTAACTGAACTATTCAGAGAAGTAGCAGCTAAAGTAGGTGACCGTCCGGGAGGATACACCCGTATCATCAAAATGGGTAACCGTCTTGGGGATAACGCTGATATGTGTATGATCGAGTTGGTTGACTTCAACGAACTATACAACGGAGGTAAAAAAGAAGAGAAAAAAGCAAAAAGCCGTCGTGGTGGAAAAGCTAAAAAATCTGAAGATACTGCAGCTAAACCGGCAGTTGAAGCAGCTCCGGCCCCAGTGGTGGAAGAAGTTGTTGAAACTCCTGCAGCTGAAGTTACTGAAGCTCCGGCTGTTGAAGAAACTCCTGAAGCTCCGGCAGATGAGGAAACTAAAGAAGGCGAAGCATAATGAATGCAGACTCTTAAATATAAAGGATAAACAGTTTTGTTTATCCTTTTTTTTTGGACTCATCCGAACAGGTTTCAATTTCAGAAGCGAATGGTCTGCGCACGGTCTGAAATCCATATTCCCGCTGTCCGGGTTACACGGTAACTCCTTCCATCGGGGCTAGACAGGAATAAACGGAATGTTTATAAACTTTGATAAATCAATTTTATAATCCGTCAACAATAAATTATTTTTGCTCAACAATACAAACAACACTAAACCTGCAACACACAACTAACAACATGAAATACACCACACGACCACAAGCCTTCTTACTACTGGCAGACGGCACTGTTTTCTACGGAAAATCGATTGGCCTTTCAGGAAAAACCTTTGGCGAAGTTTGCTTCAATACCGGGATGACCGGTTATCAGGAAATTTTTACCGACCCTTCTTATTTCGGACAAATCATGGTTGCCACCAACCCGCACATTGGAAATTATGGGGTCAACGCCGAAGAAGTCGAATCCGAAAAAATTATGATTTCCGGATTGGTATGCAAAAACTTCAGCTTTAACCATTCGCGCCCTAATTCCGAAAGCAATCTCTACGACTATTTCGAAAAGCAAAACTTAATCTGTATTTCCGATGTGGATACTCGTGCTTTAGTGAGCTATATTCGCGAAAATGGGGCACAAAACGCAGTTATCTGTACCGATGGCACTCCAATAGAAGAACTAAAAATTCAATTGGCTCAAGTTCCCGATATGAAGGGGTTGGAATTGGCCTCTGTCGTGTCAGTGACCGAGCCTTACTTTTTTGGTAATGAACAGGCAACATATAAAATTGCAGCACTCGACCTGGGTATCAAAAGAAACATTCTGAGAAATTTAGCCCAGAGAGATTGTTACATAAAAGTCTTTCCCTACGACACGCCTTTCGAAAGTTTAAAAGCGTTTAATCCGGATGGCTACTTTTTATCTAACGGTCCCGGCGACCCGGAACCACTGGAGCAGGTAATACAGACCGCCAAAGCCATGATTGCCTCAGACAAGCCGGTTTTTGGTATTTGTTTAGGACATCAGATTATTGGTTTGGCCAACGGCATCTCTACTTATAAGATGTTTAACGGTCATCGAGGCATCAATCACCCAGTGATGAATGTGTTAACGGGCAAAGGCGAAATCACTTCACAAAACCACGGATTTGCGGTAAACAGAGAGGAACTGGAAAAACATCCCGATTTAGAAATTACTCATTATCACATCAACGACAATACGGTTGCGGGAATGCGCATGAAATCGAAGTCGTGTTTCTCAGTACAGTACCACCCCGAAGCCAGTCCGGGTCCGCACGATGCATCCTATTTGTTTGATGAGTTTGTAGCCAATATCAAAAAAGCCAAAAGCTTACAAGAGGTATAAGGTTTCTCTTTTAGCCCCGGTTGCAGCAACTACCATGTAGTGCGTAAAACGGGAATAGGGATTGCAAACAAGGTCCTGCCATTCGCTTCAGAACTTTGAAATGTTCAGACTGAAAAAGTGAGCGTACTAAATCGTTTGCGTTAATAACATTCAACAGAATTGGCAGACAGTTGGTATAACTTAAATATATTTGTAATTCAAAAATTGTAATCATAATATCCGATCGTTGCGTTCGGGTCAACATTTAAAATAAAACATAATGAGTATTATCATCAAAGTACATGCAAGACAAATCCTTGATTCGAGAGGAAATCCAACCATTGAAGTAGATGTAGTAACCGAAAATGGTGTTTTAGGCCGTGCGGCTGTGCCAAGTGGTGCATCAACCGGTGAACATGAAGCGGTAGAGTTAAGAGACGGTGGAAAAGCCTATATGGGTAAAGGTGTTTTAAAAGCCGTAAAAAATGTAAACGAAAATATTGCTCCTGAACTATTAGGTGTTTCTGTTTTTGAACAAAATCATATCGATCAATTGATGATTGAATTGGATGCCACTCCTAACAAGTCTAATCTTGGAGCTAATGCTATTTTAGGGGTTTCTTTGGCAGTGGCCAAAGCTGCAGCTAATGAATTGGGCTTGCCGTTATACCGTTATGTGGGAGGAGTTTCCGCTCATACATTGCCGGTGCCTATGATGAATATTATTAACGGTGGTTCGCATTCGGATGCGCCTATTGCATTTCAGGAATTTATGATTATGCCGGTTAAAGCCAAAAACTTTACCCACGCCATGCAAATGGGAACTGAAATTTTCCACAACCTGAAAAAAGTATTGCACGACAGAAATCTGTCTACTGCGGTAGGTGATGAAGGAGGATTTGCTCCAAACCTGGCAGGCGGAACTGAAGATGCTTTAGATACCATTAAAAAAGCGGTAGAAAATGCAGGCTATAAATTCGGTGACGAAGTGATGATTGCTTTGGATTGTGCTGCTTCTGAGTTTTACGTAGACGGAAAATACGATTACACTAAATTTGAAGGAGCATCAGGAAAAGTAAGAACCTCTAAAGAACAGGCCGAGTACTTAGCCAATTTAGCAGCCAACTATCCTATCATCTCCATCGAAGACGGAATGCAGGAAAATGACTGGGAAGGTTGGGCTTATTTGACTGAACTGATTGGCGACAAAGTACAATTGGTAGGTGACGATTTGTTTGTAACCAATGTAGAAAGATTATCAACCGGAATTGAGAAAGGAATCGCCAATTCGATTTTGGTAAAAGTAAATCAAATCGGAACTTTAACCGAAACCATTGCTGCTGTGAATATGGCTCATAATGCCGGTTATACCTCAGTTATGTCACACCGTTCAGGAGAAACAGAAGATAATACCATTGCTGACTTGGCAGTAGCTTTAAACTGTGGTCAAATCAAAACCGGTTCGGCATCGCGTTCAGACCGTATGGCCAAATACAATCAGCTGTTAAGAATAGAAGAGGAATTGGGTGATACCGCTTACTTCCCGGGCTTGAGAGCGTTTAAGCAGAAGTAATTTTTATAAAAATATTTAGTAATTACACCTGATAGGTTTCCAAAACTTGTCAGGTGTTTTTATTAAGTCTGCTGTAGTAATTGGTAAGCATTTGTTAAAAACAGTGCAGGTTGCTACCGTCATGAGTATATATTTAAAAAAATAGTGCAGGTTACTGCCGCCATGAGCATATATTTAAAAAAAAACAGTGCAGGTTGCTACCGTCATGAGTATATATTTTAAAAAAACAGTGCAGGTTACTGCTGTACCCTGTATATATATTTAAAAAACAGAGTAGGTTGCTGCAGTAGCTCCGTATTCTGAAAAAAAACGACAGGATATAGAAAAGAAGCTTTTTATTTTGGTTGGAGAGTACTACTTTTGCACATGCAACACAACGTACTAATTTTAGATTTCGGCTCGCAATACACACAACTTATT
>CAYPSB010000077.1:0-6047 GCA_964413435.1 uncultured Flavobacterium sp.
TCAACGCCAATTAAAACAACACCACCTGAAGCATTTGCAAAAGCACATACTTCCTCTGTGATTTCCTTTATCTTATTTGGAATACTGACTTTGAATTCGGCATTATAACCTTCTCCAGAAGCTATTATTGATTTTATTTCGGTTGGGTTTAGCATATTAATCTTCTTTATATATTTCTTTTCCTTTTTCAAAAATTATTAATCCGTAATTTTTACTTATTACTGCTGTGAATAATACATTTGATATACATGAACCATATAAAGCAGTTCTATACCTACTGCCAAAAGTATTTTTTACAACTAATTTTTCAATTATGGGTGTTGAGAAATATTGAGAAATATGTGTTAATTCTAGTTGTTTCGACAACAAGTGGAAACCATCTTGGAATTCACTATTTGATGAAGAAATTTCTATCAAAGTGTTTAAAACATCATTATATTTAGTTATTGGTAAATCATAAATAGTTTTCTCTGTATTCATCGGTGCAACTGGTAACTCTTTAATATCTGAATATATTACCAAACCAATGCCCTCAAAGTTTTTACTTTTAAGTTTATTTATATCATTACAAAGTTTTATTATTTTTTTTATCATAACGATTTAAATTAATCTTCCTAACAATTTTTTTTGAGAAAACTGTATCTTAATTGTCCCGTTGTTATTTCTTTGATTATAGTATTCTCCTTCTAATGTTAAAATATCTTTGTAATATTTTAGTTTTGCTGTACCAACATGATTATTAAGATTGAATAGTGGAGCTGTTTCATTAGAAAATATATAAAAGATACTAAAGGTGTTATTTTCTTCGGGTATGATTTGCTCAATAACACTAAATGAACTTGAGGTATTTAAATTTGTATTTATATCAGCAAAATAAGTGAAGATATGAAGTTTTGAAGCTGTTTGTTTAATCTCCATAACACATAACTTTTTAACTGGAACACCTGAACTCTGATAACTAGACACAACTTCTCCAATATATCTACCGTTTAAATTTGGAATATTAATAAGCCAACTAAAGATTTTATATTTCCAACCAAATTGATCTATGAAAATTATAGTTGAAGTTATTAATGCAATTGTAGAGAAAACACCAAAATAGCTGTATGCTTCATTTAGTATTTTATATTTAATAATTATACTTTCAATATATTCTGAAACATAATTATAAAATACAGATAGTATTAGTATAAATATTATTAATTTATTTGTATTGTAGTATTTAAAATTCAAAATCAAATTGTTTAAAATTCTTCAAATTTAATATTTTTTTCAGTCTTAATTCCTGTTTTATCAACATATGATATATATAGTCCTTTTCTACCAATTATCAGCATAAAAATTGTTTCAGAATTAAGGATATTACCTCTGATTTGTTCTAATATAGACTTTTTATCAAGACCTGAAGGAGTAGGATAATCTTCAGGATGTGTATGCCATTCGCCCAAATATATTTTCTTTCCCTTACTATCTTTAAAAATTTTATTGATTATTTTTTGTGCATTCTTTTTAGATCTAGTAAAATTAAATCTACTCGATTTGTCAAGTTCACTTGGAGAGGAAACATCAGTAATTGAATAATTATTATCTTCTAAATAATGACCTATTAGAATACCACCTGCTTCAGGCTTGTGGTTTTCATCTTGAATAAAAGACTTCATTATTTCAAATACTTCTTCGGATATTTTGATTGATAATTCTCCTAACTCAAATTCTATCATAAATCATTTATTTTTAGTTGAAAAGAGCTATTTCTTTTCCCGAAATCTGTAATTATTAATCCTTTATTATTTAGTAGTTCTTTGTCTCCAATCCAAGAATAAACTTTTGAAATATTGTCATTATTTACAATATGATTTTTTAAATATGGAAAAATAGTTGAAAGAAATTGGATTAAGTATGTAGAAGAATAAGGAAAATAACCTGTTTGACAACTTCCCTCAATCAGATATGTTTTGTCTTGTTGATTTTCTGAATTTGATAAAACACCGTAATAATAATTTTCATTTTTAATTAACTCTAAAGCTCTTTCAGCATCTTCAGGCATTACAAATAACATTTGACCACTTGCTAAAAACGGTTCAACCCAAAAAATGAAAGTTGGTTTAGTTAATTTTCCTTGGTATAAATTATTAAGTATAAACTCTTCTATCATTGTTTTACCAATTGCTACAATATGAAAATCACAATTATTTATGAAATCAACTTCTGTTTGTATAATTGTAGTTACTGACTGAATTCTAGTTCCAACTTCAATTAATGGATTTGTATTTTTTAATTCAATTTTTAAGGCATCAGCTTTATTGATTTTTAACAATGAAAAACCAGAAAAATGTCTTTTGATGTTCTCTGAAGATAGGACTTCCTTGTCTATTAAATTAAATTTGTTTATAGGTAGGTTTTTTAGAAAAAAAATAAGATTTGAACCAACACTACCTAAACCGCTAATTGAAATACTTTTCTGCGTTTCTGTATAACCAGTTGTTCTTAATTGTAATCTGTTTAGACTTATGCTATCAAAAGTTAATCTTGTTGCATATTTTTTTTCATTAATCTTATTTGATAAATGGTCTACTTTTGAGGAAACATTTCTATCTCCACCTTTTTTTCTAGGAACAATTTCAGCATTATGATATGTCCAACCATAATACTCTTTTGAAGAATTATTATTGTTTATAAATACTACTAAAACACTATCAAAATCATTATTTCTACATAATTCTTTAAATTTAATGTAGTTGTTATTATCTTTCTTTAAAATAGCTAATGTGTCCGTAAAAGTTAATTCAAATGGTGGCTCTATGAAATCATTTTCAATAAATAAAACACCTACGTCTTTAAAAATACAATTGCAATCTTTTGCGTACTCTTTAATTTTTTTTAAATCAGTATCATTATTACTTATGAAATACTCATAATTTGATAAGTATTTATTTGTAAATTTTATACCCTTTACTTCTGCTGTACTATCATCATCTATTGATTGAAATCCTAAATTCTGTATTCTATCATTTTTAGAATAATTTAACTCCCAATATGCTTTAAATTCTCTTTTGAACTCTTTTTTTCTATACCCAATATTTTCAGCATCGCGAATTATTTTTTTTGCTTTAGAAACCATTAATTCAATCAAACTAACATAATCGTTTTTAGGTAAAATTAGATTGAGCCCTTCATCAAAAATACAAATACTTAGATCTTCATTAATGTGTGGAATGTATTTTAAATCGTTATAACTTTCCTTACTGATAAAGACTTTGGGTGTTACAAAAGGAAAGTCGTTTGGAAAGCTCAAATAGAAAATGACATCTAAATTTTTATTATTAAATGTTATTTCTGTTTGAATTTCCCAAACAACATTACCTTTATAAAAATCATAATCAAGCGTTTTTAATTCTTCACTATCTAAATTTTTACAGGTTTCAATTTTTCCAAAATCTTTTAAAAGTAATTCGTAATTAATCATTAAGCAGATTTATTATCGTAACGTAATTGGTCAGGAGAAGAAAATGCTTTTGCAACATCTTCATCTTTTTCTTCAATAGTTGAACAAGGAAACCTATCACCTAAGTGTTTTTGCCATTTTGCACAAGCATCTTTTTTACTTTTTGCTTCAATTGCTTGATTGCCCGAAGTGATTAAACTATCCAATGCATCTAGAAAGTTTTTCTTTCTTGTTTCAGACGAATATTTATCTAACAAATTTTCAGTTGTATCAACTGTTGGTCTAAAACACTCATATCTAGCCCAAAAGTTTTTTGAAGTGTCAATTGCTAATTGAATAGATTTTAAAGTTTCTAAAAAAGCTTCATCATCTCTAACTTTTGAGATATAGTTGTTAACTGCCAAAATTGTAAATATCATACCACTTGGTAAATTCAAGTTGTTTTTATTGTCAGTCCAAGCCTTTAAATAACGTACAATTCTTTTTAGCTGTTCCTTTCCTTTTGCCTTTTCTTCAAACCATATCCTAAAAGCATAAGGATCACTTGGTATCCATCCTTTATCTTTATGGGCTAATTCTGGTACATCTGAACTATCAAAGAAATTTTCGTTATCATTATCTGTTGTTTTATAATAAATTGGCAAGTCTATGTGATATTGAGCAGCATATTGAACTCTAACACATGTATTTTTATCAATACTATTTTGATTTGTTCTATTTTCGACTGCTTTCAAAATCCAACCATGAGCTTGTGATGGTGTTGGTCTATCTTCTTCTTTGCCAAAAATATAAACTCCATCATCAACATCATACTCACCGCTTAATGGGAGAATAGAAGTATTCATAGAGAACGAACCTTGACCTTTGAACTTTACAGTATGTTTATCTCTGTTTTCATCAAAATATTTTCTAATATCCTCTCTAACTGCATTTCTAGATGTTCTTAGTTCTTTTTTTCTTTTTTCTGAAAGCTTAATATTGTCATTAAAACTAACAAATGTTTCATGTAAATCTGCCATTTTATAATTTTTTAGTTGTGTTATATAATTTTTTATTTTTAAAGAAATCTATGACTTCTGGCTTTTTCTTAAAGACATCAGCCATATCTTTTCCTTTTCCTTTAATTAAGTCCAATGCTTTTTTTGTAGCAACATCAAGTTGAATAAGACTTTCTTGGTCACTTGATATTTCTGAAGTTGGAATTCGAACATAATCGATAGATATATCTGAAAGGTTCTGTATTTTTTCCATGAAATAATGGGAGAAATAGCTTTGCCCTGTAAGTGATGTTTCAAATAATTCATCACGCCAATCTAAAAATGATCTATTTCTTTTTAGACCAGTTTTTTTTCCACCAGTTAGTGAGAGACTACTAACTGACAAAATCTTCAACTTATCAAATTCTTTATCTTTTCCAACGAAATAATCAAGTGCTTCCAATAAACCTACAAGTGTTGGGTTATTTCCCCAAACTCCACCATCAATAAATTGTTTGTTATCGTAATATTTTATTTCCGCCATTGGAAAATATGTTGGAGCTGCAGAAGTTGCTAATGCAACATCAACCATTGAAGCACCATTATCTCTATCAAGGTTTCCTTCTTTATGGTCGAACTTAAAAACAAATGGTCTGGCTTCAGTTATGGTGTAACTCGGGATGCACAATAAATTATTACTGTCTCCAATTTTACTATCTTTGAAAATGTTTTCTAATGCTATTTTTAAAGGTTTGTCAGAGAATTTCCCTCCATAAAGAACCTGTTTTAGTGTACCTCTACTAATTTTAGTTTTTCCAAACTTTACTTTATTGAAATTTGGAAATATTTTAGGGCCTTCTTCTTCATAAAATTTACAAATTTCAGAAGCTGGAATTTTCAATGATAGTGCAAGTGCAATTAATCCTCCTGTAGAAGTTCCACAAATCATATCAAAATAATCCGAGATTGAACAATTAAATTTTTCTTCAAATTGTTCTAGTATTTTTGCAGAGTATAAACCTTTAATTCCTCCACCATCGATTGATAAAATCTTAAATTCCTTTTCCATATATTACAAATAATATGTTAAAAAGTCAAAAATCATTCCTAGAATATTAATCTTTGTTTGTTATCATTAAATATTTGATTATTAGACAAATTGTCAGTTTTCATGTCGGTTTAACTCTGTCAAAACAGTTGTTTGGGTAAAAAAAATACATTTTGACATATTTTAGCTATTCAGTTTTTTGTGTTAATGAAAGTTGATAATTCAAATAATTCAATTGCATTATCTATTTCACTTTCCAATTGTCCAATTTCAATAAATGTAATATCATTGGCAAATGCTTTTTCACCAATTAGATGTTCGATATGAACGTAAACTGCTTCTCGAAGTCTTGTGTTGTCTTTGTGGACGATGTAGTTTTTGAGTAACACTTTTATTCCTAAATCAATTGGTTTGTTTGGGTTTTCTAATGGGATGAAATACATTTCACTTATTCGTAAAGTGATGCCGTAATATTCTAGTGGTTTGTCGGTGCCATTTTCATATTTGGATAGGTTGGTTTCTGGTTGAAGGAATGTGGTTATTTTCCAACGTTCTACAACTGGTGCATGATGGACTA
>CAYPSB010000078.1:0-1853 GCA_964413435.1 uncultured Flavobacterium sp.
CCGCCTTCTCTGCGGTATACTTCATAGGTTTTGATACCCGGAACGTTGATTTTGTCTAATAAAATTTTTCTTCCCATGATATTATTTATCGTGTAAAGTGATTTTTCCGTCTTTGCAATCCTGAATCAATTGATCGATTTTTTCTTTGTTCAAATGCTCTTTGTAGAAATCGCCCAACTGCATCATGGGAGCGTATCCGCAAGCGCCTAAACATTCTACACCACGTACTTCAAATAGTCCGTCAGCGGTAGGTTCGCCGATGCCTACGCCTAGTTTTTCACAAGTGTAGTCCATTAAATCTTCCACACCGTTTTGGCAACAGGCAGCCGTTTGACAAAATTCGAACATGTATTTCCCAATCGGTCTTTGGTTGAACATGGTGTAAAAAGTCACCACTTCATATACTTCGATAGGTAAAATGCCTAAGATTTCAGCTACTTTGTTTTGCAGTTCGATGCTCAACCAGTTGTCGTGCGCATCTTGTACTTCGTGCAACACCGGTAATAATGCCGATTTCTTTTTATCGGCCGGATAGTGACTGATGAGCTCATTGATGCGAGCCATCAACGACTCCGTAATATTTATTTCTTGTTTGATATGTGATCTTTCCATAATTCTTAAGCGTCTAATTCGCCGGCGATTACATTTAAACTTGATAAGATAACGATGGCATCCGAAAGCATGCCGCCTTTAATCATTTCGGTATACGCTTGGTAATAGATATAACAAGGTCTTCTGAATTTTAAGCGATATGGCGTTCGGCTTCCGTCGGAGATTAAATAAAATCCTAATTCTCCGTTTCCGCCTTCTACTGCGTGATAAATTTCGTCTACAGGAACCGGCACTTCTCCCATCACGATTTTGAAGTGATAGATAAGCGCTTCCATGTTGGTATAGACTTCCTCTTTCGGAGGTAAATAATAATCGGGAACATCAGCGTGAATAGGACCTTCCGGCAATTTAGCCAAAGCCTGACGGATGATGCTCAAACTTTCCCATACTTCGGCATTGCGCACGCAAAAACGATCGTAAGTGTCACCTGATTTTCCTACCGGAATATCAAATTCAAAATCCTCATACGAAGAATACGGAGCGGCTTTACGCACATCGTAATCAATACCCGCTGCTCTTAAGTTCGGGCCTGTTAATCCGTATTGCATGGCTTTTTCGGCAGAAATCGGACCCACATTTACCGTACGGTCAATAAAGATGCGGTTTCTTTCAAATAAGTTTTCGAATTCTTTCCAAGCTATCGGGAACTCTTCCAGGAAAGTGTTTAGTTTTTTGAAAGCTTCGTCAGACCATTCTCTTTCAAAACCTCCGATTCTTCCCATATTGGTGGTTAAACGAGCACCACAAATTTCTTCGTAGATTTCGTATATTTTTTCTCTGAATTGGAATACGTATAAGAAACCGGTATAGGCTCCGGTATCCACACCCAAAATCGAATTACAGATTAAGTGGTCGGCGATACGTGCTAATTCCATTACAATGACTCTTAAATATTGCGCTCGCTTCGGAACTTCAATATTCAACAGTTTTTCTACGGTCATCCACCAAGCCATATTGTTAATCGGCGATGAACAGTAGTTCATACGGTCGGTCAACACGTTGATTTGGTAAAACGGACGATTCTCGGCAATTTTTTCGAAAGCGCGATGAATGTATCCTACGGTAGGCTCGGCATCCAGAATTTTTTCTCCGTCCATCAACAAGATGTTTTGGAAAATTCCGTGAGTGGCCGGGTGAGTAGGCCCGAGGTTTAGTATAGAGAGTTCGCTACCGTCTTCGTTGCGAGTCTTTTCGATGATTTTAGCATAACGATGCTCCGGTGATAATAATAAATCTGACAT
>CAYPSB010000078.1:1953-5877 GCA_964413435.1 uncultured Flavobacterium sp.
TCTTTTCGATGATTTTAGCATAACGATGCTCCGGTGATAATAATAAATCTGACATATTTTCAATTACGAATTACGAATTACGAATTAAAGACATAGCTTTTTCTTTGTAGTTGTAATTCTTTTTCATGGTTATTTATTACTGTGCTATTATAATACTTTCAAAAATTCGTAATTCATAATTATCAATTCATAATTACAAATTGGCCGGCGTTCTTCCGAAGAAGCGGTCATCTTTATCGGTTCTTCCGTTGTCTTCCATCGGGAATTCTTTTCGCATCGGATGCGACACCATTTCTTCCATGTTCAAAATGCGTTTGAGTTGCGGATGTCCTTTAAAATTGATGCCAAAGAAATCCCAAGCTTCGCGTTCCATCCAATTCGCACACAAGAACAAATCAGTGACCGTGTCCACTTCTGCCGGATCGGGTAAAAACGTTTTTACGCGGATACGAACGTTTTCAATCCAATTGTGTAATTGGTACACTACGGCAAATTGGTGCTCGGCATCATTGTCGGGGAAATGGATTCCGGTTAAATCGGTTAGGAAATGGAAGTTTAAATCTTCTTGTTCTTTGAGAAAACGAATCACTTCGTGAATCGTACTCGGAGTTGCCTCAAAGGTGAAAATGTCGCGTTTCATTTCAAAGTTCAACACATTGTTGCCAAACGCTTGAGACAATTTTTCTTGTATATGCGCCGTTTCTAAAGCCATATTATAGGTTATAAGAAGCTAATAATTCTTTGTATTCCGGTGAATTTCTGCGGCGAACCGACTCGTTTTTCACCAATTCCTGCAACTGCATCACGCCTTGAACGATTTGCTCGGGTCTTGGCGGACAGCCCGGTACGTAAACGTCAACAGGAATCACTTTGTCAATACCTTGAAGTACAGAATACGTGTCGAAGACACCACCAGAAGAAGCACAAGCACCCACAGCGATGACCCAACGCGGTTCTGACATTTGTTCGTATACTTGACGTAAAATAGGCGCCATTTTTTTAGAAATGGTTCCCATAACCATCAACATATCGGCTTGACGCGGGGAGAAACTTACTCTTTCTGAACCAAATCGTGCTAAATCGTAATGCGAAGCCATCGTGGCCATAAATTCGATTCCGCAGCAAGAGGTGGCAAACGGCAAAGGCCAAAGCGAATTGGCTCGGGCTAAACCAACAACATCATTCAGTTTGGTAGCGAAGAATCCTTCACCCACCACTCCTTCCGGTGGCGCTACCATATTTGGTTTTGAATCACTCATGAATCTTCGTAATTTATAATTCGTATTAATCTATTCCCACTCCAGTGCTTTCTTCTTGATGATGTAGAAGAAACCTACTAAAAGCAACGTCATGAAAATAACCATCTTAATCATCCCTTCAACTCCCAAGGCTTTGAAGTTAATTGCCCAAGGGTAGAGGAAAATTACTTCTACATCAAAAAGCACAAAAAGAATGGCTACTAAGAAATATTTTACAGAAAAAGGAATTCGGGCATTACCCACGGATTCGATACCGCATTCGAAGTTTTTATCCTTGCTTTTGGAATGTCTTTTCGGGCCTAAAAAGCTTGAACCGATGATGGTCATCACCACAAATCCGATAGCTAAACCAGCCTGCATTAGGATTGGCAAATAATCTAATTGATTGGATTGCATAAGGCTTAAATTTTGAAGTAATTAAAATAGCCACAAATATACATCGCATTATTGAATTCGCAAAAATCAGGGGCTAAACGTTTGTATTTTATCCCGACAAAACATTTATTTAAACTGATTATAAATAATGAAGAAAAAGCATAAAAAAACGTCCCGAAATTTTTCGGGACGTTAAGCCATTCTAGGTAATCAAAAAATAATATATATTAGTCTTCGATAGCAGCTACTTGAGCGGCTACTTTACCTTTTCTACCTTCTTCTTCTTCGTAAGAAACTTTGTCACCTTCGCTTAAGCTGTCAGCTTTGATTCCGGTGGCGTGTACGAAGATGTCTTTTCCTGTTTCGTCATCAGTAATGAACCCATAACCTTTTGACTCGTTGAAAAATTTTACTGTACCTGTGCGCATTGTGTTGAAATAAAAAATATTAATAATGTTCAAAGATAATTTTTATTGCGACATAACAAGCATTTCAATGTTAAAAAATTATAAAAAAAATATAAAATCAGTAAAAACAATAAAAACTCAACAATGAATTACTTGAGATATTTTAAATTATTTAATAAAAAAAGCAATTGTTTTTAATTATTTCAACAATTGCTTCTTAAATTTCTGTGAATTTGACAGTATTTAGCTCAAATTCAATTTTATATGTAATTCATTCAGCTGTGCTTCGTCGATTACAGACGGTGCATCAATCATCACGTCTCTTCCGGAATTGTTTTTCGGGAACGCGATAAAATCACGAATGGTTTCCTGTCCGCCTAAAATGGCTACCAATCGGTCGAGTCCGAATGCCAATCCACCGTGAGGCGGTGCGCCAAACTGAAAGGCATCCATCAGGAAGCCAAACTGGTTGTAGGCCTCTGCTTCGGTAAAACCTAAATATTTAAACATCAATTGCTGTGTGGCTTTATCGTGTATACGAATGGAACCGCCGCCAATTTCATTGCCGTTTAAGACCATGTCGTAGGCGTTGGCTCTTACTTTCCCCGGATCGGTGGCTAACAACTGCATGTCTTCCGGTTTTGGTGACGTAAACGGATGGTGCATAGCGTGCCATCTGCCGCTTTCTTCGTCTTGTTCCAACAACGGAAAATCAATCACCCAAAGCGGTGCAAATTCCTCCGGATTTCTCAATCCCAATCTTGTTGCCAATTCCATACGCAGGGCAGAAAGTTGAGCTCTGGTTTTATTGGCAGGACCGGAAAGTACAAAAATCATATCACCGGCTTTGGCTCCGGTCGCTTTGGCCCAATTGGCCAAATCCGCTTGGTCGTAAAATTTGTCTACCGATGACTTGTAAGTGCCGTCTTCTTCGCATTTTACGTATACCATGCCCGAAGCTCCAACTTGCGGACGTTTAACCCAATCAATCAAGGCATCGATTTCTTTGCGGGTGTACGATGCACAGCCCGGTGCAGCGATACCAACGACCAATTCAGCCGAGTTGAAAACACCAAATTCTTTGTGTTGCGCTACGGTATTTAATTCGCCGAATTCCATCCCGAAACGGATGTCCGGCTTGTCGTTTCCGTAAGTTTTCATGGCGTGTTCGTACGTCATTCTCGGAAACTTATCTACAGTGATGCCTTTTAATTCTTTTAATAAATGACGTGTCAATCCTTCAAAGACATTTAAAATATCTTCCTGTTCTACGAAGGCCATTTCACAATCGATTTGGGTAAATTCAGGTTGACGGTCAGCACGTAAATCCTCATCGCGGAAACATTTTACAATCTGAAAATATTTGTCCATGCCGCCTACCATCAACAACTGTTTGAAGGTTTGAGGCGATTGGGGCAAAGCATAAAATTGTCCTTCATTCATACGGCTCGGCACCACAAAATCCCGAGCTCCTTCCGGAGTTGATTTGATTAGGTAAGGAGTTTCTACTTCACAAAAATCCAAATCAGATAAATATTTGCGCACTTCCATGGCCACTTTGTGACGAAAAAGCAATGAGTTTTTAACCGGATTTCTGCGGATGTCCAAGTAACGGTATTTCATTCGGATGTCTTCCCCGCCATCGGTTTCGTCTTCAATGGTGAAAGGTGGTGTAACGGCGGAATTCAGTATGTGCAATTCAGACACCAGAATTTCGATGTCACCGGTCGGGATATTTTTGTTTTTGGCTTCGCGCTCAATAACGGTTCCTTTCACCTGAATCACGAATTCGCGTCCCAAGGTTTTAGCCAATTCGAAGACTGATTTATCTGTGCGACTTTCGTCAAAAATTAATTGCGTAATTCCATAGCGGTCGCGCAAAT
>CAYPSB010000079.1:0-5802 GCA_964413435.1 uncultured Flavobacterium sp.
GTTTGATCCATGAACTGTGATAACTGGTTCGTTCCAAAGAAAGAGTTGATCACCGATGATAATGTTTTTGCATTAATCAAATCGATTGGTGTAAACACCTCGTTATCTCTAACGTTCATTCTTTCACGGATGGTACGAGCCATACGCGCTAAACCAACACCGAACTGTTGAGACAATTGCTCACCAACGGTTCTTACACGACGGTTAGACAAGTGATCGATATCATCAATCTCTGCTTTAGAGTTGATCAATTCAATCAAATATTTTACAATCGTGATGATGTCTTCTTTCGTTAAAACTTGTTTCTCCATAGGAATATCCAAGTTTAACTTTTTGTTCATTCGGTAACGACCCACTTCACCTAAGTTGTAACGTTGATCCGAGAAGAACAATTTATCGATGATACCACGAGCGGTTTCCTCATCAGGTGGTTCTGCATTACGCAACTGACGGTAAATGTGCTCTACGGCTTCTTTTTCTGAGTTAGTAGGGTCTTTTTGAAGCGTGTTGTGGATAATCGCGTAATCCGCTTGATTATTATCCTCTTTGTGCAACAAAATCGATTTTACATTCGAATCGATGATTTCTTCTACGTTATCTTTATCAATAATCGTATCACGATCCAATATAATCTCGTTACGCTCAATAGAAACTACCTCTCCTGTATCCTCGTCCACGAAATCTTCGTGCCAAGTGTTCAATACTCTCGCGGCTAGTTTTCTACCGATGTATTTTTTAAGACCGGTTTTCGATACTTTGATTTCTTCTGCAAGGTCAAAGATCTCAAGGATGTCCTTATCTCTTTCAAATCCGATAGCACGGAAAAGAGTAGTCACCGGTAATTTTTTCTTTCTGTCGATATAAGCGTACATCACGCTGTTGATATCGGTTGCAAATTCAATCCATGATCCTTTGAAAGGAATAACTCGGGCAGAATATAACTTGGTTCCGTTAGCATGGAAAGACTGTCCGAAGAATACCCCTGGCGAACGGTGTAACTGAGATACTACCACACGCTCTGCACCATTAATTACAAACGTACCGCTTGGTGTCATGTAAGGGATAGTTCCAAGATAAACATCTTGTACAATCGTTTCAAAATCTTCGTGCTCCGGGTCTGTACAATACAATTTCAGTCTTGCCTTAAGAGGCACACTGTACGTTAAACCTCTTTCGATACACTCTTGAATGGTGTAGCGCGGTGGGTCAACAAAATAATCTAGGAACTCCAATACAAATTGGTTTCTTGTATCAGTAATTGGAAAGTTTTCCATGAAGGTGTTATACAACCCTTCGTTGCCTCTTTCATCTGACTTGGTTTCCAATTGGAAGAAGTCTTTAAAAGATTTTACCTGCACATCCAAAAAGTCAGGATAGTGAGGAATGTTTTTAGTAGAGGCAAAATTCAATCTTTCAGTCTGATTTGTTATCATCAATGGACAAAATTTTGATTTTAAAAAAGTAATTTTTTTGTGCTTCAGCACACGTTGTAAGCTATACTTTCCTTATTTTGATAACCCGCACATCTTTAAAAATAAACCAGGAAAATAGTTCGTTTTTTTCTTCGTAAGGGCTAAAAGTTTTTCGCATCTAAAGTAGAATTTTATTATACGAAAAATGGTTTAGGCCCTTGGACGCTTCGTCCAAGGCCTAAACCTAGTTCTAAAACCGGTGTTGGATTATTTTAACTCAACAACAGCTCCAGCTTCTTCTAAAGATTTTTTCAAACCTTCAGCTTCTGCTTTAGAAACTCCTTCTTTGATGTTTGCAGGAGCACCATCAACGATGTCTTTTGCTTCTTTCAAGCCAAGACCTGTTAATTCTTTTACTGCTTTTACTACTGCTAATTTAGAAGCACCAGCATCTTTCAATACTACAGTGAATTCTGTTTGCTCTTCAGCAGCACCAGCATCTCCACCACCAGCAGCAACTACTACAGCTGCAGCAGCTGGTTCGATACCGTACTCATCTTTTAATATTGTAGCTAAATCATTAACTTCTTTTACTGTTAAGTTAACTAATTGTTCTGCGAATTGTTTCAAATCTGCCATTTTTTCTATCGTTTAAAATGTTCTTTAATTTATTATTTTTTAGTCTGCTCTGATTATTCTGCAGCTTCGCCTTTTTGTTCAGCATTGTTCAACAAAGCTGAAATAATACGTTGTGCAGGAGATTGAAGTAATCCGATGATTTCACCGATAACTTCTTCTTTAGATTTAAGAGATGCTAAGCTGTCTAACAAGTTATCTCCAATGTAGATTTCTTGGTTGATGTAAGCACCTTTGAAAACAGGTTTGTCTGATTTCTTTCTAAAGTCTTTGATGATTTTTGCCGGAGCATTGGCTACATCAGCAATAAATACAGATGAGTTACCTTTTAAAACAGTTGGTAAATCACCGTAATCATTAGCAGAAGCTTCCATAGCTTTTTCAAGCAAAGTGTTTTTAACAACCTCTAATTTGATTCCGGCTTTGAAACAAGCTCTTCTCAAATTTGAAGTAGTTTCTGCATCCAATCCTGAAGTATCTGCAATGTAGATTATATTAGTCTCAGCCAATTTTGCAGTTAAATCTTCTATCGCGATTGATTTTTCTTCTCTTGTCATAATAAAATGTTTTTAACTACCAATTATACGGCTTTAGGATCTAAAGCAATAGCAGGACTCATAGTACTTGACAAGTGGATAGACTTGATGTACTGACCTTTCGCTGCAGTTGGTTTTAATTTAACTAATGTTTGAATGATTTCGTGAGCGTTATCTACAATTTTGTCTGCGTCGAAAGAAATTCTTCCGATACCAGCATGTACGATACCTGTTTTATCCACTTTAAAGTCGATTTTACCCGCTTTCACTTCAGCAACAGCTTTTCCTATCTCCATAGTTACTGTTCCTGTTTTAGGGTTTGGCATTAAGCCTCTTGGACCTAACACACGTCCTAACGGACCTAATTTACCCATGATAGCAGGCATAGTGATGATTACATCAACATCTGTCCAACCATCTTTAATTTTTTGAAGGTAATCGTCCAATCCTACGTAATCAGCACCGGCAGCTTTAGCCTCAGCTTCTTTATCCGGAGTAACCAAAGCCAAAACTTTAGTATCTTTACCGGTTCCGTGAGGAAGGGTTACAACACCTCTTACCATTTGATTTGCTTTTCTCGGATCAACTCCTAAACGAACAGCAATATCTACTGACTCATCAAATTTTGCTGAAGCAACTGTTTTCAATAAAGATGAAGCATCTTTTAACGAATACAATTTGTTCTTCTCAATCTTTGCAGCAGCCTCTTTTTGTTTTTTTGTCAATTTTGCCATGTCTTACGCTTGTTTTAACGGAGAATCTCCGGTTACAGTTAATCCCATTGATCTAGCTGTTCCAGCAACCATGCTCATAGCAGATTCTAAAGTGAATGCATTTAAATCAGGCATTTTGTCCTCAGCAATCGTTTTAATTTGGTCCCAGCTTACGCTGCCCACTTTACGACGATTTGGCTCTCCGGAACCGGATTTAATTTTAGCAGCATCCAATAATTGAATTGCAGCAGGTGGAGTTTTCACGACAAAATCAAACGATTTGTCTTTGTACACGGTAATTTGTACCGGTAACACTTTGCCGGGTTGATCTTGAGTTCTGGCATTAAATTGCTTACAGAATTCCATGATGTTAACCCCAGCAGCTCCCAAAGCAGGTCCAACCGGTGGCGACGGGTTCGCAGCACCTCCCTTAACTTGTAGTTTAACTACTTTACTAATTTCTTTAGCCATTGTTTAAAAATTTTGCATCTCTCAATTGGAAGCGATTGACGCGTGTTATAATATATGTAACAAAAATTATACTTTTTCAACTTGCATAAAGCTCAATTCCAATGGTGTCTTTCTTCCGAAAATTTTCACCATCACTTCCAGCTTACGCTTTTCTTCATTTATCTTTTCAATAGTTCCGTTGAAACCGTTGAAAGGACCGTCCACCACTTTGATGGTTTCTCCAAGGTTGAACGGTATATTTTGGGTATCGGTATTCACCGACAATTCATCTACTTTTCCTAGCATTCTGTTTACCTCAGACAAACGCAAAGGCACAGGATCTCCACCTTTAACCTCACCTAAAAATCCAATCACACCGGTAATTGATTTAATGATATGAGGAATCTCACCTACCAAATTAGCTTCTATCATGACATAGCCCGGAAAGTAAACCTTATCCTTAGCTATCTTCTTACCGTCTCTCACTTGAACCACCTTTTCGGTTGGAACCAATACTTGAGAAATGTAATCAGACATTCCTAATCGGTTGATTTCGGTTTCGATATAAGCTTTGACTTTGTTTTCTTGTCCGCTTACAGCTCTAACCACATACCATTTTTTCACATTAAGATCAGCCATTCTTAGGAAATTATGATTTTATTAAATTAAAAATTCCCGCAATCGCTTTGGCACAAAGCTCATCAACACCCCATGTAGCTAAAGCAAAAACTACTGAAAATACAGCCACAACTATAGTGAACTTTTGCACTTCAGCCCATTCCGGCCAAGTCACATTTGATTTTAATTCTTCAAATGATTCTGATATATAGGTAACAATTTTTGCCATTGTAAATGTTTTTATTTGCACGGGCGGAGGGATTCGAACCCCCATCAACGGTTTTGGAGACCGCTATTCTACCCTTGAACTACGCCCGTCTTTATAAAAACCAGCAGAGCAACCCAAAGGCTCTCTGCTGGAATTGTATTGGATTTAAATTTATTCTAAGATTTCAGTTACCTGACCAGCTCCTACAGTTCTACCACCTTCACGGATAGCAAAACGTAAACCTACGTTCATAGCGATTGGGCTTAACAAAGCAACTTCAATAGTTAAGTTATCACCAGGCATTACCATCTCTACACCAGCAGGTAAAGTAATAACTCCTGTTACGTCAGTTGTACGTACGTAGAACTGTGGACGGTAGTTATTGTGGAATGGCGTGTGACGACCACCTTCTTCTTTTTTCAAGATATAAACCTCAGCTTTGAATTTAGAGTGTGGTTTAACTGATCCTGGCTTGATGATAACCATACCTCTTTTGATATCAGCTTTATCAATACCTCTTAACAATAAACCTACGTTATCTCCAGCTTCTCCTCTGTCAAGGATTTTACGGAACATCTCAACTCCGGTGATAGTAGAAGTCAATTTCTCAGCTCCCATACCAATGATTTCAACTGGATCTCCTGTATTAGCAACTCCTGTTTCGATACGACCTGTAGCAACAGTTCCACGACCAGTAATTGTAAATACGTCCTCAACTGGCATCAAGAATGGTTTAGCGTTATCACGTACCGGCTCTTCAATCCAGTTGTCAACAGCTTCCATCAATTCGATGATTTTTGGAACCCATACAGGATCATTGTTCAATCCTCCTAAAGCTGAACCTTGGATTACAGGACCATTATCTCCATCGTACTCGTAGAAAGACAACAAGTCTCTGATTTCCATTTCAACTAATTCTAATAATTCCGCATCATCAACCATATCCACTTTGTTCATGAATACAACGATTCTTGGAATACCTACCTGACGTCCTAAAAGGATGTGCTCACGAGTTTGTGGCATTGGTCCGTCAGTAGCAGCTACTACTAAGATAGCACCGTCCATTTGAGCAGCACCGGTAACCATGTTCTTAACGTAATCCGCGTGACCTGGACAGTCAACGTGTGCGTAGTGACGGTTAGCAGTTTCGTACTCAACGTGTGATGTATTGATAGTAATACCTCTTTCTTTTTCTTCTGGAGCATTATCAATTTGATCAAATGATTTTG
>CAYPSB010000080.1:0-5630 GCA_964413435.1 uncultured Flavobacterium sp.
CCTAAATTCTGAAAGTTAAAACCTAAACGTAAGCGTCCGTTAAAATCAGCTAAGGCCGTTTCTTCGCCTTGATAAAAACCGGCAATGTCTACAGCAAATGTAGAGGCCGGTTTGGCATCGCCTCCTGCACTGGCATCAGCAATTCTTAATGCTGAACGAATGTATCGCCCGGCTACGGCCATCGAGAAACGATCGCTCAATTTCAAAGAGTATGAACCGTCAAAAGCCAATTCACTTGGTTTTACTATTTGAGGGACATCATTAGCATTTTGTCTCAATTCAATCTCACCCAAACCAAAATAACGCAAGCTAACGGCAAAGGCACTTCGCTCATTGATGCGGTTGTAATAAGTAGCTTGTCCGAGTGAAATATCGTTTACCAAATCAGTCAGATAAGGAGTATAACTGGCCGTGAATCCTTGCTTGTCAGTGGCGAAAGCATATTTGGCGGGATTCCATTGTTGCGAAAAGGCATCTGTTGAAGTCGCTACTCCCTGATCAGCCAAACCGGCCGCACGGGCATCGGCTGCTACTAAAAGAAAAGGAACTCCGGTTGTGATTACTCTGCTGTCCTGTTGGGCGTTGATAGATTGTATTGAGGTTAGTAGTAATAGTACTGCTGCAATTTTTTTCATTATCAATATTAATAAAAGTTAACAAATATAGTATTTTCCTAAAGGATTACAAGTTTTTCTATTTTTTCTGCTTTTTTATTCGATAAAGTGGACTTTACGGTCAGTTTATAGACATAAACACCTTTTCCGATGCGGTCTCCGAAATCATCTTTTCCGTCCCAGGTTATTTCTCTTGAAAGAAAGCCGTCATTGGTTACTGTTTGGTTTTTGGTCCATACTATTTTCCCGGTGATGGTCATGACTTGTACCTGAACTTCTAAAGGTTCAAAAGGTTTGTTGTGGGAAAACCAAAATTCGGTATAATTCACAAACGGATTCGGATAGTTCAGTACATGGTCGAGTGTGACATTCTCATCGCCAACCACCACAAACTGTATCTCAGCCGTTATCGGATTGTTGTATACGTCCCAAGCTTTAAATGTAATAGTATGTAAACCAACCGCTAAATTTCGGAAAGGGAAATAAACGCGCCCATGGGTGTAATCATTCAGTTCGGTCTGATAGTAATCATTCATGATATAAGGCTTGGTTTCATCTCCGTCCAGTATGCCTACAATATCATGTCCAATACCACTCGCCGTGTTGATGCCGTGCTCATCTTCCAATAATGCTAAAAGAAATGGGGATTTGTTGGTTATGCCTCCGTTTACGAAAGTCTCATCATTCATGTATAGTTTTACTCTCGGGCCGGTAACGTCAGCTACGGCATTGGTATTGATACCGCCAATTTTTATATCTGTGTTAAAACCGGTGTTATCTGAAAGAGGTTGATTTCTTTTGGCATAAAAGCTGATTCGTCCATTGGCTACAGGAATTCGGATGTCTCTCGGTACTACAAACCCAAATTCAAATTTACCATTAGCAACGGAAGCATTACCTCTGAATATCGTTTCACCTAAATTGGTAAAATTAATAGGAGGGCTCATACCGTCATTGTTCAAAGTGGCACGAATGATATTTTTGTCAAAAATGTTTACCGAAAGATCTCCGTTGTAGGTAGGTAAAAGATTGTTGTTTTCATCCCGAACTTCACCGGCCAATTTGACATAAGCCAACGATTGTAAATCGTCAATCGGACCTGTGATTGGCATGTCGTTTACCTTGGTTAAAACTACTTTTGGTTTCGGAATTGCCAACATCAAAGCAGGATCACCTAAATAAAAAACTACGTTTGTGGCGGTATTGGATCCGGCTGCTTTGGCCAATCGCAAGGCTTCTGCGATGGATGTGTATTCGTTAGAATTATAAGCAAACAGATATTGGGCTATTTTGTCGTTAAAAATTTCTGCGTTCAACTGTCCGATAGACCTTACCGTGGTTATCATGGATATGGCTCCGCCTTTCGGATTCCAGTAGGTGTATTCTCCGGCAGTAGGTCGGTAAGGATTGTCAAATCTTGAAAAATCACAAGTGATGGTAATGAACAGCGGATATTTGTATCGGTTGTTGAGATTTTGTCCATCCGATTTTTCCCAAATGCGTTCTCCTGACAATCCGTCTTCGCCACCGTGTCCTAAATAGTTAAAGACTAATGCGCCTTTCTCAAAAGCAGCAAAGATTTCTTCACGGGCTTTAGGGTATCTTTTTCCGCCTGCAGAGGTTTCCTGCTCGTAAGAATCCAGAAGTATTTTTTTGAAATTAATGAATGGCTTTTGGTTGACAATGGTGTCAGTCAGATTGTTTTGTTTGTTTTGCAGCGAAGCATCCGAAGGTTTGTCGGTATCATCCGCAATGGCTACATAGTTATTGCGCCAGCTGCCAAATGATTTTACATCGTGGTACTCAATAACTTTATTGACCATTTCATCAGCTTGTTCCGGACTACTCACAATCATTCTGCCAACAGCAATGTCAATTCCGCCAATGTCGTAGGTAATTGATATCGTTCCTGAAGCCGGAGTGATACCATAGTCGATTCTTCCTTCATCCGAATCCATCATGGTGTAAAAATCATCAGAAGCAAATGAAGCTTCACTCTCGGTATAGCTGTTCAGTGCCTGATAGATGGGTACTATGTTGGTGTTGTTTCTCGCACGGTCTTTAAAGTCGTATGAAGCATCACCAAACAAGTTTACATATTTTACTCGTTTGTCAATGTCGGAAGCGTTAAAATAAACATACTTAATGAAGTTTCTTATGGCGCCAATGTCTTGTTTGCCTGAACCGAACTCCTGGTATATGGTTTCCAGATTCACCACTTTAACTTTCATATTTGAATGGCCTCTGTGAAAGTTGGCTAATTTCTCGGCCTGTGAATTTAAAATTTTAGGAGTAATAATCAAGTAGTCAATATCCTGAAACTGTCCTTGAGCGTTGGTGAAAATAGTGCCTTTCAGGTTTTGGTTGTCAACTTTGGTTTTGGAGTCTTTTAGCGGAGCATAATAATCTTGTTTGTCAACAGCGATGTACTTTCTTATTTCTCCTAAATTTGATTTGAATGCGAAAGCATTTTGAGCGGTATTGTCTGTTTTGGTAACATTATAAATATCGGTGATATCCCAAATCTGACTGATGCTTGCGGCATTTCCGATTTGGTATTCTCCAACCCCGAATAAGGAAGCCGCCTGATTGAATTGAAATTTAAACTGTTTGCCGTTGCCCAATAAGTTTCTTTTGGCATTGATGGTAATGTAATCCAGATAGCCGTTTGAGCTTGGTACACCGCTGTTGTCGTAACTGATTTTTACGGTAATGTCTTCTGAACTGACATTGGCTGTTGCAGAAAGATATTGGTCTAAAGCTTCGGTACCTGAGTTAGCGGATATTGCCCCGAAATTCATCGTTCCTAGTAATAGACTGTTCGTTTCAATCTTAAATTTAGTCGCTACAGAAGCGGCTGCAGCAGCGTGAACACTAACTGTAATTGGTGAAGATGTTACGATATTCGGAACCTTAAATTTGAATTCCTGCTCACTGTCTATGCCAAATTGTTCGCCAAACCAGATACGGCCTAACTTTACAATATTAATATTGTCTGTTTCGTGAAACTGGTAATCATCAAATGTGTTTATGGTGGTTGTGGCGGCAGTGCTTGGTTGACTCATGTCGGTAATCCTTTTGCCGGTACCGCCTTGTGCGGTAACATAGTAATATGATTTGTCAGCATAGATGTTCAGATGACTCTTATACTCATCATTCCAGTTGTCCATTCCTTCGGCATAAAAGAGAATGTAGTCGGAGCCGTCGAATTTGCCGTCTTCTTCACCTATAAATTGTATGGCGTTTTCGGCTAAATCCATCGGGTAATTTTCCGCATTCTGCAAAGGCAGCATTCTTCCTCCGTTTCCGTAAATTTTTATTTTTCTCGGGTCACCTCCGGTGTCAAGTCCTAAACTTTCCAAAAAGCCTTTGGTGATTTTGTAAACTCCCGATTTTTGCACATAAAAACGATACCAATTGCTGGTGTTTAAAACCGAATTTTCAATGGTGGTTATATTGTTGGCGGCGACCGAGTTTTTGAACGATGGATTCGGGGAAACCGAATAAGTAAAAGATGTTAGTTTTTTAAATGAATTTCCTTCTCTGACGATAGGAGAGATGGTAATTTGTCCGTAATTTTTATCGCGTGCAGTGCTATTTTTAAATGAATATTTGAACGATGTGGGAATGTCTTTAATGGAAAGATCTCCCAGTTGGTTTTCAGTAATGGGTTCAAATACCGGATTGCTGATTTGAAACGCACTTTCATTTATGCGATTGTTCAGCGGAATCCTGAGTGTGAATTTTAAGGTTCTGGTGTAGCTGTCGAAAAAAAAGTTTTCACTGTTAAACTGAGGTACAGAAAAAGTATAATCGCCAAAGGATAATTCTTTTTTTTCAGTCCAGTTTACAGTTACAAGCCCTTGTTCCTGAGCCATGGTCAGGCAGGTGTATAATAAGAATAGGAAGGTGGTAATTGTCTTTTTCATGTTACAAGTAAACGGATTTTTACTCAAAATAGTATAAGGGCATAAAAAAAATTTTTTTTTCAGTCGAAATACAATAAAACTTTTAATTTTGCGTTTCTATATGAAATCGTCTGCGAATGGCGAATTTAGTATTAATTTAAAAAAGGTGTTGCAATTTAATCGTTAATTCTTATATTGCGCCACGAAATTTATTACCTACTAAGAGTATGAAAGTAAACAAAATTATTGCTGTAAAATTATTGCTGTCATTAGTAATGATTGTTGGTTTTACAAGTTGTAGTAAAAAATCCGATTCTAAAGGCGGTTCAAAGGCTACCGGTTGGAAAATCAACGACAAAAAAGGTGGTTTCCAGTACGCTTCTAAATTCAAAAAGCAAGCTACCGGACCTGGTTTAGTAATGGTAGAAGGAGGTACATTTACCATGGGTAAAGTTCAGGATGATGTAATGCACGATTGGAACAATACTCCAAATCAACAGCACGTAATGTCTTTCTATATGGATGAAACCGAAGTAACTAATTTGATGTATATGGAATACTTGGATTGGTTAAAAAGAGTATATCCTCCGGATCAGGAAAATTACAAAAACATCTACGAAGGAGCTTTACCGGATACATTGGTATGGAGAAACCGTTTAGGATACAATGAAACCATGACCAACAACTATTTAAGACACCCGGCTTATGCTGAGTATCCTGTAGTTGGAGTTAACTGGATTCAAGCTACCGAGTTTTCTATTTGGAGAACTGACCGTGTAAACGAGAAAATCTTAGAAGAGCAACGCTACTTGAAAAAAGATGCTAAAGTTACGGACGTAAGCGCTGAGAAAGTATTCAGTACTGAAGCGTACTTGGCTTCTCCATCAACAGCTATGGGTGGAGATGATAAAATTGTATTGAAAAAAGGACAAAAACCGGGAGCAGCTCCCAAGGCTTCAGCTTCAGGAAGTACTAATACTCAAGGTAACAGTCCGAGAAACGTATATGCGCAAAGAACATCAGGTTTGATCTTGCCGGAATACAGATTGCCAACTGAAGCTGAGTGGGAATATGCCGCTGCTGCAGATGTAGGACAAAGAGAATACAA
>CAYPSB010000081.1:0-5491 GCA_964413435.1 uncultured Flavobacterium sp.
GCATCATAATACGTAACTCCGTCTTCTGAATACTGCCATTGTGTTTTTCCAACATAACCCGCAACTTTCATGCTCCCTGAAGCTCCCTCACAAACGGTTCCTCCACCGGAAATAATAGTTCCCGCTACTGAAGTTGGGTTTACTGTAATGGTCTTAGTAGCTGATGTAGCTGTAGTGTTATCACATCCATTAGTAACAATTACTCGGTATGAACGGTCTGAATTCAACTGAGCATTGGTAAGCGTATACGTTGTACCGGTAGCCCCGTCTATATCAGCAAATGTTCCCGGAGCTGTAGTACTTGAATAAGAAGCTGACTGCCATTGGAATGAAGTACCCACATAACCGGTTAAAGTCATGGTAAGATTTCCTCCTAAACATACTGAGGTAGAAGGAACTGTAATAGAGCCCGCTTTTACAGCAGTGATAATATTAATTGAAGCTAAATCAGATGCCAGGATTCCGCAATCTCCTTCGTTAATCAAAACACGATATTGAGTGCCTTTAGCAGGTAAAGTAGACGTTTTGGTAATGCCTAAGGTAGCCGTGTCGTAGTTAGAATACACAGCAGCGTTAGCAGCGGTAATGGTAATCCAAGCCGGGTTCGGGTTAGCTGTAGTTGGCACTCTATACTGCCACGAATAACTTGAAACCGGTACATTTGTGGCAACAGACATACTAGCGGTAGAGCCTACTGCTCCACAAATATTAGTTGTAGCCGGTTGTGTAGTAATACTATAAGAGTTTATAGTCAAGTTCAACAACTCGGTATGACAACCATTCACAGATGAATAGGTACCTGAAGCTGTATAAGTCTGACCGTTTTCCAACCAAGTATAACTATCACAGGTCGAAACTGTAGTAGTATGCGTTGAAGATGGTGTAATAGTCAAAGCTAAAACCTCTGTAACACAATTCGTTGTAGTACCCGTGTAAGTTCCTGAGGCAGTATAAGTTTGACCGTTATTTGCCCAAGTATAACTACCACATGCTGAAACAATATTCGTATGCGTTGAAGGTGCGATAATAGTCAATACTAATGTCTCAGTATGACAATCACGTACACTGGTATAAGTGCCTGACTGTGTATAATTTACATCATTAACCCCCCAGTGGTAAGTACCACAAGCAGATGCTGTTGTTGTATTACTCGTCTCAGGTGTAATGGTTAATTCTAAAATCTCTTCATTACATCCTGTTGCTACTGTATATTTACCTGATTCCGTATAAGTCACATTATTAACCGGCCAAGTATAGCTTCCGCAAGCAGCAATTGGGGTAGTATGACTGGTTCCTGAATTGATGGTTAAATTCAGGTATTCGGTATGACAACCATTGCTGTAGGTATAATTTCCTGATGCTGTATACTCTTGGTTAGTAACCGACCAAATATAAGTATCACAAGCCGTAGCAGTAGTGGTATTGCTGGTACTCGGAGTAATAGTCAATGCCAAAGTCTCAGTATGACATCCGTTCACATAAGTGTAATTTCCAGATGCGTTATAAGTTTGTCCGTTGACAGACCAAGTATACGAATCACAAGCCGAAACAGTAGTCGTATGAGTTGTACTTGGCGTAATTGTTAAAGACAATGTTTCAGTATGACATCCGTTCACATAAGTGTAATTTCCAGATGCGTTATAAGTTTGTCCGTTGACAGACCAAGTATACGAATCACAAGCCGAAACGGTAGTGGTATGAGTAGTACTTGGCGTTATAGTTAAGGCTAATGTTTCAGTATGACATCCGTTCACATAAGTGTAATTTCCGGATGCGTTATAAGTTTGTCCGTTTACAGACCACAAATAACTGTCACAAGCGGATATCGTAGTAGTATGAGTAGTATTTGGTGTAACTGTCACTGCGATAGTATTTGAAGTGGCAGCACAACCATTAGCGCTTATCTCTTGTACGGAATAATTTCCTGAGGCAGAAACCGTAATACTTTGAGTAGTAGCACCGGTTGACCATAAATAGCTTGGTCCTTCACTAGCGGTTAACGTTACACTACCTCCTTCACAGAAAGAAGTGGCTCCTTCGGCAGTGATGGTAGCTGTAGCAGCCTCACAAGCTATACCTGTAACCGCAAAGTTATCTATTCTACTGCTACCTGTAGTTGCAACTGTACCATTACCGATAGAAGTTGTATTAACATCAACTAATCTGAAATAGATAGCTGATTTATTATTCAATCCATTAATGGTACTCAAATCAAAACTTCTAACCGCCTGAGATCTAAATGTGTTGGATGTCCAAGTACCGGAATCCAATGTATAAGTTCCTCCCGGCAAATCAGTATAAGAAACTCCGTTTAAACTGTATTGAGCTTTAAATGTTGATGGTCCTGTGCTACTGCCTGTTTGATCGAAAGCAATCGCAATACTGTGGTAGCCCGAAGTATTAACTTTGAATTGCCAATAATCGTTAACTGACCAGTTATTGGAAGAAACTGATTTTCCGGAACCATTTCCTGAAGGGTTTGACCATGTCGATGAATTGGCATGATTGGCACTAAACAAACTACCGGAAGTTTGATCTCCTTGATCAGCAATAGCTGAACCTGTTGAAACCGTTGGTGTTGTTCCGGTATTGGTTGTTGTCACCCCTTCAAAAGTCCATTTTGCAATGGCTGTCAAAACTAATTGTGTTTGCGCTACATCTGCAGCAGCATTATAATTGCTGTTACCAGGTTGTGAAGCTGTAATAATAGTACTTCCTGCACCAACAATAGTAACCACATTACCAGTGATCGTAGCAACAGAAGTATTTGAACTTGAATAAACTACTGAAAGTGCAGAAGATGACGACCCGTTCAAAGTGAAAGTAGTATCTGTAGTCGTACGGTTTACTAAAGCATTAAAAGTAATCGTTTGATTTGCTTTACTAATGGTAAAGGTCTGCGCTACGTCAGTAGCTGCATTATAATTACTGTTACCGGCTTGTGAAGCTGTAATAGTTACCGTACCGGCACCTACAATAGTTACAGTGTTTCCGGAAACAGAAGCAATCAATGGATCTGAACTTGTGAAAACAATTGGAGAACCTGAATCACCTCCTGTTGCCGATACTGTAAACGGAGCATCACCATAGGTTTTGTCTGCTAGTGAACCAAATGAAATCACTTGATTAGCCATTAAAATATCAGCTGACAAGTTGCTAGGTTGGGTTAACACATAACGATCTGCCTGAGCACCACTAATAGAAAGGTTAGCTGTTACTGCAATTCCTGTTCCTGCATTAGCTGTAGCAAAGGCAGCAGCATTGCTTAAAGTCACATCATCTGTACCTACTACACCCACTAAACTAGCAGTTAGAACAGCGGCAGTTGTGCCATCATAGGTTTTATTGGCAACGCTTACGTTTACAACATCCAATCCTTTTTTAGCCACAACCAAAGACTGAGCTACGTCCTGAGCCGGATTGTGCGAACTGTCTCCATCTTGTGAAGCCGTAATGGTTGTAGTACCCGGTGCGTGAATGGTCACTGTATTTCCTGAAACAGATGCTACCGCAGGATTAGAACTAGTGTAAGTAATTGTCAAACTTGAATTAACTGAACCTGTTAAAACAAATGGTCCGTCACCGTAAGTAACAGGAGATAAAGGACCAAAAGTTATGGTTTGATTCGCTAATGAAGTATTGATAATATTTTGCTCCTGATCTACTGATGCAGCCGCATTATAATTATCATTACCGGCTTGTGAAGCTGTAATTACAGCAGTTCCCGGAGCAACAATAGTAACTGTATTTCCACTGATAGTCAATACTGAAGGATTAGAACTTGAGTAGCTAACCGGCAAACCTGAAGAAGCTGTCGCTCCTAAAGTAAATGACCCGTCAGTATCATTTTTAGGTGAAAGTGTTCCAAACGTAATGGTTTGATTAGCTTTATTAACAACCAATACCTGGTCCACTGAAGCAGCAGCATTGTAGTTATCATCACCCGTCTGAGAAGCAGTAATAGTGGTTGAACCCGCCCCTACTATAGTAACTGTATTACCGGAAACAGTAGCTACCGTTGTATTCGAACTGCTGTATGAAACCGGCAATCCTGAGGTGGAAGTACCATTCAACGTAAAGGCTGCATCTCCATAAGTTTTTGAAGCCAAAGTATTGAAGGTGATAGATTGTGTACCTTTGGCAACAGTAATAACCAATGTTTTAGTATCAGTTCCTGTTGGATTGGTAGCACTTAACGAAACGTTAAATGTTCCTGCAACTGTTGGCGTTCCTGTAATAGCTCCCGAAGTCGTATTGATAGACAATCCGGTCGGTAAACCTGTTGCACCATAGCTTGATGGGTTATTACTTGCTGTAGTAGCATAAGTAAACGACGTACCAACAGTTCCGTTAGCAGTCAAAGCACTGGTAATTGATGGAGCCGGAACCAAAGAAATGTAACCGTTTAAGGTTAAATTATCAATTCTCCAGTTACCGGTACCGCCTCCCCCATAAGGATAAATTCTGAAAGTGATGGAATTTGAAATATCAACAAAAGAAGAATCTGACAAAACCACAGTGCTACTTACTGTAGGAGCACCTGAACTTATAGTAGAAGAGTACTCCCCAGAACCTAGGTTTGAAGTATATCCGTCAGCACTTGAACGAACTACATACTTGGTGGCTCCAGCTGATGTTGCTAACTGTAAAAATGTCAATGATGTTGCTGTTAGCAATTTTCCTGAAACCGGTTGAACTGTAAATTGAATGTAATTATTAGTATTAATAGATGTACCCCATCCTCCCGAAACAGATAAATTATAATAACCACTTGTAGTAGTTCCTGTAACTGTATTTGGAGAAACATTTGAATAAGTCAAGGATGCACTAGGTGATGACACAGCTAGAGTACTGGTAAATTGATATTGACCCAGATTAATACTTGCTTGAGTAACCGTCAATATTTGCGTAACCGCCGGAGCTGCATTGTAATTAGCATTACCGGCTTGGTTAGCGGTGATGGTAGCAGTACCCGGACCAACAATAGTCACTGTATTTCCACTGATAGTAATCACTGAGGTATCAGCCGTTGTATAAGTAATAGGCAAACCTGAACTGGCATTCAATGGTAACGTATACGAAGTCGTTGCTGTGGTTTTAGCATCAGTAGAGGCTAAAGAAATAGTCTGATTTCCTTTAATGATTTCAAAATTAAAATCAGCCGAAGTAGCCGCTTCATAGTTAGTATCAGCAGCTACCGAAGCCACTGCTTTGTATGTTCCTACATTAGTAGGTCTGGTAGCGCTTGGTCCATAAGTCGTAAGCGAAACACCATTATAGCTATAGGTAATAGCTCCTGTAGAACCGGTAACACTAGAAGTATTTGGTCCTTGAGCCGTTCCGTTATAAGTAAAAGTAAGAGTCCCTGTAACAGCTATAGAAGAAGCCGCTTTATTGATAGTAGCCGTTAACCCTGTAGGTTGAGCTACAGTATAGTTTCCGGCAGCAGTACCATTTAAAGTAAACCCTAAAGCGGTAATCGGTTTAGCAG
>CAYPSB010000082.1:0-5160 GCA_964413435.1 uncultured Flavobacterium sp.
AAATCGGTAAAAAAGTAAAAGAAGTAATGGGATAATTTCCCGAAAGAATGATAAAAAAAGCCCCTCAATTGTGGGGCTTTTTTTTGTTGTTTAACAAGAATCAAACTTAAACTTTCGAGTTTACGGATAGTAATTCATCGTCACTTCGAGTGTTTTTGCGCAGCAAAAATGTATCGAGAAGCTGTTTATTGTTTTAAAGCATTCCATTCCCTTTGCAGCATAGCGTATTGGAATTCGCTACCCCATTTTCCTTTGAAAAAGATATTTTCAATAAAATGCCCTTCCTGTCTGAAACCAATGCTGTTTAACAAGGCAATCGAAGCTTCATTCTCAGCATCTACAATTTCAACAACCCGATGAAGGTTCTGTTCATCAAACAGGAAGCTCAGCAATCCTAATAAAGTTTCTTTGGCATAACCCTTTTTTTGCTCTAAATGCGATATGGTTATGCCTATTTCACCAATGCGAGGGTCATAGGAATCCAATTTTACAGCACAGTCGCCTATCAGTCGGTTTGTAGACTTATCGGCTATGGCGTACTGTACCCATTCACCGGGTTTGCCATATGATTTTCCGGCATTGTCGTTTATAAATGCGGTACCTTCTTCCAAAGTCATTACGTCAAATCCTTGGTATTTGGTTACTTCGGGGTTTGAACGGTAAACATGAAAATCGTGGGCATCAGATGATACCAATGGTCTTATGAGGAGTCTTTCGGTTTGTATATTCATTTTTGTTCTTTTTAGATTTATTATTGATGATTTTTTGCAGTAAAAGACACTCGGTTTTGCAATTGAAATACGAGCGCATCACTGTTAGTTTTTTGCAAAGCTGTCTTTCATGGCTTCTTTTACAAGAGCTTCATAAGTTTTCAATTCTTTGGCTTCCGGAAGAAGTCCTATTAAACAATGAATTTGTCCTGGAAAGCAATGTTCCCAAACCGGTACTCCGGCATTTTTTAATTTGGAGGCGTATAAAGCACCGTCATCTCTGAGCGGATCAAATTCGGCAGTAATGATTACTGCAGGAGGTAAGCCTTTCAAGTCTTTAGTGAGTATAGGAGAAACTTCGGGATTGTCATATTGGCCCGGAGCATAATTTTCTAACGCAAAATAGCACGCAGCCTTAGTTTGAAAATAGCCCACAGCATTTTCTTGATAAGATAGTGAACTTTCCATGTTTTTCGGACTCAAATCAATCGGAAGTCCGTTCATTACCTGTAATTTAATGGTATTGCTGATGCCTTCTTTTTTAGCTTTTTGAGCCGTGACGGCCACCAGATTAGCACCGGCACTGTTTCCCTCTAAGATTATTTTATCGGTATCTCCACCAAATTGATTCCCGTGTTGACTAATCCATTTGAAGGCTGCATAACTGTCATTTACGGCCGCCGGAAATGGGTGCTCCGGTGCTACGCGGTAATCTACTGCAAAGACAACGGCTTCAAAGTTTTTGGATTCCAACCATAAAGGCTGCTCTAAGCAGGGTAATAATGGCGAAATAAAACCTCCTCCGTGATAGTGTATGATGATAGGTAAATGCTTTCCATGGCTAGCATTGAATACTAAAACCGGAATACTGTCAGCGGTTATTTTGATACGTTTTACGTCGGCAGTGGGATAGGGCATGGCCGGAGGACCCGCATACTTGAGCTGTTCTATGGGCATTTTTCGGAGTTGTTCCAGCGTCAAATCTTTGTACCCTATCATTTTGAGAAAATAGGCAATTTCGGGACTCAAATTGCGAGTGCCGCAATTTTGAGCTGTTGCATATTTAGGACTGAGCAGTACTAAACCGAGAACAAGCAATAGCAGTGATTTTTTCATTTTTCAGAGCGTTAGACAAGACGTCATAAGCGTTGAACAAAGGTAGTTTTAAAATTTGAAAGTGGACTTAAACGACAGATAAAGAATATTATCTCCGTTTCCTGTGGCTTTTGGATAGCTTCCGGATTTGAAATAGGAAGCATCAAAAGCAAATGAAAGGTTCTTGTTTTGTTGGTAATTGGTCTCCAACACATAGAGCTGGCCTAAGGTTTTTTTGTTTGATTCAAAAAGCGCATTCGGTTTTGGTCGGTTTTGCACCATCCCCGGCGAATACGTTCCGTCCTGATTGCTGTTTCGCGACAAGAAGAATACCTGAGCCAATACATTCAGTTTGTCGAGCGGATTTATTTTAAGATACGGATTTAAACTCAACATATTGGTTGCCCCAATGGGAGCGGCTAATCCGTAAGCAGGTTTGGCGTAAAGCAAATTATAGGTATTCAATTTTTTATCGTTCGGGTTTTTATCTCCCGAAGCAATGTTGGCAGCCAACCCGACAACTCCTTTTCTAGAAGGGATTAGTGTAACATTCACATCAGCCAAAACACTGTAAGCATCGATAGTCAAATCCTTGAATTTTCCGGTTTGATAGGCGCCTTCCAATTCAAAGTTTATGGTGTTCAGGTTCGAAAAAAGGCGAATACCGCAAGTTTGACGGTTTTCATATCCTGTTTGAAAATTGTATTGTCGGTCTCTCGACTGAAAATTGACCAGAAAATAATCAATACCTATTTTTTTAGCTGCGTAAAACTGAGTGCCGTAAATTCCCAGCAAACCATCGTGCATGCTCTCATCATCAAAGACGTACTGTTTTGAAATGACTTTGGAAACGGCAAAGAAATCCAGAGAACCATTTTTAAACTGTCGTTTTACAACCAACCCATCAAAGGCCAATCGCGTATTGGGACCTTCTCTGAAAGTAATTAATCGATGATTGCCGTAAAATAATTCCTGATGTCCCAAACGGAATTTCCAACGATCCAGTTTCAGCTCCCCGAAAGCCTGATGCAGACTCAACTGATTTTCTTCTATTTCGGGAACCAAGGGATTGTCATTAAAAAAACGGGCGGTATTGCTCAACTGTACAAAAAAGCGAAAGTGATTTCCCAGTTCTATATCGGCATGTACCATAAGTCGGTGCCATAGTTGGCTTACATTTTTGGTAGTATAACTTGGCGGAACGTCTCCAAAATTCAGATTGTTGTACACCTGAAATTGTTCGCGCAGTTCACCACCTAAGGATAGGTAGTGGTTAGGACCCAATGGGATGTACTTTAATGGGTCAAATCCCTTTTTCAGGGTATCATTTTTCAAGGCTGTGAAGTTGTCGTCATAACGCTCCCAACTGATTTTGTTTTGCGCGTTTAAGGTAACGACACTAATACCCGTAAGCAGGAGGATAAGGTAAAAAGGTTGTGTAATTTTATTCATGCGTATGGATTCGTTTGTTGATGATTGAAACGGTGATAGCTACCGCAGATCACCTCAATGACCTGCGGCAGTTTTTAATTAAGGTTTGATTACGTGGCCGGTTACTTTACCAAATACACTTTTGCGGAACATATATTCCAATTGTCTCATGGTAGTTGGGATTTCACCCGGGAAATATGGGAAGTATTGGGGCGAGTCTTCAATTACTGTTGGACTTACCGCGTTAATTCGGATTCCGTTTTCCAATTCAATTGCTGCAGCACGAACAAAACCTTCTACAGCACCGTTGGCGGCTGAGGCATTGGCGAAGTTTACCTGAGGTTCGTGGGTTAGAGCACCGGTTATCAATGTAAAAGAGCCTTTCGGATTGATGTATTTTTGGCCAATCAATACCAAATTGATTTGTCCCATCATTTTACCCTCAACGCCTTGTCTGAAGGTCGTGTCGTTCAATTTACTCCAAGGTCCCACGAAGGTTGGTCCGGCAGTAGAGATTAAGGCGTCAAAAGGGCCTATTTGTTCAAACATTTTTTCTATAGATTCCGTTGAAGTAATGTCGGCTTCAATATCACCTCCTTTTGAGGCTACTTTTACAATGTCGTGTTCTTTTTCCAGAGCTTTGACTAAGTGTGTTCCCATGGTTCCGGTAGCACCTACGATAATGATTTTCATGTGTTTAAGTGTTTAAAAATTAAATGTTTATTTTTCTTTGACAAAGGTATTTTGAGCCAATGTTTTACTGGTAGGACAAATATGAAGTCGGATAGGACAGGTTTAAAATAATAGCTTATTTGGCAGTATGTTATCTTTTAAAATTGTTCCAATATCAGCTTTTTGCTTGCCGACATTCCGGCGGAAGTTCCTGTGGCTACTGCATTGGCAACGGTTCGCATGCGAGTAGTATTGTCGCCGCAGGCATAAATACCGGTGACAGTGGTTTCTTGTGTAGCATTGACTTTGATATAACCCTCTTCCGTAAGTTCACAGCCCAGTGATTCCGGGATGGAAGAGTGCTGTACAAAAGGTCGGGGAGCATACAAAGCGGTCAATGGGGTACGTGTACCATCCGCAAAGAGTATCTGCTGAAGCTGTCCTTTTGTATGTTCCAATTTGTGGATTTCCTTTTCGACTATAGCAATGTGGTGTTGTTTGAGTTTAGCACTTTGCTCATCAGTTAATGTCGATTTACCGTTGGTGTACAGGGTTAAATCCGATGTCCAGTTGGAAATCATTTTGGCCCATTCAAATCCGAAATCGCCGTTGCCCAAAATTCCGGTTTTGGTATGCCGTACTTCGTATCCGTGACAGTATGGACAGTGAATGACTGAAATTCCCCAGCATTCGGAAAATCCTTCAATGTCAGCCGGTTGGTCTTTTATACCAGTGGCAAAAATTAACTTAGAAGCTTCAAATTTTTCGCCGGATTCCAGTGTGATTTCAAACCCTTTTTCAGTTTTGTTTCCGTGTACGGCCATGCCATTGACGAATTGAATCGTTGGGTACTGCAATACCTGTTGTTTTCCCAGAGAGGCGATATCACTTGGTTTTTTTCCATCCTGGGTCAGAAAGTTATGGGAGAAAGGTGTCTGTGCATTACAGGGTTTTCCGCTGTCGATAACGACTACGTGTTTCACAGCTCTTCCAAGAGCCATAGCGGCTGCCAGTCCGGAATAACTGCCTCCTACAATGATGACATCCCAAAATTTTGTTGTGTTCATATCAGTAACGGTTGAAGTTGTTTTAAAAGGAAAGGGTAAGGCCAGTGCGGTGAGAGCCCAACCACTTTTTTTGATGAATTGACGTCTCGAAGAAAATGAATTCATCGCTGTTGGTTCTCGCGTTTGGTACTGATTTGACGCAGCACAAAATCGATAAAAGGAACTCCGATGAATACAATCCAAGG
>CAYPSB010000083.1:0-3183 GCA_964413435.1 uncultured Flavobacterium sp.
TCTAAAACAAAAAACCCGAAACATACGTTTCGGGTTTCTTTCGCGGAGAAAGAGGGATTCGAACCCCCGGACCTGTTACAGTCAACAGTTTTCAAGACTGCCGCAATCGACCACTCTGCCATTTCTCCAATAAGTCGTACACTACTGCTGTAATGCGGATGCAAATATAACAACCTTTTTGATTTTGCAAAACGATTTTTGCTAAAAAATTAACTTATTTTTTCTCTTAAAAGCTATTTAATTAATGCTGTGTTACTTAACTGTTCTAACTCGAATGAACTTTTTTTAAAAATAACACTCCTAGATCTGGATTCTGAAAAAACCATACTCTGATATGATGAGTTTGTGGGTGTTTTTATAGGTATGGTGGGCGGCAATCTGAGCTATTATTTCATCAGACTTTGGAAACTCATTTTCAAAAACAGACAGATTTGAACTAAAAAAAGTTTTGGGGTCAGCAAGAAACTCTCCTTTATAATAAAAATCAACGGTTATAGGAAGTTTTCCACTTTGAGTGTACTCAATAATTTTAGAACACGGCATGCTAATAGGTTATTTATTTTATTTTGGGATTGTAAATGTACACAAAGTGATCTATGCGATTCAACTCTGAAATGTTAAAAAGAAGAACCGTTTTTATAACTCTTTGCCATGTAATAAACTACAACTGAAAATATTTTGGATTTCAACTAAAATTTAACAGCAAAACAATAAAAAATGTTGTGATTTAAGTAAACCAAATTGAATTTTAAAAAACCAGAAGTCTATTTTTTTCAATAAGATAATTATGCTGACAGGATCAATTAGAGGTTGTTTTTTTCTTAAGATGATAACGGAAGAATACTATTTTCAAAGCATCGGCCGTTAGTACATAAAGAAGTACTATTCCGAATAAGCTCAAAGCAACCTCAGGCTGTAGCGGAACAAGTCCTAAAGTATTTGCTATCGGAGTATACGGCAAAGCCAGAGTCAGTCCTAACCCTAATAAACTCAGAATAAACAACATGCGACCGGGACGGCTTTTAAAAAAGCTCTTGTAGGTTCGTATGATAAAGAGTATGAAGAGTTCCGTAAGTATAGATTCTGTAAACCAACCCGTTTGAAAAGCAGATTCTGAAACTTTAAATCCGTAGAAAAGCGTCAGGAAAGTTATTAAATCAAACAACGTACTGTGAAACCCGAACACAAACATGTAATTCCGAATGAGTTTCATATTCCATTTTCCAGGCTTTTTGAGTTGCTCAGTATCAACATTATCAGAAGATACACTCAGATAAGGCAAATCGGTAATGAAATTGGTCATCAAAATTTGTTTGGGTAGCATAGGCAAAAACGGAAGCAATAAGGATGCAGCAGCCACACTGAACATGTTCCCAAAAGTGGCTCCGGTATTGATATAAATATACTTCAGCGTGTTGGCAAATGTTTTACGCCCCTCTACCACTCCATCGGCAATAACGGAAAGGCTTCTTTCGAGCAATACAAAATCGGCAGCATCTCGGGCAACATCCACGGCATTGTCAACGGATAATCCCACATCAGCAGCAACCAAAGCCCCAACATCATTGATACCATCACCCATATAAGCAACAGTATACGTTTGCCGAAGCGCACGAATGAGCTGTTCTTTTTGCTGCGGAGCCACTTCTGCAAATAAGTTTACCGTTTTAACCCGCTGCGCCAAGTCGTCATGGCTGAGCTTATTTATATCTTCTCCGGTCAACACCTGAGTATTAGTCATTCCTATTTTTTTAGCCAAAGCAGCAGCTACGTGCCGGTTATCGCCGGTAATGATTTTGAGATTGATTTGTAGCTTATGGAGACGTTCTATTGCCTTAAGCACTCCATTTTTCACCGGGTCGTGCATCACTATAAATCCTGCAAAAATCATGTCGGATTCTACAGATTTATCGATAGTTATATCAGTTATAACTTTATAACATATCGCAATACAGCGATAGCCATCAACACCGAATTGTTCATACCGATTGACGAGAGCATCATGAAAATTGGCTATGGGTACCAACTCTCCGTGTTCTGTTCGGAGTTGTGTGCAAATACTTAGTGTTTCTGTAAATGACCCTTTGGTAATCAGAATCCGTTCTTCAGGGGTACTGACTACAATGCTGAGACGTTTGCGGTTAAAATCATAGGGAATCTCCCCTTCTTTCTGAGGCTGAAGTGTGGGTTGCAACATCATGTTCTTGAGCGCTTCATCAATCGGATTGGTATAACCCGACTCGAAAAAAGCATTCCAATAGGCCAATTCACGCACGTAGTTATCCGAAACGCCCATACCGTTTACAATGTCGGCCACCTCAATAGCTCCTTCGGTGAGCGTTCCTGTTTTATCGGTACACAGCAAATCAATTTCTCCCAAATTCTGAATCGAGGCCAGTTTCTTTACTACCACTTTTTGAGCCAGCATGCGTTTGGCACCGGCACTCATGGCAATGGTATTGATGGCAGGAAGCAATTCAGGCGCCATTCCCACGGCTAAAGCTAAGGCAAACAAAGCTGACTCCATCAAAGAATTGCGATTCAAAAGATTGACCACCAGTATAAAAAGGCTCAAAACCAAAGTAACCCGCATAAGTAACAATCCAAAATTGCGAATACCCTTTTCAAAGCCTGTTTCTACTGTAAGGGAAGCACTTTGGGCAATACTGCTGAAAACAGTATCTTCATCAGTAGCAATAACGAGAGCTTTACCACTACCGCTCACTACACTTGACCCCTGCCATAAGCAGTTACTCCGATTAGCTAGAGAAGTTTTTGCCGGCATTACTCCTGGTTCTTTTGTTACCGGAAAAGACTCACCGGTGAGACTCGATTCATTAACCTGAAGCAAATTGGCTTCAATCAGCAAGCAATCTGCCGGTATGCGTTGACCTGCCATAAAAAACAACACATCGCCCGGTGTCAACTGATTGGATTCGACTTCAACGGTTATACCATCTCGTACTACGGTAACTTTAATTTCGAGTAATAATTTCAATTTTTCAACCACACGCCCTGCGTTTCTTTCCTGCCAAAAACTGAGTGAGCCCGTAGAAAGGAGGATAAAAAGAATGATTAATACATCTGAAGTATCGCCTAAAAAAGCCGACAGCAGAACAGCTACCAATAACAAGAGCATTAACGGACTTTGGTATTGCCTGATGAAAAGCTTCAGATCCTGCC
>CAYPSB010000083.1:3283-4827 GCA_964413435.1 uncultured Flavobacterium sp.
AACAAGAGCATTAACGGACTTTGGTATTGCCTGATGAAAAGCTTCAGATCCTGCCGAAAAGGAGAATTATCATGAGGAAGCTTTTTTCGCTTTGAGAGTCTTTGACGCGCTTCAGCCTCTGAAAGACCGTCGGGAGTGCTGTTTAAGTTTTGCAACCAAAAATTAATGTCGTTTTGCCAAAATTCTGTTCCCATGTGCTGTGGTGTGTCGCTTAAATAACTGTGCCGGCAAATAATGTATCTAATTATTCTAAGTTGAATCAAGATAAAGGTAAGAAAAAATCTGTTCGGCTATCGCATTGACTAATTAGTAAAAAGTACTTTAACCACATAATCCATAGCAAACAAGTAGTATCTTTGAAACCATTCTCGGCCACTAAAAAAATCAAGTGATGGAAAATATTCCGATACGACAATTCCCGGATGCCCCGAAAGAACCGAATCTCTCAGACCGTTTCAGTATCAGAGCTGTAGAAGAATTGCTTTCGGGTAAGGACCTGGTTGAGGAACTGCACCGGCATAATTTTTACTTGTTGCTGGTACTCGAAAAAGGAGCAGGAACGCATGAAATAGATTTCACTTCCTATGAAATAAAACATCATTGCCTTTTTTTACTGCGCCCGGGTCAGGTACATCAGCTTCATTTAAAAGCCGGAAGTACCGGTTACCTGCTTCAGTTTAAAACCGATTTTTTATACTCTCACAACAGTGCTTCCCAAAATCATTTGAATAAATTGATTCAGTTTTCGTTTTATCCCTTTGAAGAAACAGGCTTTAGGAAAATTGCTGCCTTGTTGGCCGAATCGCTCAAAGAATACAACGAAAAAGTAAAAGGCTATCAGGAAGTATTGAAGGCCAACCTGAGCATATTACTTATTGAATTGCTTCGTCAGCGGCAGGATAAAGTGGTACCAACGGTGGCCGGTGCTCCCTACGCACAAGAAAAACTGGAAGCCTTTTTGGCATTAATAGAATCGCATTATACAACACATAAACAAGTGGCTCAGTATACCAACTTACTCCACCTGTCCTCTTACCAACTGAGTGCCATAACCAAAACACTGTTGAACAAAACTCCATCTGAAATCATTACCGATTACATTCTTTTAGAAGCCAAAAGACAATTATTGGCTACCTCTAATCAGGTGAGCCAAATTGCGTATCATCTGGGGTACGAAGATTCCTCCTACTTCATCCGTTTTTTTAAGAAACATGTGGGGTCATCTCCCGAAGCTTTCAGGCAAAACTCTAAATAAGTCCTATTTCTCTTCATTTTTGTCCTATTTGCATGGCCAGTTGCCGAAGTAATTTTGTCCCGTAAAATTATTTCAACAGCAAACCCTATGAAAACAAAAATGAAACTTATGGCCTCTGTAAAAATCTGGCTGGCCATTTATCCGTCGATTACCCTTTTTTTATTTCTGTTCGGTAAAGCCTTAGCTGCGATGCCTTTGTACCAACGTACCTTCCTCCTTACCATCACTTTGGTGCCTTGGATTGTATTCATCGGAGTTCCTTTTATCGATTTTGTGCTGCGTCAAATCA
>CAYPSB010000084.1:0-4401 GCA_964413435.1 uncultured Flavobacterium sp.
AGTTTTTACTTATAGCTTTGTGTTTAACAATAGTTTTGTTATTTGTTTCAGTCGCCGGTGCATTAGCTTTAGGGGATGTATTAGGAAGTTACCCTCTGGGATTTTTGTTGGTAGCGGGTATTTTTTTAGTCTTGGCCTTACTGCTTTTCCTAGTAAAAGACAAAATTGTAGAAGGACCTATTTTAGAAAAATTCTCTGAGATATTTTTTAATGACTAATTATGGAAACCAAAAAATATTCTTCATACGCTCAAATAGAGCAGGAGTTGGAAATTCTGAGAGTTGAACGCGAAATTTATTATCAAAAGATTCACCTGAATGTTGAAAAAACTAAGGAGAGTTTGGTTCCCACTAAAACTTTGTCTTTTGTCAGCAATGTGTACAAAGAGGTTTTTTCAGGTACAGTTGGGACGATTATAAAAGCATTAATTCCAATAGCCATCAATTGGTATATAAACAGAAAAAGAGGCGATTAAGCCTCTTTTTTAGTATCGTAAACTATTGTTATTTTGTTGGTTCTCCCGGATTCGAAGTGTCTGAGGGGTTGTAATCCATAGAAGTTTTGTTACCTCTGTCTTTCACTCTTTTCGGTTGTTTTTTCATTTCTTCACCAATGATGCTCGATGCCGTAAAACTGGTTACCATGTTGTTCAACATGTCGCTGGCAGCTTGTGGAGAGTTAGGCAATAAAATTAAATTTGAATTGGTATCGGCACCAATGGCTTGTAAAGTGTCATAGTGTTGTGTGATTACAATCAGTGCCGAAGCTTCGTGAGAGTTGATGCCTACTTGATTTAATACTTCTACACTTTCTACCAAACCTTTGGCAATTTCTCTACGTTGATCGGCTATACCCTGACCTTGTAATTTTTTACTTTCGGCTTCTGCTTTGGCTTTGGCAACAATTCTGATGCGTTGAGCATCCGATTCAAACATTGCAGCTGTTTTTTCTCTTTCGGCTGCATTAATACGGTTCATGGCATTTTTTACCTGAATATCAGGATCGATATCAGTAACCAAAGTATTGATAATGTCATAACCGTAGGCCATCATGGCTTCATTTAATTCGCGTTTAACGGCAATAGCAATATCGTCTTTACGAACAAAAACATCATCCAAAATTAATTTAGGAACCTCGGCACGAACTACATCAAAAACATACGCTGTAATTTGATCGTGCGGATATTCTAACTTATAAAAAGCCTCGTAAACGTGCTCCTGAATCACTTTAAACTGAACCGAAACTTTCATCTTGATGAATACGTTGTCTTTGGTTTGTGTTTCAATAATAACGTCTAATTGTTGAATTCTTAAGTTTACCCGACCTGCAATTCTGTCGATGATAGGGAGTTTAAGTTGTAAACCCGAATTTCGAATGCTGAGGAACTTTCCAAAACGCTCAATAACTACCGCCGTTTGTTGTTTGACAGTAAAGAAGGAAGAGAAAAGAAGCACAAGACCAATGAATAAAATGATTAGGATAACTGGCATGATGTTTTAAATTAAATTGTTAATACAGTCTTTATACGAAATATATGTATGTTTGTTACAAATTATAAGATGCAAAACATGAATAAAAAAATTACAATTCTATTGTTGTTCGTTTCAACAATGGGATTTGCTCAGTATGGCTACCGTGACGGAAACCGAATTGGGCTTTCTTTTGGTGTTTCACAAACCACTTTATTTACCAATAATTTTTCTACCAAGCCTGAAATGGGTTTTGCCGGAGGGCTTTCGGTTCGCGGAAATTACTACAACAACTGGAGCATGATTTACGGGATGCAGTTTTTTTCCAATAATTTTTCGACTGAATCTACCTTGAATCAAAAAATTAAATACAATTTATCCGGAGTCCAAATTCGACTTTTACTGAGTTATAATGTCATCCAAGACCATGTTTCAATTGACTTTGGACCAGTGCTTCAAATTAACGGAAAACTCAAGACTGAAAGCGCTAATGACAGCAAAACTATCAAAGGAACTCTGTTAAAAGCCAGTCAAATAGAGGATATTTCACCAATTAGCGGTAATTTTTATTTGGGATGTTCAGCAGGAAGTAAAACGATCAGAGCCGTTATTTTTTATGAATACGGATTTACCAATATCCTTAACAGACTCAATAAAGACTCTGATTTAAAACCATTAAATAATGGCGATAAGTTCAAAGGAAATTTAGGTTCAATAAACGGACAAGTGATTATAAACTTGTAATAATTTTTAAGAAAAATAATATTGAAAGGTCAAATATCTTATATTTGACCTTTTCTTAGTTAATTAACAAAAACCATAATTATGAAAACAGCATTTATTTTATTAATGTTTATTTCTTTTTCGTGTTTTTCTCAAGACACCATCTTTTTGAAAAATGGAACAAAAATTTTTCCTGATCCAACGCTTCATAAATATTATGGAACGAAGCAAATTTACTTAGTTGACGGGAAAAAAGTTGAGTATTTTCTACCAAATAGCAGTTGGGGAAAAAGTGTTAAAAGCAAAGACCTTGATTATGCCGTTGTTGGTAAAAGATTAATAAAAACTTTTGAATTTAAATATTATGAAAAAGGGAAATTAAAATTTTCAAAACCTTTAGCTTACTATGTTTTAATTGAGACAGAAAAATATAGACTAATAACATGTACGTTCTCTTCAAATTTAATTGTACCCATTGTTTATAACTATGTTGTTAATAAAAATGATGAAATTATAGAGGGTAGACACTATGTTGCTGGAAGTACTAAAAAAGATGAAAAAGACAGAGAAGAAGTAGTTGAAATGATAAAAAAATATTTTTCAAATATAGAAGAGGAAATGGAATTTTTAGAGTATTGTAAAGCAGTGAATAAAAATGAAAAAACCGGAATACAAGCATACCTAAATGACCATTTGTATAAAAAATATAATTAGATTAATTAACAAAAAAGCCCCGAATCATTCGGGGCTTTTTATTATAACGTTGCAATTGCTTTTTCCAATCGCTTGATGGTTTCGTCTTTACCAATCAATTCTACGATATCAAACAAATGCGGTCCTTTTAACGCGCCAACCAAACTTAAACGAAACGGTTGCATTACTTTACCCATTCCGATCTCGTTTTGCGTCATCCAATCTTTTACAATAGTCTCAATGTTGGCAGAAGTAAAATCACCAACATTTTCCAAAACAGAAATCAATTGCTGCATCACGTTTGGCGTATCTTCTTTCCAGTTCTTAGCGGCTTTTTCGTCATAAGCTGTTGGCGCCACAAAAAAGTAATCGGCCAAATCCCAAAACTCTGAAACAAAATTCGCGCGCTCTTTTATTAAAGAAACGATTCTAACCAATTTATCATTGTCAACAACAAGTTCTTTTTCGGTTAAAGTAGGAGCAAAGGCTTTTGCCAAACTTTCATCGCTTTGTTGTTGCAAGTATTGATGGTTGAACCATTTGTTTTTTTCCGGGTCAAATTTGGCACCGGCTTTATGAACACGGTTTAAGTCGAATTTTTCACAAAGCTCGTCTAATGAAAACAGTTCTTGATCTGTTCCGTCATTCCAACCTAATAAGGCTAAAAAGTTAATCACAGCTTCCGGAAAAAATCCTTTTTCACGGTATCCTGATGAAACACCTTCTTCGCTTTTCCACTCTAACGGAAATACCGGAAAGCCCATTTTATCGCCATCGCGTTTAGACAATTTTCCGTTACCTATAGGTTTTAAAATCAACGGTAAGTGCGCAAATTCAGGTGCTTCCCAACCAAAAGCTTTGTATAATAAATGGTGCAACGGCAAACTGGGCAACCATTCTTCGCCCCGAATCACATGAGAGGTTTCCATCAAATGATCATCAACAATATTGGCCAAATGATAAGTCGGCATACCGTCAGATTTGAACAAAACTTTATCGTCTAACAAATTGGTTTCAAATTTCAATTCGCCGCGAATGATGTCGTGCAGGTGCAACGTTTCATTAACTGGAGTTTTAAAACGAATCACATAGGCATCACCGTTCGCAATTCTTTTTTCGGTTTCTGCTGTCGTCAGCACCAGTGAAGTATCTAATTTTTCCCGGTTGTGCCAATTGTAGATAAAGGTTTTCCCTTGTTCCTCGTGTTGTTTACGGTGCATATCTAAAGCTTCAGCTGTATCAAAAGCGTAGTAAGCCCAGCCCGAATTCACTAACTGGTCAGCATATTGCTTGTATAAATGTTTTCTTTCGGATTGACGGTAAGGACCGAATTTTTCATTTTTTCCGACTGTTTCACTCGGGGCAATCCCTAACCATTCCAAGGCTTCAAAGATGTAGGCTTCCGCACCGGGAACAAATCGGTTTTGATCGGTATCTTCTATTCGCAAATAAAAAACACCGTTATTTTTTTTGGCAAATAAATAATTGAATAAGGCAGTACGAACACCACCTATGT
>CAYPSB010000085.1:0-4390 GCA_964413435.1 uncultured Flavobacterium sp.
TCTATTGCTGATTGTTTTGCCATAAAAATTAAGCTACTGCTTTTCTATTTTTACCACTTTTCATCAATCCGTCATAGTGTTTATTCAATAAATAAGAATTTATTTGTTGAATAGTATCGATAGCTACACCAACCATAATGATCAATGAAGTACCGCCATAGAACATAGCCCATGATTGTTGAACATCTGCACTAACAACAATCGCTGGGAACACAGCAATTAACGCCAGAAACAATGAACCTGGGAATGTTATAAGAGACATGATTTTATCTAAGAAATCAGCTGTTTCAATACCTGGTTTGATACCCGGAATAAAACCACCACTTCTTTTTAAATCATCGGCCATTTTATTTGTTGGAACTGTGATTGCAGTATAAAAGAATGTAAATATTAAAATTAATGCTGCAAATACAAAGTTGTACCAAAAACCAAACATGTTGCTGAAGGTACCTGCAATAGACTGAGACGTTTCAGATTTTGAAAGCCCGGCTACTGCTGCCGGAATAAACATAATTGCCTGAGCAAAAATGATTGGCATAACACCTGCAGAGTTTAGTTTCAATGGAATCCATTGTCTGTTTCCGCCAAGCATGTCTTGTTCGAAATCCCCGGTTGTTGTACGACGAGCGTATTGTACCGGAATCTTTCTAACTGCCATCACCAATAATACACAAGCTATAATTACTAATAACCAAACAATAATTTCAAATACCAATACCATCGGTCCTCCGTTATTGTTTGTAATTCTTGAAGTAAATTCTTGAAACAATGCTTGTGGCAAACGGGCTAAGATACCCACCATGATTAATAGTGAAATACCGTTACCAATTCCTTTATCCGTAATTTTTTCTCCCAACCACATGGCGAAAATAGTACCAGTAGTAAGAATCAGAACAGAAGAGAATAAGAATGAAAATGAATCAAATCCTAAAAGGAATGCATTACCCGGCAATGTTCTGTACAAGTTATAAATATAACCCGGACCTTGAACAAGAGTGATGGCGATAGTCAACCATCGGGTAATTTGATTTATTTTTTTTCTTCCGCTCTCACCGTCCTTTTGCAATTTTTGCAAGTAAGGAATAGCGATACCCATTAACTGAACAACAATTGAAGCAGAAATGTACGGCATGATACCTAAGGCAAATACTGACGCTTTAGAGAAAGCTCCTCCGGTAAACATATCCAGTATTGATCCAATACCTTTTTCTGTTTGACCCGCTAAGCTGTGCAATTGCGTAGCATCTATACCCGGTAGCGTTACATGCGCTCCAAATCTGTAAACTAATAATAACCCTAGTGTAACAAGGATTCTATTTTTTAGTTCCTCTATTTTCCAAACATTACTTAATGATTCAAAAAATTTCTTCATTGTTATAGAAATTATAGGGTTACAGCTTCTCCACCAGCCGCTTCGATAGCTGCTTTTGCAGTTGCGGTAAATTTGTGAGCAGTTACTTTTAATTTTGCTTTCAATTCGCCTCTACCAAGAATTTTAACCACTTCATTTTTAGTAGCCAAACGGTTTTCAACCAATACTGAGAAATCTACAGTATCCGTAACAATTCCGTTATCTACCAACAATTGAAGTGCGTCAAGATTTACCCCTTGATATTCTACACGATTAATGTTTTTGAAACCAAACTTAGGTACACGTCTTTGAAGTGGCATTTGCCCTCCTTCAAAACCAATCTTCTTTGAATAACCAGAACGAGACTTTGCTCCTTTGTGACCACGTGCAGCAGTACCACCTTTACCGGAACCTTCTCCTCTACCTAATCTTTTGTTTTGATTGTGTGTAGAACCTTCAGCAGGTTGTAAGTTACTTAAATTCATAACTATGATTTGTTATTTAACTTCCTCTACGGAAACTAAGTGTTTAACTTTATTTATCATTCCAAGGATAGCTGGATTTGAATCATGCTCCACAACTTGTCCCATTCTACGAAGACCTAAAGCTTCCAATCCTCTCTTTTGTGTAAGAGGACAGTTGATTTTGCTTCTAACTTGTTTTACTAATAATTTAGCCATAATTTCCTTGAATTAACCTTTAAAAACTTTCTCTAAAGAAATACCTCTTTGTTTTGCAACAGTAACAGCACTTCTCATTTGTAATAAAGCATCAAAAGTTGCTTTTACCACGTTGTGAGGGTTTGATGAACCTTGTGATTTTGACAATACATCGTGAATACCTACTGACTCCAAAACCGCACGAACGGCTCCACCAGCAATTACTCCGGTACCGTGAGATGCAGGCATTAAGTATACCGCAGCTCCACCAAATTTCCCTTTTTGTTCGTGAGGTACTGATTGACCACTTAAAGGAATTCTAACTAAGTTTTTCTTTGCATCTTCTACTGCCTTTGCAATAGCTTCAGAAACGTCTTTAGATTTCCCTAAACCATGTCCAACAACACCGTTTTCATCACCTACAACAACAATAGCAGAAAAGCCAAAAGCTCTACCTCCTTTTGTTACTTTGGTAACACGATTCACACTAACCAAACGATCTTTCAATTCAAGACCACTAGGTTTTACTATTTCTACGTTTTTATATCCGTTATACATAATAATTTCTTAGAATTTAAGTCCGGCCGCTCTTGCGCCTTCCGCTAATGATTTAATACGACCGTGATATAAATAACCTCCTCTGTCGAAAGTTACTTCTGTAATTCCGGCTTTTAACGCTTTTTCAGCAGCCAATTTTCCAACAGCTGTAGCGATTTCAACGTTTGTACCTTTTAGATCTACTCCTTTATCTTTTGATGAAGCAGCCAATAAAGTAACTCCATTCACATCATCAATGAATTGTGCATAGATTTCTTTATTACTTCTGAATACAGATAATCTTGGTTTAGCAGCAGTACCGCTAACAATCTTTCTGATTCTGAATTTAATTCTTTGTCTTCTTTCAGTTTTTGTTAATGACATAATGCTAATTTTTACGCTGATTTACCTGCTTTTCTTCTTAATACTTCACCAACAAACTTAACTCCTTTTCCTTTGTAAGGCTCAGGTTTACGGAAACTTCTGATTTTCGCAGCAATTTGACCTACTAGTTGTTTGTCATGAGATGTTAACTTCACGATTGGGTTTTTACCTTTCTCAGAAATTGTTTCTAATTTTACTTCCGGAGCAACTTCCAAAACAATATTGTGAGAGAAACCTAATGCTAAGTCTAATTTTTGTCCTTGGTTTGAAGCTCTGTAACCTACTCCTACCAATTCTAATTCTTTTGTGAATCCTTCAGAAACACCAACCACCATATTGCTGATTAATGCTCTATACAATCCGTGCTGAGCTCTGTGCTCTTTACTATCAGAAGATCTTTCTACTAAAATTTGACCTTCTTCAACTTTTACGGTTACGTTTGAGTAATCCTGAGAAAGTTGACCTAATTTTCCTTTTACAGTAACTGTAGTATCGTTTACTTCAACAGTTACACCTGCAGGAATTGAAATTGGGTTTTTACCTATTCTTGACATTGCTTAACTGTTTTTTAGTATACGTAACAAATTACTTCTCCACCAACATTCAATTGCTTAGCTTGTTTTCCGGTCATCAAACCTTTTGAAGTGGAAACAATAGCAATTCCTAATCCGTTAAGGATTCTAGGTAGTTTTGCAGCACCTGCATATTTACGTAAACCTGGTTTACTAATTCTTTGGATATCTTTGATTACCGGCTCTTTAGTATCTTTATCGTACTTCAAAGCGATTTTGATAGTACCTTGTACAGTACTGTCATCAAATTTGTAACTCAAGATATATCCTTGATCGAATAAAATCTTTGTGATTTCTTTTTTAAGGTTAGAAGCCGGGATTTCTACCACTTTGTGGTTAGCCATCACTGCATTTCTAACTCTCGTAAGATAATCTGCAATTGGATCTGTATACATATTTATTAAATTGTGGCAACGGTTTTCAAAAAGACTATCTCTTTGAACCTGAAGCCATTAAACACTAATTTAACAGCAGAGAATTGTACGTTCCCGGCAAAAATCCGGCAAATGTACAATTATCTGCTGAAATTCCAACTATTACCAGCTGGCTTTTTTTACTCCCGGGATTAATCCTTGGTTTGCCATTTCACGGAAAGTTACACGTGAAATACCAAATTGTCTCATATATCCTCTTGGTCTTCCGGTTAATTTACAACGGTTGTGCATACGAACTGGAGAAGCATTTTTCGGTAGTTTTTGTAACCCTTCGTAATCTCCGGCTTCTAATAAAGCTTTTCTTTTCTCAGCGTACTTTGCTACTGTGTTAGCTCTTTTCACCTCACGGGCTTTCATTGATTCTTTAGCCATGTCTTAATTCTTTTTAAAAGGTAAACCTAATTCAGCCAATAATGACTTTGCTTCTTTATCTGTCTTTGCCGTTGTAACGAA
>CAYPSB010000086.1:0-4213 GCA_964413435.1 uncultured Flavobacterium sp.
CAGTACTAATCCCTTTTGAATAATCAAGCCAAGCTTGCTTTTGGTCGTTTTCCATGTAAATAAAATTCTTAAAAAAATATCCCTTTTTAGAGGGATATTTTTTGATATTGTTTTATTATCGTGTAAGTTTTTTTAACTCAGCTTTTAGATATTCTGTTGCTGTAAAAATTGGATCATATCCTTCCGGGTTGTTCGGAAGCGGAGTAGCAATCCCTTTTTCTCTATCATATTTTATAGAGGAATTGTTTCCAAGATAAAAGTAAAACAAATCTCCATTAGCTGAAAACTTCTTACTCATATATTCCATAGTAAATTTGTTGATTTTTACATCACCTTGCTCCTTATTAGAACCTATGTCAAATCTTAACGATTCTGGAATAACATCTTGAGGTAATTTAAACACAACATCTTGAGAATCTGGACTTCCTTTTACGGAAACTGTTACACATTTGTCCGCAGTGTAGATATCAGAACCATCTTCGTTGTAAAAAAATTGAAAATCATCATCCTTTGGTACAACTAAATTCATTGTTATTTTAAAAGAATTATCGATTTCCGGAGTAACTTGTTTTTCTTCTTTATTTTCGCCTTTACAGTTTATCAAAAGTGCTGAAAATCCAATTAAAATTGCCAATAAAAATTTATTTCTCATCTGTATGTTATTATTTTTACAAATATATATATTAAATCTAATTTCTGTTATTTGATGATTAATTTTTTGTTACTGAAAAAGACAGCTTTTTCGTTCTTTTTATCAATAATATAAACACTAATTTCATATGTTCCCTTCTTTATATCACCTACTCTAAATTTAACAGAAAATCCTGTGTCATCATAGTTAAAACCATCTTTCAAAGCATTTGTAACATCTTTCCTTAATTCCTTATCAGTCTCTATTTCATAAATAGTTTTCGAATCTCTCAGTAGAAGTTTTATAGTAGACTCATTAGAATCTTGTTTGGTTATGGCTGCCCACCCGCTTATCAATATTCTGTTAGATATCTGTTCAACTTTTTCGACATTTCCTGACGCTTTCCCCTTACTGGTCACTTTTGGAATTTTATCTAATAATTGAGGCTGTGTTTTATTCTTAAATTCAAATGCTGGTATGTGATTAATTAGCTGGTATGTGAATCGTCTATTTCTATCTTTTATTGCAAGAGCTAAAAGATATTTTTCATGATCTAATTTATCCGTGTTAATGCTCAATGAAAACCCTGCATTATCAAGATTACCTTTCTTTTTAAAAGAAGTTATATCTGGTCTTTTAACGGCGTTTGTTTTGAATAAAAAAGTTTTTTTCTCATTTGTAAGCAGTAAATAAATAGAGTCTTTACTGTTTTCAAAAGCATCTTTTCTAATAGCCCAACCACTTAGATTGAGGGTTCCATTATTGTAATCATTCTTTTCAAGATTTAACTCTATTGCATTTTCTACAAATTTTGGCTTCTCTATTTCAACCAACTTATTTGCTCGTTCTATTAAATTAATCAAAGAATCAATCTTTTTATTTTCTATGTTGGATTTTCTTATTGCTATTCTATTTTCTTTAGCATACAGATAATAAAAACCATCCAGAAAACCAACTTTCACTTTGTTTTTATAGATTAAATTATAAAAGTTTGGTAATTCATTTGGCGTTGTTATGAAAAAATCTTCTTTTTTAATCAAAGCATCATTCAAGTCTAAAAGTAATGAATCTTTAAACGTTTTATTTTTTTCCAAAGTTTCACGTGCCACGTATCCACAAGTTATTGGCAATTTATTTTTTAATGCCACAGAACATAAATCCTGATACGATAAAGAATAAACCATACTATTTTCAAATGGCTGAACAGTTATAATTCTTTTAAAATTTGATGTTATACTAACCCATGTTTTCTCCGAAATTTTTTTGCTTTCAAAACTTCCAGATGGCAAGACTCTGCAGGTCAATAGCGGTATAGTATCATAAATTTGCAAAACTGTTATAAGTATTAACAGGGGTATTTTGATTTTATCCGAAAGCCTACTTTTAACCAACAAAATAATTGGAAACAACAATAAAAGATAATAAAAAAGCCATATAAATCTTCCGCTTGCTCTGAAGATACTTCCAAATTCTATGACTATTTTGGGAATCGGTACTGAAATTATAGTTTTATCACCATAAGTAACCTGATGAGTTATGGCAAATAAAACATAAAATACTGTCATTATAAAAAGTGGTAGTAGGTATGCTTTTTTATACTGATTCTTACGAATTGGTGTTGTAATAGAAATTAAAAAAACCGTTACCATCAAAATAAAAATTCCCAGTCCAAGATAAGCGAAACCCTCGTACTGTTGAGGAGCTGTATTTTTAAGTTGTGGTAAAACCGGAGAATAGCCCCAAGGATTCCACAACGAGTTTAAATTCAAACCATACAATCCGTAACCATTTTGAACCGACATCTTGACCTCATTACCAAAAGACAACATACCAACTACAAACCAGGATATCAAGACCAGTAATATAGGAGTGATCACGAAAAGCAACATTTTGTTGAGTGTAATCAATTTATCAAAATAAAAATGTCGAAAAGGTAATATAAATCCAAAACCTATAACCATCAAAAGCAAATATGGATTAATCAGAGCGCTTAATACTATTATTGCAATCTGTTTTTTATTTAGTGTTGTTACATTGTGTTTATCAGGTTTTACTAAATAATAATAAATTGAGGCTAATATCAACCAATGTGCACAAAGTGCCGGATGCATCCCTCTATAGACTAAAACAGGATTGAACGACACTATTATTACTGCCAATAAAATATATATCGTTTTTGTTTTGAACAATTTCAATATTTTTATTGTAAAGAATCCTGTTAGTAAATGACATGTTAGAAGCCATATACCCAAATATTGGAAAGTATCAGGTAGTAAAAAAGAAATCGCTTTAAAAAATATTGCCAAAAGTGGGATTGAATCTGTGTAACCAACATTAGTTCCTGCAGGATAATTAAAATTATCTATATGACCTAAAGGCAAATGCCATGGTTCACTTCTGAAATAAGCCCAGCCTAAATAATGTTGCCCCCAATCATGATAAGCAGACATAATCCAATTTATATTAGTTGGTAGAATAATTTCTAATCCGTAAACTAGCTGAAAGCCTACTACTATTAGTACAATTGAAATAAAATAAATTTTATTTGACAGTAACTTATCCATGATTAATACTTTCTATAAATTCCAAATATATTTTTGAATTGGGAGCACTAACATTTTTCCTTGAGCTCAGTTGCAACAAAAGTACAATTAAAGTAACTGAAAATAATTGCAGAATAATTCCTGAAATGATCATTATCAAACTCGATGCCCAGCCCGGAATAGCATAATTAGTAAGTAATTTTTCTCCCAAAACATAAAGTACTGATAAAAAACAAATCAAAATTCCACACAAAGACAGTTTTAAAATCTTGATGGATATTTGGTCAAAATAAACTGCAATTGAACTTAATCCGTGAAGTATTAAATTGTTGAAATTCATTTTAGAAACTCCCTTATATCGTTTACCTCGGTCGAGTAACACTTTGTCAAACGGAATTTTAGATTGTATGATTCCTCCGGAGTAATGATTCCACAAGTGTCCTTGGTTCACTACTCTGCCCATAAGTTTTGAAGGAATGATACTGAAATTACCGAAATTTATCTTTTGTCCGGTAAGGAAATAAAAAAGATATTTATAAAAAAAATAACCTGTTTTGAAAAGTACAGATTCCTGACGCTTCTTTCTTTGAGCAAAAATAATTTCTTTTCCATTTTTCCTCTCCGCATACTCAAACAACGCTTCAACATCTTCCGGTTTATCTTCACCATCGCTGTCTAAAACAACCACATAATCAGCATCCGAAACTTCATTATAAACATACTGTAATCCAACAGCTATAGCTCGTTGGTGACCAATATTCGTTTTTAAATTTAAAATCGTAACCGGTAACTCCGTGGAAGTATCCGTTCTTTCTTCACTCGAACCATCATTGACGGCAACTATGAAAAAAGTGAATCTATCGCTCTGATTTTCTTGTGTTTTTTTAAGATGAGTCAAAAGTACAGCAAAACTCTCCCAATCATTATAGACAGGAGTTACACAATAAATCTTTTTGGCTTGACTCATTTATTAATCTCTTTTAAACTATCTTCCCAGCCATCAACTTTAATTCCGAAAACAGCTTTAATTTTTGTTTTA
>CAYPSB010000087.1:0-4074 GCA_964413435.1 uncultured Flavobacterium sp.
TTCATAGCGAAAATATCACGTAAAACAAAAAATTACGCATAACGTGCCGCGGCTTCGCGACAGTTGCGATGCCAGCGAACGAATTATTTTCTGTTAAAGATAAATGTTTTTCGTGAACACATAAAAATAAAAACCAGCTATTGCGCGAAACCGCTGTTAGCAGCTGGTTTTTCGGTTCTATTGGTCACTTTTCTTGGGAAATACAAGTCTGTCATAATAATAATTGCTAAACAAAAACTTGGTATTCCATATTCGGTTAACTTGTAATCTATAGTTAATATTCTCGTTAGCAAACTCACAAACCAAATAATTGAAATTATCAAATTCAGATAACCACAAAAAACATACATGAAGTTATTTCTAAACTTTCCTTTTCTGTAAAAGATTAATCTTAATGCTAACGTAACTATTGAAATTATTATTCCTACAATCATACTTCCACCTAAATAGAAGTACAAAGACCACGGACTGAAGTAAGCATTCTGTTCATCATAAGAATTAAATAATCCAAACAGAATCCAAATGATTATGATAGAAAAAGTTATTGCTAGAAATTTATAATGTTGTTCTTTCATAACGAGGGTTTTAAAACTTGCTGCTAACGTTTCGCGGCTTTACGCAGTGGCGTAACGTTTAATGATTAGTTGTAAATGTAAACAAAAATTCCAACTTAGTAATTTCCGGCGAAGAAAACAGGAGAGGAGCCATTGCGTAAAACCGCTGTTGTGCGACGTTTTTCAGCTTCTCTTAATTCGTGCTTCAATGATTAATTTTACAAAATTCAAAAAAGCTAAAGATGGTAAATACATGAATATTCCAACAACAATGTATGTATAACCCGTTTCGGCAATGATTGAATCAAAAATAAAGTCACTTTTATTCCAAATCCAACTTAAAGGTATTATTAAAAGAGCAAGTATTCCTTGAATTAAAAGCGATTTATTGAAAATCTTTATCAATCCAACAAATGAAATTCTTTCGAAAAATTTCTCTTTAAACACATGCCATAGAACAGGTATGAGAAATAATAATATTACCAAAACAGTTACTATTTCTATATTGCTTACAATCATAAATTATTGTTGAATTATGAGGTTTCAAAATGTCGCACAACGTTCCCACGCTTGGCGTCAGTTGCGAACTTCGTAACTGATTATTTTCTGTTAAATATAGTATTTATTGCGAAACGTGAACGTGATTTTACCACAAAATTCGCAATTGCGCCAAACGTGTGTTACCAGCTGTTTTTTATTCATAGCATTGACTTTGCAGTGAAATATAATCTTTCAAATATTCAAATTTTCTATCAATAGTAATCAGCATTATGAAAAAATTCGTGATAGTGAAAAATAAGACGATTGAAGCCCATTCAATTTTATCGCTTGAAATTTCTTTGTTTTTTTGGAATTCCATTTCAGCACTTGGTCCACCGTGTATATATGAAGATAATATATTATACTTATCAAGCAACATTGGTATTAACTCAATATTTACTGAATTGAAATGATTTTCAGGCAAAGGATTTTTGATTAAAAAATTTTGTATTTTTTTTATGTCGAATTGTTTACCTTCTCGATTAAAATTATCATAATCAGTTTGAGTTAAGTCATCAAAATCTGGTGATAATTTCTTTTTTAAATTTTCAAAAGTTGCTTTGTTAATTTCACCGTTTAGCATTCCGTCAATCCCAAGCTGATACATATCTTTTTTAAAACATTCTGTAACAAAATAATCAGTATAATATTTTTCTCCAGTAATATCATTATTATCAAGGTTAAATCGATAAAAAATATAATAACTAACTAAAAAATGTTCTACAATAGTTCTTAATAAACAATTTGCTGTATAACTTGATTTTATTCTGTAAATGTCAGTTTGGATATGCTTTATTTTTTCAATAAAATTTATCGTAGCAGTCAATGTTTTTGTGTATTTTGAATTGCTAATATAATTTTCTAAATTTTCAATTTTCGCAAACTGTTCAAGAATTATTTCAATGTGTTTTTCAGTTATTGTCATTTATAATATTGTTGTTTTTTGCAGTTCTTCCAAAATAGCTGGTAACGTTCCGCCGCTTGGCGTCAGTGGCGACTTTTTTAATAATTTGTTCTAAAGATAAGCAAAAATTCAACTTAGTAATTTCCGACTAAGAAAAGCAAAACTAGCCATTGCGCCAAACGGCTGTTATGCACAGGCTTAATCTATTTCTCTCTGAAAAATCACTTTTATTTTTTCGTTGGCGAAGTACTGTCTAAATAAAGTTTCGTCAACTCCAATTCCATTATAGTGTGCCAAATAAAGAATATTACTTTTTGATGCTTTCATTTGGCGAAGAATTGCAGGATAATCATCTCCAACAGTTGGTTTTACTTCTATTTTCAATTGTGGAGTTTGATATGAGTCTTTGCCTAAATAATTAAAAGTTTTGTCTTCAAACAAGTCCATAGTTTGTTCAAACTCTAGAGTGAAACTTAGGCAAACGTCAACGCCGGCCAATTCAAAACTACGTTTAGTTATGAAAAGCCTTTGCAAGTTTTCCCCAAATTTAAAATGCCAATCATTTGTAAGTCTCGCTGGATTTTCAAAAAAAGAAGGAAAAACTCTTTTTAGAAACGCAACACAGAAATCATCTTTCAAAAATTCTGCTTGCATTTTATTATGTTCAGGAGTATGAGTTGGTTCCTTGAAATTGTTAATTATTATAGTTTTAAGATTAGGGAATTTTTGATTAAACCAGCTTTGTGCCATTAACCATTGACAATATTCAGGGTCATGAATTAAAACTTCAATAGGTTGGTCTTTGTATTTTCCAAAAGTGATAATATTACTCATAGTTGTCAAAGCTTGTGCATAACGTTCCGCGGCTTCGCGTCAGTTGTGAAGCCAGCGAACTAATTATTTTCTGTTAAAGATAAACGTTTTTCGTGAACACGTAAAAATAGAACCAACAATTGCGCGAAACCGCTGTTACAAGACGTTTTTATTCTGAAGCGAATTTAAATTTCAGATTAATATTTTCTTTACTTTTTAATTTCTCTTTGGTTACCAATTCTCCTTTAAAATTATAAAAATACTTTTCCAGAATTATCCCGTTTGGAATATTTTTTCGACTTTTCCAAACTTCGTATGCGGTGCAAAATGTTAATAAAGGTTGGATGTTTGAAGATGTATCTATAATGTATATTTCTCTTCCAAGTTTTTTCTTTTTTTCTTTTTCTACATCATTGCTTTTCAACATAAAACGTTTACAGTTTTTATTATCTAAAAGTGTATCTTTTAATTCCACGAAATCATAATTGTCAACTTGATATTTATATGGATTACTATATTTTCCCGATAATCCTTTATCTAATGTAATTACTGAATTTTTTAAATTTTGATTGTTTAATTGGCCTTTCCAATAAACTCCATTTTGGTCTACAAATGTGATTTCTTCTTTGTTGTCCGAGATATTAAGATTAGTAGAATTATAACTATTGTCTTGTTCATTTATAAGGTAACTGACAATATGATTTTTCTTTTGATCCTTTAGGTTAATAACCTCATAGGTTAATCTACAATTGAAATTATACTCATATGTTTGAGAAATAAAAATCAAGCAGAATCCTATTTTTAGAAGTTTCGTCATAAAATGTCTTGTAACGTTTCGCGGCTTTACGCAGTGGCGGGACGTTTAGTGATTAGTTGTAAATGTAAACAAAAATTCCAACTTAGTAATTTCCGGCGAAGAAAACAGAAATGGAGCCATTGCGTAAAACCGCTGTTAACAACAGTGGTTATTATATTATTCCCAAGGGAATTTCTTGATTAATCTTAACTGTGGTAATCCACCTCCATGATATTCCGAATTTGTATATTCTTCAATCCATTTCTTATTATTTTCATCTAAATAATAAGTTAGCCAGCCACTTTTATCTGTATCAATTTTGGTTAATTTTTTCTTTTTCTCAATTAAACTTTCACCGGTCAAAATTTCTTCTATCATTCTTTCTGTGCTTAGTTGATTATACCATTGTTGTTAACGGATTGCGGCTTTACGTCTGTTGCGAGGTGCGAAACCGCGTACTATCGGCT
>CAYPSB010000088.1:0-3564 GCA_964413435.1 uncultured Flavobacterium sp.
CCTTTTTTATCTTTTAAGGCATTCAATAAAATTACTTCTTCCTCGCTGTCTTCTACTTTTACTACGGCGTGACGGTGCGAGAAGGTTCCGCGTTCCACATCCTGACCGGAAATACGCACATCGTATCCTTCGGTTAAAAGCGAACCGTAAGCCAAGGCCTCGGCAGTTCCCCAATCAATGGTGTCGTTATCGTACATGGTTTTGCGGTCGGTAACGATTTTAGTAATCTTACTGATGAATTTTTTGTCGGCCGGCAAAGTGGAAATGGTTTCCAGAATAGCATTCAGTTTCTTTTGGTCGAATTTGGTATCGACTTTCTTCAGCATTTCGTCATCGGAAACCTGTACAAAACCTTTCCATTCATCTTGCATAAACGGCTTGATGATGGTCAGATCTTTTTTGCGTGAAGCCTGTAAATTTTCGTCGAGTTTGGCTTTGTACTCATTTTCTATTTTGGTCACATACGCGGCATCAACAATTCCGGCTGTGATTAATTGTTCAGCATAAATGTCTCTCGGATTTTTGTGACGAGCAATCAATTTGTACAACAACGGCTGGGTGAAACGAGGCTCATCTCCTTCGTTGTGACCATATTTTCGGTAGCCTAACAAATCGATGAACACGTCTCTTCCGAACTGCATACGGAAATCCAACGCGAACAACATCGCGTGAACCACCGCTTCGGCATCATCAGCATTAACGTGTAACACCGGAGACAAAGTTACTTTGGCAATATCGGTACAATATGTTGACGAACGCGCATCCAAATAGTTGGTCGTAAAACCAACCTGGTTGTTGATGACAATATGGATGGTTCCTCCTGTTTTGTATCCGTCTAATTGTGCCATCTGAATGATTTCGTACACAATTCCTTGTCCGGCTACTGCGGCATCCCCGTGAACGGCGATAGGCAATACTTTAGAGAAGTCATTCGGGAAATATTTATCTTGCTTAGCTCTTGTAATTCCTTCAATCACGGCACCAACGGTCTCCAGATGCGAAGGGTTCGGCGCCAGGTTGATGTTGATTTTTTTTCCGGATTGGGTTTTTCTTTCCGAGGTCAATCCTAAGTGATACTTAACGTCGCCGTCGAAATATTCTTTATCGTAATCTTTTCCGTCAAATTCGGAGAAAATATCTTGTGTTGCTTTGCCAAAAATGTTAGCTAACGTATTTAAGCGCCCGCGGTGCGCCATTCCCATCACGAAATGCTCTACTCCTTTTTCGGCAGCATTTTCAATCAAAGCGTCTAAGGCCGGAATGATGCTTTCGCCTCCTTCTAAGGAGAAACGCTTTTGACCAACGTATTTGGTGTGCAAAAAGTTTTCAAAAGAAACCGCCTCATTCAGCTTGGCTAGAATGTGTTTTTTTTGCTCAGCATCAAAGGTAGGCTGATTGTCATTTTTGTTCAATCGTTCCTGCACCCAATTCACATAAATAGGGTTTTCCATGTGCATGTATTCGATACCGATGTGTTGGCAATACATACGCTGTAAAACATCCAGAATTTGCTTTAAAGTGGCTGGTTGTTTTCCTAAAATTTTAGCGGCATCAAATACCGTATCCAAATCAGCCGAACTCAATCCGAAGTTTTGAATATCCAGATTAGGCTCATAGACTCTTCTGTCGCGAACCGGATTGGTTTGAGTGAATAAATGACCACGGGTTCTGTAACCGTCAATGAGTCGTAATACGTTGAATTCTTTTTGCAATTTGTCTGAAACAACACTGCAATCCTGATCGTTGTTTAAGGCGGCTACGATTTGGGCTCCGGCTTGTTCTTCGTTGTAGGTAGTCATACCAAAGTCAAAGCCTTGAAAAAAGGCTCTCCAACTTGGTTCTACGCTATCGGGATTTTGAAGGTATTGTTCGTATAAATCGGCAAAAAATTCGGTGTGTGCTGCGTTTAAAAAGGAAAACCTATCCATGATCTTATGAGTAAATAATGGGTGTGTTAAAAAATCAGTTGCAAAAGTATGACATTTGTAATAATCTTTCAATGTTTTTAGTACATTTATAACGCTATTTTAACGCTCTACTCCTGATGAAAAAGAATGTTGCAAAATTTTATTTTACTTTTTTGGGTTTACTGTTATTTTTAGGACTTCCCAGTGCTGTTTGGGCACAAGAAAAAAAGTTGCCGAAAGCCAAAACCGATGCTTTTTGGGACCACGTTCAGTTTGGAGGCGGATTTGGGATAAGCACCAGCAGAGATTATACCGATATTACGATTGCCCCTAGTGCGATATACAATTTTGACGATTATTTTGCCCTTGGATTAGGGCTGCAGTACAGCCATTTAAAACAACGCAATTTTTACAATTCTAATATAGTAGGCGGAAGCATCATTGGTCTTTTCAATCCGATTGAGGAGATTCAGCTTTCGTTAGAAGTGGAAGAGATGCACGTTAACAACACTTACACGGATGTCTACAACAACATCAAAAAAAGTTTCTGGAACACCGGACTTTATATAGGGGGAGGTTACAGAGCCGACAACGTGACTATCGGCGCAAGATTTAATGTGTTGTTCGACAAAAACAAAGATATTTACGGCAGTGCTTTTATGCCGTTTATTCGGGTTTATTTCTAAAAGACAAAAACTGCCTAATACCGGTTTCTGAACCAAACCTTCATCCATTCTCTTCTCAGAATTAAAAAGGCAATTTGTTCGGAAAGTTCAGCCGCATCAGCACCTTCAAGTTGTTTGGTGTTTTCTTCAGGCACGTCAATAATGTAAAGTAAATTGAGCAGTTCGGTGTATTTGTACTGAATCAAACGATAGATTTTTTCATGCAACTGTACTTTCAATTCATACGGAGTGGTGCTTTGCGGAAAATCGACCGCTTCGTTTGCAAAATTGAAATCCTTGTTGAGTTGTTCAATCAGTTTGGCATACAGGTTTTCTTTCTCGGCTTCCGAGAGTAAATGGTCGGTATTGGTTGGCGGATGGTACATTTTTTAGAAGACAGAATGGAGAACGCAGAACTCAGAAAGTTTTACGGCTTTCTGAAACCTGTTTTCCGATTACTTTTTTTATACGTTTCTACTCATTAATTTATCTCCGAATGCTTTCAAAACAGCTTTTTTATCTTGACTGATATTCATGTTCTCCAACATGGCAAATGCTTTAAAAGTGTACGCTTCGATGGCTTGTCGGGTCGCTTCGGAAGCACCGGTTTGATTGAAAATCTCTTTTACCGAAGCAATTTTATCGGTATTATCATTGGGTTGTATCGAAAACAAATGCAGGAGTTGTTCTTTTACATCAGGGGTAGCAAACTCCATGGCTTTTAAATACAAATAGGTTTTTTTATTTTCAATGATATCACCTCCCACTTGTTTTCCGAACGTTTCAGGATTCCCGAAAGCATCCAGATAATCGTCCTGTAATTGGAACGCAATCCCCAAATTCAATCCGAAATCGTATATTGAATTCGCATTCTCCTCCGAAGTTTGCGCCACAATAGCACCCATTTTCATCGCGGCTCCTACCAATACAGCCGTTTTATATTCTATCATTTTCAGATATTCGGGTATGGTAACGTCATCGCGGGTTTCAAA
>CAYPSB010000089.1:0-3517 GCA_964413435.1 uncultured Flavobacterium sp.
TCGTAGCCGGTGGAGGTGTTGCTTTGTTAAGAGCCAAATCGGTTTTAGAGAAACTTAAAGCTGACAATGCTGATGAGTCAACCGGAATTCAAATCGTATCTCGTGCCGTAGAAGCTCCGTTAAGAACTATCGTAGAAAATGCCGGTTTAGAAGGTTCTGTTGTGGTAGCCAAAGTAGCCGAAGGAAAAGCTAATTTTGGATACAATGCCAAAACCGATGAATACGTTGACATGCTGAAAGCCGGAATCATTGACCCTAAAAAAGTAACGCGTGTTGCATTGGAAAATGCCGCTTCTGTAGCCGGAATGATCTTGACTACCGAATGTGCTCTGGTAGAAATCAAAGAAGAAAATGCCGGTGCAGGAATGCCAATGGGCGGAGGAATGCCGGGCATGATGTAATTTATAATCATAATAAAACTAAAAACGCCTCAAAATTTGAGGCGTTTTTTTGTTTGTTTTGTAAATAAATATTTATACTTTTAGATCAATTATAAATCTACCGAACATGCAAAGATGTTATTGGCTGTTTCTTTTCATCGCCTTTCTATTTTCTCAAACCATTCGTTCACAAAATCCAATTGATGAAAACAAGGACAAAATAGCAGACATCCTTGAAAACTATTTTGATTTAGAACGCGAAGCCATACATCTTCATATAGACAAAACCAGCTTTATAACTAATGAATCCATTTGGTATCAGGGGTATGTCATTAATCGAAAAACCAACAAACCTTATTTTACCACCAATGTATATGTAGTTTTATATGATGAGGCAGGAACACAACTTGCTGAAAAATTAGTCTTTGCCAGCAATGGAACTTTTTCAGGAAAAATTACTCTCAAGCCTAGCATGCATTCAGGCAATTATTATATCCAAGCGTATACAAACTGGATGAATAATTTTAGTGAAAACGAATCGACCATCGTCAAAGTGAACATCATAAATCCTTTAGAAGGCATAAAAAATCCCAAAAGAATAAACTCTGAAACACTTGAAATTCATCTCACTCCCGAAGGAGGAAATCTTATCAGTGGGATTTCCAACACCATTGGGGTACAGGTAAAAGATTGTAGAGGGTTGTCGCCCGACAATTTAGAAGCCTCGTTACAAAATGACAAAGGCGAGGTATTAAAAACCTTCAACCTGAATAAATTCGGTATGGGGAAATTTGAAATCACACCCTACAGCGAAAACCTCAAAGTAACTTTGGCCTTCAACAATAAAATATATGAAAAGCAATTACCTGCTCAGGAAACAATAGGGTTTGCAATGGCTGTAAACAATTTTACCCTGGAGGGAAAAACCGTTGTTAAAGTCAAAACTAACAGTGCCACTATGAATTTGATGCAGACAAAAAAAATTTATTTATTAGTACATCAAGATCAAAAATACACCATTTATACTGTCAACTTGAACGCTAACGAACTGGAACAAACGATTGTTATAAACAATGTTGATTTATTTGAAGGTATCAATACTATCCGAATCATCGATAGCGAAATGATTCAATGGAATGAACGATTGATTTATACCCGTCAAAACTCAGAAAAAACAGCTATTATACTGAACAAAAAAGACAAAACAGACGGGAAAATATCAATTACGGGAAATGGGATATTTCAAAATTCAAGTCTGAGTATTTCTATTTTACCCGAGGACACCAAAAGCTGGAAGGACAACAATATCCTTTGTGGTTTAACGATAAATCCTTATCTAAAAGAGCCATTGCAAAATGCCAATTATTACTTGAACAGTCCGGGAAGGAGTAAATTTTACGAACTTGATTTGGCCTTATTAAATCAGGCAAAAACAAAATATGCATGGAACTTCATAAAAACAACCACCCCTGTTGCCCATTACACTTTTGACGTAGGGCTAAATCTGAAAGGAAACATAAGTCCAAACATCCCTAATAAAGTGTATCACAAGGTCAAATTGGTCTCTTATAAAGATTTTATCATGATGGCTTCTGACGTAAGCGATAAAGGAGACTATTCGTTTGAACATATTATTTTGGCTGATTCAACTTTTGTAAAAATGTCATTGCAAAAACTGCCTGACTTTGAAGTTATCAACACTAAGATAACCCCTCAAGTTACGAATCGTAAAAGACCTTTCAACATTCCTTTCAAGTCCAATATTCCTGAAAATTGTCCTGAAACAGAGAGCGAAGATTTTTCGATAAACAATGCTTTTCCAAAATTTTCTTCTGACATCATTCATCTTAAGGAAGTAAAAATTATGGCTACGGCAAAAAAGAAACTCACCTATGAAAATCGGCTGGGGAATGCTAGTTTAAGAGGCTACAAAGTAGACGATGTTCTAGAAGGACAAAACCTGTTAACCTTTATTGAATCCAACGGCTTTAATGTTGTTAGAAGCGGAATAAATGTAACCGTTTATAGTCGAACTCGTAGCTCACTCAATGGTGAGCAGGCCAAACCTGAAATCAGTATTGACGGGAGAATTGTGAAGTTTCACGATGATTTAACACTAATGTCGATGGCAGAAATTGATGAAATTTACTTAAGTCCTCATGCCATTGTACCCGGTATGAGCAACTATCAGGGGGTTATTAAAATTTACACTAAAAAATCACTCCAAAATTACATTCCTAAACAAGACCCCAACTCGTTCTACATCAAAGAAGGATTTGCCCGCTATACTAATTTCAAAAATGCCGATTATGAAAGCACACAAAGTGTTGGTTTTGACCACTACGGATTATTACATTGGGCATCCAGAATAGTCACCAATGAAACCGGAGAATTCAGTTTTGAAATGACCGACTACAACAAACCAAAAGCCAAAGTCATCATTGAAGGCATGACTGACGAAGGTCAATTATTCCAGGAAGAGAAAATCATTGATTTGACTAAATAAAAAAACGCCTCAAAATTTGAGGCGTTTTTTTATTCTGCTTGTTCCGGTGTTTTCTTAAAAACCTTGAGAAGTACAGGAAAAGTGGAAATAATGATGATTACTATCACGATAACCTCTATATGCTTCTTCAAATCGATGTTAAATTTATCCAGGAACATTCCGTATAAGTAATGTCCTGAGAAAATCAGAATAAACGACCAAAGGAAAGAACTGACTATATTATAAAACATGAATTTCTTTTTGTCCATGGTTACAATTCCGGCAACTATAGGAGCAAAAGTTCTGACTATTGGTAAAAAACGGGCAAAAATGATAGCCTTTCCACCATATCTTTCGAAAAAATCTTTTGACTGGATTAAGTATTTCTTTTTAAACCAGAAACTGTCTTCCTTTTTGTATAGGTAATACCCGCTTTTGGCACCAAACCAATAGCCCATCATATTACCCAAAATTCCGGCTACGGCTACCAATACGGCCAATAAAGTTACGTTTACCAAATCACTTGGTATGAATGAAAAATTCTCGATTAAATCACGGCTGTAAATTCCGGCCAGGAATAGCAAACTGTCACCGGGCAAAAAGAAACCAGCAAAAAGTCCGGTTTCGGCAAACACTATAAACAATACAATCC
>CAYPSB010000090.1:0-3469 GCA_964413435.1 uncultured Flavobacterium sp.
ATTGGAAACGCCAAAGACGCTATTCCCCAACTGCGTTAAGCCGCATCCCGTTATATGCTAGTTGCACGGACTCGCGTAAATTCAATAACTTAATGCAACCGAAACATGGAAAAATTAATTAATGATTTTAGTTTAGGTTTGTTCCTATGGCAAACATTTCTTTTTGTTTTAATATGTGCAATTATTTATTTTACATTTAAACTGTACAAGAAAGTAATGCGGTATTTAGAATACAATTCGAAAAAATAAAATAGAAAATGTTTTCGCAAATTGTTGCGCAAAAATCAAACTCAAAGCCAAGCTTGCTTTGAAATCTTTCTCAGAAAACAAACAGAAAGTTGAAAACATAAAACCAAAAGTTGCGCAGAAAATGGAAACTGACAAAGTTTGCGTGCTCAAGTTGATGTGTGCAACCAGCATATAACAGCGGTTTACCGCAATTGGGGCGCTTTGGTCTATTATTACTTTTTTTTGTACTTTTATAGGATAGTAATAATTGGAAACGCCAAAGACGCTATTCCCCAACTGCGTTAAGCCGCATCCCGTTAGCGGCAAGTTTTAAACACACATAATTGAAAAAGAAATATTTATGGGGATATTTGGAAACATATTCAAAAAGAAATTAAACTCATCGACGCAGATTGAAGCTAACAGAAAAGTTATTTATCAGCTAAAATCTCATGGTGACAATTTGAAAACGGAAAGAGAAGTTTTCCATTGGATTTATTTCAAAACAGACTCAGATTTAGAAAAATATGTTTCCGAAGTTGAACTTAAAGGTTTTGAAATTGTAACTGAGAACAAAATAGATGGAAAATTTCCACATCAATTACAAATCAAACGCGTTGACAAAGTTGATTTGGAAAGCGTAAATGATTATACTTTATATTTATGGAATTTGGCGCTGGAAAATAATGGAGATTATGATGGTTGGGAAACCAGTGTTGAAGAATAACAAAACCAGCCGCTAACAGCGGTTTTACGCAATTGCTGGTTTTTATTTTTATGTGTTCACGAAAAACGTTTATCTTTAACAGAAAATAATCCGTTCGCTGGCTTCGCAACTGTCGTAAAGCCGCGAAACGTTAGCTGTTATTTTATTCACAAACATCGCTATTCATGATACTAAAAGAGAGTTTTGACACATTTCTGTCAAGTATTAAAGCTGGTTATCCTCCAGAAAGTCAAGATAAATTGCCTAATGCAGCAGAGTTTTTTGACAGTTTTACTGACGATAAAATTGATTTTTTGAAATTAGAAAATTTAGCTGACGGTTCTAGCAACAAATATTTTGCATCAATTGCTTACAGAATAATTGGAATATTTATGATTCAAGAAGCAAGGGACAAAGAAATTAATTTTGACCTTAAAAATGTTTGGAAATATATTTCTAAATCGATAAAAATAATCCCTAGCGAAGACGTAATCTCATCAATTGGATCGCAAGGATTCTTATCAATTCCACTTTATAATTTTAAAGCAGATATGTCAAATTTTGAATTTATAAGATTACATATTTGGGATAATTCATTAGAAAAACTAATTAACCAAGATGCCACAAAAAAATTTTCAATCCACACACATTCATTTCATGCTCATAGTTGGATTATTACAGGGAAAATAATTAATGACCGATATATAGTAACAGAATCTAAAAACCCAACTGGATATACACGTTTTACAATAAACTATAACAAAACAATAAGCAAAATAAATCAACATACTTCAACCGCTAATAATGATAATATAAATGTAGAAGTTAAGCAGATTAGTCACGAAGTATATATGAGCGGAGGTAGCTATCAAATAAAAGCAGAAAATTATCATAATTCGGGAACCGAAGACGAGGATGGTCTTTCTGCTACATTTTTTTCATTTACCGCTAAAAACGGGATTGTTGAAAAATCATACGTCGTCGGTCCTAATGATTATAAAGAATCTGAGGTTAACCGAAGAATGCATATTGATCCAAAATATTTATTAGAAAAAATTGAAACTAAACAAAAAGATTTATGACTGACGAAAAAAGAAAAATGATTCTTGATTGGATGAGAAAAATTCATCAATTGGAATATGCTCATATATATCAATCAATTGAATTGTCAAAATGGGAAAAAAGAATTGGAATATCAGCATTTGTACTAACAACACTCATTGCTTGTTCATATAGATTCCCAGGACTAGAACCAACAACTTTCAAGAAACTGCCTTTCCTATTAAAACACGAATTTGCAATTCCATTGTTAACAACTATTGCAGCAATACTTACTGGATTACAGACTTTTTTGAAACCCGGAGAGAAATCAGAAGCTCATAGAAAATCTGGAAACAACCTTGAAAAATTAAGACATAGAATCGAGCCTGTTTTAACTGGAAATCTTATGGAATATGAGTTAAACCAAAAAATTGAATCTATTAGAAAAGAATGGGAAAACATGGAATATTTAAACGTCTCTCCTGACAATTTTGATAAAGGCAAAAAAAGAGTAAAAGAGCTAAATAAATATCCTGAAGAATTGGGCTTTCTACCAAATCAATAAAACAACAGCTAACAGCCGTTTGGCGCAATAGCTTGTTTATCTTTCTTGGAAAATACTCTGAACTTCAGTATTTCTTATTACATTTTTCTTTAACTTGCCGCTACTGACGCCAAGCGGCGAAACGTTATGGGCAAGCTATCAGAAAATCTGCAAATGAGAACTATTTTTATTTTATTAACCTTTCTCGGAATTATGTTATCATGTAAAAATTCTGAAAGCAGAACATTCTCTGAAACAGAAAATCAGAAAGATTCAATTATTAGTAAAAGTTCAGACAAAAATTACATTGCTAATTACAGGAGTAACTCAAGATTGTATTTAATAAACCGAAAAAATGATACTTTAATCAACATAAAGGAAGATGGAATCGCGCCAAATTCCATAAAATTTGAAGACTTTGATGGCGACGGAAATAATGATTTGAAATATGGATTTTCAAGTAATTATTATTACGAGAAAGTTTGGCTATACAACCAAAAAGAGAAAAGTTTCAGAGTTGTTGATAGTATTGATCATCCAGAATTTGCTTATTCAAAAAAACTAGAAGACTCTAATTTTTATTACTCGTTTTCTCCAAATGGTTGCGGAAAAAATAATTGGATTAGTTACTTATTCTCAATTGAAAATTTTAAAATAAAACCAAAAGGATTTCTAGAATATAGACAATGCGTTAACGATGAAAAAGGAATGTATGTTTTTAAAATTGTGGACGGAAGAAAGGTTTTGGATGAAAAAATTAATTTAAATGAAGCCAACCAAAAAGACTTAAATCAGAATTGGAAAAAGTTTATAAATAAAATAGCCAGCCCATAACAGCCGTTAACCGCTATTGCTGGATTTTCTTGAGTTGTTCTTCTTTTTTCACGTAAAAACTTTATCTTAGCAGACAGTACGCAGTTCGCTGGCTTCGCAACAGTCGGTTAGCGGCG
>CAYPSB010000091.1:0-3396 GCA_964413435.1 uncultured Flavobacterium sp.
TAAAACAAAAATTAAAGCTGTTTTCGGAATTAAAGTTGATGGCTGGGAAGATAGTCTGAGAACGAAAAATAACTAGTTAACCCTTCTATCAATAAAATAACGAGGTCTTTTTTTGACTTCCAGATATATTTTCCCGATATATTCACCAATAATTCCAAAGCAGAATAACTGAACTCCACCTAAAAAATACATAGGTAAAACAGTAGATAGCCATCCCGGAACAACATTATGACGATAAAGCGAAAATAGAGCATATCCAGACATCAGAAGACAAAAGAAAAAAATAACAAACCCAATAATGGTTACCAATCTTAAAGGATAATTACTGAAAGAAGTGATTCCATTCCAAGCAAATGCCAGCATTTTTCTCAAAGGGTATTTTGATTCTCCTGCAAAGCGCTCTAAACGATCATAATAAACATTTTCTTTACTAAAACCAATAGTAGGAATGATACCTCTTAAAAAGAGATTAACTTCTCCGAATTCAGCTAGTGAATTGAGCACTCTCTTGCTACATAGTCTATAGTCGGCATGATTATAAACAATATTTACTTTCATAACCTTCATTAACTTATAGAAAAGTAATGCACTGTTTTTTTTAAAAAAAGTATCACTAGCTCTTTCCTTTCTTACTCCATACACCACATCAACCCCAGATTTGAATGAAAGGATCATCTCTTCAATTACTCTAACATCATCCTGTAAATCAGCATCTATTGAGATTAATGCGTCAGATTCATCTTTGAAAGCCATCAAACCGGCAAGAAGCGCATTTTGGTGACCAACATTACCCGCTAATTTCAATCCTTTTAGATATTGTAATTCACTTGCGCTATCTTCTATGATTCTCCAAGTATTGTCTTTACTTCCATCATCTACAAAAGCAGCAAAACTTTTGTCAGAGACAACACCTCTTGAAACCATATCAGAGATAATGTTATTTATTTGGACAGAAGTTTGATGTAATACCAGCTCTTCATTGTAACAAGGCGAAATGATGCCTATAATTGGTTTTTGCATACATTTTTATTTTATTTATCTGGAATGTTTGTATTTATTCTACCCAAAGAGGACTTCCTTTTTCCTTGCCCAATTTGACTATCATTGTATTGTTTATCATTTTTACAGACTCTTTCTTAGGCCAAATAGGCATTTTATCAATCGAATCTTTGATGCTTAAGAAAATGTCTTTATTATCAATCATTTTGTAATTAGCTATATCATAAAATTTAAAAAGATTTATAATTCTATAATTATTGCCATTATCCCAATTGAATAATGATCCTCCAAATACCTCTGATTTATCTATTCTAAACTTTTGATGATGTTCATAAGGTAAACACCCGTAGAAATAAACATAATTTACGTTTTCATCAAATTCAGGATATTTCATCTTTATGGTTGAATCAATTTGTTTTGCAACTTCTTTATCGTGATTTGAGATCTGATAATTAGAATAAAATAGACGAGTTATGAAATAAATATTCATAAAGCAAACCAAAGAAGTTATAAAAATTAATATACTTTCCTTTTTAAAAAGATTTGCTGCATGAACAATTATAAAACCAAAAACAATACCCGACGTTATATAAATTCTAGGTGGATGATAACCATTAGTTATGAAATATGACATTACAAAAGGCAGTAGTAAAAGTGTAAACAAAGCAATAAATCGAATTAATGTCCGCTTTTTTTCTATAAAGAATTTAAAAAATATTACTATGCTTAATAAAGTTACCAGAATAAAAGTTTTTTCACCATAATAAAAATTTCCAACAAGATTTGTAAACCAAATAGAGCAAAATTTCACAAACTGATTATCTGAATCACCCGACACATAAGAAGACAAATAACCCCCTTCTATTGCCGGACAAAAAAGTTTTATAGAAATGTAGTATAAGATAAGAGAAAAAATCACCAGCCCACCAAAATACAATAGGTTGAAAAACTCTTTTTTTAAGTTAAAATCCTCTAGATAAGTATTTTGATAAGTGTGAATAAGATATATAATTATAGGTATAAAAATTAATGCTTGGTAACTTGCAATAACAAACATAAGTATTAATGCAGCTGTAATTAAAGAGACAATAGATTTTACAGATAAAACACGTTCAATATTTTTAATAAAAATTTTAACAATAATTACCGATAATAAAAATCCAATAGCAACAACATCAGCCTGCATCGTAAAAACAAGTTGATAAGCCAATTGAGGAAAAGTCAAAAAGAGTATGCAAAAAAGATAACCTGAGACTCCTTTGAATTTAAATAATTTTGCCAACTCTACTGCCGTGAAGCTCATTAAAATCAAACTTAATAATAAAGTAAAATACGGCAAATGTTCACCCAAAATACGACATCTGATTAAATTGGTCCCCCATCTGCCTAGCGATAAAGAATAATCAGCGAGAATTGGGGATTCATTATCAACACTCAAAGAATAATTAGATAGTGTAAAACCATATGTAATAAAAGAGGAAATAATTGAAAAAAACAATAATTTGAAATTATATTTTAAAGTTTTTAAAGACATGTGACCATTAATTTAAATATTATTTTACAAACATAATTATTTATTGTTTTAATCCATTTTTAATAAGTAAATTAAAAATGATTGAAATTATGACTAATGATATGGAGTATAATTTAAAAATTAATCAAAGTTGTAGAATATCAAATAAGTTATTAAGTTTGTAGAAATAAATTTAATTAAATTAATGAAAACAAAGTTTGCACTTTTAATCCTGATTGCTTCTGCAGCCTTTACAAGCTGTAAGGATAGTAAAAATGAAAATAAATCGGAGGAATTAGCAATTGATGATACACAATTTAAGGTTACAACGAATGTAATTGTTAAAAAGGACGACGATTTCAGCTTGTTTTATACAGAAGATGGTTCTATTGACTTTAAGGGAGATCCTATCTGGATTTCCGTTAAAGGAAGTGAGTCTGTTCAGCAAGTAGTTTATAAGCTTCCCAAAGACGTTTTTCCAACAGAATTGAGATTAGATTTTGGAATGAAAAAAGATCAGGATGATATAGTGTTACAAAGTGTAGATTTAGAATATAAAGGTAAGAAGAGAACAATTGCAGGAGCCGAGTTAGGAAATTTTTTCAGACCTGACGAATCCAAATGCAGTTTCGATCCATTAACCGGAATAATAAAGGCTGTTGTAAAAGATGGAGTTAGACAATTTCCTTCACTTTATCCACAAGAAGCTAATCTGAAACCTGAAATAGAAAAATTAGCAAAATAGTTTAGGACTAATAAACAGTCTGTTTAAACGAAAAACTTAAATTGTTTGTTTAGAACTTTTTAAGTTTTTTTAATTTAATAATAAATGGAAAACGACCAAAAGCAAGCTTGGCTTGATTATTCAAAAGGGATTAGTACTG
>CAYPSB010000092.1:0-3319 GCA_964413435.1 uncultured Flavobacterium sp.
TAACTTCAGCTCAAACTAAAGTAGATACAACAGCAATTCTATCTTTAGATAAAATTGCACAAGTAAATCAAGGAGAAAGTTATGTTACTTTTCCCTTTGATATTGGGAATTTAGAACCTTTAATGTTTGAGGCAAATGTTAGTCCTAATTTTAAGATCAGAGAACGTAAAGATTCAAGATTAATGGCAGTGTTAACTTCTCAAATTATAATAAGAATGTTTGATGAGTATTCTTATCCCGTAAAAACACCAAGTTATATACCTCAAATTGCGTTCTATTTTTTAACAGGTCATAAAGATGCAGCCAATAAATTAACTTTATTTGGTAAAATTGCTCATCATTCTAATGGTCAAGATGGTAATTTTTATACAGATGATGGAAAAGTCAATTTACAATCAGGAAATTTTGCAACAAACTATTTAGAATTAGGTTTTTTACAATCATCATATAGTCAAAACTTGAAAGCTTTCAAATTTATAAAAAGCTCAGTTGAAATTCACCCAAAGAGTTGGATGTTAGAAGAACTTCATGGTCAATATAGTGGATTGCGATGGCACAATACATTTTTAGCTTATAAACTTCCTATGAAATCGAACCTCATAAAAAGTAGTGAACAAAAGGCAAACTTTTCTGTAAAAGCAGAAACAACTTTGATGCTAGATAATATTAACAATTGGGACACTTTTAATTCTAAAAGAATTAATGCCAGTTTAATTGTTTATTATCATCCCAAATTTTTAGAAGACATTGGATTCTTTGTTCAATTCTATCAAGGTATGGATTATTATAATATTTATTTTCAACATCAAATCAGCTCAATTAGGTTTGGTATAATGACAGAAACTTTACGTTTTTAATACTTGAATTATGAAACAAAAACCAATTTTTATTAAAAAGAATTCTATTGATGTTGAACCTTTTTCAACTCAAAAATTAGAACATTCACTACAACGTAGTGGTGCATCTAAAGAAGATATTGAAAACATTATTTCAAAAATACAACCAGAAATTTATGATGGTATTTCTTCAAATGAAATATATAAAAAAGCGTTTGCTTATTTAAAAAAAACAAACAGAACATCTGCATCACGATATAGTCTAAAACGTGCCATTTTTGAATTAGGACCAACAGGTTATCCGTTTGAAAGGTTAGTTGCAGCTTTATTGAGAGAAAAAGGATTTAAAACCTCTGTCAGTGTAATTTTATATGGCGAATGCGTTACCCACGAAATAGATGTTTTAGCTGAAAAAGAAGGAAGCGTTTATGCAATTGAATGCAAATTTCATTCTGACGCTAATGCAGTTAGTAATGTAAAAATTCCTTTATACATTAATTCAAGATTTTTAGACATCCAAAAACAGTGGAATACTAATTCTAAAAACACTACACATCTCAAACAAGGCTGGTTGGTTACTAATACCAGGTTTACTATTGATGCAATAAACTATGCAAAATGCGTTGGTTTAACTTTACTTAGTTGGGATTATCCGTTAAATAACGGAATTAAAGACAATATTGATTCATTTGATCTTTATCCAATTACTACTTTAATAAATCTTTCAAAAGACGAAAAAACAACTCTTATTTCTAAAGATATAATTTTAGTTAAAGAACTTTATGAAAATAAAATTGTATTAGAAAAAATGCAGATTACATCTGATAGAATAGTAAAAATTCTGAATGAAGTAAAGGAACTTTATAAAATATAAATATTTATTCGATTAGGAACTCATCAAATTATTAAAACTATATCTTTAAATATTTTAAGACTTTGAATCAAAAAATAATAAATCTACAAACAGACCTAAATGAACAACTTAATTTCATTGATCTTGAAATAGACAATGAAATTAAGCGTTGTGAAAAGGCTATTGAGATAACTTTAAAAGCTAAAGAGAATTTAAAAAATGTAGTTATTAAAAGTCAATTCAAAAGTCAAGATGAAGAAATATATTTTTTTAAGGAAATTAAACCCCAATTTACATCAAAGATTATTTATTACAATTCAATCCTTAAAATTGAAATGAAAAAGCCAAATGGAGGCAGTCGTATTTTAAAAAAATATTACAATAATGAACTTATAAAACTTAAAGCTTTTTTTGATAATGAATTAGAATTTTACAAATATTTTCGCTCTGGAAATAATTATTTGGATTACAAATATTTTCTAAGTGGGAAGTTTGATGTGAAATTAGCATTAAGTAGCTATTATTTTGAAACAGATACTAATTTTTCAACTTCTCATGATTATAAGGTAGCAAAAATATTAGCTAATGACTTAATTCAATTATATCTTGAAAATAAACTAATTATGATTGAAAATAAAGGAACTAACGAAAAAACACAACGCCAACCGAACATGAAAATGATGTGGACAGGCTCAAAAGTAGCGTTAACTGAACTTATTTTTGCATTACATACTGAAGGAGCTTTTAATAATGGTGCCGCAGATCTTAAAGATATTGCTGAATATTTTGAGCATATTTTTGAAATTGATTTAGGGCAATATCGTAGAACATTCCTTGAAATTAAAGCCCGTAAGAATGATAGAACAAAGTTTATAACAACTTTAAATGAAAAATTATTGACTAGGATGAACAATTCAGATGAGGTACTTTAAATAAAAATCGTTCACAACATGAACCCCGTTGTGAAAGAAAACAAATCAAACGCCACAATTTTGTACCATAACAATTTAAAAATTACGTTATGGCAATCGAAGTTATTACACGTGAAGACTTAAACGAATTTCGTAGTCTTCTTCTAAATGATTTAAAAGAAATCATTCAATCCAAACCGCAACAAACAAAACAGTGGCTCAAATCCAATGAAGTCCGTAAACTGTTAAACATCTCTCCAGGTACATTGCAAAATCTCCGCATCAACGGAACACTGACCTATACCAAAATAGGTGGCATAATGTACTACGACAATTCAGATATTGATAAGTTATTAAATGGAAATAAGGTAAATGCTTTGCCTACTCTGTTCAAATAATTTTTACAATCATGAATTACATAAAACATCTCACTGGTTTCTTTGAGAAAGTAGCCATTGATAAAACACTAAATCCAACACACGTAAGCTTATACATTGCCTTATTTCAATTTTGGAACTGCAACCGCTTCAAAAATCCAATCAGCATCAATCGCGATGAGGTAATGCGAATAAGCAAAATCAGTTCAAAAGCAACCTATCACAAATGCCTGAAGAACTTGCATAGTTTGGGTTATATCAATTACGAACCATCCTACAATCCATTCAAAGGAAGTCATGTCATTTTATTCAACTTTTCAGAAGATTTAAAACCGCTACCAA
>CAYPSB010000093.1:0-3260 GCA_964413435.1 uncultured Flavobacterium sp.
ATATTTTACTGTGTACTTTCAAGCCTTTGATTCCAAATATGAGTTCAATACCTTCTTGCTGCATTTGCTCGGCATAGGATATATTACTGGCTTCGTCAAAACGGGCCTGAAGCTCTATTTGCACAATAACTTTCTTGCCGTTTTTAGCCGCGTTGATAAGTGAACTCACAATTTGCGAATTTTTGGCCAAACGGTACAACGTAATTTTTATTGAGGTAACTTTCGGATCCAGAGCTGCTTCTCTGAGGAATTTAATCAGATACGAAAACGACTGAAACGGTGCGTTTACCAGATAATCTTTTTTGGCAATGCGGTTTAAAATACTGCCATCCAAAGAAAGCCCTTCAACCGGAAGTGGTATTCTTGGCGGATACAGCAAGTCAAATCTTCCTAAATTTGGGAAACTCATATAATCGCGGCGGTTGTGGTATCTACCGCCTGGAATTATACTATCTGAGGCATCAATCCCCATTTTATTCAGGAAAAATTTCAAGGTGTCTTTATCAATATTTTGGTCGTACACAAAACGAACGGGCTCACCTATTCTTCTGTCTTTTACTGAAGTGGCAATCTTCTCGAGCATACTTTTACTCATGTCACTGTCAATATCGAGCTGAGCATCACGGGTAATTTTTATCATATGAGCAGAGATGCTTTCGTAATCAAAAATATTGAAGATACTGCTCAGGTTGTATCGTATCACATCATCCAAAAGCATCAAATATTGCTTACCATCCTTGTTGGGAAGCTCCACAATTCGGTTCGTATTTTTGGGGATTTCAATAACAGCATAACGCACCTCGGGTTTCACTTTTTTGACCAAGCCTAACATTTTGGGTTTCGCTTCGGTTTTCATAACCAACTTCACCGCCAAATAACCCGAAGTATCTTTTAAAAGTGGAAATTCAGCCAAATCGTTAAGGATAATGGTAACCAGTTCCGGACTTATCTTTTGGATAAAAAACTCTCTGACAAAATTTTCATGCTCTGCTGAAACTTCGGTTTCATCAACAATGATGATGTTCTGCTTGACAAGTTCGTTTTCTATTATTTTCAGTACTCTTAAACTTTCGGCTTGTTGTTTAATAACGATTTCGGTTATATCTTTAACCAATTGCTGCGCTGTAATACCCCCCAAAATTTTTTCACCGGTAGCCCCGGATAAACTCAACCGGCGTATAGCCGCAAATCGCACCCGGAAAAACTCGTCTAAATTATTTGAAAAAATACCTATAAAGCGAAGTCTTTCTAACAAAGGAACCGCTTCATCAGCGGCTTCCTGTAACACTCTGGCATTGAATGCCAACCAGCTTTTTTCTCTGTCTATGTAGCGAAAATTATTTTCTGTACTCATACTTATTTTAAATCTCTTGGGAAAACGACTTTTTTAGTGACTCCGTTTTCAATGTGACTCCAACTTTGATTTTCAAATATAATATTTACAAAGCCCGAAGTAGTAACATTATCAATAAAAACAGTTCCAAATTTATTGACAAAATTTGTAACAGCCTCATTGTGCCCAAAAACGATTAAATGATCATATTCATCAGGGCAGGATCTGATAATTTGTTCCAGTTTTCTTTCGTCAAAAGTATACAGTTCTTCTTTAAACACTATACTTTCAACAGGAAACGAAAGGTTTTGCGCGAAAATAAGAGCGGTTTCCGAAGCTCGTTTAGCAGCACTACTCCATACTAAAAATGTTTTCGGGATATCATTGATAACGCTGGTTGAAACCAAATGAGCATCTTGTATACCCTTTGCCGTCAAAGGCCGGTCATAATCGCGAAGTGGTGCTTCCCAACTTGATTTAGCATGGCGAATAAGAATGAGCTGTTTCATAATTGAACTTTTTAGAATATAAATTTAAGCCAATTATATGTATAATAAAAGAAACAACCTCAAATCATTTTTAAGAAATGAATGAATGGCATCTATATTAACTCATTTCATGATAAAAACCACATTAACTGTCAATAGTTTTAATAGCTTTATTTTCTAATTAAATGTTAAAAATTAAAAAATGTTATAAACAAGAGGTTGTTGATAATTTAATGTAGTAAAAAACCTTACAAAAATGTTAACTAGTGCTTTTTATCTATAAAATTATACATTTTGTCGATGTTTTTTTTGGTTGTTTAAAAAACATACATTACTTTCGAACTGTTAAAACTGTCATTTTATTAAAATTATAACCTTTAAACCCCAAATAATATGTCAAAAATTAAACAAAAAACACGCAGAATTCGCTATCCCAAAGCGATGGATTAAAAGAAAAATGTCATTTGGTCGAGTTTTCAAGTCGTTTACAGAGAAAATTAATTACAAAACTATCGAAGTACCTACTTTAGCTGAGCGCATGTTATAAAACAAAATCTATATAGCTAGACGTCCACAGCATATTTCACGACTAAATTGAGATTCATTATTAAAAATTTATCACAAACTTATCTAATGTTATGAGAAATTTTAACCCAAATAATTCATTTAACCTTCAGGCAAATTCTTTGTTTGGAACAATATGTAAAATTATGAGAAACAAACTATTCCAACTTTTATTGTTTTTGATTGGTTATAACGGTACATTCGCGCAAAGCATGAGCGGCGAACAGCAAAATATTGCTGTTAATGAAATTAGAACTTTTATATCAAAACACAAAACACCTTCTGCTACATCTAGTCGTTCTCAAATACTAGATGCCCAAAACCTTGAAGAGCTCACATCTAGAGTACAATCATCTATTTATATAAATAACGGTCAAATGAGTACTTATGGTCAAAAGCCCAGAAATCTCTTTTTAGATGTTATTTCATTAAATCAAATTGACAATTTAGTAAGTTCAAAAAACAACATAGAAATTGTAATTATCAAGATAAATTCAGTTGCTGAATTAAACACTAAAATCAATTTAACTTCACTTTCAAATTTTAAGAAATTAAAATACGTTTATATCGTTTCAAATGTAAATGTGACGGCTCAAGATATCTCTAAGATGATTGTAAATTATGATGAAAAATATTGTATTTTCTATAAAATCGAAAAAGGAGATAGCGATCAATAAAATTGAAAAAATCATAAAAATATGAAAAATTTATACTTCAGTTCAATCGTAAATAAATATACCTATCCCTTAGTTTTTGTTCTTTCATTTCTTGGAGCAATAACTACTAACGCTCAGGTAAAAAAAACTTTTACTCAAAGAACCTCACAATATACTCCTACAAAAAAGATTTATAATGTGAAAGGTGATTTTACCATG
>CAYPSB010000094.1:0-3238 GCA_964413435.1 uncultured Flavobacterium sp.
ATCTTAAGACAAAAGACAGTTTGATTGCCTTGTTGAACGGATACCAAAAACAAGTGGAAGAAACCCATTTCAAGCATTTTGAAGACATTAAAAAACTTTGTCGTCAAGATCAAATGGAGTATTTTAATGATTTGACCGAAGAATTAGCCCGCATCTTCGCGCCTAAACCTCACGGCCCGGAACATGAGTAAAAGCGGTATTTTAATTGTTTTGATTTCCTTGTTTTGTTTGAAGAGTGCTTCACAGAACAAAGCAGATTCGTTGTACCTCAATTTTCAACCGAGATTTGATAAGTTGCCGTTTCATTTGAATCAAAACTACACTACCACTACCGATACTCTAACCGTAACAACTTTTCGCTGTTACATTTCTAATATTCAAATTGAATATGCTGACCACAGCATTTTTAAAGAAAAGAACAGCTACCATTTACTCGATGCAGAAAACCCAAGTACACTGCTCTTTCCGATTGCTTTGAAAAGTGAAAAACTCATAACTCAACTTGTTTTTAATGTGGGTATCGATAGCCTGACCAATACTTCCGGAGCCATGTCGGGTGATTTAGACCCTGTAAAAGGGATGTACTGGGCATGGCAGAGCGGCTACATCAACATGAAAATTGAAGGAAAAAAGGTTACTGGTCACGAAGTCTCTAAACACAAGAATGAGTTTCAGTTTCATATAGGAGGTTATCTTCCTCCGTATAGCGCCATGCAGAAGGCGACATTCAATTGTAATAAAAACTCGAATGAGCCACTTACTGTTGTTATCGATTTGAAGGCGTTCTTTTCGCAATTGAACCTTGCGGAAACCAAGAGTGTCATGATTCCCGGAAAATCAGCGATGCAACTGGCGGCATACAGTTCCAAAATGTTTCGTTTAGAATGAAAGCGACTGGAACATATACGTTAGCTTTGGGGTTGATTATGCTTATTTGTCTGGCATTTTCAGATACTTTCACTACTCCGCTTTATTTTGAAGTACCCAAAGGATGGCCAAAACCACACTACGATTTCAAGAAGAACCCATTAACAGAAGAAGGTTTTCAATTGGGCAGGGCTTTATTTTACGACCCCATCTTATCACGCGATTCTACTATTTCGTGTCAGAGTTGTCATTTGCAACAAACCGGATTCGCGCATGTTGACCATCAATTGAGTCATGGTATTGACGGAAAGATTGGCTCCCGCAATTCATTGGCCTTACTAAATTTAGCCTGGAGCAAAGACTTTATGTGGGACGGCGGAGTGAATAATCTCGAAGTACAGCCCATCAATCCTATTACCAATCCGTTGGAAATGGACGAAAAACTGGATAATGTAATTCGTAAATTACAGCAGAGCGAAAAATACCGACTCTTATTTACCAAAGCATTCGGTGATGCTAACATCAACAGCCAGCGCCTATTAAAAGCCTTGGCTCAGTTTACCGTAATGCTCAAATCTGTTAATTCGAAATACGATAAGGTTATGCGTCATGAGGACGTTTTTGCCGCTAATGAAGAGCGGGGTTATGCTTTGTTCAAAACCCATTGCGCATCCTGCCACAGCGAACCTCTTTTCAGCTCGGATAAATTTGAAACTAATGGTTTAGCGATAGATGAGTCACTCCGTGATTCGGGAAGGGTAAAAATCACGAACCGACCACAGGATTATCTTCGCTTTAAAGTACCTACGCTGCGCAACATCCAATTCACTTTTCCGTATATGCACGACGGGCGGTTTAAAACCTTAACAGAAGTAATCAAACACTACAATTCATTGGGGCACGATAAAAAACTACCTAAAGAGCTTAACGAACCGATGAATCTGAGTGATAATGACCGGGTAGATTTAACTGCTTTTTTGTTGACACTTACTGATAAAGAGTTCTTATTTAACCCTCGATTTGGCTATCCTAAAGAATAATTGTAACAAGAGCGCAAGAATATAAAAGTTTATGCGTCTAAACCCATAACTAACCGATAATCTTATTATGAAAACAAAGCTTTTAACCCTGCTTTTCGTTTGTAGCAGTTTAGTGCTTGAGGCACAAACCAATCCGGCCATTAGTTCGTGGTTGCGCAATACTACGGGAATAACCGGTCGTCATTATGCCTCGGGGAACTCTACTCCTATTGTAGATGCTGTGGCAGCCAATGTACAATCGGTACAATATTCTACCAATTGGGTGTATGTGACTACTAATGGCATACCGGCTTATATAACCGGACCTTTTTTAGATGGAAACCCTTCTTTGGCTACCTCACAAAACGGAGCTATTTTTAAATTTCCTTTGAATCCGACCCAAAATATGGGTACTCCTACTCCCACTACCGGGGGGAACATAGGCTTATTCATAAACGGTGTGGCCTTGTTTGACTACCGAGATGGCGTTTCGTGGAAAAATTCAACTAACTCTATATGCGGCGGACCTATACAACCACCTTGTACCGGAGACGGTAAATGGAACCGCGATGCTGTTTTGGCTGAAAGAGGCGGTTTTGATTGTGCCAAAGCACACCCGGCCATGGGTAATTACCACCACCATCAGAACCCAAGCGCTTTTAATTTAGATTTGGCTGTGCTTTCATCAGTGTGTGACACTTATCCTTCTGATGGTTTGTATGTTATAGATGAAACGCAACATTCGCCTCTGATTGGCTTTGCTTATGACGGATTCCCTATTTACGGAGCTTATGGTTATGCTAATGCAGACGGTACCGGCGGTATTGTAAGAATGAAATCGGGGTATCAACTGCGTAATATTACTACCCGAACGGTTTATGCTGACGGTACTGATGTGACTGACGGTCCTGCTGTAAGTACCACTTATCCGTTGGGATATTTCAGAGAAGATTATGAGTATGTGGCCCATCCGAATGATGCCAGTTATTTAGATGTGCACAACGGAAGATTCTGTGTTACTCCGGAATATCCGGCGGGAACGTATTGTTACTTTGCTACGGTTGATGCCAATCATAATTCGGCTTACCCTTATGTGGTGGGGCCTACTTTTTATGGCAATAAAACTGCGGTAAAGGTAACGAGTATTACCGAGTCGACTACGCCTTACACTTTGAGTACTGCCCAGTTTGATGGGGCTAAAAGTAAGGTTAAAATTTATCCTAATCCGGCTCAGGAATTTGTGGCTATTCAGACCGATATGATGCCCAATGATACTGAAGTTACCCTTACGGATGCCTTGGGTAAAGTGATTACAACCCAACACATTCTTCAAGGGAGTACGTTGAGTGTTT
>CAYPSB010000095.1:0-3201 GCA_964413435.1 uncultured Flavobacterium sp.
TCAGAGAGTCCTTTTGAATGGTTTCCTGTGAATGTGTGACAACTGAAAACAACCCCGCTAAGAGCAACAGTATTTTTTTCATTGTAGTAGATTTAAATTTGATTCAATTGCAAACAATGCCCATCAGTACAACAAGCATTTTGAACGGAATTCAAATTAAATCAGGAATAGAAAGTGTATTGGCTGTACAAGAGATACAACGGAGGTGCATGAACATCACAGTAATAGGTGGTATTTTCTCTTGTTCTAAAATTGCGTTCCGGCACCAAAACCATCGGTGCCCAATGATTATCAACCGGTAAAAAGAGTGCGTCAAAAGACAAACTCTTAACGATGATAAGGTCTGATTTGACTTCAGCCTTTATAATTTTATCATTGCAGCATTTCGAATCTTTTTCCACCACCCCGCAGCAATCATCTTCAGCTTCATGGGGAGCAGAAACGGTACTCAAAGAAACCGAAGCTATTTCATCTTCACAGTAATGCACATTAAAAGCCAATCCCAAGTTGGAAACCAACAGGAAGAAGGTCAGTAAAATGCTTAAGTGTTTTTTGAAATTCATGACGCAAAGCTACTAAAATCAGACGACGTAAAACTTAAAATAGTATTAAAACTTTACAGTTCAATCTCTTGTCCCATCATGGGAACAGAGCAGGCAAAACCGTAACGTTCCTGTATTTTGATCCGCAATTCATCTGCCGGTTGATTTTCGCCGTGTACCAAAAAAACTTTTTGAGGTTTTGCTTTGAGTTCTGAAAGCCAATTCAGCAAATCATTCTGATCACCGTGGGCTGACAATCCTTCTATTTCGAGAATTTTGGCCAAAACCGGATAATATTTGCCGTAGATTTTTACATCGGCAGCTCCTTCGAGCAGTTTTCTTCCGCGCGTTCCTTCGGCCTGGTAGCCTACTATGATTACCGTGGTTTCGGGCAGTCCGATGTACCGTTCCAAATAACTTAAAACTCTGCCTCCGGTCAACATTCCGCTGGCCGCAATAACTACCTTCGAACCTTTGTCAAAAATAGTATTGATGGTTTCCTGATAATCGGTATTCATGGTGAACATTTGACACATCTCTATACAATCACTTTCGGACAGTTTGTGCCAATTTTTATTTTCTGTAAAAACTTCCAAAACACTAATCCCCATGGGAGTATCTATTATAAAAGGAATATCCGGGAGTTTGTCTTCTTTTTTCAACTGCCAGAGCAAGTACATGATGCTCTGAACCCGCTCAACAGCAAAACTCGGAATGATAACGGTTCCGTTGATTTGGAATGCATTATTAATATAGGTTTCCAACAAAAGTTTTACATCTTCATCAGGATGGATTCGGTTGCCATACGTACTTTCCAGAAAAACATAATCTGCTTTTTTGGGTTTCACCGGCGCATACATCAGGACGTCATCATCGCGTCCGATATCTCCTGAAAAAACCAAAGTTTTATTTTCTACATTCAATTCTATAGAACACGCACCAATGATGTGACCTGCATTTTTAAAAACAGCGGTTATTTCCGCATCCAACCTTACCTCTTCATTCGGTTTAACGACTCTGAACAGAGGAAATACTTTTTCGGTTTGCATCAAATCGTAAAGCGGCTCAGCGATTTCGTGTTTAGAGAATTTTTCTTTGTTGGCCCGTTCGGCTTCTTCCTCCTGAATTTTGGCACTGTCTAACAAAATCAATTTAGTGATGTCTTTGGTAGGAGAAGTACAGTAAATCTTCCCTTCAAAACCTTGATTGACCAATCGGGGCAACCAACCGCAATGATCCAAATGGCCGTGGGTCAGCAAGACAAAATCTATGGTATTGGGCAAAACAGGTAACGGTTCCCAGTTGAGTTCCCTCAAAGGCTTGATACCCTGAAACTGTCCGCAATCAATCAGGATGCGGATTCCGTTACTTTCCACTAAAGTTTTGGAACCGGTTACTGTTCCGGCTCCGCCCAAAAATTTAATTTTCATAAGGTGCTGTATTTACAAAGTTCGGAAACTTCTTTGATCACATTTTTAATTCGGTTCGGACTTAATCCGATTTTCTCGAGTGCTTCTGTGTTGGTCAAAACTTCTTGTGCCAAAATAACATCAAGTACCAACAGTTTATCTTTTTCCACCGCGGTTAAGGTAGTCAGGCACGTTACCGGATATAATTTATCTTCGTCAATTCGCTGACGTAAACTGCCTTTTGAAGGATAATCCCAGCTGAGTAATTTTAATCCTGAGCAAGTAGCAAAAGTCATGGCATCAGAAGTAAAGCGGTTATTGGTAACTATCCAACAACCTGACAGTTTATCTTTTTTGGTGTAAATGGTATGATTTCTGTCTTTTAAATCGTTAAATCGGGATAAAATATACATCGGAACTTTTACATCAGAATTGGACTCTCTGCCTGCGTGAAATTTACATTCTATCATTTCTATGCAATCGTTTTTCATGACAACAACATCTATTTCATGCCCCACACATTTGCCCGAAAGAAAAAGATTGGTTTGTGCCAAATACCCTTCAGATATAAAAAGACGGGCTATGTATTTTTCGAAAAAGAATCCGGCCGGACCCAACATTTGAATGGCCGCCCGCAGATTGTATCGTGCGGCATGGGAATTGGATGATTTTTTGAGTAAGCTGAACGCCAGTTTGTAGATTTTTCTGGTTGTAATCCCTTCGTAGATTTCGTCATCAATCTTTTTCAAGACCTCCTCCACTACTTGGATTCCGGCACCCGATTTGAGTAAAGAACTTTTTAATTTATCTCGATTAAAATCGACTATACTCCCCGAATGCTTTACTATTTTCATTTTATTTTCAGCTTAGAAACACCCGTAAAGTTATGAAAAAAGCGGATTACTTTTTCATCTGTTTCTGATAATAAAATGCCGGAATAAACAGCAAAATGAACAGAGGCTGAATCAAAAATCTTCGGATGTAAAAGAGAGTCATTTTACTTTCTTCGCCAAAAAAATGGAGGGTAAAAACAAAACTGATCATCAGTATAGAACCCAAAACCATGTAAAGCAACAGGGAAAACTTGACAATTTTAGTGTCTTTGAAAAGCACATACAGCAAGAACAATGAAATCACCGAATTAAGATAGAAGCGCATTCCCAAGCTGAAAAACAATTTAAAAACATTGATTTTCGGAAACGCCGCATGAGCGTATTCACTTTTGAAATAATCCAAAAAAGGGTCGTAAA
>CAYPSB010000096.1:0-3154 GCA_964413435.1 uncultured Flavobacterium sp.
TGGTTTCTTTGGTCAACTGTGTCTGTAGCAATCTTCCTTGCACATCATACAACTCTACTGATTTGACAGCAAACTGACTGGTAACAACAAGCGTATCTTTTACCGGATTAGGATAAACACTAATGGTGGCATCCTTAGGAAAATCAGGAGTATTCAAAGATTGGAATACTGTATCCGCGTTGTTGGTGGCAACCGGGAAATTATAATCGAAGTAAATATTGGCCTTTTTGCTGACCATATCGCCTTGTACCAAGGTATTTTTCGATTTAATTTTCAGCAAAATATTACCATGTCCGCCGGAGTCTAAATTGATATTTTTAAAAATAAATTCGGCAATATTATTGGTCAGTCTCGTTGTAATCGAAGCTGAACTGCTCAACACCTGCAGGGAATTCAAATCATACTGAGCAGCATCAATCTCATCTTTAATGACGATGTTTTCGGCCTGATAGGTTCCAGTATTTTCAAAGTTAATGATATAGTGTAAATACTTTCCTATTTCAGTTGGCGCGACCACACTCCCTTCGAGACATGTAATATCATTTGGATCAAAAGACCCTACCACAGTTTGGTGGAACTGAAACGTATTATCATCAACATTTTCGTCATTATTATTCGGACTTATAGTCGCTGTCAACTGTAGTACATCTCCAATATTAACCGCTGGGTTTTCAGTTGGAGCATTTACATGAAAAGTGACTTGTATCGTACCGGATGCAAAAGGAAGCAAGGTGGGATAATCAAAACTTACCGAATTAACCCCTGTAGCCGAAACTGGCTGGCTGGAAGATAAATAAACAATCCTATTATCGTAAACAAGCGTTATACCTGCCGACAGAGCGGGCAATATCGTATTCCCTTTATTTTTGTAAGTCAATTGATAAACCACATCAAAACCAGGACGAGCTGTTGTCAGCGGGGCCAAAACTATTTCTAAATCCTGGTGAGAACCATTAGGACTGATACAAAAATCTTTGGTAACAGTATGATTTTGATTATCCGAAAAGAAAACCGTTTCAGCTGATGGTGTAATGGTAAACCATGTCGGATTTTCAACATTCGGAGTCAATGTAAAAGTTCCTCCTTGGGTAAAAAAAGTATAATTCCCATTAGACGAATTGAACGAAGCTCCCGTATCAACACCATCATGAATATCAACTCTAATGTTCGGCTGTGCCATATCATTAATATCGCAACCATTATTGTCTGCATCAAAAGTAAGATGTCCGAAAATGGTATTGTAATCTCCACCGGGCGTGAACGAACAATACGAACAAACGTTTACCCCTGTTATGCCCGCTAAAGCCAAATGAGTACTGATTCCGGTGATGTTGAAATCATCAACACATACAAATTCCAGATTGAAATTCTCGGCCAAACTAAAGTTGCTAAAAAGTGGCATGCCGTTTTTCATAAACAATTTAATCAGATTAGGGTTGTTAACTACCAGAAAAGTCAACAAGCTTGTCAACCCATTCAGATTTAAACTCGTCATAGTAGTGCTCTCTCCACAAAATAAAGTGGTTAATAATGGCAAATGAGGCAAGGTTAACTCTGTGAAATTATTACCATTCATAGAAAGAATAGTCAGATTAACATTTTGTGTTAAATCGATGTCGGTTAGCCCCATGTAAGCACATCCCAAAGATTGCAAATTAACCAAGTTTGATACGTTTAAGGGGAAGTTATTTCCATCAACCTGCAAACCAATCAGTCCGGATGACTGAGACAAATCCAAAGACGTTAAATTATTGTATCTGGCCGATAACGATGTTAAATGACTTAAACCCGAAATGGTTAACGCTGTAATTTGATTGTAATCACAACCTAATGAAACCAAGTTGGGTACCGCAGTCAAATCAAGAACGGTCAAATTATTTTGAGCACAATCAAGAGTAATTAAATTAGGAATACCTGACAAATTCAGTGAAGTCAAACTGTTATTTCCAATAGTCAGTGTTTGCAATGAAGGAATCGCATAGTTAAACGTTTCTATTGTATTCAGCATGCAATTTAAATCTACTAAATTGGTAAAAGCTTCGACCCCTGTCAAACTGGAAATAGCAGTTGGGGAAGGCAAAGAAGTGTTGTTTACCTGTAATTTTTTCACAGCCAATGCTTCTGAAAACTGTATTTGTCCATCATTATTGGTATCCACATCACCATCGAAAACCCCATCATTATTAAAATCAGCACAATTAGTACCGGTTAATTTAGCTTTGAAATTGGCATCCGGTATGTTCACAACGGCTGTAGGATCAACTACATTGATGGTAAAATTAGTGACCGTAAAACAACCAGTTAGTTCATTTTGAACTCTGGCATAAATGACCTGAGTTGGACTTACAATATTGAAATAGGGCGGATTGATTATCGGATTAGTGTTATTGTAGGCATCTGTTAGTGTTTCAAAAAACAATACCGAAACATCTGTCTGACCGTTGGCAAGTAAAGCAACATTAGGAGTAAAATCAAAAGCTGCTACACCATCATACGGGGTATCCTCAATATAAAAATCCACTGGTAAACCAGCAGTTATCGGCGGATACACCACAATGGTCGCTGTTTCAGATAACGACTGATAACAACCCGTAGCATCAGAAGTAACTAAAGTCAAAGTCAATGTATGCATTCCTACAGCTAAGTCAGGAAATACAATATTGGCTTGACCCCCTGCCCCGGTTGCAATCGTTTGAATAGGGCCGCCATCAACGGCATACATAATATGGTAGGGTCCTACACCACCGGATGCCTGAAAGACCATTGAGATACTGGTTCCATAACAAATGGATGCAGTTGTTCCTAAAATGATGGCTGTTGGCAATGAATCAACCACAAGATCAAAACTTGTCATACTGTAGTTGGTAGTGTTAGCATTTTCTTCTACCCTAACATACATTGTTGCGGTTTGGCTTGAAAATGTTGTCGGATTAGTAACAGCGTTTATTGCAAATTGCGCATCTGTTAAGGTTGTATAGTAAGTAACCGAATACAAGCTTGGGCTTAGTGAGCCTAAAATTTGATCGTTCATGACCGTTAAATCAAATACCTCAAGGCCATCATTACCTAAATCACAAAGATGATACGGCACAGGATTGTTTATTGGTGGCTGCGCAAAAGCAAAACTGGTAAACAGCAGCAGTAAAAAATATAG
>CAYPSB010000097.1:0-3047 GCA_964413435.1 uncultured Flavobacterium sp.
CCAATACAATATCAAACAGCAAAGCTATTATTCTAATCTGATTTTCAATTCTATTCTGAGTAATACCATGAATAAGTTTGCGGCCGGTTTGAATTTTACATATGATAAATATGCGGAATTTGTCAACCTGACAGACGTGGGACGTATAGACAATTCGGTGGGTGCTTTTTTCGAATATACCTATGATAACGGAGATACGTTCAGTTATATTTTGGGCGGAAGATTTGACTACCACAACAGATTGGGGGGATTTTTTACGCCAAGACTGCATGTAAAATACAATCCATGGGAAAAAGCCGTGTTGCGATTTTCAGCCGGAAGAGGCAAACGCGCCGCTAATATTTTTGCCGAAAATCAGAATCTTTTTGCCAGTTCCAGAACTTTTCAGGTATTGGATTCAAATGGGAAAATCTATGGGTTAGATCCTGAAATTGCCTGGAATTACGGACTGAGTTTTACTCAAAACTTCAAATTGTTTGGCATGAACGCCGATACCACCATTGACTTTTACCGCACCGATTTTCAAAACCAAGCAGTAGTTGATGTGATGAATTCGCCTCAACAGGTTTTGTTTTATAATTTAAAAGGAAAATCGTATGCCAATAGTTTACAGCTCGATTTTAACTTAGAAATTATCAGGCATTTAAATTTAAGAACTGCTTACAAGTATTATGATATCTCTACCGATTATCTTTCAGGAAGTTATCAGCGACCGTTGCAGGCCAAGCATCGTTTTTTTGCCAATTTAGAATATGAAACCCACATAGTTGAAAAAGGAAAGCAATGGAAATTTGATTATACGTTCAATTGGTTGGGAAAACAACAATTACCTTATACGGCGAGTAATCCGGTACAAGACCGTTTTGCTGAATTTTCTCCTTCATTTGTAGTGATGAATGCGCAAATTACCCGAACTTTTTCGAGTACTTTTGAAGTGTATATCGGCGGAGAAAACATTGGGAATTACCGTCAGGATAAGGCTATTTTGGGAGCGAACGATCCTTTTGGGCCAAATTTTGACACTTCAATGGTGTACGCGCCGGTATTCGGACAAATGTATTACGCAGGATTGCGATTTAAAATAAAATAACGTTAAAAATAAATACAATGAAAAATGTAATTCTAGGAATGTTGCTGCTGTTTGCGGCATATTCAACACAGGCACAACAGAAAAAAAATAAAAATGCCAAATACGAATTTGAGGTAAACGGCAATTGCGAACAATGCCAGAAACGAATTCAAAAAGCAGCATTTTCGGTGTCGGGAGTAAAAAGTGCCGAGTGGCACATTGATGATCATATCCTGCATTTGATTATCAATGAAGAAAAATGTTCTGTTTCGGATGTAAAAAAAGCCATAGCTAAAGTTGGACACGATACGGATGAAGTGAAGGCTGAAGATTCGGTTTACGAAAATCTCCACTCGTGTTGTAAATACGAAAGAAAATAAGACTAAAGACTCCTCGTATGAGGAGTTTTTATTTTGAAATACTTTCGACTAATAATTTTATCTTTACGGCAACTAACGAATTAGCAACTTCTTTATGAGTGATTTCTATAAAAAGATACTGGATAACAACAAGCAGTGGGTAGAGAACCAATTGAAAATAGATCCGAATTATTTCAAAGATTTATCCCAAGGTCAAAAGCCGCCTTTGTTGTGGATTGGTTGTTCAGACAGTCGTGTGCCGGCCAACGAAATCATAGGAGCCAAACCGGGAGAAGTATTTGTTCATCGAAATATTGCCAATATGATAGTGCATTCGGATATGAATATGCTGAGCGTTTTGGATTATGCTGTGAATGCGTTGAAAATAAAACATGTTATTGTCTGCGGTCATTATGGTTGTGGTGGAGTCAAAGCGGCTATGGGCAACACTTCAATCGGGATTATCGACAACTGGATTCGCCATATTAAAGACGTGTACCGTTTGCACCATCAGGAACTCAATGCCATTGAAAATGAAAATGACCGATTCAACCGCTTTGTAGAAATTAATGTTATCGAACAGGTTTATGATTTGGCTAAAACTTCTATAGTACAGTCGGCGTGGAACAATGGACAGGAATTGTCGCTTCACGGTTGGGTATACGGGTTAAACTCGGGCTTTGTAACCGATTTGAATGTAAATTTCAGCAGCAACAAAGATTTGGATGACGTTTATCAATTAGAATTTTAATGCGAAAGGTTCTCTTGTTATTTGGTTTTTTACTGGTTTCAAATTTGCATTTGAATGCTCAATCGTTAAAACAGGATCAGCGGGTTTGGTTTGCCTATGCCGGGCAATATAAGGTTGCCGAACATTGGGGATATCATATCGAAGCCCAATTCAGAATGGACAACCAGTTAGAGCAAAACCTCCAAAATCTGTATCGAATTGGAGCTGTTTATTTTATATCGTCCACTAAAAATCTGACCGCCGGCTATGCTCTAGTCAACACTTTTGATACCGGCAAGGAACATTTTTTTAAAGAAAACCGAATTTGGGAGCAGTACCAATACACCAAAAAATGGCATGCCGATAAAAATATGATGTTGCATCGGCTGCGTTTGGAGCAACGTTGGGTAGGTTCTTTGGGAGCTGTTGACGGGAATGTGGTTTCTATGGGGAGCAATTATCAAAACCGATTGCGCTATCTCAATCGAAATTTGTTTCATATTGCCAATTTAAAAGCTACCGATGAAGAGATTTACGCCGTTTTGCAAAATGAAATTTTCATCAATTTAGGAGATAATAAAGTCAATTCGAATGTTTTTGACCAGAATCGGTTCTTAATAGGGTTGGGGTTGAATTATAACAATCACATACGATTGGAATTAGGGTACATGAATCATTTTGTGAATTCTAATACCAAAGTTGATACCATGAATCACACGGTTTCGATCTCATTGATTCAAAATCTGAATTTGCAAAAACAATAATACAGTTTAACTTTTTATAAAGTATTTATCCGAAAAAAAGGTTTAATTTCACGCTCAATTTTTTATCCACTTTAATTTTATAATACATGAATGACTTTAATTGGATGCAATTACTGAATCCTGAA
>CAYPSB010000098.1:0-2997 GCA_964413435.1 uncultured Flavobacterium sp.
GACGTAATATTGTGTATCAACGGTTAAACCTGTAGGTAATGCACCATCAGTATTTGATCATTTAAATTATTTATGCGTAGATAAGTTGGATAATTACTATATATATGATTCTGGACTGTACAACTCAAGTGATGCTGGTGAAAACTGGACTTATTTAGGCAAACCAGATTCCCTCCCAACAGACGCAATGATAGATGATTTACTTTTTGACAGCAATAATAGGGCTTACATTGTTGAATCACATACAACTTTACCTTCACATAGAGGTTTCTATTATGTTTCAGAACTACTATCTGTCGAAAATCCTGTTAACAAAAATGATTGGATTGTATTTCCTGTGCCGGCCGAAAACACGCTTAATCTTAATACTTATAATCAAATTAAAAAAGTTTCAATTTATGATATGTTAGGGAAAAAAATTGAACAAATTGATAATCCGACTAATACTATTGATATAAGCAAACTGGCAAGCGGTAACTATTTATTGTCAATACATGATTTCAATTCACAAGTACGCTCAGTCAAATTTATAAAAAAATAATAATTTAAAAATAGTGAGAGGTTTGTAATTTGGATAATTTCATAATTGGTGTAAGTTGATTGTCAAAAACCTCTCCTATTTATAAATCATTTTTTTATAAAAATAAATCGGCATCTGAATCATAAAGCAAGTTTCATTTCATAAATTAAGTGTTCAATTCAGTACTCCAATGTACATGTTTAATGATAGACACTTAACAAAACTAACCAGATTGCCTTGTCTTGAAATAGCTATTCACAAAAGCAGTTGTATAGCAACTTTAGGATTAAAAAGTATATTTGTATAGCCATAATAGGATTTATTTAATAACCTGTATAGTTATTTTAGGACGGGTCAATCTGTACCCTTACAGTATAGCTAAAGCATAGCAAAGGCATAGATAGTGTATGAGTAGTGTATGAAAAATACACATTATGTAAAATGAGAAAGACACATTTGTCTAAAACTAAGAAAAAAAAACTACTGGGTAAAAATCAAAAAAAACAGGCAAAACCTAAGCCCTGCCTGTCTTTCAACCAATTGTAAAACTAAACATCTAATCCCACCGGTGTTCGCTGGAAACCGCCAAACGGCCGCCACCGGTAAAAAACAACCCCAAGGCCACCAGTATATAAAGGGCTAACAATTCAACCGCCCAGCCGCCATAGGCATTCAGCGTAAAGACAGCTCCGGTTTGCGTGAGCAACAAAGCCACCAGCCCATTGAGGGCAAACAACAAGCCCGCCAGGCGCGTGCGGTACCCTACCAATAAAGCTATAGGAGCCACAATCTCACCCACATAAACACCATAGGCTACAAACGAAGGCAACCCCAAAGCGGTCAGCAGGTCTTTGATAAAACCGATGCCGTTAATCAATTTACTGATTCCGTACACCAACATCGGGAAGGCTATCGCCACCCGGATGACAAACAATCCAATACTGTTTTCTTTTTTCATTTTTTAATTATTTTAAGGTTAAATCGCACAACGGATAAACACACCCAGATTGGACAGCTTTTTCGCAGCATTCGCAAATTGGTCAAAGTTCCCGGCCAAACCATAGCGAAGCTTGTCCTGCTTAAGTCCTACCCGTACTTGCTGTACACCCCTCATATACGATTCCTTGCTGATGTTGGCCACGCCCTGCACCCGAAAAAACAAGTGCCGGTCGGCGCTTACGGGGGTGTTGTATTCCAACAAAACAAAAGGTTCAAAACTAAATTCCCGCTGGTAGGTAACGCCCCCACTGCACATCAGGACAATCCGTGAGTTGCTGTAATGGTACAATACCGAAGCTGTACCAAAAGCCCCCGGATTCTTGACACCGTGCGCCACACTGAAAACAATACTTTTAGAAGCCGTATAAGCCAGAGTATTGCGAAAAAAATACAGCACGGCTCTGGGGTCATCATAGGCTGCATCGTACAGGGAGGTATTGCGCAGTTTCAGTTTATCGGTCAACAAAAAGGTCAGCTCGTGCTGATAAAACGAGGAGCGGTGGCCCAAAACCACTTCGGGAGTCACCGTAAGGGGCTGTGCGGCTAAAAAAGAGCACTCCGCAAACAGGAAACACAAAACAAGGCGTACCATCTTCATAATCGGTTATCATTATGAAGCAAAACTAGAGGAGGTGAAGCAGAAAAAAATTAAGATATCTTAAGAAAGACGGGAGGCGTATTTTTTTCTCAGGTAACTAAGGTTTTCGGGAGTTGTGCCCAGATAGGAGGCAATAATGTATTGGGGCACCCGCTGTTCGATATGACGGTATTGCGTACAAAACTTCACGTACTTTTCAAAAGTATCGGTACTCATATTATCGAGGGTACGCTCCTGCAACGCCACATAACCGCTCTGTATCTTAAGCCTGAAAAAGGTATTCATGGCAGGAATCTCGCGGTATAGTTTTTCCAACACGTCCCGGTGAATCTGAAGCACCAAGGTCGGCTCCAAAGCCTGCAGGTACATGCGCGAAGGTTGTTGGGTCAGGTAACTGTACAGGTCGTTAATCCACCAGTGCTCAACACCTATTTGTAAAGTATGCTCCTCCGAATCTTCGGTCAGGTAATAACTGCGCATACTGCCCGATGCAATATACCGCATGTGACTCGACACCTGCCCGGCAGTAAACAGGAACTCCTTCGGCTGAAGTGTGGCAAAGGTAACGCTCGAAGCCAACAGCGCAGCCTCATCATCCCTAAGGTCAACTACTGTTCTGATGTGGTCTGTAAACTGACTAATGGCGGCGGCGGTTTCCATAGGCTAAAAATACAGCTAAAATTCGCAAATCTCAAAACAGAAAGACACAAAATACTCAAGAAATTCCGTTGTTTTATTCTCCCACCACAACAGACCCCTCTATTAATCTATCATCTATCCGTCTATCATCTATTATCTATCCGTCTATCATCTATCACCCACCAACCGTAACATTTTCCCCCTTACAGCTACTCATGCCTCAAAATAACATCAATCAAAT
>CAYPSB010000099.1:0-2807 GCA_964413435.1 uncultured Flavobacterium sp.
GTCAAGAGTCTTTTTATCATACTTTTTGAGTTAGAGTAGCAAATGGCTGCTAACGTGCCGCGGCTTTGCGCAGTAGCGGCAAGTTAGTGAAAAATGTTATGCGGTAGATAAGGTTTCAGGAATCCGTAAGGATTCCGGCGCAATGCTAACTAGCTATTGCGCAAAACCGCTGTTAGCGGCTGTTTTTATTGGCAACCAGTAATATTCATGTTTAAAAGGTTCAAAGAAATTTGAATATTCGTCTTTCAGTTTTTCGAAATTCTCTTTTGACAAAACGAGACCGTCAAGAATTCTCTTGTTTTGATAAATTGAATTACTTACCATTAAATCTGCATGATTATTACTGTTATAAATCTCACCGACACCATATTGGTTTATATCTTCAACAACGTCATTATGAGCGATCCGGTCAGCTCCTTCAAATTCGAATAAAGCTGCATCGAAGTCAATCTTTAAATTTTGTAGAAATTGATAAAAGTAATCCCTGATTTCGTAATAAAAAGGGAAAGACAATAATTTTTGGTTTCCAGCTACTTGCATATCATGCGGAAACAAGTCCAATGTGCATTCTTTTAGTGATAAATCTCCATTCTGATAGACAATACTTTTATATAAACCGACTTCAGTACCATCACTTAAAGGAATCTTATCGATTTGTGATTTAACTGCTTCCGCATCTTCTAGATTCTTAAATTTAATTCCAAATGACCAAATAAATGCCATAATTTATTGAGAGTTTGTTTAAAATAGCCGCTAACGTTCCGCGGCTTCGCGCAGTAGCGGCAAGTTAAGAAAAAATGTTATGCGGAAGACAAGGTTTCAGGAATCTGTTAGGATTCCGGCGCAATGCTAACGAGCTATTGCGCGAAACCGCTGTTAGCTGCTGGCATTCTCTTCCACAACTATATACTTCTTCTTAAATTCAGTTAATTGTTTTTTAAGCTTTTCTTCTGTAATTGAAGGCATGATATTTTCAAATAGTTTTTCCCAAGTTGCAGAAAAAAAGTTATTTGTAAATTCAGTAGTTAGAATTTCCGTTTTTGCTTTTCGTGCTCCTTCATTTATTTTTCTGTTGCTTGCTGGATAAACAAATACAACAAATGAATTTTCTTTAATATGTATTAGATTTCTACATATTTGATAGTTTTCCAAGAATTTTTCTCGTGAACGGAAGTTTTCATTTAAAGGCAATAAATGATTAGAATATATTTCTTTAAACTTTTCTTTGTGTTCATCATCATTTTTTGCTTTTCCAAATTCACTTTCTGTATACTTTATTTCAAAGAATATTTCTTTTCCAGTTTTAGTTTCAAAGTAAAAATCAAAGCTTGTAGCTCGTCTTTTGTTTTTAATTCCGTCACTACCTTCTTTTTCAAAGCAAACGGTTTCATAGTTTACTTCTTCATTTTTTATTCCGAGAAAGTCTGTTACAAGTTCAAGTTTCCTTTCGTGATAAAGTGGATAAAAAAAATTGAAACACATAGCTTGTGATGAGTTTAAATGATTGAAGTAAATATGTAGTTTACTAACATCATATAAACTGCTTTTTTGAATTTCATCTCGATAAGTTTCTATTAAGTTATTTTTCTGAAACTTTTTAGGAAAAATATGTTCGTGAATTTTTCCTCTATAAGTTCCATGCGGAATGTCAAGAAAATTATCTTTCTTATACTTTTTTAAGTGGTTTAAAATTCTATTGCGATAGTTCATATTTATGCTGATTCATGCTTGCAGCTAACGTTTCGCGGCTTCACGACAGTTGCGAAGTTCGGAACGGTTTATTTTCTGTTAAAGATAAAAATTATTGCGAAAGATGAATATGAATTTACCACAAAACGCGCAATTGCGGGAAACCGCTGTTATGCGTAGTTTTGAGTTGATTTTACATTTAATGAGCTAGTAAATTTTCCAAAAATCAAATTAAATGATCGGTTAAAATATAAACCGAAAAAGCCGAAACGAATTAGTCCAATAAACATTGTTAACGGTACTAACATCCCAAAGCCTCTAGGAAAACCAATTTTAAAAGCATTATAAAAAGCACCACCTATTCCTAACAAAAACATTAATGAGATTAACACTTTGAAAGGCTTATTTATTTCTGCAACAATGTCAACAGAGTCATCTGAAAAATTACCTTTTAAGACAGTAAATGCTCCAATGCCAACTTCAGAACTTATAATTTTAAAATGATTTCCATTTATTCGTCCAATAAATTCTTTATTAGTTGATTTGGTTGAAAGGCTATCAGATTCCAATGTTCTTAACTTCAATAATTCGATACTCTTTTCAGAATTATCGATTAATTCAATTTTGTATCTCTTTGTTGGGAATAGTTTCATACAGAGTTGTTTAAAATTACGCATAACGGATTGCGGCTTTGTGTCAGTAACGACGCCTGCGAGCCGATTATTTTCTGTTAAAGATATGTTTTTTTCGTGAAGAAAAAAACGTCAAGTCAAACAGTGAACCAGTTATTGCACAAAACCGCTGTTAACTGCAGCATTTCTGTAGCGATTTTAAAAATTCGTATTCGGTTAAATTCGGACGGACGTTCTCCGGCACTCAGACTCAGTTTCCATTGTCACAGACTTTTCCAAATACAAACTTTCGATTGTGGGATTTTTAAAATTGCGTGCGCAACATTCCGCAAACTTTGGTTTTATGTTGCAGTTAACGTTCCGCGGCTTCGCGACAGTAGCGGCAAGTTAAGAAAAAATATTGTGCGGAAGACAAGGTTTCAGGAATCCGCTAGGATTCCGGCGCAATGCTGACCAGCTATTGCGCGAAACCGCTGTTATGTGTAG
>CAYPSB010000100.1:0-2721 GCA_964413435.1 uncultured Flavobacterium sp.
TGGTGGTCAATACCGGAAGGTCAGCCGGATTGATTAATGTTTTAAAGCTGATTTCGTTACCATAAGCTGTACCATAAGCATTAACAGCATACGCACGAAGGTAATAAGTAGTATTTGGGTTTAAATTCAATACCGCACTACTGAAAGCGCCAGCTCCCGAACCGTCCAGCGTTTTGGTGGCCAATTGAGTAGTTGGGTTGGGTAATATTCCCCAAACAACACCTCTCAAAGTTACCGGTGATCCGCCATCGGTTGTAATAGTTCCACCGCTTGCAGCCGAATTCATAGTAATGGCTGTAACAGCATTAGTTACCACCGTTGGGGCTGTAGGATGTATCGAAATATCCGGAACCGGATTGGCAAATTCACTGTCGGTAGAACAGTTGGTGAAGGTAACTATAGTCAGTAACGCTAGTAATTGTTTGATATATTTCATAAACATAAGTAATTTAATTCGCGGTAATTCATCGTTGGGAACTGTTCTCCCAAGGTGAATTCGCAAACAAAAATAGAAAAATAAATCATTATTCATGAGTTTGTACCAATAAAAGACAAAAGAGATATGTCCTTTTTAGTTACTTTTGATGAAATACATGTAACTAATGAAAAAAATAATTTTAACCTTGCTTATGAGTGCCCCCCTTTTAGCACTAGATGCACAAAACAATCCCAATCCGTTCCTCAAAAACTGGAGCGGCCCCTATGGTGGTGTTCCTGCTTTTGCAGAATACAAACTCAAAGATTTAAAACCGGCTATCGAAGCGGCCATTGCCGAAAAACTTGCCGAAATCAATGCGATTGCCAATAACCCTAAGCCTGCCACGTTTGACAATACCATAGTCGCGTTAGAAAAAGCAGGAAAAAAACTGAGTCAAATCAGAGCGGTGTTTGATATTTACGGGTCTAATTTAAGCACTCCCGAGTTTGCTCCGATAGAGTCTGAAATGACGCCTAAATTCTCCGAACTATCCAGCAAAATGTATCAAAACAGCAAACTGTTTGACCGCATTGCGGCTGTTTATAATGCGCCTGAAAAAAGTAAATTAAACTCAGAACAACAGCGTTTGGTTTGGTACTACTATTCCAACTTTGTGCGCGAAGGCGCCAAAGCCAGTGCCAAGAACAAAGAGCGTATTGCCGTGATCAATCAGGAATTGGCAAGCTTGTTTACCAAATTCGGTCAGAACCAATTGGCCGATGAAAGTAATTATTATTTAGAATTAACAACAGATGCCGATTTTGACGGATTGCCCGAAGAGTTAAAAAATGCCGCCATCTCTGATGCCAGAGAACGAAAATTAAACGTCATGGGTTGCATTGCCAACACCCGTTCTTCCATCGAACCGTTTTTGACGTTCTCTAACCGCAGAGACCTGCGCGAAAAAGCCTTTCAGATATTCGTAAACCGCGGGGATAATGATAATGCCAATAACAACAATGCCACTTTGGTACAAATCCTGAAACTGCGCGCCGAGAAAGCAAAATTACTGGGCTTTAAAACCTTTGCCGATTGGAGTTTGTCAAACACCATGGCGCAATCGCCTCAAAAGACCTTAGATTTAATGATGTCGGTTTGGAATCCTGCCGTAGAAAAAGTACACCGCGATGTAGCCGAAATGCAACAAATTGTAGATGCCGAAGGAGGCAATTTCAAAATTGAACCTTGGGATTACCGCTATTATGCCGAAAAAGTGCGCAAAGCCAAATACGATTTAGACCAAAACGATGTAAAGCCATACCTGCAATTAGAAAAATTGCGCGAAGGCATGTTTTGGGTAGCAGGCGAGTTGTTTCATTTGAATTTCAAACAAGTCAAAAATGTACCGGTGTACCATCCTGATGTGCGCGTGTTTGAGGTATCTAACAAAGATACCGGTAAAGTAGTAGGCGTATGGTATTTTGATCCTTATGCCCGTGCAGGTAAACGTTCCGGAGCCTGGATGACCGCTTACCGCGAGCAAAGTAAAGTCGACGGAAACGTGATTACCATAGTCTCCAACAACTGTAACTTCATCAAAGGTAAAGAAGGCGAGCCTATCCTCATTTCGTGGGAAGATGCCAGCACCCTGTTCCATGAGTTCGGACATGCCCTTCATGGGTTGTGTTCTAATGTTACCTATCCTAGTTTATCGGGCACCAATACCCCAAGAGATTACGTTGAGTTCCCGTCCCAAATTTTAGAGCGTTGGTTGGCCACTCCCGAAGTCTTGAACCGATTTGCCCTGCATTACCAAACCGGTAATCCTATGCCTATGGCTTTGGTAGAGCGCATCGAAAAAGCAGCCAGTTTCAACGAAGGGTTTTCTACCGTAGAAACCATTTCCAGTGCTTTGGTTGATATGAAACTCCACTTATTGGAAAACGCCGATATCGACCCGAAAGAATTTGAAAAAACCACTTTGGCTGAACTACACATGCCGCGCGAAATTGTAATGCGCCACCGCATTCCTCAGTTCGGGCACATCTTCTCCAGCGATGAATATGCTGCGGGCTACTATGGTTATTTGTGGGCCGATGTCATCAGTGCAGATGCTACCGAGGCTTTCACCGAAGCCAAAGACGGCATGTACGACAAAACAGTCGCCAAGAGTTTATACGATAACGTATTCAGCATCGGCAACACCATCGATCCCGAAATTGCCTATAAAAAATTCAGAGGCAGAAGCGCCAATTCGGATGCTTTAATGCGCGCCCGTAATTTCCCGATTACCAAGAAGTAAT
>CAYPSB010000101.1:0-2668 GCA_964413435.1 uncultured Flavobacterium sp.
AGCAGAAAGTACGCGGTTTCGCGCTTCGCAACAGACGTAAAGCCGCGAAACGTTAGGTGCAAGCGCCCACCAAATTTGAACTAAAACTAAAACCTCACGAATGAAAAAGTTTATCTTAATTTTTCTTCTTTTCTTTTTCATAAGTTGCAAAACAGAAAAATCAATTAATAATCTTTCTTGTGGTGGAAAAGTTTCTGTTCAGTATGATCGAATTAAAGCAGAAGACAGAAATAAACCCAAAGCAGATAAAAATGTTAATGGTTGTACAATTTACTTTATAAATGAATTTGACGACGAAATTGAAGCTTATGTTGACGGAAAATTAAAGTTTGAAAAGTACTTGAAGATTAGTGGTGGTTCAGACAGTTTAGAAAATTATTTTGCGTTTGGTTACGCCGAAAATACAGAAATGCCAATCTTGAAAATTAAATCGAAAACTCAGAATACATGTTTTGACATTCAAGTTGAAAAAAAATACAAATTGATTTATGTATTCTTATCTCGTGACGGAAAGTGGACAGTAAGATTCTCAAATATAATTTACTTAATATAAGCGCCAGCACCTAACAGCGGTTTTACGCAATGGCTCTATTTCTGTTTCCTTCGCCGGAAATTACTAAGTTGGAATTTTTGTTTACATTTACAACTAATCATTAAACGTCCCGCCACTGCGTAAAGCCGCGGCACGTTAGCCGTCAGTTTTACGGAACCCAAAATACCAAATGAATCTATTCAACCGAAATACTACAAAAAAACACTTAAAACAATTTGAAATAAAAATTGCAGAATTGCTATCAGGTGGGTTTCCAGAATTTAAAAAAGTCATTGAAATGTCAGAACTTCAAGGAATTCACTTCATGGAAAAACCAAAAGGAATTACTTTAATGAGAAGCTATAGTCAAAAATCTTATGAAGAAATCAAAAGAAATCATAATACGTTCTTCAATTTAAATGGTGTTTCAGTATTTGAGAAAAAGACAAAAAAGCATATTCCAATCAAACTAACTTATTTTCAAAATTCATTAAGCACAATTGTAGTTTCAAATCCAAAACAATTCCATAGAATTTATGATTTAAACAATACAAAAGTTGAAGCAATCGAAATCAAACATATAAAAATCCAAAATCCAGACAAAGAAACTGTTTTAAAAATACTTAAAAAAGATCTTGAAAAACTAAACCTTTTAGATATCGAAAACACATTTGAAATTCAAATAGACGAAAAAAGATTTTATACGATATTAGATATGGAAGACGGAAATTACATTGCGCTTGATAAGCAAGGAAAAGTCTATCGATTAAATCACGACCATAAAGAAAGAGTAAAAATAATTTCTCCAAACATATCAGAATTTTTAAAAACATATCGTGGCCAAAAAGAAGAGTTGGAAAAAATAGTTTATAAATAAAACCGAACGGCTAACAGCGGTTTTACGCAATGGCTCCATTACTGTTTCCTTCGCTGGAAATTACTAAGTAGAAAATTTTGTTTACTTTTACAACTAATCACTAAACGTCCCGCCACTGCGTAAAGCCGCGGCACGTTAGCGGCAAGCTTTAAAACGTACATCAACAAATGAAGTATCCTGTTGTCGAAAATATTTTACCTAGAGAAAGCAACAATCAGATAGCGTTAGATAATATATCAAAACTCATCGATGAGGCAATCGATTTTGGAACTAATCTTCAAAAATGGCAGTTGGAAAAAAATTCTGACAGTGATGAAAATATCGTTCCAATATTATTTTTTAGAAATATTTTATCAGTTGCGGACGGAATTTCAGTTCTAATAAAAAACTCTTCAATTGACAACTCAAAATCGTTAGTTAGAGTGTTAATGGAAAGTGTTATTAGTCTTGAATATTTGCTTCAAGAAAACACTAAAAACAGAGCATTATCTTACTTTGTTTGGAATGCCCACAGAGACTTAAAGTTTTTGGAGCAACTCAATCCGGAAACCGAATCCGGGAAACAATTTAAAGCAAAAATAGCGAAAGATCGATTTGCAAAAAATACTGAATTTAAAGAACATCCAGAACTTATTACTGCAAAGAGAAATGCTGAAGAGCTTCTTAAACTACCTGAATATATCCCTGTGGAAGAGGAATATCAAAGAACGTGTGCAAAAAAGAAAAACCCAAACTGGTTTACACTTTATGACGGGCCAGCAGATTTTGAACAATTATGCTCAAAGATAAATTTAGATGGACTTTATCAGTTACATTATCGTTCATATTCGAGAAACGTCCATTCCACCAACGTTCATAAAGATGTGTTTTTCCCAAATGAGAATGGAACACAAGATATAATTCAGATTCGCTATTCCAAAGATTGTCTTGCGGTTTCTGTCGATACAATAAATTTTTTGATTGTGGCGTATATGACTGTAATAGGTAAACTACTTCCGGAAAAAAATGACGATTACTTAAATTGGTATTTGGGTTTCAGAGACAATTATTGGAAATTGCAAGAAGCATCTCAAAAACAAAAATAAAAAAGCCAGCCGCTAACAGCGGTTTCGCGCAATAGCTCGTTAGCATTGCGCCGGAATCCTAACGGATTCCTGAAACCTTGTCTTCCGCTTTATATTTTTTCTTATCTTGCCGCTACTGACGCGAAGCCGCGAAACGTTATGCGTAATTTTTTGTTTTACGTGATATTTTCGCTA
>CAYPSB010000102.1:0-2645 GCA_964413435.1 uncultured Flavobacterium sp.
AGTGGCATAAAATATGAACAAGTAACTCACTTGATTTTTGGTTAAAATAGAAGAAATGCTAAAACAAATTTTAATCAAGAAAAGCACCTATAAACACTTAAATAACCAGTTCATTTTTTAGTATCATTTAGTAATGAATTAATTTGCAGAAGATTATAAAAATTATTAAATTTACAGTATTAAGATTTAGTGATGTTTGTTTCTATATGAAGGAGCAAAATCGAGACCTTTGATTTTTAGACTTATATAATTTATTATATATGAGCGCATTATGAGGAAAGTTCGAACCCCTCATCGCCCACCACTTTCAAAACCTCATCAGCAATGGTGAGGTTTTTTGTTTTAAATCAAATTACATCCATAAAAAAACTCCTCGATTTTGAGGAGTTTTTCTTTTTTTTATAAATAATCCAGCGTGCGCTCTAAAGCCATCCCTCTGGAACCTTTAATCAGCAGCATCTTATTTTCAATCTTGTTACCTGCTAAACACCGGGCAAAATCATCGAATGAATTGTAAAAATGGAATCGCTCGTTTGCAATGGCATTGGCAAAAAAATCTTTTCCCACAAAATGACACTCAAACGAACTGTGGTCGTTCAAATAGCGAACAATTTCCTTGTGCTCTGCCAGACTTTCTGATCCCAACTCATACATATCACCAATCACAACCATTTGATTCGTTTTATCCAACTGTATGAAGTTTTCCAAAGCTACCTTCATACTGCTCGGATTAGCGTTGTAGGCATCCAATATGATTTCATTAGACCCTTTAGTCATTAATTGCGAACGGTTATTCTCGGGCACATAACTTTCCACCGCCTTTTTTATATCGTTGACCGGAACCCCAAAATGAGCCCCTATGGTGATGGCAGCATTAATATTGTTGGCATTATACAAACCAATCAAATGAGAATTAATCACAACTCCTAAAGCTTCAATTTTGACAAATGGATTAGCGGATACACTTTTAATAAAAACTGTAGCCTTTTCATCTTTTTGGCTGAATGTAATACGGTTAAAATCTGTTGTTTTATCATTTTGGATTACATCATCCAGATTTACAAAGACCGCTTTTTGATTTGTCTTCAGGTAAATGTACATTTCGCTTTTCCCTTTTATTACACCTTCAACTCCTCCAAAACCTTCTAAGTGCGCTTTCCCAAAGTTCGTAATATACCCATAATCCGGTTGAGCAATTTCACATAAAAACTCAATTTCTTTTTGATGATTAGCACCCATTTCCACAATACCAATCTCCGTTTTTGAAGTAAACGACAACAGTGTCAACGGCACTCCAATATGATTGTTCAGGTTACCGACAGTAGCAACGGTAGCGTATTTTTTTGATAAGACCACATTGATTAATTCTTTAGTGGTGGTTTTCCCATTACTGCCGGTCAACGCAATGATAGGCAATTTCAAATAGTTTCTGTGGAATTTAGCCAACTCCTGAAGGGTCACCAAACTGTTTTCAACCAAAATAGTTCTGTGATCGATGTAGAAGTCTGAATTGTCAATTATAACATAAGCAGCTCCTTTCTCGAGGGCTTCAGCCGCAAAAGTATTGGCATCGAAACGATCGCCCTTGATAGCCACAAAAAATGAATTCGGCTCAATCTTACGAGTATCTATCGACACTTTAGTACACGTTAAAAACAACTCGTGTATTTCCTGAATAGTCATATATCAAAAGGTTTTAAAATAAAAAAGCCCTTAAAAATAAGGGCTTTTTTTGTTATTCTCAAACTAAAATTAGTTTCTTGCTCTTTTCTTTTTGTCGGCTTTAGGACCTACTCTCGACATAGCACATCTGAATCCGATGTAGTCTGTTGCGATATCCTGCGGGAAGTATCTTCTTTGAGCAGGATCCAACCAATAAGCTCTGTCTCTCCAAGAACCTCCTTTGTATACTCTTACATCATCATTAATCAAAGTCGTTCTTTTGTTTGACTTATCATATTTTCTGATCATGTTTCCTAAACTGTCTGTAGACACATTGTGTTTTGGAGAGTCATACATTCTTTGGCTGTCAGTCATTTTACCTTTTTCATCACCTTCTTCTGAACCACCAAATTTGAAATATCTTGTTGATTGTCTGTCTCCATCACGGTAGTTTCTGTTGTCAGACTTATCAAAATTTTGTCTCAAATAAGTTTCTTTTTCATCAACCGGTACTTGAGCAATTTGTCCAGGTAAATTTCTGGCTACAATTTTACCGTTTGGCAAGGTGTCGAATTTTTGTGTTTCGCCTGTAACCAACTCTACTTTTCCGTCGTCACCGATTTTGTTTTTCATGTATACGTTACCTCTGTAGTAGTTGAAGTCATTGGCTTCATCATCAACAATTGGTCTGTAAACATCCGCAACCCACTCAGCTACGTTACCTGCCATATCGTATAAACCGAAATCGTTTGGCGGATATGATTTAACTTTGTTAGTGATATCGGCTCCATCGTCAGACCATCCAGCAATTCCACCGTAATCTCCTTTTCCTTGTTTGAAGTTAGCCAATTGATCTCCTCTAACTTGTCTTTTTCCTGAACGAGTGTAGCTTCCTGACCAAGGGTATTTCTTTTGTCCTTTGTAAGCGTTGTATTCTCTTTGTCCTACATCTGCAGCAGCGGCATATTCCCACTCAGCTTCAG
>CAYPSB010000103.1:0-2619 GCA_964413435.1 uncultured Flavobacterium sp.
GTTAAAGCACCTTCTGCCATTAACTCCAGGATTCTTCCTGAGTATTTTGACAATCCGCTGGCAGAAGCCCCCGAAGAATAAAAGTTAATGTTGGCTCCAAGAAAATCAATCTCTTCGTTGAAAGCGTCTTTAGGGGTTTTAAGCGAGCCGTTTCCTATCAAGCTGCTGGTTAAATCGTCAACTCCTTTTTTGTTGCCTTCGGCATAAGGAGCGTTGTCAATAGTTAAGCTGAAAGATACTCGGGGTAATTTATGGTTTTCAACCACCAAAACTTTTAATCCGTTAGGTAACGAAAACGTTTCCGGTTTTTTGATGTTGATGCTTGGCGATGGCCCTGGTTTTGGCTGCGTTCTGTCTTGTGCTTGCATGATAAAAGTTAAAAACAAGCTTGATAATATGATAATTTTTTTCATTGTCGAGTAAGTTTATTTGTTTTCAGCTTTGTCTTTGGCAGGAACGTAATCCAAAATCAAACGTTGGTTTGGATTCAAATATTTTTTGGCAACGGCTCTGATTTCTTCACGAGTAATCGAACGGTACATGTCGATTTCGGTATTGATTAGGTGTACATCGCCATACAACAAATAGTAAGTGGCCAAGTTTTCGGCAACTCCTTCAATGTTTGAATTGCTGTCTACGTAGTTGTTCTCGTTAATGTTTTGTAATTTTTGGAAATCTTTTTCAGAAATTAAATCGGTTTGTAATTTCACGATTTCTTCATCGATTTCTTTGATTAGGTCTGTTGATGTAAAGGTTCCTTGCGGCATTCCGTAAAGAATGTACTGACCATAATCTTCCTGGCTGTAGTTGAAAGCTCCTACTTGTAAAGCCATTTTTTTGTCGTCAACAATTTTTTTGTACAGTTTAGAACTTTTACCGTCGCTTAAATAAGTAGAAATCATATCTAAGACACGGGCATCGCGAGTTTTCATCGATGGAGTTCTGTAAGCGGCTACTACCATTGGTTTTTGGATGTTCGGATCCTCATAAGTAGCATGAATCGTTTCGGTGATAGGCGCTTCTACAAACGTTTGTTTTTTCAATTCCACTCCTCTTGGGATAGGACCGAAATATTTCTCAATCCAAGCTTTGGTTTGCGGAATGTCGATTTGACCTGCTACTACCAAAACCGCATTGTTTGGAGAATAGAATTTCTTGTTGAAATCCTGGAATTCTTTTAAAGTTGCAGCATCTAAGTGTGCCATAGAACCGATGGTGGCCCAACGGTACGGGTGTACTTTAAACATGTTTTTCTTTACTTCGGCAATCAATTGACCATAAGGTTGATTGTCTACACGTAGTCTTTTTTCTTCTTTTACTACTTCATTTTGTGTGTCCACCCCAATTTGGTTGATTACCGGGTGCATTAAACGTTCTGATTCCATCCACAATCCTAATTCGGTGTTGTTGGAAGGGAATACTTCAAAATAATACGTACGGTCTTCCGAAGTGTTGGCGTTGTTGGTTCCTCCGTTAGAAGTTACGGTTTTCATCCATTCGCCTCTTTTGATGTTTTCGGTTCCTTCAAACAACAAGTGTTCAAAAAAGTGAGCAAAACCGGTTCTTTCCGGATTTTCGTCTTTAGAACCTACGTGATACATAACTGAGGTAATTACCACCGGGGCCGATGGGTCATTGTGTAAAATAACATGCAGACCGTTAGGCAAATCGTACTCCTCAAAAGCTACCTTTTGGGCGTGAGCTATTCCTCCAAGCATAAGCATTGAACTTAAAGCAATTAAAGATTTTTTCATAAAAAATTGAAATTTTTTCGTTGATTGTTCAGTTAGTTAACTAACCTTTACTTTTGTTACACCAAAGGTATCTTTTTTTATTTATTTACATGAAAATTATTTGGCTTGTCTAAAGGCTTGATTTTAAAGATAAAACTTTTTTTGTTCAAGACTTGTGGGTATGATAAATAGTCGTATATTTGCGCACTTAAAAAATTAATTAAACATTATTGTTATGTACGCAATCGTAGAGATAGCAGGGCAACAATTTAAAGTAAGCAAAGACCAAAAAGTTTTTGTTCACCGTTTGGCTACCGAAGAAGGGTCAAAAGTTTCTTTTGACAAAGTTCTTTTGTTAGACGACAATGGTAACATCACTTTAGGCGCCCCAGCTATAGAAGGTGCTTCAGTTGAAGCCAAAGTGTTACAACACTTAAAAGGAGACAAAGTAATCGTTTTCAAAAAGAAAAGAAGAAAAGGTTACAAAAAAAGAAACGGACACAGACAATCATTAACTCAAATCGTAATTGAGGGAATCAACGGAAGTGCTCCAAAAAAGAAAGCAGCAAAAAAAGCTGAAGCTACAGAAGAATAATTAACATTTAAAAACTAAAACGTCATGGCTCACAAGAAAGGTGTCGGTAGTTCTAAGAATGGTAGAGAATCAGAATCGAAACGTTTAGGCGTTAAGATTTATGGTGGTCAAGCTGCAATTGCTGGTAATATCATCGTTAGACAAAGAGGTTCTAAACACAACCCGGGAGAAAACGTTTACATGGGTAAAGATCACACTTTACATGCAAAAGTTGACGGGATTGTAAAATTCCAGAAAAAAGGAGACAACAAATCATTTGTGTCTATCCTTCCATTCGAGGCATAAGAACAA
>CAYPSB010000104.1:0-2600 GCA_964413435.1 uncultured Flavobacterium sp.
GTTAATGACGTAGATTATACTGCCTCAGGAACTTATACCAGTGTTCGTGATTGTCATACTGAAATTTTGGTATTGACTATTGGACAAAGTACTTCTAACACCACATCTGTTACTGCATGTGGAAGCTACACTTGGCCACAAAATGGTCAAACCTATACGGTTTCAGGTAACTATTCATCAGTGAGTGGTTGTCATACAGAGTTGTTGAGCTTGACTATTAACTCTTACGCTATTACAACACAACCTGCTTCTACCAATATCTGTGGTACTGTAGGTTCAACGGCTAGTATGTCAGTTGCAACAAATGCACCGGCTTCAAGTTATGTTTGGCAGTACAGAGTACCAACTACAACTAACCCTAATCCGGCTTGGATTACTATCACTGCTGCTAATGCTGCTGTATATTCAAACTATGACACGGCTACATTAGGAATTACTAAAACCTCTACGTTGCCTGCTAAAGGTACTCAATACCGAGTTTTGGTAAGTGGTGATTGTGGTAGTTTAGAGTCTGATTTGGCTTCAATTAGCATCATTACTACTGTTAAAGCCGGATCTATCACTGTTCCTTCTACATCAGTATGTTTAGGAGGAGATCTTACACTGACCTTGACCGGTTATGTAGGTACTTCATTCCAATGGCAGTCTGCATCGTATTCAAGTGCTACGGCCCCTGGAACATTCTCTGACATTAACGGTGCTACAGGTACAACGTATACCCTTACTAATGCACAGTTGAATTCAGACAGATCATACCGTGTAATAGTAACTAACTCATGTGATAATACAACAGCTACTTCGGCTACTAAGAGTATCACGGTTAATCCGCCATCTGTTGCAGGTGCTATTATTACAGGAGGAGGAACTGTTTGTGAAGGATCTTCAGGAAGTTTGAAAGTTGCGGGTTATGTTGGAAAAACACAATGGCAATATTCAGAAGACGGATTTACTTATTATGATGCGCCAAAAGCTTCAGCCGTTCCGGTTGGATTAGCTTTCGGGACTACTTCTACTTCAAGTACCGGATCTAGTTATGCAGTAACCAACATTACCGCAGAATTGTACTTCAGAGTAAAAGTAACCAGCGGAGTTTGTTCGTCAGTTTACACTGATCCGATTCATTATGTTATAGGAGCTGCACCTTTAGTAGGTACTGCATCATCTGCCAGCTCACAATTATGTACCGGTACAGGAACTACTTTGAGTCTTAGCAGTGCTACCGGAGTGATCAGTTGGAAGAAATCAACCAACGGAGGAGTTTCTTGGAGTAGTATTTCTAATTCAAATGCTCTAAGTATTTCAACAGGTAACTTAACATCTACTACTACATTTAAAGCTGTTGTTTCTATCGGAGGCACTTGTGGAGAAGTAGAGTCTAACTTAGTTGTAGTGAATGTTGATAAGGCTTCAAAAGGAGGAACAGTATCACCGGTTGTTGCAGGAACTCAGGCATGTTCAGGAGTTGTTAAACAATTGAAAGTGGCTTCTAACTTAGGTAACATTCAATGGCAGTCATCATTAGATAATGATGTTTATACTGATATTGACGGAGCTACTTCAGCTATCTATAATGCTGTAATTACTACTCCGACATGGTTCAGAGTAAAAGCCAGCAATGGTGTATGTTCATCAGCTTATTCAAATGCTATTCAGTTGACCTTAAGTGCACCTGCAGCAGCAGGAACCTTATCAGGAGCTGATCAAACTATATGTTCCGGAACAGGTACTTCACTTACTTTAAGTGGTACTACTAACGGTACTTTAGTATGGCAAAAATCAACAAACTGGACATCAGCTACTCCAACATGGAGCGTTATTTCATCTACGTTGATTATCAACAACCAATTCTCAACAGGTAATCTTACCGTTTCAACAGCTTATCGAGTTGTAGCGACTAATGTTGCTTGTGTGGATTACAGTAATGTATATGTGGTTACAGTAAATGCTAAGCCAGTGGCTAAGTCAATTACTGCAAATATCACAACACCGGCAGGAACTGCAACTACCAGCGCTTTATGTACAGACAACAGTGTTGAAAAAGTTCTGACTATCGGAGCAGGTTCAGTAGGAACTATTCAATGGGAGACCGTAGTTTCGGCTACCACACCAACAGCATCGACAGTTTGGACTACCATTGAAGGCGCTACAGGAACTAGTTATACTATCACTAATCCATCAGCGGGAGTGAACTACTTCAGAGCTAAATTCAGCAATGGAGTTTGTGCGGATGTTTACAGTACAGCCTTTAAAGTGTACTACAAAGATTGTGCACCACCGGCTAAAGCTTCAACTGCATTACCATTTGCTGTTGTAGCTTATCCGAACCCATACAGTGATAACTTCCACTTGAACTTGACAACATCAAGCGAGGAGCGAGTAGGAGTATCTATTTATGACATGACCGGAAAATTACTGGATAAATTGGAAGTAGGAGCTACAGAAGCTTCTGAACTTTCTATCGGTGATCGTTACGCGTCAGGCGTATACAATGTAGTGGTAACCCAAGGAAGTGAAGTTAAAACACTTCGTGTGGTAAAACGATAATTGTACAACCTAAATAAGCAGAAAGCCTCTCCCGAAAAGGAGAGGCTTTTTTTATG
>CAYPSB010000105.1:0-2583 GCA_964413435.1 uncultured Flavobacterium sp.
GTTAATTAATCAATTAATCGATTAAAAACATGGAATCCGTTCAAAGCATCAAACAACGATTTGAGATTATCGGGAATGACCCGAAACTGAACCGCGCCATCGAGAAAGCCATACAGGTTGCCCCAACTGATATTTCCGTATTGGTAGTAGGGGAAAGTGGCGTGGGTAAAGAGAGTATTCCGAGAATTATCCATTCGCTTTCACACCGAAAACACGGCAAATACATAGCCGTTAACTGTGGCGCGATTCCCGAAGGAACGATTGACAGTGAATTGTTCGGGCACGAAAAAGGAGCTTTTACCGGTGCAACGAATACCCGCGAAGGCTATTTTGAAGTGGCTGACGGCGGTACTATTTTTTTAGATGAAGTAGGAGAACTGCCCCTTACCACTCAAGTACGCTTGTTGCGTGTATTGGAAAATGGTGAATTTATTAAAGTAGGTTCGTCACAAGTACAAAAAACCAACGTGCGCATCGTTGCAGCTACCAATGTAAACATGTTTGAGGCCATCCAAAAAGGCAAATTCCGTGAGGATTTGTATTATCGTTTGAGCACTGTCGACATTCCGTTACCCCCCCTTAGAGATCGAAAAGACGACATCCATTTGTTGTTTCGAAAATTCGCTTCTGATTTTGCGCATAAATACAAGATGCCTCCAATCAAGCTAAGCGAAGATGCTGTTCAGTTTTTACAAAAATACCGTTGGAGCGGAAACATACGCCAGTTGCGCAATGTGGCCGAACAACTTTCCGTTTTAGAGACAAATCGCGATATCTCACTACAAACCCTGCAATCGTACTTACCGGTAGAAGGCACCGCTTTACCATCGGTTATAGGCGGGAAAAAAGCGGAAGGCGATTTTGCTACGGAAAGGGATATTTTATACAAAGTGCTTTTTGACATGAAAAGCGATTTGAACGACTTGAAGAAACTAACACTGGAATTGATGAAAAACGGCAGTAAAGTGCAGGACATCAACCCTAGTTTGATTCAAAAAGTATATGGATCAACAGTTAACGAAAAAGAGATTGCATTTGAAGACGAGCCGAGGATGAATATCATTCCTACTCCAACCCAATCGCAACAAGAGGAATTTGATGATGAAGACGACACCAATTATTTAATGGCCGAAACTGTGGAGGAAGAAGAAACGCTGAGTCTAGAAGCCAAAGAACTGGAACTGATCAAAAAAGCATTGGAACGGAACAAAGGAAAACGAAAAGCCGCGGCTGATGAATTGGGCATTTCTGAGCGAACACTTTACCGAAAAATAAAGCAGTTCGACTTGTAATCGCAAAATTTCAAAAAAAGAAATCCCTAAACCCAATAATGGTTATATTTGAGCTATGAAGATTTTTAAATACATACTCTGTGCTTTCGTTTTTTTTAGTCTGAGCAGTTGCTCGGTATATAATTTTACCGGAACAGGAAAAATTGACGCCAAGACCTTTCAGGTAAATTATTTTCAAAACAATGCCGACATAGTAGAACCCGGCATTGAGCGTACTTTTACCATCAAACTGCAAGAAATTATTCAGAATCAAACCAATTTGAATCTGACCAATACCAACGGCGACTTGGTTTACGAAGGTGAAATTGTAAGCTACAACGCCACGCCAATGACCGCTACTGCCGATCAAAAAGCAGCGCAAACCCGATTGACCATCACAGTAAATGTTCGCTTCATCAATAAAAACAAGGAAAGTGACAACTTTGAAAAACGCTTTTCATTTTACCGTGATTATGACGGCACTGAATTGCCCACGGGTTCAAAACTCAATGGATACATAGATGAAATTTTTGAACGAATCACACAAGATGTTTTCAATGCTTCCTTAGCCAAATGGTAAATCCTAAATCCTGAAACAATTGAATTTAACTGATTTTACATATTTACTCAACAAACCCGAAGCCATTAACGACCGGTATGCTGACACGTTGGACAATGTACTTTCGGCGTTTCCGTATTTTCAAAGTGCCCGTGTTTTGAAACTGAAGCATTTGTACAATCAGGATAGTTTCAATTATAACTATGCCTTAAAAGTTTGCGCCGCTTATACTACTGACCGAAGCGTCCTATTTGACTTTATTACTTCCGACTCTTTTGTTGCCGTTCAAAAAGGATTGTATGAAAAGAAACTGGAAGAATTGATGAACATGAACGTTGTTGGCAGTGAAATCATCGTAGTAGAAGGCAAACAATCTGAAATTGATCCTTTAGAACAATCTATATTGACTTCTATAAAAGAAGCAACGCCCACCGAAGAGCGAAAAGCAGAAGAAAAACTCGCCATAGGCAAACCACTCGAGTTTTCCAGAAATGAAAAACATTCATTTCAGGAGTGGCTGCAATTGTCACGATTAAAACCAATTGTAAGAGAAGAAACCACACAACCAATTGCCGCCATCGATGAAAATAAAAAGAAAAAACTGGAACTGATTGACAAATTCATCGAAAACAATCCGAAGATTTCGCCTATTGCCAAAGATGCTGTTTTGCCCGCCATTGAACCGATTGCCGAAGACACCAGCCATCTGATGACCGAAACTTTAGCCCGTGTTTATTTGGAACAGAAAAAATA
>CAYPSB010000106.1:0-2550 GCA_964413435.1 uncultured Flavobacterium sp.
GGGTTTCCGCAAAGATTCAAATTGTTTGGCCCAACGTAAGAGGTAATGGTTCCGTTGTTGGGTTTTCCGATGAAGGTGTAGTTTTGGTGCGTTGCGTTGGTATCGCTTCCTTTCAACGTAAATCCTTGTCCCGGTAGCAAGGTTCCGTTTTGTCCCACCTGAGACCAGTTGGCGGCACTGTTGCTTTGGTTTTGAAATTTAAATATCCAATAACTACTCAACGTAATAGGGCTGGTAGGAGTACCATCGATTCCGCTGGTCCAATTGATGTTTTGAATGTTGTCAGGGTCAGTACCATCTTTCATAACTCCCGCTATGGTAAATCCGTGATTGATTGTGGTAGCATTGACAGAACTTACAGGAGCAGACCAATAATTGTAATTGAATTTGTTAGATTGTCCTTCCTGATCGCGTTCTAATGAACCGGAACTTGTAGGGTCTAAATCACTGTTAATGGTTTGAATCAATTGTGATTTGCCTGTCAAGTCAATTTTTCCGTCTAATTTCAAGTAATGAGACACTTGCATTTTAGAGTCATTTTTTACCGATAGGGTATTGCTGCTTACTTCCAATGCCATGACCACTTTATTTCCTGTTGTGGTAATGTTATGCGATGTTCGGACAATATTCCAATCAATAGGAGTGGATCCGTCAACAATGGAAACACTGTAAGGCAGAGCTTGAGAGCTACCATTTACCCATGTAGAACTGTCAGACCATAATCCGTCTGCTGCCGTTTGATAAGGCATAGGAGCGGTTTGAACGTCTACGGTTATTTTTCCTGAAGTGAACAAATTACCTCTTTGGCTGTTATTTGAATCATCATTTATATGGGTGCCGATAAAGGAGTTCATCGAATAGTAAGCGCCTAAAGAAGTCCAATTTAGAGTATTGATGTCATTTTTGGTGATACTGTTGGGTAGAATTTTTCCGATTGTTTTGGTGCCATTTTGTTGGATTTCCTGATTCATGATGAATCTGATTTGCGTTTGTGATAAGGCTTTGTTCCAAAGTCTGAATTCATCTATGCCACCTTTAAAATGGTTCAGGCTAACAGATTTACTTCGGTATTCAGCACCTAAAGAAAAACTCGCGGAATTGGTTGTTGGTACTGCTGATGTTACGGTAGTGTCTAAAACACCGTCGATATACAGTTTGATGCTTGAAGCGTTGTACGTTATGGCAATGTTGTGCCATTCTGAATTTGGCAAGGCAACACTTGAGGTGATTTTTGTACCTCCCGACCAGGATGCATTAATTTTGTTGTCAGGAGATAAATAGATTCTGTAGCCTGTAGCGCCGTCGTATTTTGCCACAATGGTTCTGTCGTTTGACAAACCGTTTGGCCCTTCCGGTTTAATCCAGGTCATGATTGAAAATGAAGCGGGCAAATTGTTGCTGTTGCCTATTTTAACCACATCATCAGTGCCGTCAAAAGTCAGACTTCTGGAAAGTACTGTTTCGTGCGCCACACCAAAAGTGAAATATTGAACCCCATCAAAGTCATAAGTTGCTTCTTGTTTGGTCCCGTTTGCGGTTAAAAAAACGGTTTCCACGTTGGTAGTGAAGGCCTCATCGTCGGCAATAATCATTACATAAGCATCATGACCTGTTAAAGCCGGAAGTTGGGCTAAATCTGAAGTGGCTAAATCAATTTTAACGGTTCCGACATCACCGCCGGTTTCAACAATTTTCCACTTTTTGTTAGGCAAATCGGTCGTGGTCGTAACATTTGAAGTACCGCCAAAAGTAATGGTTAAGTCTGTACCAGAGTCATTCATGGTGCCATTGTTATCTCCCCAAACAAGGTATTCTCGGTCACTGCGAAAAGTGTTTGCGTTGGTGCTGTTTGATGAGTCAATGCTTTCCAATCCTATAGTTACTACCGGATTTGAATTGATATTGGTTGATTGTTTCTGATTTAAATTGAACGAATCATCTCTTCCGATTCCCGCAATGTTATAGTTGAAACCTGAGTTGGCAGTTGCATTCCATACGGTAGTGCCGTTTGAATCGACATAATTTAGAACGATGCCGTTCAAACTACTATCATTACCTTCACTTCTTGCTTGGGTGTGCCATGAAGTCGCCGTTAAAATTCTTGTAGCTGTGTAGGTTTGTGAACTGATTTGACCATTTGCTATTATACTAAGTAGGGGTATAATAGCCAGCCAATAGTTTTTCTTTAATTTAAGTAATAAATTTTTCATAACTCGGGGGGTTTATGATTTATTATTTAAATGAAGAAGTAATGCTTCATTTGATTATTTGACATTTCAAAAGTAGAAAGTCATTTCAAATAATCGATAAAAAGCATAAAATAATCGACAAAATGCGCAATATGAATCAATAATTATATAAAAAACTTACAAAAAAATTAATTTTGTTTCGGTGAATAAATTTTTTCGGAGGTTGAATATCAGTAATTTATGTGAAGGAAAAACAGCGAGGTATTTGCAGAAAAAAGAAAAAGGTTTGGAAATTTCCAAACCTTTCAATTTTGTAGCGAGAGGGAGATTTGAACTCCCGACCTCAGGGTTATGAATCCTG
>CAYPSB010000107.1:0-2513 GCA_964413435.1 uncultured Flavobacterium sp.
TCCCCAAACAGTTTCACGACATGCTGGGTTCGGGAAGTACGTTGATTCAAAAAACATTCAAACGCCTGTCGCAGTTAATTCCGGCAGAGAATATTTTTATACTCACCAATGAGCGCTACAACGGATTAGTGCTAGAGCAATTGCCTATGGTCAAAAAAGAGCAGGTTTTGTTAGAACCCGCCATGAGAAATACGGCGCCTTGTATTTTATATGCTTCATTGAAAATTCAGAAGATGAATCCCAATGCGGTCATGGTGGTAGCTCCCAGCGATCACTGGATTGAAGATGAAGCCGAGTTTACCAAAGATCTGCAGCAGTGTTTTGATTTTTGCCAAAAAGAAAATGCGTTGATGACTCTGGGTATCCAACCTACGTTCCCCAACACCGGTTTTGGTTACATTGAATTTGATGAAAAAGATACCAACCCCATAAAGAAAGTCAACCAGTTTCGGGAGAAGCCCAATTATGAAACGGCTAAAGCGTTTTTAGAAGCCGGTAATTTTCTTTGGAATGGTGGTATTTTCATTTGGAGCGTTCAAGCCATTACCGAGGCTTTTGCTAAATTCCAACCCCAAATGGAAGCACTGTTTCGTCAAGGATTGGAAAGCTACAATACGTCTTCTGAAAAGGAATTCATAGATGCTAATTATGCCAAAGCGGAGAATATTTCCATTGATTATGCAGTGATGGAAAAAGCACAGAATGTATACGTATTGCCGGCTACATTCGATTGGAATGATTTGGGAACTTGGGGTTCGTTACACGAAAAATTAGATAAAGACGAACAAAACAACGCTGTGGTGAATGCTACGGTTATTCTAGAAAATGCCTCCAACAACATCATCCGTTCGGATGCCAAAAAGCTCGTGGTGATTGATGGTTTGGACGATTATATCATAGTAGATAATGAAAATGTACTGATGATTTATCCGAAAAGCAAGGAACAGGACATTAAGCGAATTACGGCCAAGGCAAATGATTTATAACAGAAAAGGAGCTCAACGGGCTCCTTTTTTTATTCTTCTCTGTTTTGTGCTTTCCTGATTTTTTTGAAAAGGTTGGAGGAATAGACAAAGTCGGTGATGGCTTCGTTATCCGTTTTGAATATGTCTTTTTTGGTGCCTTCCCACGCCAGTATTCCTTTTTTCAGAAAGACAATCTTATCGCCAATCTCCATAACCGAGTTCATGTCGTGGGTATTGATTACAGTAGTAATGTTGTATTCTACAGTAATCTCGTGAATCAGGTTGTCGATGATGATAGAGGTTTTCGGGTCGAGCCCTGAATTGGGTTCGTCGCAAAAAAGATATTTCGGATTGTTTACAATAGCACGTGCAATAGCCACCCGTTTCTGCATCCCTCCCGAAAGTTCCGAAGGTTTTTTATGATGGGCATCTTCCAGATTTACCCTGTGAATAACAAAGTCAACGCGTTCTTTAATTTCGGCAGCGGTTTTATGGGTAAACATCTTAAGCGGGAAACCTACGTTTTCCTCCACCGTCATACTGTCAAACAAAGCACTGCCTTGAAATACCATACCAATTTCGGTGCGCAAAGCTCTTTTTTCGTCATCGCTCAGGTTAGAATAAATCCTGCCGTCAAAGGAAATGGTTCCTTTGTCCGGTGTGTGAATCCCCAATAAGCTTTTGAGCAATACTGTTTTCCCCGAACCACTTTGTCCTATGATTAAGTTGGTTTTACCGGTTTCAAATACGGTAGAAATTCCTTTTAAGACTTTGCTGTCGCCAAATGACTTTTCTATGTTCTTAACTTCTATCATTAGGTTAATAGTAATTGGGTTAGTATATAATTACTCAAAATAATAGTAACGGCCGTCCATACAAACGAAACCGTACTGGCTTTCCCTACTTCAAGTGCTCCTCCCTTCATGTAATAGCCGTGAAAAGAAGGAATGGTAGCCAATAAAAAGGCAAAAACAAAAGTTTTGATAAAGGCGTAGGTAATGTGAAAAGGAATGAATTCCTGCTGGATACCGGTGATAAAATCACTGCTCGAGGCAAAACCACCGTATACGGCTGCCATCCATCCGCCGAGGATTCCTAAGAACATACTGATGCCGATAACAAACGGATACAGCAACAAGGCAAATAATTTGGGGAATACCAAATAGTTTAACGAGTTCACTCCCATTACTTCAAGGGCGTCAATTTGTTCGGTAACCCTCATGGTTCCTATACTCGAAGTAATGAATGAACCCATTTTTCCGGCCATGATGATGGATATGAAAGTAGGTGCAAATTCGAGTATCACCGATTGTCTGGTGGCAAACCCGATGAGGTATTTCGGAATCAAAGGATTGGTAAGGTTCAAAGCGGTTTGAATCGAAACAACGCCTCCTACGAAGAAGGAAATGAAACAAACAATTCCGAGGGAATCTATAATCAAATCGTCAATTTCTTTGAGGATGAGTTGTCGCATCGCCGACCATTTGGTGGGCTTGTTAAAGACTTCTTTCAGCATCAAGAAATATTTTCCTATTTGGGATAAATAGC
>CAYPSB010000108.1:0-2504 GCA_964413435.1 uncultured Flavobacterium sp.
ACGTAAGCAAGCGGAGTTGATTGCAGCGGAGAAGAGAAAGGTGAATGGTGGGATGACACCACAAATGAAAGAACTATGGGGAAAAATAGAAGCGCAACTGGATTGGGAATATTCACCTGAGGGTGTTTGGGAAGAGGTTAGAGATACCGAAACAAGAAAACTTATAAAGGAATATGCTGTTGAATATGCGAAATCTATCATTCCTGAATTATATGAAGGTTTATGCGAAGAAGCATGTAGCACAAGAACTAGAAATGGATATGAAATTTGTAGACAATGTATTGTTGATAGAATCCAACAAGACTCCCTAGATTTACCTACTAACTAGTATTGCTATGAAAGTACTTTCATTATTTGATGGAATCTCATGTGCAAGAGTTGCCCTAGAAAGATCAGCATGGATCGTGGAATCATATCATGCAAGTGAAGTTGACAAGTATGCCATACAAATAAGTAACAAGAACTATCCAGATATTCTACACCTAGGATCAGTGATGGATATAAATCCACTGCCACAATATGATTTACTTATAGGAGGATCACCTTGCCAAGATTTAAGCATAGCGAAGAAGAACAGAAAGGGACTTGCAGGAGATAAAAGTGGCTTGTTTTGGGAATATGTGCGCATACTTAGAATAACAAAGCCAAAGTTTTTTATTCTTGAGAATGTGGCTAGTATGTCTCAAGAAGCAAAAGATCAAATTTCAAATGAATTAGGGATACAGCCAGTTATGATAGATGCAGCTCTTGTTTCTGCACAACAAAGGAAAAGGCTGTTTTGGGTAGGAGAACGAAAGAGCGATGGTACATATTCACAAGTACATATAGAACAACCCAAAGATAGAGGAATTTTGCTCAAAGATATACTTGTAGGTGGTATGGCAGAGAGAGAAAAGAGTCTTGTTATTACCGCTACCTATTCTAGTGCTTGTCCAAGAGACTACTTTACAAGAAGCAGTAGGCAACTTATCAAAGTTGGGCACTTCAACAAAGGAGGGCAAGGAGACCGTGTGTATAGTATCGATGGTAAATCTTGTACATTATCTGCTTGTGGGGCAAAGACTGGATTGTACGAGACCACTCAAGGGATATATAGAAAACTACATCCAATAGAGTGTGAACGGTTACAGGGTCTTCCAGATGGATATACTGAGGGGATTAGTAATACTCAACGATATAAATGCCTAGGGAATGCTTTTAATGTAGATGTAATAACCCATATACTAAACCAGCTAGATATTGACCCACTTATATGACCTCTATTTATTTATTACAATAACACCTATGAAATCAAACTGCTGTAATGCTGAGATGACTGTGGGAGGAGAAGGAGCTACGCGCTTTTGGGTGTGTGAAAGTTGTAAGAAGGCGTGTGACCCTGCAACTGATCTTATTCCAGAAAACACCTCAAAACTAGAATAACCATTTATTTAATTCTAAGGGGGACTTGTTTATTATTGCTAAAAGCGAAATATAACTACAACAAAGACAGGTACGAATACATAGAATTTAGATTTTAACATAACTCAATAACAATGCAAAAATATATTATTCATGCGGAAACGCCTCTTGCTTTAGCGCTTAAAGATAATAAAGCTGCTCAAGAACAATTACTTGATTTTGTGCAGCAAATACAGCAAGGAATGCCAGCCGAAGCGTACCAAACTCACATGTTTGCCTGCATCCTTCAGCAAATAATCGGATGGGAACATTCCCAGCAAGGGTACGATCTTAATTCTCTTCTCGAAAATGCTGGAGTGACGAAAATAGAACTAGAAAAACTCCGAGAAGAAAGGCCAGATCTTTTAATCACTTACGAACCAAAAGAATGAAAATCGATCTTTCAATAATTCTGCTAGCGCTTATTCCAATATTGAATATTGCCTATGGCTTTGTGTTCGGACTGATCTTAAAGAAAGAACAAAGGATAAATAAAGCGCTCAGAGATTTACTGTTCAACAAGATTAAAAGACAGGGCCAGTTCATAGAACACCTTGTAAAAACCCATATAACTTTTGAGATCATGCAAGATTTCAAGAAATTTATGGAAGAAGAAGAAGTGGAAGATAAGATAACTCTTTTTGAATTACAAATGTATAAAAGCAGTTCTAAGAAAGAACAAAAGAAAGATTTTCAAAAAAAGTCATAAAATACCCTTGCCATTTCGTGTGCCGTTAATTATAATACAAACGTAAGATCAATTTAGCAAGTAACCACATTCACCATGCAAACAACGACAAAAGATTTCTCCTACGAGTATCGCCAAAAGAATCCTGGATCTCAGGAGGCGTTTATGGCGAATAGGCTTTATACGAGTATGACTCGTCAGACTAGTCTTGTTGAAGACTGCCTCAAGAATGAAATGTTTCAATATGACGATATATTTAACTTAGAAGAAGGGACTGAAGTGTTTCAATGGGCGTGGTCAGAATATTTCCAGTGCGAATGGGCTCGTGATAAATTTGATGCGGCTGGTATTCCTTATCTTTTCAATGGATACGGCA